>NZ_CP094975.1:1807500-2510000 GCF_023509015.1 Pseudomonas abieticivorans
CACACGAACCATAGGCTGCGCCCATTAGGGCGCTGACGGCGTTGTCCAGATCGGCATCAGGCATCAGCACCGCGTGGTTTTTCGCGCCGCCCAGTGCCTGCACGCGTTTACCGCGCTTGGTGGCTTCGCTATAGATGTATTCGGCGATCGGCGTGGAACCCACGAAGCTCAGGGCTTTGACTTCGGGCGCTTCGATCAGCGCGTCCACTGCTGCCTTGTCGCCGTGTACTACGTTCAACACGCCAGCGGGCAAGCCGGCTTCGAGCAGCAACTGGGCGATATAAAGGGTAGAGCTTGGGTCACGTTCCGACGGCTTGAGGATAAAGCAGTTGCCGCAAGCGATCGCCAACGGGTACATCCACAATGGCACCATGGCCGGGAAGTTGAACGGCGTGATACCGGCTACCACGCCCAGCGGCTGGAAGTCGGACCAGGCGTCGATGTTAGGGCCCACGTTGCGGCTGTACTCACCCTTGAGAATTTCAGGAGCAGCGGCGGCGTATTCGACGTTCTCGATGCCGCGCTTGAGTTCACCGGCAGCGTCTTCCAGGGTTTTGCCGTGCTCTTGGCTGATCAGCTGGGAGATCGTGTCGATGTTGTCTTCCAACAATTGCTTGAAGCGAAACATGACCTGGGCACGCTTGGCCGGCGGCGTGTTGCGCCAAGCCGGGAAAGCCGCCTTGGCCGAATCGATGGCCTGCTGGACGGTTTCGCGCGAAGCCAATGGCACTTTGTGGATGGCCTGACCGGTGGACGGGTTGTACACATCGGCAAAACGGTCGTTGCCGGAAACCAGATCGCCATTGATCAGGTGCTGGATGTTGCTCATGGAAAACTCCTAACGAATTGGCACGGGAGCGAGTCAGCTCGCTCCTTATATATAGAGGGAGAGATCAGTCGATCTGGTTGAGCGCTTCACCGACCGCATCGAACAGGCGATCCAGGTCCTGGGGTTTGGCATTGAAGGTCGGGCCAAACTGCAGGGTGTCGCCGCCGTAACGCACGTAGAAGCCGGCGTTCCAGAGCTTCATCGAAGCCTCGAACGGGCGCACGATCGCGTCGCCATCGCGCGGGGCCAACTGGATGGCACCGGCCAGGCCGAAGTTGCGGATGTCGATAACGTTCTTGGTGCCCTTGATGCCGTGCAACACGCTCTCGAAATGTGGTGCCAGTTCGGCAGAAGCCTGCACCAGGTTTTCCCGTTGCAGCAACTCCAGTGCAGCCAGGCCAGCGGCACACGCTACCGGGTGAGCCGAGTAGGTATAGCCGTGTGGGAATTCCACCGCGTACTCAGGCGTCGGTTGGTTCATGAAGGTCTGGTAGATCTCGCTGCTGGCGATCACCGCGCCCATCGGAATGGCGCCGTTGGTGATTTGCTTGGCGATGCACATCAGGTCCGGGGTCACCCCGAACGTGGTAGCGCCGAACATGCTGCCGGTACGGCCGAAGCCGGTGATTACTTCATCGAAGATCAACAGGATGTTGTGCTGGTCGCAGATTTCGCGCAGGCGCTTGAGGTAACCCTTGGGTGGCGGCAGTACACCGGCGGAACCGGCCATGGGTTCGACGATCACCGCGGCGATGTTGGAGGCATCGTGCAACTCGATCAGCTTGAGCATTTCATCGGCCAGGGCAATACCGCCCGCCTCTGGCTCGCCCTTTGAAAATGCATTGCCAGGCAATACGGTGTGCGGCAGATGGTCGACATCCATCAGTTGGCCGAACATCTTGCGGTTACCGTTCACGCCACCCAGGCTGGTACCGGCGATGTTCACGCCATGGTAGCCACGGGCACGGCCGATCATTTTGGTCTTGGTGGCCTGGCCTTTCAGGCGCCAGTAGGCACGCACCATTTTCACCGCGGTGTCGGCGCACTCGGAGCCGGAGTTGGTGTAGAACACGTGGTTCAGATTACCTGGGGTCAGGTCGGTGATTTTCTCGGCCAACTGGAACGACGCCGGGTGGCCGTATTGGAATGCCGGGGAGTAGTCGAGCACGCTCAATTGACGGGCAACGGCTTCCTGAATCTCTTTACGGGTGTGGCCAGCACCGCAAGTCCACAGGCCCGACAGGCTGTCATAGATTTTGCGGCCTTTGTCGTCCGTCAACCAACTGCCTTCGGCGGCCACGATCAGGCGCGGGTCACGCTGGAAATTTCGGTTGGCCGTGTAGGGCATCCAATGAGCATCCAGTTTGAGCTGGCTGGCAATTCCGAGCGGAGCGTTTTCAGGCAAGTTCATGATCGTGGGACCTCGCAGGGCGACAGTGATGACGAGCGTTGTTGTTGCAGCTAAGTTGTCACGACGATAAAGTCTGAAAAACCCTACTCTTCTAATCTTTAGTTAGCTGGTTACTAAACAATGAGCCGCCGCCCCGACCCGCTTGCCCAAGTCAGTGATTTTGACATCCGCCTGTTGAAAATTTACCGCAGCGTAGTGGAGTGCGGTGGCTTCTCGGCCGCCGAGAACGTATTGGGCATAGGCCGCTCGGCTATTAGCCAGCAGATGAGCGACCTTGAGCAGCGGCTGGGTTTGCGCCTGTGCCAGCGCGGGCGCGCCGGTTTTTCGCTGACCGAAGAGGGCCGCGAGGTGTACCAATCGGCGCTGCAATTGCTCAGCGCCCTGGAAAGCTTTCGCACCGAGGTCAATGGCCTGCACCAGCATTTGCGCGGCGAACTGAACATCGGCCTGACCGACAACCTGGTCACCCTGCCCCACATGCGCATCACCCACGCCTTGGCTCAGCTCAAGGATCGCGGGCCGGACGTGCGCATTCAGATCCGCATGATCGCGCCAAGCCAGGTGGAACAAGGCGTGCTCGATGGCAGCCTGCACGTGGGGGTAGTACCGCAAGCAAGCCCGCTGTCAGGCCTTGAGTACGCGCCGCTCTACAGCGAACGCTCGTTGCTGTATTGCGCAGTCGGCCACCCGTTGTTCTACGCCGCCGATAGCGAACTGGATGACACGCGCCTGAACCAGCAGGACGCCATCGCCCCCACCTTCCGCCTGCCGGCAGAGATCCAGGCCCAGTATCAGGCATTGAACTGCACCGCCAGCGCCTCGGATCGCGAAGGCATGGCCTTTCTGATCCTGACCGGGCGCTTTATCGGCTATTTGCCCGACCACTACGCCAGCCTCTGGGTGCAACAAGGCCGGTTGCGAGCACTGAAACCAGCGCAACGCTTCTACGACCTGAGCCTTTCGTGGGTCACGCGCAAGGGTCGCCGCCCACATTTGGTGCTGGAAAGCTTTTTGGAAAGCCTGGCCGCCACGCGCTAAAAGCAGCTAAAAACTAATTTTTTGACATAACTTATTGTTTATTAAGCAATTTATATAAAACGACCATTTTAAACCTGAGCACTTGGACAGCTTTTTGCACAAGCATTGGGTAACAGAGGAATCCACTGAAACCTCGAACCCGTGCCGAGAGCCTGAACATGCCACCAGAATCGCCCTCATCCAACGACCTGATCTACGGTTTGAATGATCGACCCAAGCCCCTGCCGGCGATCCTTGCGGCCCTGCAACACGTGCTGGCCAGCTTCGTCGGCATCATCACACCGCCACTGATCATTGGCTCTGCGCTAGGCCTCACTGCCCACCTGCCGTACCTGATCAGCATGGCGCTGATGGTTTCCGGCGTAGGTACTTTCATTCAGGCTCGTCGGCCATTTGGCATCGGCGCCGGGATGATCTGCCTGCAGGGCACCAGCTTCGCCTTCCTGGGCGCGGTGTTATCGGCCGGTTTTATCGTCAAGACCCGCGGTGGCAGCCCGGAAGACATCATGGCGATGATCTTTGGCGTGTGTTTTTTCGGCGCGCTGGTGCAGATCGTGCTGAGCCGCTTCATTGGCCAACTGCGTCGGGTGATCACCCCGCTGGTGACCGGCATCGTCATCACCCTGATCGGCATCAGCCTGATCAAGGTGGGCATCACCGACCTTGGCGGCGGCTTCGGTGCCCCGGACTTCGGCGCACCGGGCAACCTGGGCCTGGGCGCGTTTGTGCTGTTCGTGATCATTTTGCTGAACCGCTCGAACACCCCATGGATTCGCCTTTCAGCGATCATCATCGGCTTGATCGCAGGCTGCATCGCCGCCTGGTTCAGCGGCAAGCTGGTGCCACAAGCGCTCCCCGACCTGCCCCTGGTCAGCCTGCCGATCCCGTTCAAGTTCGGCTTCAGTTTTGACTGGACCGCCTTCTTGCCCGTGGCCCTGATCTACCTGATCAGCACCATCGAAACCGTAGGTGACCTGACCGCCAACTGCATGCTGTCCAAGCAGCCCATCACTGGCCCCAGCTACATCAACCGCCTCAAAGGCGGCGTGCTGGGCGACGGCATCAGCTGCATGCTGGCCGCAACCTTCAGCGCATTTCCCAACACCACCTTTGCGCAGAATAACGGCGTTATCCAACTGACCGGCGTGGCCAGCCGCTACGTGGGCCTGTACATCGGCGCGATCCTGTTCCTGCTGGGCCTGGTGCCAGTGATCGGCGCGGTGCTGCAGCAAATTCCGAAACCGGTACTGGGTGGCGCCACCCTGGTGATGTTCGGCAGTGTCGCCGCCGCCGGCGTGCGCATCCTGGCCCAAGGCCCGCTGGACCGGCGCAACATGCTGATCATCGCCACCTCGTTCGGCGTCGGCCTGGGCGTAGCGTCGCAACCCAACCTGTTGCACCTGCTGCCCAAGCTTGCACAGAACCTGTTCGACTCGGCCATCACCAGCGGCGGCATCACCGCATTGGTCATGTGCCTGCTACTGCCTGAGCCAAAAAACAGCTCGCAAACCACCGAGCTTGCGCTGGAAAACGACGGACTTAAAACTCGCGTTTGACTGTTTTTGGTCACAGAGCTTGTCTGAAAAGTGTGGGTGCGCTATCAACGCAGTCAGTTGCGCCCACACGATCTGTCCGGAACCGCCTATGACACTCGAAGTCCCTGCGCACAGCGCCCATCATGCTGGCAAACCAGCCAGTCGCATTCGCCAGAAAAACGAAGAAACGATAATCCAGGCCGCCGAAGACGAGTTCGCCCGCCACGGTTTCAAAGGCACCAGCATGAACACTATCGCGCTGAATGCCGGGCTGCCCAAGGCCAACCTGCATTACTACTTCACCAACAAGCTGGGCCTGTACATCGCAGTATTGAGCAACATCCTGGAGCTTTGGGACAGCACCTTCAACAACCTCACTGCCGAAGACGACCCAGCCCAGGCGCTGACCAAATACATCCGCGCAAAAATGGAATTCTCCCGCCGCCACCCCCAGGCGTCGCGGATTTTCGCCATGGAGATCATCAGCGGTGGCGAGTGCCTGAATGAATATTTCAGCCAGGACTACCGCGCCTGGTTCGCCGGCCGTGCGGGCGTGTTCCAGGCCTGGATCGACGCCGGCAAGATGGACCCGGTAGACCCCGTGCACTTGATCTTCCTGTTGTGGGGCAGCACCCAGCACTACGCCGACTTCTCTACCCAGATTTGCCGCGTGACCGGCCGCACGCGCCTGACCAAACAGGACTTTGAAGAAGCCAGCGATCAATTGACCCGTATAATCCTCAAAGGCTGCGGCCTCACACCCGTCCACTGAGTGCACTTGCGGATCTGCAACACATGCCTTTTACCCTGTTGGGACCCTGCCAATTGCGCGAGGAAATTCGCAAGAGCCGCTTCATTACCCTGGCCGCGCCGATTGAGTCAGTGGCCGATGCCCAGGCGTTTCTCGACCAATACAGCGACCTGAACGCCACGCATAACTGCTGGGCCTGGAAGCTGGGTGGCCAGTACCGCAGCAACGACGATGGGGAACCTGGCGGCACGGCCGGGCGACCGATACTGGCAGCGATAGAAGCCCAGGATTGCGACCAGGTGGTGGTGTTGGTGATCCGCTGGTACGGCGGCATCCAATTAGGCACCGGCGGTTTGGCCCGGGCCTACGGCGGTGGCGCCAACAAATGCCTGCAACAGGCGCAAAAGCGTGAGCTGATCAGCCGGGTGCCATTGAAATGCGCGTGCAGTTTCAGTGAGCTCGCGCTGGTCAAATTGCGCATTGCCGAGGCTGAGGGCGTGGTACTGAACGAAGACTTCACGGCTAACGGCGTGGACCTGCAACTGGCCCTGGGCCGTGAGCGGATCGAAACGGTGCAGCGCCAACTGGCCGACCTGAGCCGCGGCCGTATTCTCCTGGAAGAATAACGGCGCAGCAGCAGGTTGCCCACATCTGCTGTGCACCTGGGTGTGGATAACCTTGGGGTATCGCGCTGCAAGCCTTGTACCACGTGGCTTTGAGCCATCTGATCAAAAAACAGCCAAACCTCAGTGCGCGCGATAAAAAACACCTTCAATCAGCCAGTTAGCCGCGTTTAGCACCATTGGAAAATAGCACGGGCGCGCTTATACCCGCTGCGGACGCTTTCGCACAATAACAGTGGAATAACCTGTGGATAACCCGTGTACGACCGCCGCGTTTGCCGGTACGAAGCCACCTCCTTGGAATTGATCATTTTTTGATCATTCGCGCGAGCGCCAAATCAAGTCATGCCGGCCGGTAGCGCCCCGCAATAGTGCTTGTTCCCTCTACGAGAATGTCACCTCCCCCTTCAAAGCCCGCGTAATAGGGCTTTCGCAAAATTTCCTGACCTACTGGCCAGGAAATTGCTTTATGCACAGGCGTCCCACTCTGACCCGAGCCTGTCATGTCAAACCCTGCGACCCCTTCGCGCCTGCAACTGCGGGCCATCAGCAAGCGCTACCCCGGCTGCCTGGCCAACGACGGCATCGACCTGCACATCGCTGCAGGTGAGATTCACGCCCTGCTTGGCGAGAACGGCGCTGGCAAAAGTACCCTGATGAAGATCATCTACGGTGTTACCCAGGCCGATAGCGGCGACATTGTCTGGCAAGGCCAGAAGGTCAACATGCGCAACCCGGCCCAAGCCCGCCAACTGGGGATCGGCATGGTGTTCCAGCACTTCTCACTGTTTGAAACCCTGACCGTGGCGCAGAACATCGCCCTGGCCATGGGCGCAGGTCAAAGCCCCAAGCAACTGGAACCGAAGATCCGCGAGGTGTCCGCCCGCTACGGCATGAGCCTGGAACCGCAACGGCTGGTGCACAGCCTGTCGATCGGCGAGCGCCAACGCGTGGAGATCATCCGCTGCCTGATGCAGGACATTCGCCTGCTGATCCTCGATGAACCTA
The DNA here is from genome assembly GCF_023509015.1 of Pseudomonas abieticivorans. Taxonomy (NCBI): domain Bacteria; kingdom Pseudomonadati; phylum Pseudomonadota; class Gammaproteobacteria; order Pseudomonadales; family Pseudomonadaceae; genus Pseudomonas; species Pseudomonas abieticivorans. Next base: position 1,814,696 of record NZ_CP094975.1, read on the forward strand.
CCTCGGTACTCACGCCGCTGGAGGCCGATGACCTGTTCGTGACCTTGCGCCGGCTGGCCAGTGAAGGCTGCAGCATTCTGTTTATCAGCCACAAGCTGGGCGAAGTTCGCGCCCTGTGCCACAGCGCCACCGTGCTGCGCGGCGGGCGCGTGTCCGGGCATTGCGTCCCGGCGCAGTGCTCGGACCTTGAGCTGGCGCGGTTGATGGTGGGTGACGCCGAAGGCCTCAGCGCCCATTACCCTAAAGCCGCAGGTGGCGCGGATTTCCTGCAGGTGGCGAAACTCTCCTGGCCTAACCCCGATCCTTTCGGCTGCTCGCTTGCCGAAGTCGACCTTAGCGTACGCAGCGGCGAAATAGTCGGCATTGCCGGTGTTGCCGGTAACGGCCAGGACGAACTGCTAGCACTGCTCAGTGGCGAACAAACCTTGGCTTATCCACAGCGCGAAACCCTGCGTTTTGCAGGCCAAGCCGTCGGCCACCTGCGCCCCGATGCGCGTCGCAGCCTGGGCCTGGCCTTCGTGCCGGCCGAACGCTTGGGCCACGGCGCCGTGCCGGAGTTGAGTTTGGCCGACAATGCCCTGCTCACGGCCTTCCAGCAGGGTTTGGTCAGCAACGGCATGATCCAGCGTGGGAAAGTGCTGCAACTGGCTGATGAAATCATTCGCCGCTTCGGCGTCAAAACCCCGGACGCCCAGGCCCCTGCCCGCAGCCTGTCGGGCGGCAACCTGCAAAAATTCATTCTTGGCCGTGAAATCCTCCAGCAGCCCCGCCTGCTGGTCGCCGCCCATCCGACCTGGGGGGTGGACGTGGGCGCCGCTGCCACTATCCACCGAGCGTTGATTGCCTTGCGCGACGCCGGCGCGGCGATCCTGGTGATTTCCGAAGACCTGGACGAACTGTTCCAGATCAGCGATCGCCTGGGCGCCTTGTGTGGCGGGCGGCTCAGCGCCTTGAAAGCGACCGCCGACACCACCCAGGTCGAATTGGGCGGCTGGATGGCCGGCCGCTTTGAACATGCCCCTACACCTCACACCGCCGCCGCCCTGGCTTGATGGAGTTTGTCGATGTTGCTTTCACTCGAACCGCGCGGCCAGCAATCGCGCGCCATGCTCTGGTTTTCACCGCTGCTAGCGGCCGTACTGACCCTGGCGTGTGGCTCGCTGCTGTTCATTGCCCTGGGCCATGACCCGCTGCAAACCCTGTATACCCTGCTGATTGCACCGGTCAGCGACCTGTACGGCGTGTCCGAACTGCTGGTCAAGGCACTGCCGATCCTGCATCTGTGCCCTGGGCCTGGCCGTGGCCTACCAGGCGCGTATCTGGAACATCGGCGCCGAAGGCCAACTGCTGATGGGCGCCTTGGCCGGTAGTGCCCTGGCGGTGAACATCATCGACATGGAAAGCCGCTGGGCCCTGGTCATGGTGCTGGCCTTGGGCACCTTGGGCGGCGCAGCCTGGGCCGGGCTCACGGCGTGGCTGCGAACCCATTTCAATGCCAACGAAATCCTCACCAGCATCATGCTCAATTACATTGCGCTGAACCTGCTGCTGTATTTCGTCCATGGCCCGCTGAAAGACCCGGCCGGCTTCAACTTCCCGGAGTCGGCGATGTTCGGCGATGCCAGCCGGTTGCCCACGCTGATCGACGGCGACCGCGTGCACGCCGGTCTGTATTTCGCCCTGCTCGCGCTGGTGGCGGTGTGGGTGTTGCTGCAACGCAGCTTCGTCGGTTTCCAGATCAAGGTACTGGGGCTGGACAAGCGCGCCGCAGGCTTCGTCGGCTTTCGCGAAAAACGTTTGGTGTGGTTCGCACTGCTGATCAGCGGCGCATTGGCCGGCCTTGCCGGTGTCTGCGAAGTCACCGGGCCCATTGGCCAGTTGGTGCCGCAGGTTTCGCCCGGCTATGGCTATGCCGCCATTACCGTGGCCTTTTTGGGCCGTTTGAACCCGATTGGCATCGTCTTTTCCAGCCTGTTGATGGCGCTGCTGTACCTGGGCGGTGAAAACGCCCAGATGGCAATGAACCTGCCCCAGGCCATCACCCAATTGTTCCAGGGCATGATGCTGTTCTTCCTGCTCGCCAGCGATGTGCTGATCCTTTACCGCCCGCGCCTGAAACTGCGCTGGGGGCGCCGTGCCACTTCGACCGCGACCGTGGGGGCGCTGTGATGGATATCGACCTGCTGAGCAATATTCTGTTTGCCATGGTGCGCTGCGGCACACCGTTGCTGCTGGTGGCCTTGGGCGAACTGATCTGTGAAAAGAGCGGTGTGCTCAACCTGGGCCAGGAAGGCATGATGCTGTTCGGTGCGGTGATCGGCTTCATCGTCGCCTTCAGCACCGGCAACCTTTGGCTGGGCGTGTTGCTGGCGATGCTGGCCGGCATGCTGCTGTCCTCATTGTTTGCCCTGGTGGCGCTGGTGTTCAACGCCAACCAGGTGGCCACCGGCCTTGCCCTGACCATTTTTGGCGTGGGCTTGTCGACCTTCGTCGGCGCGGCCTGGGTGGGCAAACCACTGACCGGTTTCGAGCCGATCGCGGTGCCGGTGCTGAGCAACATCCCGTTGATCGGCCGCATGCTGTTTGCCCAGGATTGGCTGGTGTACCTGTCTTTCGTACTGTTCGGCGGCGTGGCCTGGGTGATTCTGAAAAGCCGCGTGGGCCTGATCATCCAGGCCGTCGGCGAAAACCCCGATGCGGCCAGCGCCATGGGCCTGCCAGTCATCACCGTGCGCACCCTGGCGGTGCTGTTCGGCGGCGCCATGGCGGGTCTGGCCGGGGCGTACCTGTCGCTGGCCTACACGCCGATGTGGGCCGAGAACATGAGCGCTGGCCGCGGCTGGATCGCCCTGGCCCTGGTGGTGTTCGCCAGCTGGCGGGTATGGCGCCTGCTGCTGGGGGCCTGGCTGTTCGGCCTGACCAGCATCCTGCACCTGGTGGCCCAGGGCATCGGCTGGTCGATGCCTTCCAGCCTGCTGGCCATGCTGCCGTACGTCGCCACCATCGTGGTGCTGGTGTTGCTGTCGCGCGATGGCTTGCGCACCCGGCTGTTTGCCCCCGTTTCATTGGGGCAACCGTGGAAGCCGGGGCACTGACGCCGATTGACGCTATGCTGTTGGCTCGACTTTCAAAGGAGCCAGCACATGACTGCCAAGCACGCACTGATTATCGGCGCCTCTCGTGGGCTGGGCCTCGGCCTGGTCCAGCGCTTGAAAGAGGATGGCTGGGATGTAACCGCCACCGTGCGCGACCCGCAAAAGGCCGAGGCCTTGCGCGCCGTCGCCGGCGTGCAAATCGCCCAACTGGACATGGATGACGCCGCCCAATTGGCGACCTTGGTCACCCAACTGCAAGGCCAGACTTTCGACCTGCTGTTCGTTAACGCTGGCGTCAAGGGCCCGGCCAACCAGAGCGTCGACCTGGTCACCCAGGCCGAGATCGGCGCGCTGTTCTTCACCAACGCCGTGGCGCCGATCCGCCTGGCCCGGGAGTTCGTCGGGCAGCTCAACGGTAACGGCGTGATCGCCTTCATGAGTTCGGTACTGGGCAGCGTGACCATCCCGGATGCGCCGGACCTAACCCTGTACAAGGCAAGCAAGGCGGCGCTCAACTCCATGACCAGCACCTTCGTGACCACCCTGGCGGAAACCAAACTGACCGTGCTGTCTTTGCACCCAGGTTGGGTGAAGACCGACATGGGCGGCGAAGGGGCTGACATCGACGTGCAAACCAGCACCCGCGGGTTGATCGACCAGGTTGACGCCTATGCCGGCAAGGGTGGCCACCATTTCGTCAACTACCGCGGTGAGGTGCTGCCTTGGTGAAGTAGCGGCGAGCCTCACACTCACCAGTATTCGCCCACAATTATTGTGTGGTAACCTGCGATCCGCGCATTCGCGCCCCTGGATCAGCAGACAGGGCAACACTGAGCTGGCTAACCTGAACCCACTTTCAGAGGAGCCGGCCAATGCCTGCGACCCGTATCTGGTTGAAAAACCCCCTCGCGATCTTTACCGCCAACGCCCTTGATGCCCGAGGCGGCCTGGTGATTGAAGGCGGCGTGATCACCGAAGTATTAGCGGCCGGGCAAGCCCCCGCCCAACCTTGCGCGCAAGTGTTCGATGCCCGTGAACACGTGATCCTGCCCGGCCTGATCAACACCCACCACCACTTCTACCAAACCCTGACCCGCGCCTGGGCGCCGGTGGTCAACCAGCCGCTGTTCCCGTGGCTCAAGACCCTGTACCCGGTCTGGGCCCGCCTGACCCCGGAAAAACTGGCCCTGGCCACCAAGGTCGCGCTGGCAGAATTGCTGCTGTCAGGCTGCACCACCGCGGCCGACCACCACTACCTGTTCCCTGATGGCTTGGAAAACGCCATCGACGTGCAGGTACAAACAGTGCGCGAACTGGGCATGCGCGCCATGCTCACCCGCGGCTCCATGAGCCTGGGCGAAGCCGACGGCGGCCTGCCGCCCCAGCAAACCGTGCAACAGGGTGAAGTGATCCTGGCTGACAGCCAGCGATTGATCGAGACTTACCACGAGCGCGGTGCCGGCGCACACATCCAGATCGCCCTGGCGCCGTGCTCACCGTTCTCGGTCACCCCCGAAATCATGCGGGCCAGCGCAGACCTGGCCGTGGCGCACGACGTGCGCCTGCACACCCACTTGGCCGAGACCCTGGACGAAGAAGATTTCTGCCTGCAGCGCTTCGGCCTGCGCACCGTGGATTACCTGGACAGCGTCGGCTGGTTGGGCCCGCGCACCTGGCTGGCCCATGGCATCCACTTCAACCCCGACGAAATCGCCCGCCTGGGCCAGGCCGGCACCGGCATCTGCCATTGCCCAAGCTCGAACATGCGCCTGGCTTCGGGCATCTGCCCTACCCTGGAGCTGATAGAGGCCGGCGCCCCCGTAGGTTTGGGTGTCGACGGCTCGGCCTCCAACGACGCCTCGAACATGATCCTGGAAACCCGCCAGGCCCTGTACCTGCAACGCCTGAAGTACGGCGCCCAGGCCATCACCCCGGAGCTGGTGCTGGGCTGGGCCACCCAGGGCTCGGCAAAACTGCTGGGGCGCAGCGACATTGGTGAATTGGCGGTGGGCAAGCAGGCCGACCTGGCGCTGTTCAAACTCGACGAACTGCGCTTTTCCGGCAGCCATGACCCAATCAGCGCACTGCTGCTGTGCGGCGCCGACCGGGCCGACCGAGTGATGATCGGTGGCCAGTGGCGCGTAATCGACGGGCAGGTCGAGGGCCTGGACCTCAAAGGCCTGATCGCCGACCACCGCCAGGCCGCCAGCCAGCTCATCAACGCCTGATCCGCCACCGTGTAGGAGCGGATGGATCCGCGAAGATCGCGCCCCGGTTTCACTAATGCACCGCGGCGTTCTTTTCGCGGATCAATCCGCTTGTATCTGCAGAGGTGGTTAGACTTTGAGGTGAGAGCGGTGAGTAGCAAGCTGTTAATCCGTTGTGCTTGAAGCACGTGTAGGAGCAAAGCTGCTACCCACCTCTTCACTCTGGCGATAAAGCCCGAACAGTTGAACGAGCACCACTCGAATACAAGCGTGGGCCACGCCAGAGCGCTCTCACTCACAAGTGTAGGAGGGTCTGGCCATGTTGTCTTGGATTGGGATCGACGTTGCAAAAGCTAGCCTTGAAATTGGAATCAAGCCTCAAGGCATCACTTTCACTACTTCAAACGACCACGAGGGCCTAGCCCAGCTAGAGACTTGTCTTGGCCAACTTGAGGTCGGGCGAATTTTAATGGAGGCGACCGGCGGATACGAAAAGCTGGCTCTGCGCACGCTTCAGAAGGCTGGTCACAACGCCGTTTGTATCAATCCTGTTCGGGCTCGCCAGTTCGCAGAGGCGATGGGCAAAAGAGCTAAAACGGACAAGATTGATGCATTGGTCTTAGCCGACTTCGCATCGAAAATCGACGATTGTCGCAGCCAGGCATCGACTCCGGAGCGCGATGAGCTCAGGGAACTGGTCAAGCAGCGTGATCGGTTCGTCCAGCAGCGTGATGACAATAAGCGTCGGCTCAAGCAAGCCAACTCGGCGGTGGTCATCGCCAATTTCAACCAGCACATTAAGCACTTGCGCGAGTTGATCAAACAGCTGGACAAGGTAATCAAGCAAGCCACGAAAAGCGTGGACTCCGACAGAGCGAGGCAACTGATGTCGGTAAAAGGCGTCGGCCCTGTCACAGTGGCAAGCTTGCTGTGCTACTTGCCAGAGCTTGGCTCACTGGACCGACGTGAGATAGCGGCCCTGGTCGGTGTGGCGCCCTATAACAACGACAGCGGCAACCGCTCTGGGCCGCGAAGTATCTGGGGTGGCCGAGCAAAAATGCGACGAGTTCTATACATGGCGTGCTGGGCTGCCATCCTGAGCAACCCGGAATTCAAAATGCGCTATAGCACGTTATGTGCGCGCGGAAAGTGCTCTAAAGTCGCTGTAGTAGCCTGTATGCGAGTATTTATCGTGAGGCTCAATGCGATGGTCAGGGATGGCACGGCCTGGAAGGCACAAGCGGCATGAAAGACTTGATCGCACTGAAAAGCAAAGCTTTGCAGTGCGATCAAAATTTAAGGCGGAAGACAGTTGCTCCTACGGGGGTATGGATTACAGGCCCAGGAAGGCCAACATGATGAACGTGGCAAACAGCACAAAGTGGGTCATCCCTTCGATGGCATTGGTTTCGCCATCGTTGAGGTTGATCGCGCTGACGATCAGCGTGATCGCGATCATCACGGTTTGCACCGGGGTCATCGCCATCTGAAACGGCTGGCCGGTGTACAGGGCCATGGCCTCCATCACCGGCACCGTCAGGATCACCGTGGACAGCGACGCACCCAAGGCGATGTTCACCACCGATTGCATGCGGTTGGCCAAGGCTGCGCGCAAGGCGGTCAAAATCTCTGGCGCCGCCGAAATCGCCGCCACGATGATGGCTGTCAGCACCGGCGGTGCGCCACTGCCCTCCAGGCCATAGTCCAGGGTTTTGGACATCACCTCGGCCAGCGCCCCAATCACGGCCACCCCGAATACCAACGTGCACACCGACAGCGTCAGGTTGACCGGCGGTGCGTCTGGGTTCGGCCGTTTGCTTTTGCGTTTTTGCGGGTAGCTGTAGCTGAAGAAGTAACTGTGCGGCCCCACCTGCATGCGCAAGAACAAGGTGTACAGAATCAGCATGGCGCCGATGGTGAACGCCGAGTAAAGCTTCCAGTCGCCTTGCGGGATGAACTCGGGCACCACCATCGACACGCCCATGGCGGTCATAATCATCACGCTATAAATGCGCGCCGAGTCGTCATTGTAGGATTGCTCGCCATGCTTGATCCCGCCCATCAGCGCCGCCAGGCCGAGGATACCGTTGATGTCGAGCATCACCGCCGAATAGATGGTATCGCGCACCAGGGTAGGCGAGGCCTCGTTGCTCATCATGATGGCCAGGATCACCACCTCCACCAACACCGCCGACAACGTCAGGATCATGGTGCCGTAAGGGTCGCCGACTTTCTCGGCAAGTATCTCGGCGTGCTGCGCCACTTGCACCGACGCGCAGACGATGGCCGCGATCAGCACGATGCCGGCGATCAAGGCCACGTTGTGGCCATGGCCCAGTAACAGCGGCTCCAGCGGGTAGGCCAGTGCCGTGACGATCAGAGCCAGCAGCAGGAATTTTTCTTGCTTGAACAGGTTAAGCATTGCAGTCCTTGAGGTGTGAATAGCGAGTGCAGTCCCTTACAGACTGTAGACGCTAACGGATCGTTTCCTTGGATCAGCCCGCGCACCAAGCCGACGCACGCACTAGCCCCAGGCGCACCGGCAAGTACCACGCCCGGCGATTGGCACGCCCGTACAACGCGACTTGCGGCTTTGTTGTCCTATTGGTCAGTTTTTTGCATTGGGTATCGAGCCTTATCTGTCCCCATCCCTAAAAAAGAAAATGGAGCTCGACCCACATGCAAAAACGCCCGTTGAAGAAACTGTTCGGTGCCTTGGCAATCGCGGTAGGCCTGGCCAGCAGCCTGGCCGCCAGCGCCGCCGACCCGTTGAAAGTCGGTTTCGTGTACATCGGCCCGATCGGTGACCACGGCTGGACCTACCAGCACGAGCAGGGGCGCAAGGCGCTCGTGGAAAAGATGGGCGACAAGATCACCACCAGCTATGTGGAAAACGTGCCGGAAGGCGCTGACGCCGAGCGGGTGATCCGCAACATGGCCAAGGACAAGTACGACCTGATCTTCACCACCTCGTTCGGCTACATGAACCCTACCGTGAAGGTTGCCAAGCAATTCCCCAACGTCATCTTCGAGCACTCCACCGGCTACAAGCAGGAAAAGAACCTGGGTACCTACCTGGCGCGCACCTATGAAGGGCGCTACGTGGGTGGCTTCCTGGCGGCCAAGATGACCAAGACCAAAAAAGTTGGTTACGTGGCCTCCTTCCCGATCCCGGAAGTGATCCGCGACATCAACGCCATCCAGTTGGCCTTGAACAAATACAACCCCGGCACCGAAATGAAAGTGGTGTGGGTGAACTCCTGGTTCGACCCGGGCAAAGAAGCCGATGCCGCCAACGCCCTGATCGACCAGGGCGCCGACGTGATCTTCCAGCACACCGACAGCCCGGCACCGATCCAGACCGCCGAACGCCGTGGCGTGTATGCCGTGGGTTATGCCTCGGACATGGCGCACTTCGGCCCCAAAGCCGTGCTGACCTCCATCGTCAACAACTGGGCCCCGCACTACATCGCCACCACCCAGGCCGTGCTTGACCACACCTGGAAATCCCAAGACTTCTGGGGTGGCCTGGCCGATGGTACGGTCGAACTGCCGATCAGCGACGTAGTGCCGGCTAACGTCAAGGCCGAAGCCGAACAGATCATCGCCGACATCAAGAGCGGTGCCTTCCACCCCTTCACCGGCCCGATCAAGGACCAGAAAGGCGACGTGAAAATCCCGGCCGGCAGCACCGCCACCAACGCCGACCTGGCCTCGATGAACTACTACGTCGAAGGCCTGACCGCGACCATCCCACAATAATAAAGACCGGGGGCGCACCCACGCCCCCACACCGGAGCACCGGCATGAACAGCCTTCCCATCATCAACATCGCCCCCCTTTACCAAGCCGACGAGCAGGGCTGGCAAAGCGTTGCCGACGCCATCGATCAAGCCTGCCGCCAATGGGGCTTTTTCTACATCAAAGGCCACCCGATCAGCGCCGAGCGCATCGGCCAACTGCAAGCTGCCGCCAAGGCCTTCTTCGCCCAGCCGCTTGAACACAAGCTGGCCATCGACATCACCCAAACCCGCCACCACCGCGGCTACGGCGCCATCGCCACCGAACAGCTCGACCCGTCGCTGCCCAGCGACCTGAAAGAAACCTTCGACATGGGCCTGCACCTGCCGGCTGATCACCCCGACGTGCTGGCGGAAAAGCCCCTGCGCGGGCCCAACCGCCACCCGCACATGGCCGGCTGGGAAAGCCTGATGGAGCAGCACTACCTGGACATGCAGGCCCTGGCGCAAACCCTGTTGCGCGCCATGACGGTGGCCTTGGGCATCGACCGGGATTTCTTCGACCAACGCTTCGAGGCACCGGTGAGCGTGCTGCGCATGATCCATTATCCACCGCGCCAGACCGCCACCTCGGCCGAGCAGCAAGGCGCCGGGGCCCATACCGATTACGGCTGCATCACCCTGTTGTACCAAGACAGCGCCGGCGGCCTGCAGGTGCGCAACGTGGATGGCGAATGGATCGACGCACCGCCCATCGACGGCACCTTCGTGGTGAACCTAGGCGACATGATGGCGCGCTGGAGCAATGACCGGTACCTGTCCACCCCGCACCGGGTGATCAGCCCGTTGGGTTGCGACCGCTACTCCATGCCGTTCTTCGCCGAGCCGCACCCCGATACCCGCATCGAATGCCTGCCCGGCTGCCAAAGCGCGGAGCAACCGGCGAAATACCCGGCCACCACCTGCGCCGAGTTCCTGCTGTCGCGCTTCGCCGATACCTATGCCTACCGGCGCGAGTTGGACGAAGCGATATGAACCTGCTGGTCAGGAAATGCCTCGTTACAGGTTTAACCGCTGTAGAATGGCCGGATATGCACCTGATGAGACACTGTTATGTACGACTGGCTTAACGCCCTGCCCAAGGCCGAACTGCATTTGCACCTGGAGGGTTCGCTGGAGCCCGAGTTGCTGTTCGCCCTGGCAGAACGCAACAAGATCGCCCTGCCGTGGAACGACGTGGAAGCCCTGCGCGGCGCCTATGCCTTCAACAACCTGCAGGAGTTCCTGGACCTGTACTACCAGGGCGCCGACGTGTTGCGTACCGAGCAGGACTTCTATGACCTGACCTGGGCGTACCTGCAGCGTTGCAAGGCGCAGAACGTGATTCACACCGAACCGTTCTTCGACCCGCAAACCCACACCGATCGGGGCATCCCGTTCGAGGTGGTGCTCAACGGCATCAACCAGGCCCTCAAGGATGGTCGCGAGCAGTTGGGTATCGGCAGCGGCCTGATCCTGAGCTTTTTGCGCCACCTGAGCGAAGACGAAGCCGAGAAAACCCTCGACCAGGCCCTGCCGTTTCGCGATGCGTTCGTGGCCGTGGGCCTGGACAGCTCGGAAATGGGCCACCCGCCGAGCAAGTTCAAGCGCGTATTCGATCGCGCCCGCGGCGAAGGCTTCCTGACCGTAGCCCACGCAGGCGAAGAAGGCCCGCCGGAGTACATCTGGGAAGCCCTGGACCTGCTGAAAATCCAGCGTATCGACCATGGCGTGCGTGCCATAGAAGACGAACGCCTGATGCAGCGCATCATCGAGGAGCAAATCCCGTTGACGGTGTGCCCGCTGTCCAACACCAAGCTGTGCGTGTTCGACCACATGAGCCAGCACAACATCCTCGACATGCTCGAGCGTGGCGTGAAGGTCACGGTGAACTCCGATGACCCGGCGTACTTCGGTGGCTACGTGACCGAAAACTTCCATGCCCTGCACACGCACCTGGGCATGACCCAGGATCAGGCCAAGCGCCTGGCGCAAAACAGCCTGGATGCACGCCTGATCAAGCACTGACCTGGCGCTTCATGGGTACCGGTGCCCCTACGACCTGCGTAGGCGCACAGGTACCTGCGGGCATCAACCTGCCAACTCCTCCAGCGTGCGGCCCCGCGTCTCGATCCCGAACAACCCGACAATGACCGCCGCCAGCACAAAGCACAGCGCACCCAGGGCAAACACCCCGCCCCTGCCCGGTGATGGGGAACACCAGGCCCGTCACCAACGGCCCCAGCAACGACCCCACCCTACCAACCGCCGAAGCGAAGCCTGAACCCGTGGCCCGCGCCGACGTGGGGTACAACTCCGGCGTATAGGTGTAGAGCACCGCCCACATGCCAAACAGAAAAAACTGCATCAACAACCCCGAGGCGATCAGCAGCCCGACGTTGCCGCCAAACACCGCACTTTGCCCGTAGACGAACGCCATGGCGCCCCCGCCCAGCAGGGTCAGCACGCACGTCGGCTTGCGCCCCCAGGCTTCCACCAACCAGGCCGCCACCAGAAAGCCCGGGATACCGCCCAGGGAAATCAGTACCGTGTAGTACACCGACTGCGTCACCGCGAAGCCCGATTGCTGCAGCAATGCGCTCAACCACGACGTCAGCCCGTAGAAACCCAGCAGGGCGAAAAACCAGACGCTCCAGATCATCAACGTGCGTTTGCGATACAGCGGCGACCACAGGGCATAGAACGCCGATAGAAAGCCTGGGGGTGCCGATTTACCGCGCGGCAGTGCCACGGGCGTGGGCAACTGGTCGATCTTGAGCGACGCCATCACCTTGGCCTCGATGCCAAGGAGCACCCGGTCGGCCGCAGCCTGCCGGCCAACCTGCTCCAGCCAGCGCGGCGACTCGGGAATGAAAAAACGCACCGCCAACACGAACACCGCCGGCACGGCCAACACCAGGAAGATGTCGCGCCAACCCACCAACGGCAACAGGAAGTAGGACAGTACCCCGGCGGCGACGAAGCCCAACGGCCAAAACCCATCCATCAAGGCGATGTAGCGGCCGCGGTTCTTGGCTGGGATCAATTCGGAAAGCATCGACTGGGCAATTGGAAACTCCATGCCCATGCCGATCCCCAGCAGCACCCTGAACAACGTCAGGGTTTCCAGCGACTGCGCGGTGGAACACAGGTAGCTGGCCACCCCCCACAAGACGATGCTCCACTGGAACACCGGTTTGCGGCCAAAACGATCAGCCAGCATGCCGGACAGCGAGGCCCCCACCACCATGCCGAAAAAACTCGAACTGGCCAGCAACCCAGCTTGCGCCGTACTCAAGCCGAACTCGGCTTTGATCGAGCCCAGCAGGAAGGTCATCATGGCCAGGTCCATGGAGTCGAACAGAAACGCCAGGGCGATCACCAGGAATATCAGCCGGTGATAACCGCTCAGGGGCAACCGTTCCAAGCGCTGCGCCGCGCTGTAGTCGTCGTTAGCCATGCTGCACTCTCTCTGCCGGTTTGCGTGCATCGAGTGTGCGTCATCAACCAGGCAGGCATTGCCTGGGTGCGACCCGGCAGGTCCCACCTGCGACGCCGACCGCTCTAGATCAAGCGGCGCAGGCACTCGACAGGGCTACACCGCAGACATGAGCTCCACCTCCCGGGCAATCTTGCCGATCTCGCGAGCCCCGGTGGCCGTCAACTGCAAGGCGCGCGGCACATCGCAGGTACGCAACCATCCCGACTGGATGAACAGCTTCATCAGGCTGGCCCCCAGCGCACCGCCCAAGTGGGGGCGCCGATCATTCCATTCGCTGCAGCCGCATACCGGGTGGTGCTCACGATGGGCCAGGGCCTGTATGAAAATGCCGTAGCGGGCAAAATGCAGGCTGCCTTTTTGCGTGACTTCCAGGCGCTGATCCTGCTTTTCAATCCATCCGGCATCGAGCATGCGCTGGAACAGTTCGACTGCCACCTCGCCCCCCAGATGGTCCTGGCAGGCTCGAGCCTTGCGCATCGACAAGGGGGGCCGGGCCTGCACCGGGCTACCATCGCTAACCTGCAAGTCGGCATTGGCGACCAACACACTGGCCAATGCCTCGACAGCCGCGCCGACTTCGGGTGCCGCCAGCTTGAAAAACCGCTTGCGGCCACGCGCCTCGAGCTTGAGCAACCCACCGGCCGACAATCGCGCCAGGTGAGCGCTGGCCGATGAGGGTGAAAGCCCGACCAATTGGGCCAGCTCTTCCGAGGCCCGAGGCGAACCATCGATCAATGCCCAGACCATCGCACTGCGTTTGGGGTCGGCCAGCAGCATGGCGATCTGGCTGATGCTAGGTGCAAGTTCCATGTGTTCACTCCCTGTTGAAACATTAGTTTATCGGGCACTCGGAAAGAGGCCTTCAAACAGCGCCAACGAAGAGGGAACGACCGTCGAACCTCGCGAAATGCGCACTTCCCGCAAAGGCCTGTACTGACAAGACAGCAATGGCCAGTCATGCAGCAAAGACCTTCGGGTACTGGACGTTCGACCTGGGTCTGCCACGGCACGGCGATCGCGCAGGCGAGTTTCGTGTCTCATGGCTTCAGGCGCCACCGTGACCCATTCACGGTAGGACCGGACTCGGCAAAGGCTGTGCCCTTCCCGTTGGGATAGCTGCCGTATTGATTATAAGCCGGTGAACTTGTACAAAATTGCACGAAAATCCAGAGCGTTTTATTTCCTGCAAAGGGTAGGCAAACCTCAGCACAACAAATGGGCGACGCCGGCCTGACGTGGCATTCCACTTCTTTATCGCAAGCTTGCCAGATGGGGCCTTGCGGGGTGCCAAAGGGAAAAATCAGATTGAGCCAATGTTGCAAATACCTACAGGTAAAGTTCATAAAAGAGTCAACACAAGTCTCTTATGAACTACTTTCATCACTGTTTGTAGATGTAAAAACTGGTCCGAATCGAGGGCTCGGCACGCAAAAATGCAGAAAAGTTGTCAACTAATGACTGGGGCAGGCAAAAGCCTCGATAACTGACCACAGCGTTCTTTGAGCAATTCACGCAAGCGATTGACCGGCGGGTTCAGTTGCGCACGGTGCGCGCACAGCAGGTTCAAGGGGGCCCGTTCGCCTTGCCACTCGGGCATCAGCACGCACAAGCGCCCCGCGACCACGTCGCCCGCCACGTCCAGCCATGACTTGTAGGCGATGCCCGCGCCAGCCAACGCCCATAGCCGCACCACATCGGCGTCGTCACTGAAGCGATCCCCGGTCACCGTCAGGCACACCTCACGCCCCTTGGCATGCTCCAAGCACCAGCGGTCATGCACCCGGCCACCGAGCATGTACAGCAGGCAATTATGCTGGGCCAGTTGCTCGATATGCTGCGGCGGGCCTCGGCGGGCCAGGTAATCGGGCGACGCGCACAACACCCGGCGGTTATCGCTGCTGATGGGCAGGGCCACCAGGCTTGAGTCCTCAGGCTCGCCATAACGCAGGGCGATGTCCACCGGTTGGCGGAACAAGTCGGCGATGCGATCGCCCAGCAACAAACGCACCGTAAGCCGTGGGTGTTCGCGCTGGAACTCGTCTAGCCACGGCAATAACACGTTACGGCCAAAATCGGACGGGGCCGACAACTGCAGCACGCCACTGACCTCATCCTGGCCACGAGCCAACAATCGGCGCCCTTCCTCCAGGCTGCCCAGGGAGGTGCGCGCGTACTCCAAAAAGCCCTCGCCTTCGGCGGTCAAGCGCAGGCTGCGGGTAGAGCGCGTCAGCAGGCGAACGCCCAATTGCCGCTCCAGGCGCTTGAGCGCAGCACTGGCCACGGCCGGGGAAAAATCCATTACCCGCGCCGCTGCCGATAGGCTGCCCAGGTCGGCGGCGCGCACGAACAACTGCAAGTCATCGAAACGAAGCATGGTCGATTATCAAAAAAATATTGAAAGAGCCTGCGAGTTTCGCCGGCTTTTATCAGCAAGTCGATTGGTTAATCATGGGCACCAGCGTATTTATCCCTTTGAAGGAGCCCCGTCATGAAAGCCATCGCCTACTACACATCGTTGCCCATCAGCGACCCGGCCGCGTTGCAGGACGTCGACCTGCCCGAACCAACCCCGGGCCCGCGGGACTTGTTGGTAGAGGTCAAGGCCATCTCCGTGAACCCGGTCGACACCAAGGTGCGCCAAGGTGTGCAACCGGAACATGGCAGCGCCAAGGTGCTGGGGTGGGACGTGGCCGGCGTGGTGCAGGCCGTAGGCAGCGAGGTCAGCCTGTTCCAGCCGGGTGACAAGGTGTTCTATGCCGGCTCCATCGCACGCGCAGGTGGCAACAGCGAACGCCACGTGGTGGACGAGCGGATTGTCGGGCACATGCCAAAAACGCTGGGCTTTGCTGATGCCGCGGCCTTGCCGTTGACTGCCATTACTGCCTGGGAGCTGCTGTTCGAGCGCCTGCAAATTGCCGAAGGCCAAGCCGACCTCGGGCAAAGCCTGCTGATCGTCGGGGCCGCCGGCGGCGTGGGTTCGATCCTCACCCAACTGGCCAGCCAGCTCACCGGGCTGACCGTGATCGGCAGCGCATCGCGCCCGCAAACCCAGGCCTGGGTGCGTGAGCTGGGCGCAGACCATGTGGTCGACCATAGCCAGCCGCTCAGCGAGGCGCTCAAGCAGGCCGGCGTGCAGGCCGTGACCCACGTCGCCAGCCTGACCCAGACCGACCAGCACCTGGACCAACTGGTGGAGGCCTTGGCGCCACAAGGCCGGTTGGCCTTGATCGATGACCCGAAAAGCCTCGACGTGAGCAAGCTCAAGCGCAAGAGCCTGTCCTTGCATTGGGAGTTCATGTACACCCGGTCGCTGTTTGAAACCGCAGACATGCTGGAGCAGCACAAACTGCTCAACCGCGTGGCCGCGCTGATCGACGCCGGCACCTTGAAAACCACCGTGGGCGAGCACTTCGGTACCATCAATGCAGCCAACCTGCGCCGCGCCCATGCGCTGCTGGAAAGCGGCACGGCCAAGGGCAAGATTGTATTGGAAGGCTTTTAAAGCAGGCGATGGACGGTCATGCCCGGGGGTGGCATGACCGTCAGTCCGGAGACCTCGGCGCGACGATTCTTTCTCCGGTCACAGGTCTACACTTGGGTACTTTCTCACCTGAGGACCTCGACCATGAAGATTCTGCTCAACGAATTGGCGAAACCCCAGGGCAGCCACTGGCAGGTGCAAATGGACCAGCACGTGGTGACCTTTCGCAGCGAAGCCGAGGCCCGCGCCTTTATCGCCACGTTGCAAGCGCGCCTGCAGGCGCCCCATGTCATCGCCCGTACCGCCCGCGCTTAAAAGCCCCGCGCCAACTGCCAGCGGCGTGTCACCATGGCCAGCGACACCGCCAATGCACCACAGACGCTGATCACCAGCGCCATGGGCACTGCGCTGCCGTCGTACAGCACTCCGACCATGGCCGAGGCAGCGGCCGCCACGCTGAACTGCAGGCAACCGAGCAAGGCCGAGGCGCTACCGGCGCGGGCGCCCTGGCCGTTCATCGCGCACGCCGAGGCATTGGGAATGATGCAGCCCAGGCTTGCGATGCAAACGAACAGGGGCAGCAACAGTGGCCACAAGGCCGTGGTGTGCAGGCTGGTCACGGCCAACAGGCCCAGCCCCGCCAGCAAGTAAATCCAAACAGTGCGCGCCAGCAAATGCGCGGGGCCACGCTTGGACAACAAGCGCGCATTGATTTGCGCGACGATGATAAAACCCGCCGCGTTGCTGCCAAATAACCAGCCGTAATGCTCCGCGGGCACACCGTACAACTTGATGAACACGAATGGCGAACCGGCGATGTAGGCAAACATCCCGGCCATGGCGATACCACCGGTCATCGCATGCCCCAGGAACACCCGGTCCTTGAGCAACCGGCCGTATTGCCCCAGCGCCCCGCTGAGCGGCTGGCGCGGGTGGCTGGCCGGCATGCTTTCAGGTAGGCCCAGGTACACCGCCAATGCCGCGCCAGCACTGAACAGGGTCAGAATCAGGAAGATCCACTGCCAGCCCCAGGTGTTGACCAACAGCCCGCCAAGCATCGGCGCCAAGATTGGCGCCAGGCCCATCACCAGCATCAATTGCGAAAAAACCTTGGCCGACTGCACCGCATCGCACTGGTCACTGACGATGGCCCGCGACAGCACCATCCCGGCACAACCGCCCAGGGCCTGGACAAAGCGCGCGACGATCAGCCATTCAAGGTTGGGCGCGAAGGCGCAGGCAAAGGACGCCACGGTAAACACCCCGACGCCCACCAGCAGCGGCACGCGGCGGCCGAAACGGTCGGCAATCGGCCCATAGGCCAGTTGTCCGATGGACAGGCCGAGGAAATAGGCCGCCAGGGTGGTCTGGATATGCTGCTCGTCCGTGCCGAACGCCAGCGCCATGGCCGGGAAGCCCGGCAGGTAGAAATCGATGGCCAACGGGCCGAAAGCGCTCAAGGCGCCAAGAATGAGGATGCTTCTGAGGTTCATCGGTAATCCAGTGCCCAGGTGACAGGCAAGTTTACCCGGCATGGGCCTGGATTCCGAAAAAAACCTCCATAAAAACCGCGCTGCGCCTACAGGGGTGCCACCGCGTAGCCTTCTTCCTTGATCGACGCTTCGATCACCTCGCTCGCCAAGCCGCTTTGCACCCGTACCAGCGCCTTGCTCAAATCCACTTCTACCACGGCTTGCGGGTCCAGCCCCTGGATGGCGCGGGTCACCGCTTTCACGCAGTGGCCACAGGTCATGCCTTGCACGTTGAACTGTTGCATAAGTAACCTCCTGAACTCGATGTGCAGCCAGTTTCAACCTTGCTACGGGGGCAAGGTCAAGTTCTGCGTGAACCTGCCGGGCTGGAAATCTGCGCGCAGCTCGGCCAAGCTGCGGGTATTCATATTTTCACAGCAGGAGCGTCCGCCATGGGCTGGTCAATCATTCGCCTACTGGGCATTCTCGGCCTGGCAACTTTGCCGCAGTGGGCCATGGCCGAAGGCAACCAGGATTACGGCATTCTGATCATCTCCCGCGAGCGCCTGGAAGTCGGCACGCCGTGCGAGCTGGGCGTTTATATCCAGGACCAACTGGTTGGCCGGGTGTTCCAGGAGCAGTCCGTCAGCTTCAACTTGCCGCCAGGCAAGACCATCGTGCGCCTGGGCACCCTGCCAGGCCAGGTGCAGGGCTGCGACGGCGGCATCAATGCACCGAACGCCACGCAGGTCACCATGCACGCCGGTGACGTGCAAAAATTTCGTATCGCCACCGGCAAAGAGGGCCTGTACCTCAAACCTGCCGACCTCAACTATTGAGAATCGCTTGACCTTGCCAAGGTGGCAAGGTTGATTCTAAGGTCCTCTGCCAAGGAGGACCGAACATGTCCCAACTCACTTCCCTCGAACTGCCCATCGGCGGGATGACCTGCGCCAGCTGTGCTGGCCGGGTAGAACGCGCGCTGAACAAGGTGGCGGGCGTCAAGCAGGCCAGCGTCAACCTGGCCAGCGAGCGCGCCCACGTCGAACTGTCGAGCCCGGTCGACCCGGCTTTACTGGTTGATGCCGTGGTCAAGGCGGGCTACGAGGCCAGCCTGCCCGACACCCCGGCGCCGGCCCAGGGCGATGCCCACCAGCGCCTGAAGCGTGAACGCCTGCACCTGACCCTTGCCCTGCTGCTGGCCTTGCCGCTGATCGCACCGATGCTGGTGCAACCGTTCGGGCTGGATTGGATGTTGCCTGCCTGGCTGCAATGGGCCTTGGCCACCCCGGTGCAATTCATTCTGGGTGCGCGCTTTTATGTGGCCGCCTTCAAGGCCGTGCGGGCCGGCGCCGGCAACATGGACCTGTTGGTGGCCCTGGGCACCAGCGCCGGTTATGGCCTAAGCCTCTACGAGTGGGCCCGGGCCCCAACAGGCCACATGCCGCACCTGTATTTCGAGGCCTCGGCCGTGGTGATTGCCCTGGTGCTGCTGGGCAAATACCTGGAAAGCCGCGCCAAGCGCCAGACCGCCAGCGCCATCCGTGCCCTTGAAGCCTTGCGCCCGGAGCGCGCCCTGCGCTGGGTCGACGGCGTAGAGCAAGACGTGGCCATCGCGCAACTGCGCCTGGGCGACCTGATCGTGGTCAAACCGGGCGAACGCATCGCGGTGGACGGCGACGTGATAGAGGGCCGCAGCCACGCCGACGAAGCGTTGATCAGTGGCGAAAGCCTGCCCGTGCCCAAACAACCGGGCGACCGGGTCACCGGGGGCGCGATCAATGGCGAGGGGCGCCTGCTGATCAAGACCTCTGCGCTGGGCAGCGAAACCGTGCTGGCGCGGATCATCCGCCTGGTGGAAGACGCTCAAGCCGCCAAGGCACCGATCCAGAAACTGGTCGACCGCGTCAGCCAGGTATTCGTGCCCACCGTGCTGCTGCTGGCCCTGGCTACGCTGGTGGGTTGGTGGCTGCATGGCGCGCCACTGGAAACGGCCATCATCAACGCAGTGGCCGTGCTGGTCATCGCCTGCCCTTGCGCCTTGGGCCTGGCCACGCCCACCGCGATCATGGCCGGCACCGGCGTTGCCGCCCGCCATGGCATCCTGATCAAAGATGCCGACGCACTGGAGCGCGCCCATGCGGTGACCCAGGTGGTGTTCGACAAAACCGGCACGCTGACCTCTGGCGCACCGCGCATCGCCCATTTGCAGGCGCTAGAGGGCGACGAAAGCCAACTGCTGGAGCTTGCCGGCGCCTTGCAGCGGGGCAGCGAACACCCACTGGCCAGGGCCGTGCTGGATGAATGCCAAGCGCGCTCGATCGAGGTGCCCGCCGTACAAGCCAGCCAGTCACTGACCGGGCGAGGTATCCAGGGCAACGTGGCAGGCCGCGAGTTGGCGCTGGGCAACCAACGCCTGCTGCACGACCAAGGCTTGGACGGTGCGCTGCTGGTGCAACAGGCCAGCGCCTGGGAAGCCGAAGGCCGCACGCTGTCCTGGCTGATCGAGCTGGGCCGGCAACCACGGGTACTCGGCCTGCTGGCCTTCGGCGACACGCTCAAGCCCGGCGCACAAGCGGCGATCGAGCAACTGCACGCCCGCCATATCAGCAGCCACCTGTTGACCGGTGACAACCAAGGCAGCGCCGCCGTGGTCGCCCAGGCGCTGGGCATCACCGACGTTTACGCGCAGGTGCTGCCGGCCGACAAGGCCGCCACAGTCAACCGCCTGAAAAGCACCGGGGTGGTGGCCATGGTGGGCGACGGCATCAACGACGCCCCGGCCCTGGCCGCCGCTGACATCGGCATTGCCATGGGCGGTGGCACCGATGTGGCCATGCAGGCCGCCGGCATTACCTTGATGCGCGGCGACCCACGCCTGGTGCCGGCTGCCTTGGAGATCTGCCGCAAGACCTATGCAAAAATCCGCCAGAACCTGTTCTGGGCCTTCGTCTACAACTTGATCGGTATCCCGTTGGCCGCCTTCGGCCTGCTCAACCCGGTGCTGGCCGGCGCCGCCATGGCGCTGTCGAGCGTGAGCGTGGTCAGCAACGCCTTGCTGCTCAAAACCTGGAAGCCCGAAGGCCTCGAATGAAAGAGGAGTACCCCATGAACATCGGACAAGCTGCCCGCCACAGCGGGTTGAGCGCCAAGATGATCCGCTATTACGAGTCCATCGGCCTGCTCAAGGCCGCCCATCGCAGCGACAGCGGCTACCGCCTGTATCAGGACGATGACCTGCACACCCTGGCGTTCATCAAGCGATCGCGGGACTTGGGGTTTTCATTGGAAGAAGTGGCGCAACTGCTGACGCTGTGGCAGGACCGCGCGCGGGCCAGTGCCGACGTCAAGGCGCTCGCCCACCAGCACATCGATGACCTGAACCGGCGCATCGAGGAACTGAGCGGGCTGCGCGATACGTTGCAGCACCTGGTGTCGCACTGCAACGGCGACGAACGCCCCGATTGCCCGATCCTGAAGGACCTGGCATCCGGGGGCGGTTGTCATTGAGGGCTTACTGCAACCACGGTGGTGGCGGTTCTTCGGCCTTGTTCTGCGGCTGTTCGTCTGCCGCGCGAATGGCCTGGCGGCGCGCTTCGTCCAGGCGCGCGGCCTCGATTTCGCGCATCACGCCGTGCACGTCCGCCTCGACCTCGTCCTCGGCAAACTCGCCGGTCAGCACGCTGGCCGGGTGCAGGTTGCCGGCTTCGTACAAGGCCCACATTTCCTTGGCGTAGCGGGTCTGCCGGAGCTCCGGGGCGAACTGGCCGAAGTAGCTGGCCATGTTGCCGACGTCACGCTCCAGCATGCTGAACGCGTGGTTGTTGCCCGCCGCATCCACCGCTTGTGGCAAGTCGATCACCACCGGCCCTTCCGGGCCCAGCAACACGTTGAACTCGGACAAGTCGCCGTGCACCAAACCGGCGCACAGCATCAGCACGATCTGACGGATCAGGAACTCGTGGTACTCACGGGCCTGGTCGGCGTCCAGCGAGACATCGTTGAGGCGCGGGGCGGCATCGCCGTATTCGTCGCACACCAACTCCATCAGCAGCACGCCTTCGAGGAAATCGAACGGCTTGGGCACCCGTACCCCGGCACTGGCCAGGCGGAACAGGGCCGCGACCTCGGCGTTCTGCCACGCGTCCTCGGCCTCCTTGCGGCCGAACTTGGAGCCCTTGGCCATGGCCCGGGCGTCCCGGCTATTGCGTACCTTGCGGCCTTCCTGATACTCGGCCGCCTGGCGGAAACTTCGTTTGTTCGCCTCCTTGTAGACTTTCGCGCAACGCAGCTCTTTGCCACAGCGCACTACATACACCGCTGCTTCTTTACCACTCATCAGTGGGCGCAGCACCTCGTCGACCAGACCGTCCTCGATCAGGGGTTCAATGCGTTTTGGAGTCTTCATCAGCTTTTATTCTGGGTCCTTCGTAACCAAACACGCGAAATGCACTCAATCGGCGGCCATCCTCTCACAGCACGACCGCGATGCCGACCATTACGGAGCAAACGGAGTGCCAACGGTCCATTTCTGGCTCACGGGCAGCACGCCGAAAGCACTTTTAGCGGTTAACTGAGTGACTGACCATCGTTTTATGAAATTGATTCATTTCAAACCTTACTTTGGTCAAGATATTGGCATACCGTATTCCATAATATTTCATTCAACTTTTTCGCCTTCCTGCCGACGTACTGTCTAGCACCAGCACGGGATAAAAGCCTGCGCACAGGCCGCCGTGTGCATTGTCGTTTTGCTTTGAGTGACTGCCCCCATCGCCCCCCCTTCCGGGCGGCGACTGCCTACAAGAAAGAGTCTGGAGCACGGATGAACATCAAACAGAAACTGACCTTGGCCTTCGCGGTGATCGCCGGCTTGCCGATTGTCCTGGTCGCCGCCCTGGTCGTGCTGAACCTGCGCAGCGAGGCCCGCGAGAATTTCGTCGACGGCAGCAGCCGCGAGATCCGCCAGGTCGACAACGCCATGCAGCTGTTCTTCGAGGGCATCAGCCAGAACGTCGACTACCTGGCCGGCAACGAGCTGGTAAAAGACGCCGACGCCAGCCTCAAGAGCTACATCAGCGCCAATGCCGCAGACATCCCGCTGGGTGAAAAAGACAAGCAGCTGTACGCCTTTTTCGCCAGCCTGGCCGCCAGCCACCCGGCTTATTCGTACGTGTCCTATGGCACCAGCGCCGGGGGCTACGCCTTCTGGCCAGGCGACCCGAAGATGGCCAACTACGACCCACGCCAGCGCCCTTGGTACAAGACGGCCATGGCCAACACCGGCAAGACCCTGCGCACCGAGGCCTATTACTGGGCCGGCGACGATGCCGTGCTGGTGAGCACCGTGCGCGCGGTGGCCAACCAGTTGGGCAGCCAGGGTGGCGTGGTAAACATCGACGTGTCGCTCAAGCAGCTCACCGAAATCGTCAAGCAGATCAAGTTGGGCGAAACCGGCTACCTGATGTTGATGGAGCGCAACGGTACCGTGCTGGTAGACCCCAAGCAGCCCGAGCATAACTTCAAGCAACTGGGCGAGTTGGGTGACGGCTACGCGCAGTTGAGCAAGGCCGGCAAAGGGTTGGTCGAGGTCCAGCTCAATGGCGAGCGCTACATGGCCAACGTCTTCCCTTCCGACAAACTGGGCTGGAACTTCATCGGCCTGGTCAAGCAGCAAGAAGTGATGAGCACCGCCACCGAGCTGACCTGGTTGATCGCCGGGATGGCGGCCGTGCTGGCCTTGGTGTTCGCGGTGGTGGGGGCAAGCTTTGCCAACCTGATCGTCAAGCCGATCCGCAGCGTGGCCAGCGGCCTGGAAGGTATCGCCCAGGGCGAAGGCGACCTGACCCACAGCCTGACCGTGCGCGGCAACGATGAAACCGCGCAACTGGCCAACTGGTTCAACCAGTTCCTGGGCGCCATCCGCAGCCTGATCCAGCACATCGGCCACGCCGCCCACAAGATCCTCGACTCGTCCGACAGCTCCACCCGCGTGTCGGCCGACATGGCCGAGGCCGCCGGGCGCCAGCGCGAGGCAGTGGACATGGTGTCCACGGCGTTCCATGAAATGGTCGCCACCGCCAACGAAGTCGCGCGCTCTTGCAGCCAGGCGGCAGACTCGGCCGACAGCGGCCAGCGCCAGGCCCGCGAAGGCCAGCAGCAGATCGACGCGGCAGTGAGCAGCGTCGATCAGTTGAGCCAGGAAATCGAACAGTCGGCGCAGTCCATGCAGCAACTGGAACGCGACAGCAACGATATCCAGTCCATCCTGGGGACCATCCGCTCCATCGCCGAGCAAACCAACTTGCTGGCCCTGAACGCGGCCATCGAAGCGGCCCGAGCCGGTGAACAGGGCCGTGGCTTTGCCGTGGTGGCCGACGAGGTACGGGCGCTGGCTAAACGCACCGCCGACTCCACGTCGGAAATCGACGGCCTGCTGGGCAACCTGGCCAAGCGCACCAGCCAGGTGGCGCAACAGATGCACGCCAGCCTGAGCGTATCGCAGGAGTCGGTGAACCGCATCGGCCAGGCGCGCACCAGCTTCGGCCAGATCCGCGAGTCGGTCGACGTGATCCGCGACATGAACACCCAGATCGCCACGGCCGCCGAAGAGCAACATCAAGTGGCCGAGGACATCAACCGGCACATCAGCCAGATCCATGGCGATGCGCAGTTGGTGGCTGAACTGGCAAATACCGCGCGTAGCGATTCGCAGAGCTTGGCGGGGTTGTCCAACGAGTTGAACGCGCTGGTGCGACGATTCAAGACCTGATCAACCCGCATACCATGCTATAGGAGCGGCGGTAGTCGCCCCTTTAGCGCTCGATGATCGCCGTAACCCCCTGCCCCCCCGCCGCACAGATCGAGATCAGCCCGCGCCCTTGCCCAGCTGCTTCCAGCAGCTTGGCGAGGTTGGCCAATATCCGCCCCCCTGTCGCCGCAAAAGGATGCCCCGCGCCTAGCGAGCTGCCCTTGACGTTCAGCTTGCTGCGGTCGATGGCCCCCAGGGGCGCATCCAGCCCCAGGCGGGTCTTGCAATAGTCGGGGTCTTCCCAGGCCTTGAGCGTGCACAGCACTTGCGCGGCAAAGGCTTCGTGGATCTCGTAGTAATCAAAATCCTGCAGCGTCAGGCCATTGCGCGCCAGCAGCCGCGGCACCGCGTATACGGGCGCCATCAACAGGCCCTCGTGGCCTTTGACGAAATCCACCGCGGCGGTTTCACCGTCACGCAGGTAGGCCAGGATCGGCAGGCCGCGCGCCTTGGCCCAGGCCTCGCTGCCCAGCAGCACCACCGAGGCGCCATCGGTCAAAGGCGTCGAGTTGCCTGCGGTGAGTGTGCCCTTGGCGCTGCGCTCGAACGCCGGCTTGAGCATGGCGAGCTTCTCCAGCGTCAGGTCGGGGCGCAGGTTGTTGTCGCGGGTCAGCCCCAGGAAGGGCGTTACCAGGTCGTCCTGCCAGCCTTCGGCATAAGCCGCCGCCAGGTTGAGGTGGCTTTGCAGGGCCAATTGGTCCTGGTCTTGGCGGGCGATGCTCCAGGTCTGCGCCATCAGCTCGCAATGCTGGCCCATGGACAAGCCCGTACGCGGCTCGCCATTGCGTGGCAGCTCGGGTTTGAAGTGATGGGGACGCAGCTGCAGCAGCGCCTTGAGCTTGTCACCGGTGCTTTTGGCGCGGTTAGCCTGCAACAGGATCTGACGCATGCCTTCATCCACCGCGATGGGTGCATCGGAGGCGGTGTCCACGCCGCCGGCAATGCCGCATTCAATCTGGCCCAAGGCAATTTTGTTGGCCACCAGCAACGCCGCTTCCAGGCCGGTGCCACAAGCCTGGGTTACGTCGTAGGCCGGCGTTTGCGGCGACAGGCGCGAGCCCAACACGCATTCGCGGGTCAGGCTGAAGTCACGCGACAACTTCAGCACCGCCCCGGCCGCCACCTCGCCCATGCACAGGCCGTGCAGGCTGAACCGTTCGATCAGGCCTTCCAGCGCTGCCGTCAGCATCGCCTGGTTGCTGGCCTTGGCGTAGGGGCCGTTGGCCCGGGCGAAGGGGATGCGGTTGCCGCCGATAATCGCGACGCGGCGCACTTGAGTCATGGAAAGCTCCCTTTTCGAATAAGCAGTTACCGGTCAGCTTAGGTGTAAATTAGCCAATCGAACGACCAACCGGCATTCATGGTCCACACTTTGAACCCCACCTGCCGGAGAGCGTTCCATGTCTGATCGTTATGTCGATTTCGCCAACTCTGACATTGGCCGCCGCCTGATTGGCGCGGTCGGCCTGCCCACGCCCGCCCGCCTGGAGCGCTGGCAAGCCGGCCGGCTGCGGCCAATCGAAGGAGCATTGCTGGTGGGCGGCGGCCCGTTGGCAGAAAAAGTCAGCGAAATGGCCCCACGCCTGACAGACGATGCCTACCGTTTTGCCAGCCAAACCAGCACCCTGCCTGATTGGGTCGCAGGGCTTGGGCCCAAGCTCAAGGCCGTGGTGTTCGATGCCAGTGACATCGGCGAAACCTTGGCGCTCAAGCAACTGCGAGAATTCTTCCAGCCGATCCTGAAAAGCCTGGATAACAGCGCCCATATCGTGATTCTGGGCCGCGACCCCAAAACCCTTGAGTCGCCCAACGCACACATCGCCCAGCGCGCCCTCGAGGGCTTCAGCCGCTCGCTGGCCAAGGAGCTGCGCAATGGCGGCGTGTTGCAATTGCTCTACGTGGCGCCCGAGGCCGAGGACCAGTTGGAAGGCGCGCTGCGTTTTTTCCTTTCGCCTAAAAGCGCCTACGTGTCGGGCCAGGTGCTGCGCCTGAACGCCTGCGCCAGCCGCGTACACGACTGGACCCGCCCACTGGCCGGGCGCAAGGCGCTGGTGACCGGGGCGGCGCGCGGCATTGGTGCATCCATCGCCGAAACCCTGGCCCGCGATGGCGCCGATGTTTACCTGCTCGACGTGCCCCAGGCCAAGGCAGACCTTGAGGCCCTGGCCGCGCGGCTGGGCGGGCGCACCATCGACTTGGATATTTGCGCCGCCGATGCCGCCGCGCAACTGATCCACGCATTGCCCGACGGCATCGACATCGTGGTGCACAACGCCGGCATCACCCGCGACAAGACCCTGGTAAACATGACCCCCGACTACTGGGACTCGGTGTTGGCGGTCAACCTCAACGCCCCGCAAGTATTGACCCAGGCGCTGTTCGACGGTGGCACGCTGAAGGACGACGGCCGGGTGATCCTGTTGTCTTCCACCAGTGGCATCGCCGGTAACCGTGGCCAGGCCAACTATGCCGCCAGCAAGGCTGGCCTCATCGGCCTGGCTGAAGCCTGGGCGCCGCGGCTGGCCGAGCGCGGCGCCAGTATCAACGCCGTGGCGCCGGGCTTTATCGAAACCCATATGACCGCGCAAATGCCCTTCGCCCTGCGCGAGGCCGGCCGGCGCATGAGCTCGCTGGGCCAGGGCGGCCTGCCACAGGATGTTGCCGAAGCGGTGGCCTGGCTGGCGCAACCGGGTAGCGGCACGGTCAACGGCCAAGTGCTGCGGGTGTGCGGGCAAAGCGTACTGGGGGCCTGAGCATGAGCATCGAATGGCAAAACCTCGACGATGTGCCGTCCATGGTCGGGCTGTACACCCGCGCGGCGTTGCGCCGCAAAATCACCGGCAGCCAGTTGCCGCACACCGGCCTGCGGGCCTGGTTGAGCATCGACCCCAAGTCCTTGGCAACCTTTCGCAACGTCTGCAACGTGGGTGACAGCAGCCTGCTGCCGCCCACATACCCCCATGTCATGGCCTTCCCCCTGCAAATGCAGTTGCTCACGGCGCACGACTTCCCCTTCCCATTGCTCGGCCTGGTGCACCTGGACAACACCATCCGCCTGCTCAGGCCCTTGGGCGGGCTGGGCCGGGTGCGTGCCAGCGTGCACGTGGAAAACCTGCAAGCACACAGCAAGGGCGCGACCTTCAGCCTGGTGACCCAGGTAGAGGACGGCCTCGGGCCGCTGTGGGAAGAAGAAAGCACCATGCTCTGCCGGGGCGTGAAACTTGAAGGCGAGCCGCCCGCCGAACTCGAGGCGGCGCCCCTGCCGATGATCGAGCTGCGGCGCTGGTTCGCGGCCAAGGACACCGGCCGGCAGTACGCCAAGGCGTCCGGCGACTACAACCCCATCCACTTGAGTGCGTTGAGCGCCAAACTGTTCGGCTTCCCCCAGGCAATCGCCCACGGCATGTGGAGCGAGGCGCGGGCACTGGCGGCGCTGCGTGAACACCTGCCAGCGGCCAACGTGGAGATCCAGGTACACTTCAAAAAACCGGTGCGCCTGCCCAGCGAAGTGGTGCTGTCGGCCAGCGCTGCCGGCTCCAGCGGGCAGTTCAGCTTGCACGGCAAGGGCGACCTGCTGCACATGGTGGGCAGTTGGCAACCCGTCGCCTGACTGCACAAAGGTTCTAGACTTTGTTCGGCGGGTGAGCGCTAATCAACGGCAAACCCGTTCAGGTGCAACATGAGCTCGTCCAACTGGATCGACCTGGCGCAAGACCGTGACACCGGCATCGAAACGTTGCGCGCCCACTTCCAAGGCCATGCCTACGACCCCCACTGGCATGACAGTTACCTGGTGGGCTTCACCGAGCAAGGCGTGCAGCAGTTCAACTGCCGGCGGGCGCGGCACAACAGCACGCCGGGCCAGGTGTTCCTGCTCGAACCTGGCGAGCTGCATGACGGCACCGCGCCAGATGCCGATGGCTTTACCTACCGCATGCTCTACCTTGACCCGCAGTGGATCGAGCGCGAGATGGCCGGGCTGTTCGAACAGGCCCCGCAAGGCACCCAACTGAGCGTCAGCCACAACCTGTTCCACGACCCGCGCCTGGCCCAGGCCATCAGCTTTGCCTTCGCCGCGCTGCACGGCCAGGACCTGCGCATGGTGCGCCAAGGTGCGCTGGACAACCTGCTGGAGCACCTGACCGGCCACCTGCACTGGCGCACCCGCCACCAGGCCGACCCACGCATGCCGCTGGTGGCCCTGCGCGCCCGTGAATACCTGCACGCCCACTACCAGCGCGACTTGGGCATGGATGAGTTGGCCCAGGTGTGTGGCGTCGATCGCTTTCGCCTGAACCGCGCCTTCAAGGCCGCCTTTGGCCTGCCGCCCCATGCCTACCTGGTGCAACTGCGCCTGGCCCGCGCGCGCAGGCTGCTGGCCAGTGGCGTACAGCCGGTGCAGGTGGCGGCCGACCTGGGCTTTGCCGACCAAAGCCACCTGGGCCGCTGGTTCATGCGCGCCTACGGCATGACGCCTGCGGCCTACCGCAAGCGCTGCACAAAGCTTCCAGACTGAAGCCCCGGCCCTGGCCAAGATGAAGCCCTGCCTTGAACTGCTGGAGCTCCATCATGCTGGCCTTTGTGTTGTTTGCCTTCGTCGCCTCGATCACCCCGGGGCCCACCAATATTTTGATCCTCAGCAACAGTGCCCGCTACGGCCTGCTGGCGGCCCTGCCCATCGTGCTGGGCGCCTGTGGCGCGGCGGCATTGCTGGTGTTTTTAGTGGGCACTGGGGTCGGCCGCACGCTGATGACCCTGCCCGGCGTACACGTGGCGATGACCACCTTGGGCATCGTCTGGCTGAGCTGGCTGGCGTGGAAGATTTACAGCAGCCCCGCGCCCTCGCTGCACACCACTGATGAGCGCCGCCTGGGGCTGGTAGGCGCCGCCGCGCTGCAACTGGTCAACCCGAAAACCTGGATGATGGCCCTGGCCGTGGTCAGCGTATTCAGTGCCCAGGGCCTGGAAGTACGCTGGCTGGCGCTGGCAATGTTCCTGGTGTCGCTGCCGTGCCTGACGAGTTGGGCGGTGTTGGGGGCGGGCTCGGCCAAACTGTTGCGCTCACCCCGTGCGCTGCAATGGCTAAACCGCGCGCTGGCGGTGCTGCTGCTCGCCTCCGCCTGGCTAAGCCTGATTGTGTAGGCGCGGATTGATCCGCGAAAAGGCCACCACGGTCTACCTGCAATACCGCGGCGCATTTTTCGCGGATAAATCCGCGCCTACCGACATGAAATCCGCAACCGGCCGCTGCTGCGCTATTGATTAAGCCGGGGTTCGGCCTGAAGCTATGCACCTTCAGGAGAGCCCCATGAACCTCGACGAATTGACCCAGCGCTTGCATCGCATCCGCGACAACAACGACTGGCGCGGCTTCCACAGCCCGAAAAACCTGGCCATGGCCGCCAGCGTGGAAATGGCCGAACTGGTCGAGATCTTCCAATGGAAGACCGAGGACCAGTCGCGCGCCCTGTCTGCCGAGGAACTGGCCCACGCCGGCCAGGAAGTGGGCGATGTGGTGCTCTACCTGCTGTTGATGTGCAGCGAGCTGGGCTTGGACATGAATGAAGTGGTGCGCGGCAAACTGGCCGACAGTGAACGGCGGTTCGCCAAATGAGCGATCGGCACTTCGACGAACTGGCGACCCGCTTCGCCGAGAAAATCTACGGTGGCGCAAAAGGCGCGATCCGCCTCGCGGTGTTGCAGGCAGACCTGAGCGAAGCCCTGCCCGAGCGCCCCTTGCGGGTGCTGGACATCGGGGCTGGGCTGGGCCACATGTCGCTGTGGCTGGCGCAGCGTGGCCATCAGGTGACCCTGGCCGAACCCGCCGCGCCCATGCTCGAAGGGGCGCGCCAGCGCTTTGCCGACGCCGGCCAGCAGGCCACGTTCATCCAGGCGCCCTGGCAGGACTTGCCGGGCCAGTTGCACCAGCCTTACGACCTGGTGATCTGCCACGCCGTGCTTGAATGGCTGGCCGAACCCCACGCCATCCTGCCGGTGCTGCACCAGTTGACTAAGCCCGGCGGTTGGCTGTCGCTGGCCTTCTACAACCGTGACGCGCTGGTGTACCGCAACCTGCTCAAGGGGCACTTTCGCAAACTGCGCAAGCAGGACAACCTGGCCGGCGAAAAGCAGAGCCTGACCCCGCAAATGCCGTTGGACCCGCGCCAATTGCAAACGCAACTCGACGCCCTGTGGCAGGTCGAAAGCAAGAGCGGCGTGCGGGTTTTCCACGATTACATGCCGGTCGAATTCCAGGCCCGGGTCGAGTTGCCCGACCTGCTGGAAATGGAGCTGGCTTACCGACGCCACCCGGCCTATGCGGGCCTTGGGCGTTATCTGCACTGGATTTGCCGCCCGGCCTGAAGGCCATTCGCGTAGTGGAGAATCACATGTCACGCCGTCTTGTTTTCTGCCTGCTGTGCAGCACCCTGGCCGCCTGCTCCAGCCCCAACCCGTACACGGCCACCTCCAACCCGCTGCCACCTGCGCCACCGCAGGCGGCGCAAACCTTCGACGCCAGCGCCTACCCTGCAGCGCCGCGTGACTGGGGCCGCTATCGCAGTTGGAGCTGGGCCGGCAATCAACTGCCACCCGGCAGCGCCTTGGCCGATTCGGCACAAATCGCCGAAGCCGTCAGCAACGGCCTGGACCAACGCGGCCTGCGCCCGGCACGCGGTGGCCCGGGTGATTTGATGGTGACCGCTGACGTGCGCCTGGAAAAACGCCTGCGCCAGGTGCAGGAAGACGTCGCCTATGGTGGCGGCTACGGCCCCTATGGCCCGGGCTACGGCGGTTACGGCAGCTACCCGGTGGTGCGCACCTATGAAGTGCAGGTGCTGGTGGTGCGCCTGAATATGTTCGATGGCGCGACCAACCAGCCGGTGTGGAACGCCAGCGCCGAAACAAACAGTGGCGGCAGCGAAAGCCAGCGCCAGGATGCGATCAGGAAGGCTGTGGAAAAGGCCTTAACGGCGTATCCTCCTAGTTGAGTAGTCATCGGAGTGTGCTGTCATGATCCGCCGCCTCGCTATCCTTTCAACGGTCCTGCTGCTCAGCGCCTGTGAGAGCAACCAGGTCAACCACGACTTCGACGCCAGCCGCGATTTCGGGGCGTACCGCAGTTGGAGCTGGAAAGAACCGGCGCTGCAATACAGCCCCAACGACCCGCGCATCAAGAGCGACCTGACCGAGCAGCGCATTCGTGAAGCGGTCGGCAGCCAACTGGACCAGCGCGGGCTGCGCCCGGCCCAGGCCGGTGGCAAGGGTGATGTCAGCGTGCAAGCCTACCTGATCGTGGAAAACCGCCAGCAGCAGATCACCACCAACTACGGCGGTGCCTGGGGCGGGTATTGGGGTGGTTACTCGGGCGGCCCGGCGTACAACGAAACCCGTAGCGTGGACTACAAGGTAGCGACTATCCAGGTCGACCTGCTGGACGGCCACGACGGTAAGTTGGTGTGGCGCGGCAGCTCCGAGCAAGTCATGAACAGCTACCCGCCAAGCCCGGCCGAACGCAGCACGGCGATCCAGAAGACGGTCGCGAAGGTGCTTGCCACCTATCCTCCGCAGTAATGCCCCCTGCGTAGGAGCGGATTGATCCGCGAAAAACACGACGCGGTTTACCTGATTCACCGCGTCGTACTTTTCGCGGATCAATCCGCTCCTACGCGGGTGGTGGATTGGCCATAGCTGCTAAGCTCTTTGACATCACTGGACGAACGCAGTGTTGGCAAGGAGTGCTCGATGGTGGCGCGATTCACCGTACCCCGGCGGCAGCGTGGTGCCATTGGCCTGATGGCGGCCGGCACCCTGGCCGTGGCGCTGTTGTTCATGTTGCTGAGCGTGGACAGCGGCCGGCTCTACCTGGAAAAGCGCAAGCTGCAAGGGGTCGCCGACATGTCCGCCCTGGCCGCTGCCAACCAGAGCGCGGTATGCACAGGCAGCGGCACCAGCGCCCTCAGCGTCGCCACCAACACCGCCCAACTCAATAACCACGTGGTGGGCACCGACCGCACGCTGGCCGTCGCCTGCGGCACCTTGGTCACCGGCGCCAACGCCGTCAGAACCTTCAGTGCCAGCGCCTCCAGCAATCAGGCGATTCAGGTCAAGGTCACACACAGTGTTGCTACCAGCGTGGCAGCCGGTTTGTGGTCGCTGTTTAACGGGGCCTTTTCGACGACCACGAATTTGCAGGCCACGGCCGTGGCGGCACTGCCGGGGCCGCCGTTGGCGCAGTTGAGTATTCAAAGCACCCTGGCGAACGTGGACACGACAAAATCGGCACTGCTCAATCCATTGTTTTCAGGCTTGTTGGGCAGCAATGTGTCCCTTGATGCGGTCAGCTGGAACAGCTTGGTCAATACCAATATAAACCTGCTGAGTTACATGAATCAGTTGGCGGTCAACCTGGGTGTAAGCGCAGGTAATTACACCGAGCTATTAGGCACCCAGACTAGTGTAACGAAGCTTATTCAAGCGGCTATTGACGTCATGAAGACCAATAGCGCTGCTGCCACAGTTGTCACCAGCTTGGGTGCACTTCAAGTGGGTTCGGCAAACAGCAGCCTGGTCACCTTAGGCGACATCCTTCAGTTGCAAAACGGCACGACCTCTTCCGGCTTGGATGCCAATTTGCAGCTTTTCCAACTGGCCGAGGCGTTCGTGCAACTTGCTAATGGGCAAAGCGGCGCCACTGCGACTATTCCGGTCAATGTACTCGGACTTGCCAACGCAACAACTCAGCTAAAAATCATCGAGCCTGCTCAATTTTCCGCCGTGGGCAACCCCAATGGCCCTGCGCAGATCTACGTGCAAACTGCACAGGCAAAGGTGCTTATTTCCGTGACTCTGCCAGCAGTCCAGACAGCGATCGACGGCCTCAACGCCCTTATTTCTCCTTTGATTACGGGGATCAACCTTGCACTCAAAGCCCTGACTTGCCCTCTTGGCATCGGTAGTTGCATGTCTGCAGATCTGGCCCTGTTGCCCAGCGCCGCCATTGATATAGGTATAAAGGCTGCTAGCGCCGACAGCTATGTCACCGGCTACACTTGTTCGGGCACAACCAAAAGCCTGACGGCTACTGGCGAAACCTCAGCGGCAACCTTCATGGTAGGCCAGATAGATCCCAACAATTTCTTCTCATCCACCCAGGTCACGGTGGTAAACCCAGTATTGCTTTTAGACATTGGCATGAAAGCCTGCCCGACCTGTGCACGGGTATCGACAGCGGGAGGCGGCTTGGGTATCACCGCCAATAGCAACCTTTTAGCCAAAGCAGCTATTTCCCATACCTATGTTTCGCCACCCAATGTAGGGCAATCTCCCTCGCAGGTTTACACCTACAACAGCCCAAGTAATGCCGTGCAAAGCTTGGCGACTACATTGTCTGGGATCACCATCAAGAGTTACCCCGTACAGAACGCCTCGCTGGTGGGACTGATTCTGAACGTGGTCACCGGGCTTATCGCCACCACTTTCAACCTGCTGACAGCAATCATTAGTACGATATTGAGCCCGTTGGTAGACCCCATACTCAATAACCTATTGTCACTGCTAGGCATTAACCTGAGCAGTTTCGACGTCGGCGCCAACCTCACCTGCCAAACCGGCCGCGCCGCCTTGGTCATCTAATCCCCAAACGCAATCGGCAGCTCGATGCAAAACCGTGCCCCCTCCTCGGTATTGCCAACGCTCAACCGCCCGCCCATGTTCTCGATGATCCCGTAGCTCACCGACAACCCCAACCCGGTGCCCACCCCGACCGGTTTGGTGGTGAAAAACGGTTCGAAGATTTTCTCCAGCAACCGCGGGTCGATGCCGCCGCCGTTGTCTTGCACCAGCAAGCGCACGGAGCGTTCATCGTGTTCGGCCAGCACTTGTATCCAGGGTTCGAAGTCACGGTTTTTCTCGCGTTTGGACAGCAAAGCGTCGCGGGCGTTGACCATCAGGTTGATCAGCACCTGTTCAAGTTGGTCGACGTGGCCGCGCACGTTCAGTTCCAGGGTGATGTCGGGCACGCGCAGTTCCACGCCCTTGCCTTTCATGCCTTCGTGCAGCAGTGACAGCGTGCCCTCCACGGCCTGTTTGGGGTTGAACAATTGCTGCTCGATTTCCGAGCGGCGGCCGAACACGCGCATGTGGTCCACCACCCGCGCGGCGCGCTGGACCTGGGCGTCGATGCGGTTGAGTTTGTCTTGCAGGTAATCGATTTGCACGTCGCCGTTGCTCAGCCGTTTGAGCACGTTGACGATGGCCATGCGCATCACGTTCAGCGGCTGGTTGATCTCGTGGGCAAGGCCGGTGGCCATTTCGCCCAGGGTGGCCATTTTCGCGCTCTGGGTGAGTTGCTGCTGGGTCCGCCGCACTTCAGTGTTGTCGCGGCCCACGGCCTGTACTTCCAGCAGCTGGCCGCGCTCGTCGAACACGCCGCGGTCCGACCATACCCACCAGGCGTTCTCCCGCCCGGGCAGTTGCAGGCAGATTTCGGCGCTGCTGACCGGTTGCGCCGGGGTCAGGCTGGCCAGGCGCTGGGTGAAGGCTTCGCGTTGCTCGGCAGACAGCCAACTGCCCAGGTTCAAACCGGGTAAATCGCTGACCTCGGTTTCCAGGTAACGCGCCAGCGGGCGATTGCCGAAGGTCAGGGTCAGGTCGGGGCGGTAGCGGCAGATCATCGCTGGCGAGTCCTCGACCAGGATGCGGTAGCGCTCTTCGCTTTGCTGCACCAGTTCGGCGGCGGCGGTGGCTTCGGTGACGTCCAGCCATAGGCCCACGGCCTCTACCGGCATGCCCAGGTCGTCGCGCAGCAGGCGCGCTTCATCCAGCAGCCAGTGGTACTCGCCGGCCTTGTCACGCAGGCGATAGCGGCTGCGCACGGCGCCTTCGCGCAGCAGTTGGCGGGTGCGCTGGAAGTAGCCGGCGCGATCATCGGGGTGAACCCATTGAGCCAGTTCGCCTTGCTGACACTCCTCCAGGCTCCAGCCCAGCAGCGGGCGCAAGCTGTCGCTGAAAAAGGTCGGTTGCAGTGCCCCCTCGGCGTAGCGCTGCACGTAGATCACTGCCGGTGAACTGGCGATCACGTTGTCCAGCCGGGCATGGGCGGCGGCGGCCTGTTGTTGCTGGTTTTTGATGTCGCTGATGTCGAGCATAAAGCCCACCACGCGTCGGCCGTGATCACCGTCCAGCACCTGGGCCTGTACCCGGAACCACGGGTTGGCCTGCAGTGCGCTGCTGCCATGCAAGCGCACGCTGAGCAGCAATTCGTGGCCGCGCTGCACATCGCGCAGGCGGCTGTGCAATTCGGCGCGGTCGGCCGGGTGGATCAGCGCCAGCCAATCCTGCAATGCCAGGCGCTGTTCGCTCACGGCCAGCGCGGTGGCCAGCGAGGGGGCCAACTGGATGTCATCCGTCTCTGGGTAATACTCCCACCACCCCGTGCCCATGAAGCCCTGCAGGGCCTCCAGGCGCTCGAATTGATGGCGGTGCAACTGGTCGGCACGGCGTGCCAGCAACGGCTCGGCCAGGGCCGTCAGCAGCTGTTGGGCGTCGCTGTCGCCAAGGGGCGTCGGCTGGCCTGGCTCGAACGCCAACAGCAGCCACGCACTGATGCCCTGGCTGTCGCGGTAGGCCAGCAGGCCCGCGTCCAGGTCGGCAAACACGGCGCTGCGGTGCAGGCCGTGGCCGTCCAGCCCGGCCAGTTCGCGCTGCAAGCGCTGGTCGGCAGGCCACAGGGCTGGTGCGCCGGGTTGCACGGCATCGGCGAAAATCTGCCACTGGCCAGAGTGCGTGTCGCGCAGCACCAAGGCCGCACCCGCAAGCGTGCAACACTGCACCATCGCCTGCAATTGCTCACCCACCGCCTCGTGCAGGCGCGTGGCACCGCAGCGGCGGATGCGCTCGCCCACCTCACGGGCCAATTGCTGCAACCGGTCGCGCGCACGTTGCTGGTCGGGGTTGTGGAACAGGTCGCCGATATCGAACAGTTGCAGCTCCCACTCCCCCAGTTGCGGCACCAGCCAACCACGGGTGTGCAGGGTGCCGTCGTGCGGCGCCTTGAAATTTAGGTCCAGGGTTTGCCCTTGCCAGTCGGCCGGCTGCCCCGACACCACCACATGGCTGCCCGGTTGCAGGTAGTTGAGCAGCGGCTCGCCCAGGCGCGCGGTACCCAGCAAGCGGTGGCGCGAGGGGCCGCTGATGCGCATCACCCGGCCCTGGCCGTCCAACAGCACTTGCAGGCCGGTGGCGATGATCGGCGCGGCTTGCTCCAGGGGGGCAATCAACGCTGCAGGCTGTGCCCGCCAGCGGCCGAACAGCTTTTCACCGGCGCTCAAAGTTGCAGGCTCGATTGGGCACTGAGGTTGGCCGGCAGGTTGGGCACCGTGCCAATGCCCGGCAAGTTCAGAAAGGGGATAACGTTGTTGATCGATGTCGCAGGGTAATTGATGGTCACCGTCAACAGGTTACCGGGCATCTTTACCGCAACGTTGGCGGCGCTGAAGTTCAACGCCTGGGGCAACCAACTCAACTGTTTGACCACAGAGGCCTGGGCGTTGGTCATGACCTGTTGCTGGTAAAGCGCCGTCGTTGCAAAGGAGGCAGGGTCCAGTGAAACGGAGTTGCGCACTGCCTCGGCACTGGCCTGGTTGAATGACTGCAGCATC
The DNA here is from genome assembly GCF_023509015.1 of Pseudomonas abieticivorans. Classification (NCBI taxonomy): domain Bacteria; kingdom Pseudomonadati; phylum Pseudomonadota; class Gammaproteobacteria; order Pseudomonadales; family Pseudomonadaceae; genus Pseudomonas; species Pseudomonas abieticivorans. The sequence goes on from NZ_CP094975.1 coordinate 1,851,702, forward strand.
AACAGCGGCAAGCTGTAACTGACCACACCATAAAACACCGCGAAAAAGATGATGAACACCACCGCAAACTCGATCGCGGCGGCACCTTTTTGCTTACGGGGGAGGCTTGCTTTCATGATCGCGTCTACCCTGACAATCAGCACTGTGTTTGAGCATAGAATCATTCGCCGAAAAGGGACGTTTTTTACCGGATGCCTAGCCTTGTATTACTGATCTGGTTTGCACTGTGCGCCGAACAAGACATTCGTCAGCGCCAGATTGCCAACGTATTGACCTTGGGTGGTGCGGCCTTCGCACTGTTCTATCTGTTCTACAGCGGCCATACCTGGCTGGGCGCAAGCGTCGAGGAAGGCGGCGAAGCCCTGGCCATTGCCATGCTGCTGACGCTACCGGGCTACATGACCGGTCGTCTGGGGGCTGCCGACGTCAAGCTGCTCGGGGCGCTGGCCCTGGCCACCGACCGCATGCACCTGCTGGGCACCATCGTCGGTGCCGGGGTGTTTTGCCTGCTCTGGTTGCTGGCCCGAAACAGGCTGTGGAAGTTGCTGAGTCAACCACTTAGGAAACGCCTCGCAACCCTGGCCCCCGATGCGTCAGAAAAACCACCTTTCGCGCCCTTCCTGCTGGTCGGTTTTCTCACGGCCCTAGCATGGATCCACTAGTCGCTTGCCCGCCAGCCCTCTATGTACATAGTCAGGAAGTACAGCTACTTTCATAACCATGCAGACAACGGAGAGGCCTACATTCCGGGCCTCCAGCGTCATCGCCAGGCATAGGCTTGCCAACAGGGAGTCACATGTGGACAAGTTAGTATCGGATGTGAAGGTACTGGTCGTGGACGACCAACCGCTGATTGTCGAAGAGCTCTGTGAATTTCTTGAAAGCAACGGCTACCGCTGCGTTCCGTGCCACGCCAGCCTCAAGGCCATCGAACGATTCAACGAAGATGCCAGCATCGGCCTGGTGCTGTGCGACTTGCACATGCCAGTAATGGATGGCGTGGAATTGGTCAAGGAACTCAAGCGCATTGCCGGCAAGCGCCGCCCCTTCGAAGCCATCATGCTGACCGGCCGCGCCGACAAGCAGGACGTGATCAAGGCCCTGCGCGAGGGGTTCGCTGATTACTACCAAAAACCCGTCGACCTGAACGAGTTGCTCGAAGGCTTGCAGCGTCAGGAAGCCGTGTTGCTGGAACGCCAGAGCAACTACCAGCACCTGGGGCACCTGAACGAAAAGCTGCAGTTTTTGGCCGAGTCCATCGACGACCTGTACCAGGACCTGGACCGCGCCCGCCACCCCGCGCAAAAAGGCACCCGCAGCGTGGCCGAGGAAGAAGGCGCCGAGCCGCCGATACCTGCCGTGTTCGATGCACTGTCCCCGCGCCAGGTGGACGTCGCCCGGCTGGTGGGCAAGGGTCAAACTAACTACCAGATCGCTTGCGAGCTGGGCATCACCGAGAACACCGTGAAGCTCTACGTGTCTCAAGTGCTGCGCCTGACCCATATGCACAATCGCACGCAACTGGCCCTGGCACTGTCACCCGCCAACGCCGGATTGCGCCAGCGCATGACCGCGCACTGACCGGCCTTACTGGCTGATCTTGCCGCCGCTCTTGGCCTGATCGAAGAAGTCAGGAATCTTGTGCTGGTAACTTTCCAGCCAGCGCTGCATGGCCAGCTCGCGCTCGGTGGCCGTGGCCGCCTGCGGGGTGCGCGAGGCGGCACGCTGGCTGCTCTGCAACTGCAACCACTGCTCGGTGCCTTGCTGGGGCTTGGACGAAGGGCCAGGCTCGATTGCCCAAGCCCCGGCCGATAACAGCAACAGCCCGCCTGCCATCCAGTTCACTCGGTTCATCAGGTTGCTCCTATCAGGGGGTAAGCGCGGCCTGGGCGACGCTGGCGACCGCACCTTTGGCGGGCGCTGCGGGTGCGCGCGGCTGCTTGAGCTGCTCGGCGCGCGCCTGTGCCTCTGTCACCTGCTCGGGGCTCAGGTTGGCGCGGCTGACCAGTTGCGCCGCCTGTTGCCAGTTATCCTGATAGATCAACAGGGTCACCAGGTTCAGCGCCGCCAGGTTGTCCGACTGCTTGAGCTCCATGGCCGTGAGGAACTCGAATCGAGCGTCATCCACACGCAACTGGTTGAGGTAAACCACCCCCAGGTCATTGCGGATCTTCTCGTCGGTGGGCGACAGCCGCACCGCACGTTTGAGGTGACTCATGGCCAGGCCGTTGTCACCCTTGGCCGCGGCGATCTGGCCCAGGCCGTGTTCGCCCTCGGCGGCCATGCAGGTGCCGAGCAGGCTCTTGTACAGCGGTTCGGCTTCACTGCGCCCCAACAGGCGCAGCACCCGCGCCTTGCCCAGGCGTACCTGCACCAGGTTGTCGGGCAGGCCTTCGAGGTTAGCCAAGCTGGCGTGCAGGCGGCCTTCGCTGGCCATGTCACCGGCCAGGTTCAGTGCCAGTTCCTGCTCGGAACTGGGTTTGGGGCACACGCCCGGGGTCCCGGTCAGGGCCTGCCACGGCGTGCTGCCGTTGGTAGCGCAGCCCGCCAGCATCAGCATGGCGGCCATCGCAATGACTCCTTTCATACACAGCCCTCCGGCTTATAACGATTTGAAGGCCTGGCCGATGGCGATAAAGCCAGGCCCGGCCAGCACGATCAACAAGGCTGGAAACAGGAACACCATCATCACCACCGACATCTTGGCCGACATCTTGGAGATGTATTCCTGCATGCGCGTCAGGCGCCGATCATCGAGCAACTGCTTGAGCGCCAGCAGCGACTTCATCGCCCCCGCGCCCTGGTACACCAGTTGGCGGAGGATCACGCAGGTGTCGTTGAACTCATCCACATCCAGCACCGCCGCGGCCTTGTCCAACTCCTCACCCAGCTCCAGGCCCGAGTCCACACGCGCCAACACCAGGCGCAACTCGCCGCTGAGGATGGGCAGCAATTGCTCGCCCTCGCTGCTTAACACGCGCAACGTCTGCTCCACCGCCAAGCCTGACTCGAAGAGGATGCGCAGCAGTGGAATGAAACTGGAAACCTCGATGGCGATCTGTTTGCCACGGCGTTTGGCGGCCATGGCCAATAGGCGTTTGGGCAATATGTAACCGATGCCCAGTGCCAGGCAAGGCGCCAACCAGGGTTGGCTCAGTTGCTTGAAAAACAGGGCCTGCACCAGCAGCACCAACACCATCAGCACCACGGGCGTGCCGATCTGCAGGGCAGCGTACAACGAACGACGGCTGGCCCGGCGCCAACCAATGCGGTTGAGTAGCCGCTCGGTTTCGCTGTCCAGGCTGATCGAGCGCTGGGCCAGGCGGCTTTGGCCCAACACGGTGATCCAGTCACTCAAACGGCTATCGGCAACCATTTGCCCCTGCAAGCGACGGGTCACTTGCAGTTCACGCCGGCGCGTCTGCAGGCGGGCCAATATCAGCAGCCCCGCAGCCATCAGCAAGCACAGTGCGCACAGCAACAAGGCCATCTCAGATACTCCTCAGCATGCGCCAGAGGGCGAAACAGCCCAGTGCCTGCAGTAACAACGCAACCAGCAACAGGTGTTGGCCGCTGGCATCGTTCCACATGTGCATCAGGTATTGCGGGTTTACTGCCATGAAGTAGCCGATCATCAGCAACGGCAACGCCGCCAAAATGTAGGCTGTGGTTCGGGTTTCTCCGGTCATGGCGCGCAACTGCCGGGCGCCTTGGTCGCGCTCGCGGATCACCTTGATCAGGTTCTCCAGCAACTCGCTGGCATTGCCGCCGAAGCGATGGTTGATGCTCAGGCCCAGCGCCAGCATGCGCAGCTCCTCCAGCTCGTACAGGTCGGCCAAGTCCTTCATCGCATCGGCCAGGCTCACGCCCAGGTTGACGTTGCGCTGCACGCGGGCCATGACTTCCTTGAGCGGGTCCAGGGTGTCATCCACGGCGCCCAGTATCGCGTCGGTCAGGGTGCGCCCGGCTTTCAGGCTGCGCACGGCATGGTCCAGCAACGCCGGCAATTGCTCAACCAAACGCCGCATCCTGCGGTTATAGCACCAGGCGATGTACAGCCGGGCAACGATCGGTGGCAACAGCAGCATGGCCAGCAGGCCGCTGGCTCCTGCGAACAAAAGGCCTATCAGCACCAACACGCCCCAGCCCATCAACCATAATTTCAGCCGCTCGCCCGAGCCGCGCAACCCGGCGCGCAGCAGCATGCGATCCAGCCATACGCGCCCCGCCTGCACCGTTTGCACTTCAACCTGCCCCTGGTTCAGCCGGGTCATGGTGCGCTGCTCGCCAGTCTTGCGCGCACTGCTCAGCACCAGCCAGGCACTGAGGCCGAGCATTGCCAGGCAGAGAATGGCGAGCAGCAGCGGCGCGATCATCGTGGCGCTCCTAATGGGCCGACGGGCCAAGCGGGTCGCGGCGCAGCTTCTCGCCCGCCGGGTTGACGGCCTCGCGCTGGAAGCTGATGCCAGCGCGACGGTCCAGGCGGAACAAGGTGTTGGTGACGTAGACGTCATCGCGCACACCCACCACTTCCACTACCTCGCTGACACAGCGGCGCCCGTCCGGCAGGCGCACCAGTTGGATCACCACATCGAGGGCCGCGCAGATCATTTGCCGCAAGGTTTTCTCGGCCACCTGGCGCCCGGTCAGGCCCACCAGGGTTTCCAGGCGTAGCAACGCGTCCTGGGCATTGTTGGCGTGCACCGTGCTCATGGAGCCGTCGTGGCCGGTGTTCATCGCGGTCAACACGTCGACCACTTCCACGCCGCGAATCTCACCCAAAATGATGCGATCGGGGCGCATCCGCAGGGCGTTGCGGATCAGGTCGCTGGCCTTGACCTCGCCGTGCCCCTCGGCATTGGGCGGGCGCGTTTCCAGGCGCACCACGTGCGGGTGGTCCAGTTGCAGTTCGGCGACGTCCTCGATGGTCACCAGGCGTTCGCGCGGGCTGATCATCTGGCTCAGAATGTTCAGCAAGGTGGTCTTGCCGGTGCCGGTCCCGCCGCTCACCAACACGTTGCAGCGCTTGCCGACGGCGTCGCTGAAAAAATCGAAAATCGCCTGGTCGATGGTTTGCGAGGCCACAAGGTCTGCACTTTTGAGCATGTCTTTGCGAAACTTTCGAATCGACAGGCACGGCCCGTCCAGGGCAATGGGCGGGATGATCGCATTCACCCGGCTGCCATCGGGCATGCGTGCATCCACCATTGGAGAGGACTCGTCCAAGCGCCGCCCCAATGGCGCGAGGATGCGCTGCATCACCCGTTCCACATGGTGCGCGTCGATGAAGCGCAAGTCGGTGTGCTGCAATACGCCTTGGCGCTCGACGAACACCCGGTGCGGGCCGTTGACCAGGATTTCAGTCACGCTGGGGTCGCGCAGCAGGACCTCCAGCGGGCCGAAGCCGGTCAGTTCATCGACCAACTCTTCGGCCAGGCGCTCCATTTCGTAGCGAGAAATCGCCAGGTGGCGGCGGGCGATGTAGTCGCTGACCTTGTCCGTGACGAACTGCGCCAACGAAGCACGCGAGCCCTCCAGCAGGTTTTTCCCCGACTCCTCGATGGCATCGATGATAAACCGATGCAGCACCAGCTTGAGCCCTTGCGGGTCGCCAGCGGAAGGCTGCGCACGCGGGCCGCCGAAGAGTTTCTCGCTCATGGTTTGGCCCCCATCAGCCGGTTGAGCCATTTGATGCCCGCCGGCTTGAGGCCTTCGGAGCGTTTGGCCAGGCGTTCGCCCAGGTCCTTGAGACCATGGGTCAGGGTTTCCCGCGGGGCCAGTTCGAACAGGCTCAAACCTTGGTTCTTGGTGTTCATGCGCACTTCGGGGTTGAACGGCAACACCGACAACACCGGCAGGCCGAAGCTTTTGCCCAGGGTGTCGGAGTCGGGGGCCACCGACTTCATGTAACGGTCCACCAGCAAGCGCGCGTGCTGCAGCTTCATGCCTTTTTCCCGCCACAAGGTCAGCATCGCCAGGTTGCGCCGGCAGTTCAGCACGTTCTGGTCGGTGTACCAGAGCAGCTTGTCGCAGTGGCTGACGAAGGTGCGCAGGGCTTCGCTGTCGGGCTGGCCGGTCAGGTTCACCACGATGTGCTGGAAGTGCTGGCGCAGCGCACTGAGCAGCATGTAGAGCTCGGCCGCGCTGGTTTTTTCCAATGCTTCGTCGGCGTCGGCCTGGGCCAGTATGCGGGTGCCCGACGGCGCGGTGGCAAAGGCGCTGTCGATCATCGTGGTGTCCAGGCGCCGTAGGTTGCGCAAAGCGTCGCCGAAGTTGAAGGTGGCCTCCAGGCCCAGCAACGCCAGCGTGTCACCCCGGGGCTGGCCGAGGTCGAGCAACAGGGTTTTCTGCCCGCTCTTCTGCACCACCAAGGCCAGGTGCATCGACAACAAGGCACCGTCGGCATCGCTTTGCGCGCCGTACAACACGGTCAGGCCACCCAGGTTGGGGTTGGGCGCCACGGGCGGCAGGCGCTTGCTGAGGCGCCGCACCAGCCCGGCCACTTCGCTGGAGCGCGAACCGTAGGCGACAAAGTCACGGGCACCGGCACGCATGGCGTTGAGCACCAGTTGGTTGTCCATGCCATCGCCCAGGGCGACCACGGCCAGCATCGGCTTGGCCTCCAGCGCGCCTTCGATCATCGCGCACTGGTTGACCACATGCTCGCGGTCCAGGCCCACGAACACCAGGCTTGCGAAGGTCACGTCCACCAGCGCGAGCAATTCGTCGAGGCTGCCGCTGCCGGCGCTTACCACCTGGCCCAAGGGCGCCAGCGCGCCCTGCAGCCATTCGAGGTCGCTGTCGTTGCGGGTGATCGCGAGAAAGGTCTGGCTCAGGCTCTGGCTCATTGGGATAGCCCCGTGCGGCGGTCGAAATTGCCGTTTTCCAGAAAGTACAGGCGGTACCAGTTGGGGTCATAGTTGCGCAGTTGCTCACCCGGCAAGGACGGCAGCGTGGCGTCGGCGGCCAGCGGTTGCACCAGGTGCGGGGTGACGATCATCAGCAGTTCGCGCTCTTCGCGGTTGACCGATGAGTTGCGAAAAAACGCGCCCAGGATCGGGATGTCGCCCAGGCCGGGAAACTTGGCCACGTCGGAGGTGGTGTGGTTGCTGATCAGGCCGCTGATCACGAAGCTTTCGCCGTCGGCCAGGGAGATGCTGGTGTCGGTACGCCGCACCGTCAGCGCCGGCACCGTGGTGCCGGCGATGCTGATGCCGCCGGAGTAGTCCAGCTCGCTGACCTCGGGCGCCACCTTCAGGGCGATGCGCTGGCGGCCGATGACTGTTGGCGTGAGCGTAAGGCGGATGCCGAACTCCTTGTACTCGATGGCGATGTTGTCGCTACCGCTGCTGGGCACCGGGATCGGCACCTCGCCACCGGCCAAAAAACTCGCGCTTTGCCCGCTCAGCGCGACCAGGCTGGGGCGTGCCAGGGTGTAGGCGAAACCGCTGCTTTCCAAGGCGTTGATCAGGCCCAGTACCTTGCCGCCGCCAAAGGCGATGTTGAAGCTGTTGCTGACCAGGCTGGCCCCTCCGGTCACGCTGCCAATACTGCCAGGGGTGACCACTCCGGAGCCGGCGCCCGGCGAGCCGATCAGAAAGTTGGAGCCCTTGCCAAAGATCGAGGTGCCCGCCTCTTTGAGCTTGGTGCGGCTAACCTCGACAAATCGAATGTCGGTCTGCACCTGGGCAGGCAGCGACGGGTCATCGGAAGGGGCGAACGCCTGGCTGGTCAAACCCGAAGTGGCCGCGCCGCGCACGAACACCATGCTTTGGCGCGGGGCACTGGCGCAGGCCGTCCACACCATCAGGCTGGTGGTGCCAGGCGCCACGCCGGTGAGCAAAAACGCGTTGTCACCGGCCGGGTGCACGTCGGCGATTTTCGGGTCACCTACTGCCAGGCGCGTGATGGCCACGGGCGAACTCAACTGACTTTGCAGGCCCTGGCCCACTTCATACACGGCCGGCAAAGTGCCCAATTGCGAACAGTTGCTGGCGGCCGCCTGGGCGATGTCGACACCGAATCCCGCTACCATCAAGCCAACCATCAATCGGCGAAAAACCGGCACGCAGCTACAGCTCATCGAAGGCATCCTTGCTCAAGGTGTTTGCTGGGTAATCTGGTTGCCACGAATCACTTCTATGGCCGGGCGTGCGTGCGCAACGCCCGTTGGCCGCGGCTGGCTGACGGGCGACGTCATGGCCAACTGGTTGAATTGCAGCAGTTCGCGATTGGCGCTGGCCAGGGCCTGGGCCGACTCCGGGGTGCCCGACCAGTATTGCGCCAAGCGCTGTTCCTCGGCGCTGCGCACGGCCAGGCGCAACACCCCGGCCTGGCTCGCCAGCATCAACCGGCTCAGCAGGCTTTGCGGCACCGCCAGCACCATGGTGTTGCCGGTACGACGGTTGCGGTTATCGACGGCCACCGGCGGCGCGGCAGGCGTGCCGTCGTTGGCGGCGCCCATCTGCTCGCCCACGCTCAACACGCGTAATGCAGGTATCACCAGTTGTGCCGACTGTTGAGGGTTGCTCTGGTCCTGGCGCAGGTAAAGCATCACATCGACATAGTCGCCGGGGCTCAACTGCCCGGCCGCGCCGATAACTTCGTCCACCGCCACCGCCAACGCGCGCTCATCGGAACGGATCATCCGCGCCAGTGGCCCGCCTTCGCTGAAACTGTCTTCGTTGAGCCAGGTGCCGGCGCTCAGGGCGCGCAGGGTCTTGTGGCCGATCGCCGCTTGCGGGTCATGCAAACTGCCCGCCGGGGCAATGCGCACATGCTCAAGCGCAACATCCTGCGGGCTGATCACGGTAAAGGCCGGCACATCGCGCACCAGCACGGCAACGGCTTGCAGGGTGGGCGCTTGCGACGCTTCTGCCACGGTAGCCGCTGGCGGGTTCACTTGCGCGGGTGGTGGCTGCACGGCAACTGGCGTTGCTGCAGGGCGGCTCAACACAAGCCCCCAATAACCGGCAATCAAGGCACCTACCAGAAAAATGCCGGCCAGAATCAAGGTGAAACGACTGCTCATCCGGCGCCTCCCTATGCCAATCCGCTGTCACTTTCGGTAAAGAAAGTTCAAACAGCACAATTCCGTATAACTATTTCGCTATGTGAAGGTAGTTCATTAGGGACAAAAAGCCATTACCGCCACGGAGATTTTATGCGCAAACGTTGTCGCCCTTTTAAAACAACGGATTCCTGACGGATGCTTTTGGATTAATCCAAAAGTGTTAATTACTAGATACAGTTGCCGAGAGCTGGCCCGTTGCCAATGCTGGAGTTGAAAGGGGATCCATCCCCGTCAGCTCGCAGTGGAAAGCGCCTGGTGCGCAAGGAGCGGTATATGTATTTTTTACTCGTGGTGATCGACCAGTTCAAAGACCAAGTGAAATTATTCCTGCGGCGTACCGAGGGCGCTTCGGCGATTGAGTACGCCGTGCTGGTTGCGATGGTGGCGTTGGTGTTGATTGGGCTAATGTCCGGGTTCAAGACAGACATCGAAGGAATCTTCAACAAAATCAGTACTGCCATCAATCCCAGCACCTGAGGCCGCTCGTACATTGTCATTTTCGACTAAGCTCACGATGTCATCCCCATCGCTGATCAGGTACTGAACATGCCGACCTCTCCCCCGCGCCAACAGCTGCTTTTGGTGGACGATGAAGAGGATGCATTGCTGGAGCTCGCCGAGCTGCTGGAGGGCGAGGGCTTTTGTTGCTATACGGCAACATCGGTGAAACTCGCCCTGCATCATCTGACCCGTAACCCCGATATCGCCCTGGTGATCACCGACCTGCGCATGCCCGAGGAAAGCGGCATGTCGCTGATCAAGCGCCTGCGCGAACACACCTCGCGCCAGCACTTGCCGGTGATCGTCACCTCCGGGCACGCCGACATGGAAGACGTCAGCGACATGCTGCGGCTGCAGGTGCTGGACCTGTTTCGCAAGCCGATCTACCACGTGCGGTTGCTCGAGACCCTGAATAACCTGTTCCCGGAAAACAAGATTCAGCTGGTTGGCCGCTAACGGTCGTCGCCCCCCCTTTCCCTTGTAGGAGCGGATTCATCCGCGAAGAAAGCGGCGCGGTGTGTCTGATGCACTGCGGTGTGGCTTTCGCGGATAAATCCGCTCCTACGGGGTGATGGGTACGCCGGTAGGAGCGGATTCATCCGCGAAGAAAGCGGCGCGGTATGTCTGATGCTCTGCGGTGTGGCTTTCGCGGATAAATCCGCTCCTACGGAGTGATGGGTACGCCGGTAGGAGCAACTGTCTTCCGCCTTAAATTTTGATCGCACTGCAAAGCTTTGCTTTTCAGTGCGATCAAGTCTTTCATGCCGCTTGTGCCTTCCAGGCCGTGCCATCCCTGACCATCGCATTGAGCCTCACGATAAATACTCGCATACAGGCTACTACAGCGACTTTAGAGCACTTTCCGCGCGCGCATAACGTGCTATAGCGCATTTTGAATTCCGGGTTGCTCAGGATGGCAGCCCAGCACGCCATGTATAGAACTCGTCGCATTTTTGCTCGGCCACCCCAGATACTTCGCGGCCCAGAGCGGTTGCCGCTGTCGTTGTTATAGGGCGCCACACCGACCAGGGCCGCTATCTCACGTCGGTCCAGTGAGCCAAGCTCTGGCAAGTAGCACAGCAAGCTTGCCACTGTGACAGGGCCGACGCCTTTTACCGACATCAGTTGCTTCGCTCTGTCGGAGTCCACGCTTTTCGTGGCTTGCTTGATTACCTTGTCCAGCTGTTTGATCAACTCGCGCAAGTGCTTAATGTGCTGGTTGAAATTGGCGATGACCACCGCCGAGTTGGCTTGCTTGAGCCGACGCTTATTGTCATCACGCTGCTGGACGAACCGATCACGCTGCTTGACCAGCTCCCTGAGCTCATCGCGCTCCGGAGTCGATGCCTGGCTGCGACAATCGTCGATTTTCGATGCGAAGTCGGCTAAGACCAATGCATCAATCTTGTCCGTTTTAGCTCTTTTGCCCATCGCCTCTGCGAACTGGCGAGCCCGAACAGGATTGATACAAACGGCGTTGTGACCAGCCTTCTGAAGCGTGCGCAGGGCCAGCTTTTCGTATCCGCCGGTCGCCTCCATTAAAATTCGCCCGACCTCAAGTTGGCCAAGACAAGTCTCTAGCTGGGCTAGGCCCTCGTGGTCGTTTGAAGTAGTGAAAGTGATGCCTTGAGGCTTGATCCCAATTTCAAGGCTAGCTTTTGCAACGTCGATCCCAATCCAAGACAACATGGCCAGACCCTCCTACACTTGTGAGTGAGAGCGCTCTGGCGTGGCCCACGCTTGTATTCGAGTGGTGCTCGTTCAACTGTTCGGGCTTTATCGCCAGAGTGAAGAGGTGGGTAGCAGCTTTGCTCCTACACGTGCTTCAAGCACAACGGATTAACAGCTTGCTACTCACCGCTCTCACCTCAAAGTCTAACCACCTCTGCAGATACAAGCGGATTCATCCGCGAAGAAAGCGGCGCGGTATGTCTGATGCTATGCGGTGTGGCTTTCGCGGATAAATCCGCTCCTACGGGGTGATGGGTACGCCGGTAGGAGCGGATTCATCCGCGAAGAAAGCGGCGCAGTGTGTCTGATGCACTGCGGTGTGGCTTTCGCGGATGAATCCGCTCCTACAGAGTGATGCGTATGCCGGTAGGAGCGGATTCATCCGCGAAGAAAGCGGCGCGGTATGTCTGATGCTCTGCGGTGTGGCTTTCGCGGATTAATCCGCTCCTACAGAGTGATGCGTACGCCGGTAGGAGCGGATTTATCCGCGAAGAAAGCGGCGCGGTATGTTTGATGCACTGCGGTGTGGCTTTCGCGGATGAATCCGCTCCTACGGGGTGATGGGTATGCCGGTAGGATTCATCCGGGCCGCAAGACCTACAGCTGATAACTGAAACTCAGCGTATACCGCACGCTGCGGTTATTGCTATCGAGCGCCTTGTCTGCCACCGGCTTGGCCGCCTCCAACGACACGTTGTAGTATTTGGCGTCACTCAAACGCATGCCCATCGCCACCGACGACAAGTCGGCCGCCTTCACCGGCAACTCGTTGAACCAGGCCCGTGAGGCGTCCACGACGCTGTAGGGCTGCAGCAACTTCAACCAGGTGCCGTCGCGCTTGAAGCTGTAGTTAAGCTCGTACGCCCCGCCCCAGCCCTTGTCACCCGAGGCTTGGTCGTTGGGGTAACCACGGCCGAAGTTCTGCCCGCCAAACACCGCACGTTCGCTGTCAGGCAGGCTGTCGTCGGTCCAGTACAGCACGCCCGAGACCACGCCCTGCCAATTGCCGGCGAAGCGATCGCTTTGCACCCCGGACAGGCGCAGGCGCAAAAAGTCGAGGTCATAACCGGCATCGGTCTTGGCGCCCAGGCCATTGCTGCCCTGGTAAACGCCGCCGCTGACGATGCGCAATTGCGTGGCCGTGGAGGTGCGCCAATCGCCTTCCAACGCCAGCGCACGCACGTCGGTGCGGGTGGCGACTTTCTGATCGAAGCCCACGACTCGGTAGTCGGTCTTGTCATTCACGCCATACAGCCGCGCGCCCAGGCTGAGCAACTGATCCGGCGCTGCAATCAGTGGGTAGCTGACGCCCACGGAAAACCGATCGTTTTCCCGGTGTGGCTTGAGCCGCAGGCCGTTATCCAGCAGCACGTCGGCCGCCGGGTCGCTGCGGTATCTGGACCCCGACAGGCTCAGTTGCATACCTTCGCTGCCCAGGAACTGGCTGTAGTCCGCCCGGTAGTAATGCTCTTTGTCATCCCCCGGTGGGAACAGCCCGCTCAGGCTCAACTGCTCGGCCATCGCGGTCTGTGCATTGCTGCTGACGCCCAGCAAGGCCTGGGTACTGTCGCGGTTGTCGCCGGTCAGGCTCATGGTGCTGGTGAAGGGCTTGCGCGAGGCTTCGGCGATCAACGTGGTGGCGCCATCGGTGCTGCCCGGCGGCGGCACTCGCGCCGCCAGGGTCACGCCGGGCACCCGGCTCATCAAGGTGGTGTAGCGCTCGAAGGTCTTGCGCGTAAGGGGCCGCTCGGCCTTGAGTTTGGCCACCAGTTTGTCAAGGTAGGCGGCCACGCGGCCGATGTCACCTTGCAACTGGTAGTCGCGAATGTAGCCTTCCACCAACACCACGCGCACCACGCCGGCCTCGAAACCTTGCGGCGGCAGGTAGGCATAGGACAGCAGGTAGCCGTCCTGCTGGTAGCGCTGGGTGAGGCCACGGGTGGCCTCGATCAGTTCGGCCAGGGTAACGTCCCGGCCCAGGAACGGCTGGTAGGCGGCGCCCAGTTCCTGCAGCGGATAAATCGTCCCGCCTTCGATACGTACCTGTTGCACGTGCACTTTGGTACTCATCAACAAGGGCTGGGATTGGGCGGCGGGCGTGGGCAATTGCAAGGCCGGCGTCACCGGGCGGAAGGCATCCGCGGGGAGGTTGGGCGCCGGGAGGTTACGTTCGGTTTCGTTGCTGTTGAGAAAGCTTGGCAGTGAATCGGCATGTACGGCAGTAATCAAGCAGGTACTCAAAAACATCACAGATGCGCAGGCACGCATAGGGCACTCCCTGACCAGAATCCTTGTTCGCCAGAAGGTGCAATACCGGCCAGTCTCCGAGGCCTGATCCGAGCCAACTGACGCGTCCTAAAAAAACGAGGGAATCATCAGATTCCCTCGTACGCATTAGCGTAGTAGGTGCTGCAGGAAACGCAGGAATCGGATCCGTTACTTGCGGCCGGTCAGGGTGTTGAGCAAACCGCCCACGCCGCTGCCTGCTGCCGCGCCCCCGTCGAGTACGCCGCCCACCGCGGTGACGGTGTTGCCCAGGCCCGCCACGGTCGCGCCGAGTTGGGCGGCGGCCGGGGCGTTGCTGGCGGCAATCTGGTTGCCCAGGTTGCTGACGGCGCCACCGGCTGGGGCGACGATGCTGTTCACCGCGTTACCCAGCCCAGTCGCGCCGCCCACGGCTTGGGTCGCGGCCACCACATTGTTGACCACCGGGTTGAGGCCACTGGCGACGTTAGTGGTGAGCGCCTGCAACGGTGCGCCGGCGGCGGTATTGGCCACGCCGTTGCCACCCAGCACCGGCCCGAGCGCCGCCACCAGGTTGCCAGCTGAAGTGCCGCTGCCGCCTGCCGAGCTGACCACGCCGTTGCTGGTGCCGGCACTCAAGCCGGTGCTGGCTGCCGCGACCACGCCGCCGACGGTTTCCAGCAAGCCGCTGCCCCCTGTGCCGCCACTGCCGCCTGCCACCAGGCCGCCGGCTTTGCTGGTGGCCCCGGCCAAACCATCGACCGCAGCCCCCAGGCTTGAACCGCCGGCCCCATCAGCCACTTTGCCCAAGGTGCTGCTCACGCCCTGCAACACACCATTGACCGGGTTGCCCAGGCCGGTGCTGCTGCCCACTTTGTTGGTGGTGCTTTCGACCATGGCGACCACGGGCACCAGGCGGTCGCCTAACTGATCGGTCACTGCGCCCAAGGGGCCACTGGTCGTGGCGCTGCTCAGGGTGTCGCCGAGCATGGTCACCCGTTCGCCTACACCGTCCACCACGTTGCCGGCCGCGTTGACCACGCCGCCCACCACCGGTACCTGCTGGATGCCGGAGGTAGTGGCTAATTTAGAAACGCTTTTGCCCAGGGTCGACACGCCGCCGCCCAGGTCGCCGGTAGCGGTGCCGACGCTGGCCAAGGTCAGGCCCACCGCATTGGTGTCGGTGCCCAGGCTACCTAGGCCCGTGGTGATGCCTGCGCCCAAGTCGGTGACCGCGTCGCCCACCGAGGCCACCAGCCCACCGGTGCCTTCGGTCAGCGCCGAGGCGTTGCCCAGCGAGAGTGCTTGCACCGAAGTACCTACGCTGGTGACGGTGCTGCCAAGGCCGGACACAGTGTCGCCCACCTGCTCGGCCACCTGCGCGGTGACCAACGGGCTGACCGCCGGCGTGACAGGGCCACCGCCGGTACCGCCACCTGTGCCTGAACCATCGCCGGTGCCGGTGCCGGTGCCCGTACCCGTGCCAGTACCTGTGCCGGAGCCATTGCTGGCAGTACCGTCCGACGTCGTACCGCCCGAAGTGCCGCCCGAGGTGCTGCCGCTGTCAGCGGCAGGCGATGAACTGTCGACATGGCTCTTGGACCCGCCGCCGCCACTGCTGCAACCGCTCAGGCTGACGGCCAATACCAATGCCAACGCTGTAACTGACTTGCTCCACACTTGAGTGTTCATGGGATTTTCCTTTGCACCGACTGCTGTTCTTCTTATGTGAAACGCGCTTGAGGCGCTTCATCCTGTGAAGGGATTAACAGCGTACGGGGCAAATGGATCCAGTCAGCACTTGGTATTAACGCGTTATATATTTCCTAACTGGTACAATTTAAATCTCATAAAATTCATACAGTTGAAATAGAAACCAAGACCTTTGTAATCGTTCGATAACCTTAGTGCTATATACAACTTGTTTGGCTTAATTGTTTCAGCCATCAGTCGATCACGTTGAATTCGACGCTGGCGGTTTGTCCGGCTTCATCCAGCACGCTGAGCTGATAGCGGCCCACCTCATCGAACGTAGCGTCCAGGCCCGCCTCGCCGTTGCCATCGCCCAGCGGCGCACCGTTGAGAAACCACCAGCGGTGCCCGGTGCCGCCCAACGTCGACAGGTTCAGGTGCAACAGCGCCGTGCTCGCCGCCGGGCGCCGCAGTTGATCGCCTTGGCGCACGCCGACGATGGACAGCGCTGCCATGGCCCGCAAGGCCGGTGGCGGGCAGGCTTGGTCGCCGGCAGGCAGGCGTGCCTGGCGCCGCTCGCCAGGCGGCAGCCAGGGCTCCAGCGCCGCCGGCCACAGGGCGATGTCACGGGCCTGGGCACCTGGGCAACGGGCGTCCACGCGAAGGCCTTGGGCGTTGACCCAGACCTTCTCCCACAAGCCCGTACCCAGGGGTTGGTCCTGCGCCTGCAAGGTCGGCGGCGTGGTGTTGTCCAACGTCCAGGCGAAGCGCTGGCGCCGACAGTTGGGGTCGTGGCGCGCCATTGGCTGGCCCAGTGGCCAACAGATCGCCGCCACCCCCACGTTGCCGGGCACTGGCTGCACCGGCGCGACGATGCCGCGCTGGCTGTCGCGATTGACCAGCACATCGTGCACTTGCAGCATCAAGGGCGCGGCCGAGGCCAGGCCAAATTGCCCCGGCACCGGCGTGCCATCCGGGCGGCCAATCCAGATGCCGATCAAGTAGCGCGGCCCGACGCCGATCGACCAGGCATCGCGAAAGCCGTAACTGGTGCCCGTCTTCCAAGCCAACAACGGCCGCTGCACCAACTCGGCCGTGGGGTCGCGATCCGGTCGGGCCTGGCCGCTGAGGATTTTGCGGATGATCCAGGCGGCGCCTGGCGACATCATCCGCCGCTCATACAAAGGGTCATCAGGCTGCAAGCGCAGGTTGGCGCTGTTGCCGACACGGGCGAAGGCACTGTAGGCGGCCACCAGGTCTTCCAGCCGGCTGCCTACCCCGCCCAAAATCAATGAAAGGTTGGGTTCAGCCGCCGCTGGCAGCAACAGGCCCAGCCCGCCATTGCGCAGTTGCCCGTCGAAGCGCTTGGGCCCCAGGGCCTCGAGCAACTGTACCGCAGGCAGGTTGAGCGACGTGGCCAGTGCAGAGCTTGCGGCCACCGGCCCGCTGAACCCGGAAGAGAAATTGCCCGGGCGGTAGTCGCCATAACGGCGTGGCACATCCTGCAGCAGTGACTCGGAATGGATCAGCCCGGCATCCATGGCCATGCCATACAAAAAGGGCTTGAGCGTGGACCCCGGCGAGCGCACCGCACTGATCATGTCGACGTGGCCAAAGCGGCGCTCATCGTTCAGGTCCACCGAACCCAGGTAGGCGCGCACGGCCATGTTCTGTTCTTCAACCACCAGGATCGCCGCCGAGGTGCGCTCGGGCAAACGCGCCCGCCAACTGAGCAACAGGTCTTCGAGGCGGCGCTGCAGCCCGGCATCCAGGGTGGTACGGATCAGGGGCGGGCTGTCATTACGGTTCAGCCGGCGCGCCAGCAAGGGCGCAAGGGCTGGCTCCTGGCGTGGCGCCAGCAACAGCGGCTCTTCAAGCGCTTCCTGAATGGCCACGTGGGGCCACACTTGATAGTCGTCGAGGCGGCGCAGCACCTTGTCACGGGCCTTTTGCGCCCGCCCCGGATGGCGGTCGGGGCGCAGCCGGCTGGGTGCCTGGGGCAGCACCGCCAGGGTTGCCGCCTCGGCGCGGGTGAGCTGTGATGGGGGTTTGCCCAGGTACGCCCAGCTGGCAGCCGCCACGCCCTGCAAGGTCCCGCCAAAGGGCGCCCGGTTGAGGTAGATTTCCAGGATCTGCTGCTTGGGCAGGTGCCACTCCAGTTGCAGCGTGCGCCACAGTTGCCGCAGCTTGCCGCCCAAGGTGCGCGAGTGCGGGTCGAGCAGCCGCGCCACTTGCATCGACAGCGTACTGCCCCCCGACACCACGCGCCCGCCCGAGACATTCAGCCAGGCCGCACGAGCCAAGGCAAACGGGTTGACGCCTGGGTGCTGGTAGAACCAGCGGTCCTCGTAGGTCAGCAACGCCTCCAGGTAATACGGTGACACTTGATCCACGCTTACCGGGTAACGCCATACGCCATCGGCATCGGCGAAGCGCCACAGCGGCGTGCCATCCTCGGCCAGCACCACCCGCGCCAGGTCATCGCCGGGCAACGGCAATGGCCAGATCCGGTCGGCCAGCCACAGCAGGGCGATACCGGCCAGACCTGCTGCCAGCAGCCTTTTGCAGATTTTCCCCCAGCGCGTGTGTAGCCAGCGCCGTGCAACTAATCTGATGCTCAAGGGCAAAGACCTTTATTCTGCGTCGCCCACCATGGGGTCGGGGAACTTGGCAGCCCGGCCCATGGCCAAAGCGCAAACGCCGGTAAATCAATCAGGACGCGACAACTATGCATGCAGATGGCTTTTTCGAATGGCTGGGTCAGGCGCTGGGCGCGGTGATCCGTTTTATCGTCGATGGCTTGAGCTGGCTGTTCAACCTGCTGGCCCACGCCGGCGGTAATTTTGTCGAAGGCCTGTCACGCACGCTGGGCATGGACACTTCGTTGGTCAGCATCCTGGCCCTGATCGTGGGCTTGATGCTGATCTTCTCGGCGATCCGTGCGTTCATGCGTGCTTCGATCGTGCTGGGGGTGATCTGGATGGTGCTTGGGTTGTGGCTGCTCAGCTGGATTATCCATTGAGGCCTTCGCGGATGAATCCGCTCCTACCGGTATCACCGTCTGCAGGAGCGAATTTATCCGCGAACGCTATTTGCCCTTGATCACCATGTCGGCAGGGGTATCGCCCACTGCCTGCCAGTTCGGCCGGTACATGGACTCTACCTGCGGCGGCGGCACGCGATAAGTGCCGGGCGTGACGGCGCGGGCCAGGTACAGCAAGTGCGTGGTGCCGTAGCCGTCCAGGTTGAGCGCCGCCACGTAGCGGTCGTCGCGATACTCCTGGTGCACCAAAGTAGCGTTCTGCATCGCTTCGCGCCATTGCTTGACCTTGCTGCTGGCGTTGTCCAGGCTGGCGGCGCTTTGTGCCAGGTTCTGGTTTTCCAGCTCCAGGCCCGCCGGCAGCAAGTCCACCACCAAGGCATCCGGCACGCGCTGCTTGGCAGCGATAGCCAGGTGCACCAGCACCAGGTCGCCACTTTTCAGGTTTTGCAGGTTCAGCGCCTGGCCGTTCATGCCCAGGTAGTCGCGGCGGATACTCAGGTTTTCACCGTGGGCCAGCGGCGCCTGCTGGGGGTAACCCGACACGGTCAGTTGCTGGTACAACGTGTCGGTGCCGTTGTTGTGCACGCTTAGTGGCGAGGCCAGCAACGGGCCGTCCAGCTTGATGCCGGGCTGGTTGTTGCTCAACTCACGCGTCTGCCCGCCACTGCTCAGTCGTGCGGTCCAGGCCGACTCGGGCTTGCCGAGCAGGTCGCGCCCGGCCAGGAACAGTGCATTGCGCTCCTGGGTCGATAGCCATTGGCTGGCGGCCACTTGGTCGGACAGGTCAAACAGGCGCTGTTCGCGCTGGCCGGCTGCCAGGTCGTTTTCCTGCAACAGGGCCAGGATCATCGCCTGGTCGCGCAACGGGCTGCCGTAGTCGGCCAGCCAATCGTTCGCCTTGCGGGTGACCGCCAGGCCAGCCTGCAGCGCCAAGTCGGCACGCGGTTGGTCGCCCATTTTCTGCAGGGCAATCGCCAGTTGCACCAGCGGCAAACCGGAGCGTGCATCGGCACGGCGGTCGTACAGGCTGCGCAGCGCCCCCAACGGCGCCTGCTGGCTGCGCGCCAACACCAGGCCCGCGTAAGCCTGCACGGCAAAACGGGTGTGCTCGGCATCTTCGCTGTAGCTGACTTCGATCAGGTTGCGCTCTTGCAAATAACGCAATAGCCGTTCGCTGGCCTTTTTCAATGCATCGGTTGGCACCGCGTAACCCTGGTCGCGGGCACGCAACAGGAAATCGGTGACGTAGGCGGTCAGCCAATACTCCTCTTCGCCGTCCGGGCCCCATAGGCCGAAACTGCCGTTGTAGCGCTGCATGCCCAGCAAGCGCTCGATGCCCAGTTCGATCTTGCGCTTGCGCTCGGCATCCGGCTCGCCCGTCAGGCCCAGGCGTTTCAGGCTGGCGGCGTCGGCGTAGAGCGAGGGGTACAAGCCACTGGTGGTTTGCTCCAGGCAACCATAGGGGTATGCCTTGAGTGCGCGGATCTGCTCGCCGAGGTTCAAGGGCGGGCGGCTCGACAGGCTCAACAGCGCCTCACGTCCGGCCGGTTCGAACAACGACAGTTCGTTGTCGGGCAGGCTCCAGTCCTCACCCTTGAGCACCGCGCGGTAATGTTTGAGCAACGCCGGGTAGGCCGGGCGCACGCCCAATGTCCATTCGCGACTGAACGGCGGCAGGCTTTCGCCCGGCAGGTCGAGCCCCTGGACGGTCACGCTGATGCGGCCCTGGCCAAACCCGCCCTGGGCCTGCACAGGTATTTTCAAGGTGGTGCGCTGGCCTTGGGCCAACTGCACGCTCTGCTCGACGCTGCCCGTCAGGTTGACCTGGCCGCTGCTGGCCAGCTGCACCTTGAGGGTTTGTGCCTTGCCCGAGAGGTTACTCAAGTCCAGCGCCAGGCTGGTCTGGTCGCCACCGGCGAGGAAGCGCGGCATCGACAACTCGGCCACCAACGGCGCAGCCACCACGGTCTTGGCCTCAGCCATGCCGTAACGGTCGTCGGTCCAGGCCTGGGCCATCACCCGTAGCTCGCCGTTGAAGTCCGGGATGTCGACGCTGACTTCGCCCTCGCCCTGGTCGTTGAGGGTGACCGGGGTGCTTTGCAAGGCCACGATGGTCACGCTGGTATCCGGCCGTTTGCCGCCCTTGGCCATCGCCGCGTCACCACCAAAGGCCAGGCTGGCCAGGCGGCCCTGGCCGGCTTCGATCAGTTGCCCGTACACGTCCAATTGGTCGGCACCATAGGCCTTGCGGCCAAACAGGCTGGCGAACGGATCAGGCGTCGGGTAGTCGGTGATATTCAGAATACCCACGTCTACCGCAGCTACCAGTACATGCACCTGCTTGGGCACGCTGCCGTCGGCGCCCTTGGCTTGCAGCTTGATTTTCAGCGGTTGCTTGGGTCGCATTTTTTCCGGCGCGCTCAGGCTCAGCGCCAGTTTGCGCTGGCTGCGGTCCAGCGGCAGGTGCAGCACGCCCACGGCACGCTTGGGCGTGACGTTGGCCTTGCGCTCGCCGGGGCGCACCACCAGTGCGCTGACGTAGAGGTCGTGGCGCGCCCATTTCGGGTCCAGCTTCACGGCGAAGGATTTGCCTTCGGCCGGCACGTCGATTTCTTGCCACCACAACGGGCCGTCGCTGGACTCGAGCAACAGGTAGCCCTTGCCCGCCGACGGTGGCGTGACGGTGATGTTGGCCGTATCGCCATCGGCGTAGGCCGGCTTGTCCAGTGCCAGCTTGACCTGGTCGGGGCGCACGGCGCCGCCGTCGGCATTGTCCTGCCAGCGGTAGCCGGCCCAGAAGCGCAGGCTGCTGACCATGCCTGTTTGCGGGTCTTGGACCTCTACGCGGTAGGGGCCCCACTCCACCGGGAAGGTCACCTTGGCGGTGCCGCCCTCTTTGACGCTGACGGTCTCCTCGTTCAGCGTCAGGAATTTTTCGTTGAAGTTGTAGCTCCAGCCATCGCTGGACGAGTAGTTCCAGTAGTAGTCGCGGCGCTCGCGAATCAGCCGCACCTTGAGGTTGTCAGCCGCCAGCTTGTGGCCTTCGGCATCGGCCATCAGCAGCTCAAATTCGGCCGGGCCATCGCTGTCGGTGCTCTCGCCGTCGAATAGGGCGCGCACGCCCGGCAAGTGATCGGCAGGCCAGATCGGTTGGATCAGGCGCCGGGTAATGGGCCGCCCGCCCGACTCTTGCAGGCTGGCTTGCAGGATCAATTGCAGCGGCGACTTGGCATCGGCCCACTGGCTTTGGACTTCGATGGTGGCCTTGCCGTCGGCGTCCAGGGTGCTTTCATCGAGCTCCAGGTCCTGGGTCAATTGCTCCTCGGTGATAGACCCAAACTGGTAGCCCGGCAGCCCCGGCACGGCGTCGCGCAATGGCCGCAGGTAAATCTGCCCACTCAAGCGGTTGCCCGAAGCCGGCGCGCCATACAGGTAGCGACCGGTCACGTCGATCTCGGCAGGGTCGGCCGGGCTCAGCGGCGTGTCGCTGCCCTTGAGGTCCAGGGCCATGCGCTCGGGCAGGAAGTCTTCGACCTGAAATTCATAGACCTGCGGTTTGCCGTCGCCCAGGTCGAAAGTCAACTGCCAGCGCCCGGTGGGCGCTTCGCCAGCCAATTGCAGTTGATACTGATAGAGGCCGGAGGCATCGGCTTCCCAGACGAACTTGCGGCTGACCTGATCATCAGGGCGGCGCACTTGGACGGTAATCGGCTGCGGCTTCAGGGCGCGGCCGTCGTTGTCGCGCAGCAGGCCATTGAGCAGCACGGTTTCGCCGGGGCGGTACAGGTCGCGCGGGCCGAACACGAAGAACTGCAGCGGGTGCGCGCGCGGCCCGGTGATGTCGAACTCGGCCAGGTCCAGGGCCGAACTGTTCAGGCGCAGCAGGCTGGTTTGCTCGCCCTGCTGGGCCAGCAGTACCTCAGCCTTGGCTGGCAACGGCAACTGGGTGTGGCCATCGCTGTCGGTCTTGCCCTGGCCCAACACGCGGCCTTCGCCATCAAGCAGCTCCAGGTTCACGCCGGCCATGGCCTTGCCGCCTTCCAGCGCTTGGGTGAATACGTCCAGGCGGCTCTGGTAGCGGTGCACCGAAAGGCCGATGTCGCTGAGGGTGAACAGGGTGGCCGGGTTGGAGTAACTGTAGGTGCCCGAGGCGCGCATTACTGCCAGGTACACGCCGGGCGCTTGCAGCGGCTTGATGCCGGCAATGGGCAGCAACAGGTTTTCACGGGTGTTAAGGGCCGGGTTCAGGTCAAAACGGCCACCGTACGCCAGGTCGGCCATGGGCAGCAGGTCCTTGGACTCGTAGGCCTGCAGGCTGCTGTTGCGCCCCCATTGGGCCAGGAACGCCGGCAGTTGCTCAGGCTTGATGCGGAAGAACTCGACGTCGACCTTGGCCACGTTCAACGCGATCACCGGCAGCCCCTCTGCCAGGCGCGTGGGCAGCAGCGAACCCCGGCTGGCGAAGCCCACGGTGGGTTCCAGGTCGCGGGTTTCCAGGCGGCTGACGTATTCGGCAGCCAAGCTATTCTGGTTCACGCTGCGCAGGCCCGCATCGATGGTCAGCACCAGCTTGCGCTTGGGTTCCAGGTGGCGCAGGCGCAGTTCCATCAAGTTGTCGGCCAGCTCCCAGGCACCGTCGACCTTGCCCTTGACGGTGTCCACCAAGTGCAGTTTGTCGGCGTAGTTCTGGCTGGGGTCCAGCGGCGCGGTGAAGGTCACCGACAGCGTGCTGGCGCCGTCCAATTGCACCTCGGACACATCGGCCACGGTCAGTTCGCGGCCGGCGTAACGCTTGCCCAGCTCGGCCAGATCAACCTTGGGCTTGACCTTGGCAGGTTCGCTCACGACCGCTGCTTTGGTCGGCTCGGGGGCGGTGACGGGCTTGTCCGAGGTGGACGAGTCACAGGCACTCAGCAACGCCAGCACACAGGCCAGCCACAATCCTTTGTTCAGCATGGGGCACTCTTGGGGCAGTGGTATTCCAGGGGGTGAATGATATATCAACATTAGGGTTTGCACCGTGCGCCCTGCCTGACGTTATCGCGGCGTTCTTTTCGCGGATGAATCCGCTCCTACGGGGGGAGGTGTTGTCTCGGGTACACTCCCGGGCGACCAAGGAGCCTGCATGTCCACATTGCTTGACGACTGGCGCGACCGCGCTACCCACCGCCGTGTCTGGGCGCTGGCTGCGCCGATGATTCTGTCGAATATTTCCGTGCCGCTGGTGGCGCTGGTCGACAGCGCCGTGATCGGCCACTTGCCCCATGCCCACCAACTGGGTGCCGTGGCCGTGGGTGCCAGCCTCTACAGTTTTCTGGCATGGGCCATGGGCTTTTTGCGCATGGGCGCAACCGGCTTTGCCGCCCAGGCCGCCGGGCGCAATGACGGTGCGGCCTTGCGCCAAGTGCTGGCGCAAGGGCTGCTGCTGGCGGCGATTTTTTCGCTACTGCTGGGGGCCATCGCCCTGCCCTTCAGCCACTTGGCACTGGGCATGATGCAGCCCTCGGCGGCACTGGAGCAGACTACCCACGACTTTTTCCAGGTGCGCCTGTTCGGCCTGCCTGCAGCGCTGGCCACCTATGCCCTGGTCGGCTGGTTCCTGGGCACGCAGAATGCCCGCGCGCCGCTGGCCATCCTGTTGACCACCAACCTGGTCAACATCGTGCTCAACCTGTGGTTCGTCATCGGCCTGGACTGGGGCGTGGTCGGTTCGGCCCGAGCCTCGGTGCTGGCCGAATGGATATCCGTGATCCTCGGCCTGGCGCTGACCCGGCCCGCGCTGCGCGCTTATCCGGGGCAGATCGCGTGGGCGGCCCTCAAGCTGTGGCACAACTGGCGGCCGATGCTCACGGTTAACCGCGATATCTTCATACGCAGCTTAGCGCTGCAGGGGGTGTTCTTTCTGATCACGGTGCAAGGCGCACGCCTGGGCGACGCCACGGTGGCCGCCAACGCCCTGTTACTCAACGGCCTGCTGTTGACGGCCCAGGCACTGGATGGCCTGGCCCATGCCGTGGAGGCGTTGTGCGGGCACGCCATCGGCGCCCGCGACCGCGATGCGCTGCGCCGCTCGATGACCGTGGCCTGCGGTTGGTCGTTGCTGGCCAGCCTGGCGTTTGCGGTGCTGTTCCTGGTGGGTGGGCACCTGTTCGTACAGATGCAGACCAACATCCTTGAAGTGCGAGAAACGGCCTTTGCTTATTTGCCGTACTTGGCGCTGCTGCCGCTGATCGCGGTGTGGAGCTACCTGCTGGACGGGCTGTTCATCGGCGCGACACGGGCGCGGGAGATGCGCAATGGCATGGTGCTCAGCGTAGTGATCATGCTGCCAGTGGCGTGGCTGACCCTGGGGTTGGGCAACCATGGGCTGTGGATCAGTTTTCTGTTGTTCATGGCGCTGCGGGCGCTGACGCTAGGGGGGATGGCGTGGCGGATACAGCAGCGCGACGGCTGGATATCGGGGTGACCTTTTCGCGGATAAATCCGCGAAGGCCTTTCACTGCGTCGACTGAATAAACCCGGTCACGTCTTCGATCACCGGCGCTAACCACTTCAACGGCTTGGACAAGGTTGCCACCAGCGTCTGGTGGTTGGTGCGCGAATAGTAGAACTCCTCCACCGGCACCCCATTGTCGCGCAGCTTCTGCGCCAGCCCCGCCGTATTGCGCTGCGGGTTGACCAAATTGTCGCTGCTTGAAGCAATCAGCAGCGCAGGTGGCGCGCCCTTCGCGACGTGATTGATGGGCTGCGAGTCTGGCGGCGAGTTGGGGAAGAAGAACACTGGTTTCACATCCTTGTTCTCGATCGGCAGAAAGTCGTAGGGGCCGGCCAGGCCGATCCAGCCACGGATGTCGCTGGGCGCCAGGCCCACGGCATTCAGCAGGCGCGGGTCGAGCGCCAGCATCGAGGCGTTGTAGGCCCCCGAACTGTGCCCCATCAGAAACAGCCGATGCGCGTCGCCGCCGTACTGGCCGATGTGCCGATGGGTCCAGGCCACGGCCTTGGCGCCATCCTCGAGGAAGGACGGGTAGCGCACCTGTGGGTAAAGCCGGTAATCGGCCACCACGGCGATGATGCCGCGCGAGGCCAGTGCCTCACCCACAAAGCGGTAGTCGCCGCGGTCGCCGCTGTTCCAACTGCCCCCATAGAAAAAAACCACCACCGGCGTCGCCGGCAGTGGTTTTAGGGGCAGGTACACATCCAGCTTTTGCCGGGGGTCATCGCCGTAGGCAACGCCCTCGACCCGCTTGAAGGTGTCCTTGGGCGTCAGGTCATCGATGATGCGCAAGGGCGAGCAGGCTGCCAGGGCTGCCAGCAGCAGCCCCGTGAATACAGCCAGCGCGGCCCTCACTGCGTCACGACGACAGGTACGAGGAACGGGTCAGGCCCAGGCGCAACGCGTCCAGGTACTGAGTGCGTTCACGTACGCTGATCTTGGCGCTGGCCACCTTGTCGCGGTAGTGAGTCATCAACTCCTCGGGCGACAGGTGCACGTAGCGCAGCATGTCCTCGATGGTGTCATGGGTCTCGATACCGGCGTGGTACACGCTGCCGTCCGGGTTCTGGTAGATGTTCACCGAGTCGGTGTCACCGAACAGGTTGTGCATGTCACCGAGGATTTCCTGGTAGGCGCCCACCAGGAAGATGCCCAGCAGGTAGTCCTCGCCCTCGTTGACCGAGTGCACCGGCAAGCTGGTCTCGATGCTCTGCTCGTCGACGTACTGCTTGATCTTGCCGTCGGAGTCGCAGGTCAGGTCTTGCAGCACGGCGCGGCGCAAAGGCTCTTCGTCCAGGCGATGCAGCGGCAAGATCGGCAATACCTGGCCGATGGCCCAGGTGTCGGGCAGGCTCTGGAACACCGAGAAGTTGCAGATGTACTTGTCGGCCAACTTGTCGTTGAGTTCGTCCAGCACCACGCGGTGCGAGCGCTGACGCGCCTTCAGCGAGTTGTGCAGGCGGCGGCACACGGCGAAGTAGCACTGTTCGGCCAAGGCCTTTTGCGCCAGGGTGATCTTGCCGTCGGCGTACTGGGTGGCCACGTCGCTCATGTAGTGCGTGGCGCGCCAGTAGGTTTCGGTGACCATCTCGATGTCGGTCGGGCCCAGCAGGTCGACCAGCCATTGCACGGTTTCGGGCAGGCTTTCCTTATCGTCGATTTCCGGCACTTCGTCGTTGTGTTTCTCGACGTCGGTCACCTGCACCACCAGCATGGCGTGGTGGGCGGTCAGCGAGCGGCCGCTTTCCGAGAAGATGTGCGGGTGCGGCAGGCCCTGCGCGTCGCAGAACTCCTTGAGCATGCCCACCACCACGCCGGCGTAGTCGTCCATGTCGTAGTTGATGGAGCTGGCGTTACGCGAGTGAGTACCGTCGTAGTCCACGCCCAGGCCACCGCCCACGTCGATGTGATCGACTGGCAGGCCCAGTGCACGCAGCTCGCCGTAGTAACGGATGGCTTCTTTGAAGCCGTGCTGGTAGTCGGCCAGGTTGGCGATCTGCGAACCCATGTGAAAGTGCAGCAGGCGGATGCCCTGGTCCAGGCCGGCAGCACGGAAGCGCTCGACCACCGAGATCAGTTGCGCGGCCGACAGGCCAAACTTGGACTTCTCGCCACCGGTGTCGGCCCACTTGCTCGACGCCAGGGACGACAGACGCACGCGCAGGCCCACTTGCGGCTTGACCTTAAGCTCAGCGGCCTCTTCGATCACCAGCGCCACTTCGGACTCTTTCTCGATCACGATGAACACGTTGTGGCCCAGCTTCTGGCCGATCAGGGCCAGGCGGATGAACTCACGGTCCTTGTAACCGTTGCACACGATGGTGCCGCCTTTGGGTGCCAGGGCCAGCACCGCCAACAGCTCGGGCTTGGAACCGGCTTCAAGGCCAATCGAGACGTTTTGCGTGGCGATGATGTTCTCGACCACCGCTTCCTGCTGGTTGACCTTGATCGGGTACAGCGCGGTGTACTCGCTCTGGTACTCCAGGCGCGCGATATTGGCGTCGAAGGCGCCGGTCAACTGGCGCACGCGGTCTTGCAGGATATCGGGGAAACGCACCAGCAACGGCAGCGACAGACCGCTCTTGCGCAGCTCGTCGACCTGCTCGTACAGGTCGATGGGCGAACTGCCCGGGCCGTTCGGACGCACTTCCACGCGCCCGGCCTCGTTGATCGCGAAGTAACCGGCCCCCCAATGGCGAATCCCGTAGACACCGCGGCTGTCCGCTACTGTCCATTGGCTGCCATCGTCTTTGCGTGTACGTCTTACGGACATCGAAGTCCCCTATAGAAAAGTCAGAAACCACCGGCCATGCGGGTTGGCGCAGTGTAAAGAATGAAGATGACGGTTATCGGCATGTGCAGGGTAGACCCTGTGGGCCGCGCCAAGTTTAAAAACGAAGGTGGGGCGGCCTGAATCAGCCGCCGGACTTCTTCGCCTTGAAACCCTGCTTGACCAGTTCTGCCAAGAGCAGCTCGACGTGGTCGCCCTGGATCTCGATGACACCGTCCTTGAGCGCGCCCCCCGTGCCACATCGGCGCTTGAGGGTAGCGGCCAGGTCCTTGAGCGCGTCCAGCGCCAGCGGCACGCCGCTGACGGTGGTCACGGTCTTGCCGCCACGGCCTTTGCTTTCGCGGCGCACACGGGCGATCCCGTCACCTTCGGGGATGACGGTCTGCTTGCAGGTGCAGGCATCTATGGGTTGACGACAGTCCGGACAATGCCGACCTGTATCGGTGGAAAACACCAGGCCGCCGAGAGCGGCGAAGGATGCGGCTTTTTTGGCCACCGGCAATCCTCTTCGGAGGACGAAAAAACTGATCGGTACAGGCACTGGAAACCAGCCATCGACCGACCGCGAAGCCCCACTCAGGCAGGGGCAGCGCTACTGAAGCCCGCACGCGGGTTTCAGCTTGAAAAGGTCGCGCAGTGTAACGGCAAATGCGCCGCTTGCTAAGTGCCAAAACGCGCCATTTATCGAAGCATTTGCGACCCCGCGGCGCTTGCCGTCATGTAGGAGCGGATTTATCCGCGAAAACACCGCCGCCGATCCATCAGGCATACCGTGGTGTTCTTTTCGCGGATCAATCCGCTCCTACAGAGGTTTGCCGTCAGGCGGGTTTAGCTACAAAGCGTTGCAGGGCAGCCAGGGAGTCGGGGCAATAGGGCTTAGTCTGGCTCTCGGCCAAGGCATCGGCCAGGGGCAGGAACCTGGCCTCCATCACTTCTTCTGGCTGCAACTTCAACGGCCCGTCCCACACGGCCGAAAACACTCCGCACCAAAGCCGATTGCCCGGCTGGTCGAAAAAGAAGTGCTCGTGGGCGGTCAGTTCAACCCCGGCCACGCCCAACTCCTCTTCCAGCTCGCGCGCAGCCGACTCGGCAAAGCTTTCGCCGGCCTGCACCATGCCGCCTGCGGCAACGTCCCAGTAACCGGGGTAGATCGCCTTGCTCAAGGTGCGGCGATGCACGCACAACTCACCCGCGCTATTGAATAGAAGTATGTAGGTGCCGCGGCCGATCAACCCGCGCTCACGCAATTCGGCGCGCGGCAGTGCCCCCAGCGGGCTGTCGTGCTCGTCGACCCAGGCAATCAGCTCGGCATCGGAGGCGGCGCGGTGCGCGGCCTCCAGCGGTGAGATAGTGACCATCAGCCTTGCGACAGCAGTTGGCGAAGGTCGATGACTGCCGCATTGGCCCGGGAAATGTAGTTGGCCATGACCAGCGAGTGGTTGGCCAGTATGCCGAAACCGCTGCCATTGAGGATCATCGGGCTCCACACCGGCTCTTGCGAAGCCTCCAGTTCACGGATGATCTGGCGCACGCTGACGGTGGCGTTTTTCTTGGCCAACACGTCGGCGAAGTCCACTTCAATGGCGCGCAGCAAGTGCGACAGCGCCCAGGCCTGGCCACGTGCCTCGTAGAACACGTTGTCGATCTGCATCCATGGGGTTTCGACGATTTCTTCGTCCACCTGCGGTGCCTGGCCCGGTGCAACCGTTTCAGTCTTCAAGGTGCTGTTGAGCTTGACCCGGCCAACACTGGCCGACAAACGCTGGGACAACGAACCCAGGCGCGTGGCGACATCGCCCAGCCAGTTGTTCAGGTTGTCGGCGCGGGCATAGAACAAGGCGCCACTCTGGTTTGGATCAGACAGGCGAGTCTGGTAGCGGCTCAGGGCGTTGATGCCTTCCTGGAACTCCGACTCGCTGGACGGCAGGATCCAGCTCTTGTTGTCGAAGTTGAACTTGGGCTCAGCTTTCGCCAAATCCGCGTCTTCGGCCGATTGCGACTGCGAACGGGCAAAGTCCTTGCGCAGTGCCCGGCTCAAGTCGCGAACCTGCACCAGCACGCCGTATTCCCAGCTGGGCATGTTGTCCATCCACAGGCCTGGCGGAAAGCGGTCGTTGGAAATATAGCCACCGGGCTTGTGCAACAGGGTGCCGGCTACGGTTTTCAAGGTTTCAACGGTGGTGTAGCCCACCACCATCTTGTGGCCTTCGTGTTCCGCGGCGGCCTGGGCGTTCTGCTGCACCGGGAACAGCGACGGCTCTTCGCTCCAATACCAGCCCAGCAGGATGGTCACCACCAGGTAAAGGCCTATCACGGCCAGCACGGCACGGCTGGCCAGTACGCCACCTAAGTAACCGCGGGTGGCGGTCCCTTTGCTGTCGACACGCTCGCGCGCCTCGCCTTTGCCTGTGCGGTTCTTCCAGTCCAGCATGGCTATGTCCTTTCAAATCACTGAGTTCTAGGGTTCGACCGCAAGCCCCATCCATCGTGCCAGCTGCTGTCATTTTTACCGCAGGCGTTGGCACCGGGTTTGTCGATCCTGGCCTGCACTATAAATCAAGCGGGGCGCTTCGCATAAGCGACTACCTAGTCATTAAATGAATACAAGAAAGCAGCAGTTAATTGACGTCAGGTACTCGTTTAGTCGAAAAGAGGTGCTAGCATAGAGCCATTACTCAACCCAAGCCTTTCCCTTATCCAAGGCCTCAGCCACTCCCTTATTAGTAGTCAGGACATGACCGAGCCAGAAGACCCCAGCCGTGAGCGCCTCAAGCACCACTTTGCCCAGCGGGTCATCCACCAGGCACGCCATATCCTGGAAATCTGGCAGCGGTTGCAGCGGTGCGAATGGTCGGCCACCGACATGGCCGACCTCAACGAGGCTAACCTGCGCCTGCTACGTTTTGCCGAACGCTTCGAACAGCACGAGCACACTACCCTGGCCCGCAGCATCAACCAGGCCATGCTGGCGATCGACGACAACCGCGGGCGCCTGAGCAGCGAATTGATCAGTGAGCTCAACCGCCTGATGCATCGCCTGTCGCGCACCGGCCTGCGCCATGGTGACCAACTCGACCAGACGTTGCTGCCGCCACCGCACAAGCCCATCTACGTGATGCTGCAGGACGTGGAGCGGGCCGAGCGCCTGGCCACCCAACTGGAATTCTTCGGCCTGGTGGCCCAGGCGCAACCGAGCGTGGCCGCTTTTCGCTCCTCGATGGAAGAAATGCACCCGGCCGCCATCGTGATGGATGTCGATTTTGGCGGCTGCGGTGCCGGCCTGAGCCTGGCCGCGCAACTGCAGGAGGGCCTGGCGCCAAAGTTGCCGTTGCTGTTCTTCAGCTTGCACGAAACCGATACCCCCACCCGCCTGGCCGCCGTGCGCGCCGGCGGGCAAGAGTTCCTGACCGGCACCCTGGAGGCCTCGAGCCTTTTGGAAAAAATCGAGATTCTGACCTGCGTGGCCCAGTACGAGCCGTTCAAGGTATTGATCATCGACGACTCGCGGGCCCAGGCCATGCACACCGAACGCCTGCTCAACAGCGCCGGCATCGTGACCCGCACCTTGATCGACCCGATCCAGGCGATGGCCGAGCTGGCCGATTTCCAGCCGGACCTGATCATCCTCGACATGTACATGCCCGCCTGCACCGGCACCGAACTGGCCAAGGTGATCCGCCACAACGACCGCTACGTCAGCGTGCTCGATCATTTACCTGTCGGCCGAGGACGACCTGGACAAGCAACTCGACGCTATGAGCGAGGGTGGCGACGACTTCCTGACCAAGCCGATCCGTTCGCGCCACCTGATCACCACGGTGCGCAACCGCGCGGCCCGGGCGCGCAACCTCAAGTCACGGATGGTGCGCGACAGCCTGACCGGGCTCTACAACCACACGCACATCCTGCAACTGCTGGAAGACTGCAGCTTCCGCGCCCGCCGCGAAGACAAGCCGCTGAGCTTCGCCATGCTTGATATCGACCATTTCAAAAAGGTCAACGACAGCCACGGCCACCCCATGGGCGACCGGGTGATCAAGAGCCTGGCGCTGTTCCTCAAGCAGCGCCTGCGCAAGACCGACTTCATTGGCCGTTATGGCGGCGAAGAATTTGCCATCGTGATGCCGGACACCGACATCCATGCCGCCCGCGTCGTACTCGACGAGATCCGCCAGCGCTTTGCCGAGATCCATTATCCGGCGCAGCCACAAGACCTGTGCTGCACCTTCAGTGCCGGGGTGGTGCAACTGCGCGAGGACAGCGATAGCCTGAACATGGCCGCACAGGCGGACGAGGCGCTGTACAGGGCCAAGGGCTTGGGCCGCAACCGCATTCAGGTTGCCTGACAGCTACCCGCCTGTAGACGCGGATTTATCCGCGCCTACAGGCGTTCGTCATCGTACGTTATGATGCGCGCACATCTGTTCCGCGAGATTGCCATGCGCCGCCTGCTTTGCCTCCTGTTACTGGTCTGCACCCTGCCTGCCCTGGGCGCCAGCCTGCTCGACAGCCGCCCCAGCGCCACCCTGGGCAGCGCGCTGAACAACAGCAGCGACTTTTTGCCCGTGCACCAGGCGTTTCAACTCAGCGTGCAACAAGCCACCGCCGAAGCCATCACGCTGCAGTTCGTGGCCACCGAAGGCTATTACCTGTACCGCCATCGCTTCCAGTTCAAGGCAGAACCGAGCGATGTGAAACTGGGCGTGCCACAGCTGCCCGCCGGCGAAAAAAAGCACGACGAGTACTTTGGCGACGTCGAGGTGTACCACGGCATCCTCGAAGTGACGATCCCCCGCCCCGCTGGCGACAACCGCGCCTTCACCCTGGCCGTCACCTATCAAGGCTGCGCCGACAAGGGCCTGTGCTACCCACCGGAAACCGAACGCCTGCAGATCGATGGCCAAGGCGGCGCGACGACGGCAACGGCGCCGGCTACCCAGGCCAAAGGCTGGACCTGGCACGAGTTGGCATTGTTTTTCCTGGCCGGCATCGGGCTGACGTTCACCCCTTGCGTGCTGCCGATGCTGCCCATTTTGTCGGGCGTGGTGTTGCGCGGCCAGGTCGGTGGCCTGCGCGGTTTCAGCCTGTCGTTGGCCTATGTGTTGCCAATGGCGGCCTGCTTCGCCCTGCTCGGCGCATTGATGGGCATGTTTGGCGCCGAACTGAACCTGCAGGCACGCCTGCAATCGGTGTGGGTGCTGGTGCCGTTCTCGCTGTTTTTCGCGGTGTTTGCCCTGGCCATGTTCGGCCTGTTCGAGCTGAAACTGCCGCAGGCCATCAGCACGCGGCTGGACAAGGTCGCTGGCAATACCCAAGGCGGCTCGCTGTGGGGCGCCGCAGTACTGGGGGTGGTGTCCAGCCTGCTGGTGTCACCCTGCGTATCGGCGCCGCTGGCCGGTGCCTTGCTGTACATCAGTGCCAGCGGTGATGCCGTGGGCGGTGCGTTGAAACTGTTCGTGCTGGGCCTGGGCATGGGCGCGCCGTTGCTGCTGGTCGCAACCGGTGGCGCCACGTGGCTGCCCAAGAGCGGCCCTTGGCTGGTGACGGTCAAGAACGCCATTGGCGTGCTGCTGCTGGGCTTGGCCATCGGCTTGCTGAGCCGCGTACTGCCAGGCCCGGTGACGCTGTTGCTGGTTGGCCTGCTGGCAGCCGGCACCGGGGTGTTCCTCGGTGCGCTGGAGTTTGGCGCCAAGGCGACGCGGCAACGGCTGGCGCAAGTGGTCGGGTTGTTTTTGCTGTTTTACGGCATGGCGTGCTGGTACGGCGCGCTCAGCGGCCAAAGCGACCCGTTCAAACCGATCGGCAGCCCCCCCGCCGCTGTCCCCAGCGCCTCGCAACCGGCCAGTGGCAGCGCCTGGCAAACCATCACCAGCGCCACGCAACTGGACCAGGCGCTGGCCGACGCCAAGGCCGCCAATGCACCCCTGTTGCTGGACTGGTACGCCGACTGGTGTATCAGCTGCAAGGTCATCGAGCACCAAGTGCTCACCGACCCCAAGGTCAAGGCGCTGCTGGGCAACTATCGCCTGGTGCGGTTCGACATGACCGAAAGCAACGCCCAGCAGCGCGCCCTGCTCGACCGCTACAAGCTGTTCGGGCCACCCGCCTTGCAGTTTTTTGCCGGTAACGGCAGTGAAATCACCTCGGCCAAGGTGATCGGCGAGATAAACGCCGTGGATTTCGCGGCGAAAATTGCAGGCGCGAACCGCGAACAGGGTCTATAACGTCGAAGGTCGTCGAAAAACTGCAGGACGATGACCGAACGCCGCATATTAGTCACAATTTTCCCGCGAACATCTGTCATCGTGCTGGCTATTGCGCTTAACTGGACAGTCACCAACGCTTTGCGGCATAGTCACCGCGGCTTGGCCGAAGAGATGTCCTTCGAGGAGGCGAAATGAGGATGATCCTGCAGAATTTATCCACCGTTTCGCTGCAAGACGTGACGCATTGCCAGTGGTGAGCATCCCACTCTTCGAAACGCTTTTGCCCTACACGGCAATTGCAGAAATTTCCGCCATCGCTTTTACGCGCAGTGACTGCCGTGAAGGTGATCTGCGGCCCTGGCGCCGGCGCATCGCGACTGGCCTTGAGGGCCGCCAAAACAGTTTGAACATACCACGCCCCTGACCGACCCTTGGGAGTTGCTGATTAATGGATATTCGTAAAGTCAAGAAACTGATCGAGCTGCTGGAAGAATCCGGCATCGACGAGCTGGAAATCAAAGAAGGCGAAGAATCCGTACGGATCAGCCGCAACAGCAAGACCCCGGCGCCGCAGTACTACGCCCAGGCACCCATGGCCGCTCCAGTTGCCGCGCCAGTCGCTGCCCCTGCCGCCACTGCCGCCGTCGAAGCGCCTGCCGCACCGAAGCTCAACGGCACCGTTGCCCGTTCGCCAATGGTCGGTACCTTCTACCGCAAGTCCTCCCCTGCTTCGCCAGCCTTCGTAGAAGTCGGCCAAACCGTGAAGAAGGGCGACACCCTGTGCATCGTTGAAGCGATGAAGATGATGAACCACATCGAAGCTGAAACCAGCGGTGTGATTGAATCCATCCTCGTTGAAGACGGTCAGCCGGTTGAGTACGACCAGCCGCTGTTCACCATCGTTTGAACCGCGGAGAGCCAACGATGTTGAAACCTGCGAAATTGGAAAAAGTCCTGATTGCCAACCGCGGCGAAATCGCCCTGCGGATCCTGCGTGCCTGCAAGGAAATGGGCATCAAGACTGTTGCCGTCTACTCCAAGGCCGACAAGGAGCTGATGCACCTGGGCCTGGCAGACGAATCCGTTTGCATCGGTCCGGCACCGGCTGCGCAATCCTACCTGCACATCCCGGCCATCATTGCGGCCGCCGAAGTGACAGGCGCCACCGCCATTCACCCTGGCTACGGCTTCCTGGCTGAAAACGCCGACTTCGCTGAACAAGTGGAGAAATCCGGCTTCGCGTTCATTGGCCCGAAAGCCGACACCATTCGCCTGATGGGCGACAAGGTATCGGCCAAGCACGCCATGATCGCCGCCGGCGTACCGACCGTTCCAGGTTCCGATGGCCCGTTGCCTGAAGACGAAGCCGAAGCCCTGCGCATCGGCCGTGAAGTCGGTTACCCGGTGATCATCAAGGCCGCTGGCGGCGGCGGTGGTCGCGGCATGCGCGTGGTGCACAAGGAGGAAGACCTGATTTCCTCCGCCAAGCTGACCCGTACCGAAGCCGGTGCTGCGTTCGGCAACCCGATGGTTTACCTGGAGAAGTTCCTGACCAACCCACGCCACGTGGAAGTTCAGGTACTGTCCGACGGCCAGGGCCATGCCGTGCACCTAGGCGACCGCGACTGCTCGCTGCAGCGCCGTCACCAGAAAGTACTGGAAGAAGCACCGGCACCGGGCATCGACGAAGTAGCCCGCCAGCAGGTGTTTGCTCGCTGCGTGAAGGCGTGCATCGACATCGGTTACCGCGGCGCCGGCACCTTCGAGTTCCTCTACGAAAACGGTGCGTTCTATTTCATCGAAATGAACACCCGCGTTCAGGTAGAGCACCCGGTTTCGGAAATGGTCACCGGTATCGACATCGTCAAGGAGATGCTCAGCATCGCCGCTGGCAACCCACTGTCGTTCACCCAGGATGACGTGGTCATCCGCGGTCACGCGCTGGAATGCCGGATCAACGCTGAAGATCCGAAGAAGTTCATCCCGAGCCCCGGCACCGTCAAGCATTTCCACGCCCCAGGCGGCAACGGCGTTCGCGTCGACTCGCACCTGTACAGTGGCTATGCCGTTCCGCCGAACTACGATTCGTTGATTGGCAAGCTGATCACCTACGGCAAGGATCGCGACGAAGCCCTGGCACGCATGCGCAATGCCCTGGACGAGATCGTGGTAGACGGGATCAAGACCAACATCCCGCTGCACCGCGACCTGGTTCGTGATGCAGGCTTCTGCAAAGGTGGTGTGAACATTCACTACCTGGAGC
Organism: Pseudomonas abieticivorans; assembly: GCF_023509015.1. Classification (NCBI taxonomy): domain Bacteria; kingdom Pseudomonadati; phylum Pseudomonadota; class Gammaproteobacteria; order Pseudomonadales; family Pseudomonadaceae; genus Pseudomonas; species Pseudomonas abieticivorans. The sequence continues at coordinate 1,887,742 of NZ_CP094975.1, forward strand.
ACAAGTTGGCTGCACAGGAGTAATTTCCTGGGTGGTTAAAAAATACCCCGGTCCTGCACCGGGGTATTTTTTTTGCCTGCCGCAAAGCGCACCCTGTCACCAAGAAGCCGCGCGGACAGGCAATACATAGTTAAGGCGCCCAGGGAGCTTTTACCCGGCAGCTCTAGTAAACTGCCCGACTTTCGCTCTAGCTTCCGAAAGGTACCCGCCATGCCCTGGCTACAAGTCCGTCTGGCCATCAGCCCAGAACAAGCCGAAACCTACGAAGACGCCCTGCTGGAAGTCGGCGCTGTTTCGGTTACTTTCATGGACGCCGAAGACCAGCCGATTTTCGAGCCGGAACTCAACACCACCCCGTTGTGGTCGAACACCCACTTGCTGGCGCTGTTCGAGGACGGCACCGAGCCTACCAGCGTGCTCGCGCACCTGGAGTTGCTGACCGGCAGCCCACTGCCCGAGCACCACAGCGAAGTGATCGAAGACCAGGACTGGGAACGCAGTTGGATGGACAACTTCCACCCGATGCGCTTCGGCCAGCGCCTGTGGATCGTGCCAAGCTGGCACGCCGCCCCTGAGCCTGAGGCGGTCAACCTGCTGCTGGACCCGGGCCTGGCGTTCGGCACCGGCACCCACCCCACCACCGCGCTGTGCCTGGAATGGCTGGACGGCCAGGACCTCAAAGGCCAGCACGTGCTGGACTTCGGCTGCGGCTCGGGCATCCTGGCCATCGCCGCCCTGCTGCTGGGCGCCGAGGACGCCGTGGGCACCGATATCGACGTGCAGGCCCTGGAAGCTTCCCGCGACAACGCCGGGCGCAATGGCGTCGCCGATGACAAGTTCACGCTGTACCTGCCTGAAGACATGCCGCAGGTGCAGGCCGACGTATTGGTAGCCAACATTCTGGCCGGCCCGCTGGTCTCGCTGGCTGCGCAACTGTCCACCCTGGTCAAGCCAGGCGGTTTGCTGGCGCTGTCCGGCATCCTTGCCGAGCAAGGCGAAGAGGTGGCCGCGGCCTACGCCAAGGACTTCGACCTGGACCCGATCGCCAACCGCGACGGCTGGGTACGCATCAGTGGTCGCCGCCGCTAAGAGCGCCTAGAATGGTCGCCTGCACACTCCGGATCCGCGCATGACCGACAGTTTCGTCACCCAGTGCCCTCATTGCCAAACCAGCTTTCGCGTCAGCCACACACAATTGAGTGTGGCCCGCGGGGTGGTGCGTTGTGGCGCCTGCCTGCAGGTGTTCAATGCCGCACGCCAGTTGCTGGAGCAAAGCGCGCGGGACAATGCCACAGCCCTGCCCGCCAGCGAAGCGGTCGAGCCGCCGCGCCCGGCCGCCATCAGCCAGCGCGAATGGAAAGCTGCGGAGCTGGACCTCGACCAATTGGACCTGGACGGCGAACTGGCACGCCTGGAGCAACGCGAGATTCAACCGGCCAAGCTGTTCGGCCATGATCACGCCCCGCGTGAAGAATCGCTGAGCGCCAGCCGTGACGATGACCCACACGGCGACAGCGCACGCTGGCCAGACAGCCTGTTCAGCAACGACGGCGAGGTGCAGGAACACGACGAGCACCTGGAACCGCCGATCATCGAGCGCGAGCCGCCACTGGATACCGAACCCGCCCGTCACGAGCGCACCGAGCCATCGCTGTCGATGAACCTCGATGCACTCGACGAGCCTACCCACCCGGGCGCCCATGACGACCACGACGTGCACATCGACAAGCGTGAACGCCTGTCGGCGGCCGAACTGGATGACGACGAAGACGAATTCCTACCGGTTGCCAAGGGCCATGCGGCGCGCCACGAGCCGGGCTTGCGCGATGACGGCCTGCTTGACCTGGTCGACGACCCGCTGCAACTGGCCTGGCAAAAGCAAAAAACCCCATGGGGCCGCAAGCTGCTCTGGTTGTTGCTGACGCTGGTGGCCGCCCTGGCATTGGCCGGCCAATACGTGTGGTATCACTTCGACGAGCTGGCGCGCCAGGACCAATATCGCCCATGGTTCCAGCAGGCGTGCCCGGTATTGGGCTGCAAGGTGCCGTCCAAGGTGGATATCGACCGCATCAAAAGCAGCAACCTGGTGGTGCGTAGCCACCCGGATTTCAACGGCGCGCTGGTGGTGGATGCGATCATCTACAACCGTGCGTCGTTTTCCCAACCCTTCCCGCTGCTGGAACTGCGCTTCGCCGACCTCAACGGCCACCTGATCGCCAGTCGTCGGTTCAAACCCGGCGAATACCTGAGCGGCGAGCTTGCCGGCAAGGCCGAGATGCCACCGCAGACGCCGATCCATATCGCCCTGGACATCCTGGACCCGGGCTCCAAGGCCGTGAACTACAGCCTCAGCTTTCGCTCGCCGGAATAACCAAGGCCCCGCTTTTTGGGACCGAACCGTCAGGCATAAGCAAATAGTTGTTCAGATTTTATCCAATTCGACCTTTATCCGGTCATCGAGAGCGGGTATTATGCCATCCCTTTTTCGAACTCTAGGCTGCGTGTGAAAAGGCGCCAAGCGGTAGCCTGGCACTTTGCGCGTGCAGCTGATTGATCCGGCCCCACAGCAGGGATGACCCATGTCGGCGGTACGCATCGGCCCTTATACATTGCAGAACGGTTTGATCCTTGCCCCGATGGCAGGGGTCACCGACCAGCCCTTCCGTCAGCTTTGCCGACGGCTGGGCGCAGGTTTGGTGGTGTCCGAAATGGTGACGGCCGACCAGAGCCTGTGGAACAGCCGCAAGTCGCGCCTGCGCATGCTGCACGAAGGTGATCCCGAGCCACGCTCGGTACAGATCGCCGGTGGCGATGCGCAGATGCTGGCCGCTGCCGCCCGGGCCAATGTGGAGATGGGGGCGCAGATCATCGATATCAACATGGGCTGCCCGGCAAAGAAGGTTTGCAACAAGGCCGCCGGCTCCGCCCTGTTGAAGGATGAAGCCCTGGTTCACGAGATCCTGCATGCCGTGGTTGCGGCTGTCGAGGTGCCAGTCACCTTGAAAATCCGCACCGGCTGGGATCGCGAGAACAAGAATGGCATCACCGTTGCAAAGATTGCCGAGCAGGCAGGCATTACCGCGCTGGCCGTCCACGGCCGCACCCGGGCCGACCTGTACACCGGCGACGCCGAATACGACACCATCGCCGCCATCAAGCAGGCCGTGTCGATCCCGGTGTTCGCCAATGGCGACATCGTTTCACCGCAAAAGGCCCGGCACGTGCTGCAAGCGACCGGTGCCGACGGCTTGTTGATTGGCCGGGCTGCCCAGGGGCGGCCATGGATCTTTCGCGAGATAGAGCATTACCTGCGCACCGGCGAAACCTTGCCGGCCCCGCAATTGAGTGAAGTGGAACAGATTCTGCTGGAACACCTGGCTGCGCTGCACGCCTTCTACGGCGATGTAATGGGCGTGCGAATCGCCCGCAAGCATGTCGGGTGGTACCTGGCCACCTTGCCGGGCGCCAAGGAGTTTCGCGCCCAGTTCAATCGTTTGGAAGATACGGAAGCGCAGTGCGCCAACGTTCGCCAGTTCCTCAGCGAATGTTATGAGAGCCCTGTGAAAGGGGACGGACAGGGGGTGGCCGCATGACGATGATGACCGAGACTTTAGTGAGTGGAACAACGCCCGTGAGCGACAACGTCAATTTGAAACAGCACCTGAACACGCCCAGCGAAGAAGGCCAGACCCTTCGCGGGAGTGTCGAGAAGGCGCTGCACAATTATTTCGCCCATCTTGAGGGCGCTGCCGTCACGGACGTGTACAACCTGGTGCTCTCGGAAGTCGAGGCCCCGTTGCTCGAAAGCGTGATGAACTACGTCAAGGGCAACCAGACCAAGGCCAGCGAGATGCTGGGCCTGAATCGCGGCACCTTGCGCAAGAAGCTCAAGCAATACGATCTGCTGTAAGCATGCATTCAAACCAGAGAAGGCGACCCACCACCGGGGTCGCCTTTTTTGCTGACTCCTCTGCTTTAGACGGAAATTGAAATGACCGACCAGACTACCCGCCTGCCGATCCGCCGCGCTTTGATCAGCGTTTCCGACAAGACCGGTATCCTTGAATTCGCCCGTGAACTCGAAGCCCTGGGCGTCGAGATCCTGTCCACTGGCGGCACCTTCAAGTTGCTGCAGGACAACGGCGTGGCCGCGGTGGAAGTCGCCGACTACACCGGGTTCGCAGAAATGATGGACGGCCGGGTCAAAACCCTGCACCCGAAAATCCACGGCGGCATCCTGGGCCGTCGCGGCATCGACGACGCCATCATGAGCGAGCACGGCATCAAGCCGATCGACCTGGTAGCGGTCAACCTCTATCCGTTTGAAGCCACCATCTCCAAGCCAGGTTGCGACCTGCCCACCGCCATCGAGAACATCGACATCGGCGGCCCGACCATGGTGCGTTCGGCAGCCAAGAACCACAAAGACGTGGCCATCGTGGTCAATGCCAGCGACTACGGCCAAGTGCTGGAAAGCCTGAAAGCCGGTGGCCTGACCTACGCCCAGCGTTTCGACCTGATGCTCAAGGCGTTCGAGCACACCGCCGCTTACGACGGCATGATCGCCAACTACATGGGCACTGTTAACCAGGCTGCCGAGACGCTGAGCACAGAAGGCCGCAGCGAATTCCCGCGCACCTTCAACAGCCAGTTCGTCAAGGCCCAGGAAATGCGCTACGGCGAGAACCCGCACCAGAGCGCGGCGTTCTACGTGGAAGCCAAGCCTGCCGAAGTCGGCATCGCCACCGCTACCCAATTGCAGGGCAAAGAGCTTTCGTACAACAACGTGGCCGACACCGACGCCGCGCTGGAATGCGTGAAAAGCTTCGTCAAGCCGGCCTGCGTGATCGTCAAGCACGCCAACCCGTGCGGCGTGGCCGTATGCCCGGACGCCGAAGGCGGCATCCGCCAGGCCTACGAACTGGCCTACGCCACTGACACCGAATCGGCATTCGGCGGCATCATTGCCTTCAACCGCGAACTGGACGCCGAGACTGCCAAGGCCATCGTCGAGCGCCAGTTCGTCGAAGTGATCATCGCCCCGAGCGTGAGCGCCCAAGCCCGCGCCATCGTGGCAGCCAAGGCCAACGTGCGCCTGCTGGCCTGTGGCGAGTGGTCGGCCGACCGCGCCGCTGCCTGGGACTACAAGCGCGTCAACGGTGGCCTGCTGGTGCAGAGCCGTGACATCGGCATGATCAGCGCCGACGACCTGAAAGTAGTGACCCAGCGCGCACCGACCGAGCAAGAGATCCACGACCTGATCTTCGCCTGGAAAGTGGCCAAGTACGTCAAGTCCAACGCCATCGTCTACGCCAAGAACCGCCAGACCATCGGTGTCGGCGCCGGCCAGATGAGCCGCGTGAACTCGGCGCGCATCGCCGCCATCAAGGCTGAACATGCCGGCTTGCAGGTACAAGGCTCGGTCATGGCATCGGACGCGTTCTTCCCATTCCGTGACGGCCTGGACAACGCGGCCAAGGCCGGCATCACCGCGGTGATCCAGCCGGGTGGTTCGATGCGCGACAACGAAGTCATCGCTGCTGCCGACGAAGCCGGCATCGCCATGGTCTTTACCGGCATGCGCCATTTCCGCCACTGATCGTGGGGCGGTAAGCTTTAAGCTGCAAGCTGCAAGTAACAGCGGGCCGGTATCGCTCTTGCTTGCCGCGGCAGCTCCATTATTCAGAGCCGCAAGCTGCCACTGAGCGCTGCACAGATCCGCGCTCACTTGCAGCTTGTAGCGTGCAGCTTCTCCAAAGGAGTCTTCTCTTGAACGTATTGATCATCGGCAGCGGCGGTCGTGAACACGCCCTGGCCTGGAAAGTAGCCCAGGACCCTCGCGTACAGAAGGTGTTCGTGGCCCCGGGCAATGCCGGCACCGCGATCGAAGCCAAGTGCGAGAACGTCGCCATCGACGTGTTGGCCCTGGAGCAATTGGCCGACTTTGCCGAGAAGAACGTATCGCTGACCATCGTCGGCCCGGAAGTCCCGCTGGTTGCCGGCGTAGTCGACCTGTTCCGCTCGCGCGGCCTGGACTGCTTCGGCCCAACCAAGGGTGCCGCGCAATTGGAAGGCTCCAAGGCGTTCACCAAGGACTTCCTGGCGCGCCACAAGATCCCGACCGCCGACTACCAGAACTTCACCGAGATCGAGCCAGCCCTGGCTTACCTGCGTGAAAAAGGTGCGCCGATCGTGATCAAGGCCGACGGCCTGGCTGCCGGCAAAGGCGTGATCGTCGCCATGACCCTGCAGGAAGCCGAAGATGCGGTGCGCGACATGCTCGCCGGCAATGCCTTTGGTGATGCCGGTTCGCGCGTGGTCATCGAGGAGTTCCTCGACGGCGAAGAAGCCAGCTTCATCGTCATGGTCGACGGCAAGAACGTGCTGCCCATGGCCACCAGCCAAGATCACAAGCGCGTCGGCAACGGCGACAGCGGCCCGAACACCGGCGGCATGGGTGCCTACTCCCCGGCGCCAGTGGTAACCGCCCAAGTTCACCAACGCGTGATGGACCTGGTGATCTGGCCGACCGTTCGCGGCATGGCCGACGAAGGCAATGTCTACACCGGCTTCTTGTACGCAGGCCTGATGATCGACAAGGCCGGCAACCCGAAGGTCATCGAGTTCAACTGCCGCTTCGGCGATCCGGAAACCCAACCGGTGATGCTGCGCCTGCAATCGAGCCTGGTGCTGCTGGTCGAGGCCGCCCTGGCCCAGGCCCTGGATAAGGTCGAAGCACAGTGGGACCCGCGCCCAAGCCTGGGTGTTGTCCTGGCTGCCGGCGGCTACCCGGCCGACTACGCCAAGGGTGATGTCATCCAGGGCCTGGACGCTGCCGCCGCTCTGGAAGGCAAAGTGTTCCACGCCGGTACCGCGCTCAAGGATGGCCAGGTGGTGACCGCCGGCGGCCGCGTGCTCTGCGCCACCGCATTGGGCAACAGTGTCGAGGCCGCGCAGCAGCAAGCCTACGTTCTGGCCAGCAAAATCGACTGGAAGGGCTGTTTCTACCGTACCGATATCGGCTATCGTGCTATCGCCCGGGAACACGGCGAAGGCTGATCCGCCCACATCAGCCCATGGCGAGGCCCGTTCAGCGCCTTGCCATGGGATTGTCGCACCGCGCACAGCTATAATCGGGCATTCAACCACGAAGGGATTTCGCTGTGCGCCGGCTCAGGATTGCCATCTCACTCATTGTCAGCCTGCTGACCCTGCTCTGCGCGCATTCGGCATTCGCCGAACCCAGCAGCGGCTGGTCGGTATTGCTAGATGAGCAGGCCAACCTGCAACTCGTCGACGTACGCGCCGACCGCTACCAAAACCAGTTCAGCCCACTTGAACTGAGCCAGCTCAATGCCGCCCCCCTGCACCAGGCCCAATGGCTGCACTACCGCCTGCCCCCCGGGCCGCACGAGCAAGTGCTGCGCATTTTTGCCCCTGATCTCGCCCAGCTGGACTTCTACGTGCTGGACGGCGACACGCTGATCGCCCAGCAAAGCAGCGCCACCGACTCCACCAGCAACGACATCTCGCCGAACAACAGCGCGCGCCTGCTGCCCTTGCCGGTCAGCCAGAAGCCCTTGGACGTGTACGTGCGCCTGATGTCCGAGCACCAGATACGCCCGGGGATCAGCCTGCAACCGGCAATCGTCCTGGCCGCCGACCAGCGCCAGCCAATCCTGTTCGGGCTGCTGATTGGCTGCTTGATCATGTTGGTGGTGCACAACCTCACGCGTTTTGCCTACAGCCGATCCAGCAGCAGCCTGTGGCTGGCCGGCGGCCAGGCCGCCTTGACCATCGGCGGCATGATCCTGCTCAACCTGTTGAGCCTGCCGGGGCAATGGCCTGATTTCTGGCAGGCGGCACGCACCCCGGGGGCATTTCTGGCCATCCTGCTGGCGGCGTTCTGCAGCCTGATGTTCACCCAGCGCTTTTTTGTGCCGCGCGACAACCCCCTGGTCAATCGCCTGCTGACGGCCAACATGGTACTGATAGGCGGCGGCACGCTGGCGATGCTGGTGGTCGACAGCCTGCCGATGAACGTGATCACCTACAGCCTGATCGCCATGAGCAGTTTGACCATGCTGCTGGTGTCGGCCTGGCACTGGCAAAAGGGTTACGCGCCTGCGCGCCTGTTTGCCATCGCCATGGCGGTGTGCTCGGGCGGCTGCATGATCGTGTTGCCGGCACTCTTGCTGCTCACGCGCACACCACCGCAGTGGCTGCTGTTCGGGCTGATGCTGCTGGCCGCCGTGGTGGGGTTGATGCTCAACGTGGCGTTGAGCGAACGGCTGCGCGGCATCAGTGAAAGCCGCTCGCAGGCTAGCCGGGAACTGGCGGCCAGTAACGCCGAGACCAACGCCAAGGCCGAGTTCCTGGCGCGCATCAGCCACGAGATCCGCACGCCCATGAACGGCGTGCTGGGCATGACCGAACTACTGCTCGGCACCCCCTTGTCGGTCAAGCAGCGCGACTATGTGCAAACGATTCACAGCGCTGGCAACGAGCTGCTGACACTGATCAACGAGATCCTCGACATCTCCAAGATCGAGTCCGGGCAGATCGAGTTGGACGACGTGCAGTTCGACCTCAGCGCGCTGATCGAAGACTGCCTGAACATCTTCCGAGCCAAAGCCGAGCAACAGAACGTCGAACTGATCAGCTTCACCCAGCCCCAAGTGCCGCGGGTAATCAGCGGCGACCCCACCCGCCTGCGCCAAACCCTGCTGGCGCTGCTGGAAAACGCCCTGAAAAAGACCGACCAGGGCGAGATTCTGCTGGTGGTGGCCCTGGACCAGCGCAGCGGCGAACCACGCCTGCGCATCGCCGTGCAGGACAGCGGCGAAGCGATTCCAGAGGCCGAGCGTGACGCCCTGTTGCACAGCGAACTGCATAGCAAGAACCTGCTGTCGGGCAACCAGATGGGCAGCAACCTAGGCCTGGTCATCGCCCGTCAGTTGATCATGCTGATGAAGGGCGATTTCGGCATCAAGAGCAGCAGCCAGCAAGGCAGCACACTGTGGCTGACCCTACCGCTGGACCCCAAGCGCCTGGAGCAACCCGCTTCGGACCTGGACGAGCAGCTCAAGGGCGCCCGGGTACTGGTGGTGGACGACAACGATACCTGCCGCAAGGTGCTGGTGCAGCAATGCAGCGCCTGGGGCCTGAATGTCAGTGCAGTACCCTCGGGCAAGGAGGCGCTGGCCCTGCTGCGCACCAAGGCGCACCTGCGCGACTACTTCGACGTGGTGCTGCTGGACCAGAACATGCCCGGCATGACCGGCATGCAACTGGCCGCCAAGATCAAGGAAGACCCCAGCCTCAACCACGACATCCTGATCATCATGCTCACCGGCATCAGCAACGCGCCCAGCAAGATCATCGCGCGCAATGCCGGGGTCAAGTGCATCCTCGCCAAGCCCGTGGCCGGTTACACCTTGCGCACCACCCTGGCCGACGAACTGACCCAGCGCAACAAAGCCAACCCCGCGCCCATCAGCCCATTGCCAGCGGCCCCGGTGGTGGTGCCGGCCGACTTCCGCATCCTGGTGGCCGAGGACAACAATATCTCCACCAAGGTGATCCGCGGCATGCTGGGCAAGCTGAACCTGTCGCCCGACACCGCCAGCAACGGCGAAGAAGCGTTGCTGGCGATGAAGGCCCAGCGCTATGACCTGGTGCTGATGGACTGCGAGATGCCGGTACTCGATGGGTTTTCCGCCACCCAGCAATTGCGCGCGTGGGAGGTGGGTACCCAGCGGGTGCGCACGCCGGTAGTGGCGCTCACCGCGCACATTCTCTCCGAGCACAAGGAGCGCGCGCGCCAGGCCGGCATGGACGGGCACATGGCCAAGCCGATCGAGCTGTCGCAATTACGCGAACTGGTGGAGCACTGGGTCACGCAGCGTGACTTGGGCCAGAGCCAGGCGAACACCTTGTGACATAGAGTTTTGCACACCCACTGCGTGTGTGCGGCCACGCCTGATAGACTCCCCCTCGCCTACCTTCCCATGAGCCTTGACCATGCTCCACGTGCTGTTCAGCGTTTACCTGAAGATGCTGGTGCTCTATAGCCCCTTCTTCGTATTGTCGTGCTTTATCGGCCTGACCCGCGGCTATTCACTCAAGGAGCGCAAGCGCCTGGCCTGGCGGGTCGCGCTGGGCGTGCTGATCGCCAGCGTGCTGCTGTACCTGTTTGGCCGAGTGATCTTCAGCGTGTTCGGCATCACCGCCGACGCCTTTCGCATCGGTGCTGGCAGCGTATTGTTCATCTCGGCGCTGGGCATGGCTCAAGGCAAGTCGGGCGTGCAGACCGACAACGTGCAGCAGGACGTGACTATCGTGCCGCTGACCATCCCTATTACAGTGGGCCCCGGCACCATCGGTGCGCTATTGGTGATGGGGGTGAGCCAGCCACACTGGGACGACAAGCTGATGGCGATCATCAGTATCGCCTTGGCCAGCGTGACGGTGGGGGTGGTGTTGTACCTGTCCAACCGCATCGAGCGGATCCTGGGCGAACAGGGCTTGCAGATCGTCAGCCGGTTGATGGGGCTGTTTGTCTGCGCCTTGGCGGCACAGATCATTTTCACCGGGATCAAGGGTTACCTGGTGCAGTGAGCCCACGGCATGCCAATTGAAGGTGCTGAAACACTTTTCCGACAGTGGCGGTCATTAGCAAACTCCCTTGGGCCAAGCCTGACTCCTTGACCCATGCTAAATGCAGGCCCTGCGCAGCAGGGCCTGCCCCCCCTGGCTTAATTACTTGCCTAGATCAAGATCGCTAAAAAAACTATCTGAAGAGGCACCCAAGGCTGTAAGAATATTACTTTCCTGACGCTTGTAGTGGTCAAAATTAAAGTTAACCATGGTTGCTACTTTCTTGATATCAATGCTCGACAGGTCCCACTTCCACCACAACGCACCGCCTTTGTTTTCATTGTACTCGTGCTCAAAACCGGTGAAGACGGAAATAACTTCTCCATTGGCAGTCTCGATACAGGGCATCAAACGCACTGAATTGTTCGCACCAGTGCGGCTCTGCTGTTCAAACAGCGTCACAACTTTTGCGTCGGTTTTTATTGTTTCCAGGACTTTGCCCATCAGCGGCAGGAAGGCCGCGGCATTTGCGCCTGCCACCGTGGCGATGATCTCCATGACGACGGTGTCCATCGTGACTGTTTTATCGCGTTTTTTCAGCACGCCGACGTCATTATTGGCCATGAACCAGCCGCAATGCCACATGGCTTTGCTGTAGTGGGAGTGCCACAGGCCGCTTTGCGTGTTGCGATCAGCCTTGCCATCGGCAAACTTTTCTGCAAGTTGAGTACTGTTTTTCGCAGCCTGGCGGTTCTCGTACGACAGTTTGTCAGCGAAGGCAAGTACCAATGGGGTGTCCTTGCCGATGGTGATCGCCTCCTCGAGCAGCTCATCGCCGAATGCACGGGGCCGCAGTTTGAACGAAGGGAGTGGCAGAGAATGAGGGAGGTCCAGCTTTTTGAAAAACTCATAGCATTGCTCAGCAGTTGGCACCAGCCCAGTAGGTATAAACATAAAATAACCGCCTTCCATGAAGTTGATTTTTAATTCTGGCCACACCAGCCAGACAACTTCAATCTAACAGTAACTCGCCGTTCAAAGAACTCGAAAAATGTAATCGAAAATTATCGATAAATACACTAAAGCCCATACACATCAGCCTTAAAACTTACAGATGGAAGTTAAGCAGCTGCCTTTATAGACAGCAGAAAAAATTAACTTCGCAGTGCTCGTAACGTCCAAGCCAAGAACACTGCGTATCGCTTGGCGATCAGGGCTTGGCGCCATACCACCGTGGCGTATAGACCCATGTGCCGCCATCGGCCCGGGGGAACACGCAGGTGGTCGACGAGCCGATCAACACCATGGTGCGCATGTCGACCTGCTCTGGCGTCAAATCACCCAGGGTTGTGATCCGCAGGGTCTGGCCCGGCCGGCCAATATCACGCCCCAGGGTAACCGGTGTTTGCGGCGTGCGATGCTGGCGCACGATCTCCAGGGCTCGCCCCAATTGCCATGGCCGCGAGCGCGAGATCGGGTTGTAGAAGGCCAGTGCCAGGTCGGCTTGCGAAGCCAGGTCCAGGCGCGTCTCGATGATCGACCAGGGCTTGAGGTTGTCCGACAGCGACATCACGCAGAAGTCGTGGCCCAACGGCGCCCCGGCCTGGGCGGCAGTGGCCAGCGAGGCCGATACGCCGGGCAGCATTTGCAATTGCACGTTGTGCCACGCCGGGTCGCTGGACTCATGCAGCGCCTCCAGCACCGCCGCGGCCATGGCGAACACGCCGGGGTCGCCCGACGACACCACCACTACCGAGCGGCCTTGTGCCGCCAGTTCGAAGGCGTGCCGGGCGCGCTGCATCTCTTCGCGATTGTCGGTGCAGTGCATCACTTGGTCGGCACGGAACGGGCCGGCCATGCGCACGTAAGTCTCATACCCCAGCACGTCATCGGCGCGCGCCAGCTCGGCCTTGACCGCCGGCACCATCAGGTCGGCAGCACCTGGGCCCAGGCCGATCACCGCCAGGCGACCGCGGACGCGGCCGATGCGTGAAACGTCCAGCGGCTGCTTGGCCACGGCGATGGCCAACTGCGGGCTAATGCTGATCGGCGGCAACAATTGTGGCACCGCCTGCCCGGCCAGTTCGCTGACCGTGCTGGCGGCCGGCGCAAAGCGCAGCGCCACCCCCAGTTCATCGGCAGCAACGCGCAGCGCCGGGTTGGCCATATCGCCCTCGGCTGCCAGCAGGCAAGCCAGTGATGGCAGGGCAATGCGCGCCTGATGCAGCGCGTCGCGAATGGCCTGAGCCATGTCGGGCAACTGCCCATCGACCGCAACCAGCACGCTGCGCGGGTAGATCAGCAACTCGTTGGCCGCCGGCACCCGTTCTGCGCACCCCACGTGGATCGCCAGTTGTGCATGCTCATCTTCTGGCAACCGGGCTTCGGCCAGCCAAGGCGCGGCACCTTCGATGCGCACGCTTTCACCGGCCAACAGGTCGCTGACGAAGCGCTTGCCCAGCTCCAGGTCGCCCAGGGCATAGCCGCTGGGCGGGTTGAGCAGGCAGGTGCCGAAGCGCAGCTCGCCGCTGGTGGTAATGGCGGCGGCAACGCCCAGGCCGGCGCCGATTTCCCGAGCCAACACGTTGACCCCGCCCAGGCCACCCAGCAAGGGCACCACCGCGCTGCCATCTTCGGCGACGGCCAGCACCGGCGGCTCGGCGCCCTTCTCCAGCAACACGCTGGCCAAGGTGCGGATCACGATGCCGGCGGCGCACAGGGCGATGATCGGCGTGTCCTGCTGGTACAACTGGCGCAGGGTGGCACCGAACTCGTTGTAACTGCGGTCCGCGCCCTCTACGCGCTCGGCCAGGCCGTGGATCAATGCGTCCGGGTACAACTGCTGAATGCGGCGTGCAGTGGCCAGGCTGCCATTGCCAAGGATGACAATGGCCGGTGCTTTGATGGTCATCAGCCCTGCCACCTTTCGCCCGGCACGATGATCAGCGAGAAGTACGGCGAGGACGCCGGGTCTACCTCGGCAATCGGCACGATCTTCTGGTTGGCCATGGTGGCGCGCTCAACGTACAGGGCGCGCTCGGCCAGGCCCAACTCGGCCAGCACCGCGTGCACCTTGGGGAAGTTGCGCCCCAGCTTCATGATTACCGCCGCGTCGGCGTCGGCCAGGCGGCGCTTGAGTTCTTCGTGGGGCAGCACACCCGAGAGCACCGACAGGCTCTGGTTGCGATACACCAGCGGCGCGCCCAGCACCGAGGCGCCGCCGAGCATCGAGCACACGCCCGGGATGACCTGTGCCTCGTAACGCTCGGCCAGACGGTCGTGCAGGTACATGTAGGAGCCATAGAACATCGGATCGCCTTCGCAGATCACCGCCACGTCGCGACCGGCGTCCAGGTGCGCGGCCACATCGACGCTTGCGGTGTCGTAGAAATCGCTGATCACCTGTTCATAGGACAGTGGCGCAGGCAACGCTTCGGTGGTTACCGGGTACACCAGCGGCATCAACGTTTGCGCCGGCTGCAGGTGGCCCTCGATGATACCGAAGGCATTGCCCTTCTTGCCCTTGGCGACGAAATACGCCACCACCGGCGACTCGCGCAGCAAGCGCAGGGCTTTGACGGTGATCAGTTCCGGGTCGCCAGGGCCCACGCCCAGGCCGAGCAAACGTCCACGAGCCTGCATCATTCGACCTCCGTGGCCAGGGCATTGACCGCCGCCGACGCCATCGCACTGCCGCCACGGCGGCCTTCGACGATCACGAAGGGGATGCCGCGGCTGTCGGCGGCGAGCATCGCCTTGGACTCTGCCGCGCCGACGAAGCCCACCGGAAAGCCCAGGATCAGCGCAGGCTTCGGCGCCCCGGCATCGATTATTTCCAGCAGGTAGAACAGCGCGGTGGGCGCATTGCCGATCACCACCACGGCGCCTTCCAAGTGGGGCCGCCACAGCTCCAGGGCTGCCGCCGAGCGCGTGTTGCCCAACTCACGGGCAAGCTGGGGCACGCTGTCGTCACGCAGGGTGCAGATCACCTCGTTACCGGCCGGCAGGCGCGCGCGGGTGATGCCCTCGGCAACCATCCGCGCGTCGCACAGGATCGGCGCGCCCTTGGCCAGGGCTTCACGCCCGGCCTTGCCGGCACCCGGCGAGAAACGCAGGTACTGCACCACGTCGACCAGGCCGCAGGCGTGGATCACCCGCACTGCGAGTTTTTCCAGGTCCGCCGGGATCGCGCCGAGGTCGGCCTCGGCGCGGATAATGGCGAAGGAGTTGCGATAGATCTCCTGACCGTCGCGGATGTAATCAATCATCAAACGTTGCTCCGTGAGCAGCTTTCCAGCAAGGCGCTGGCTGCTTCTAAAGTGAGGTCGCGCGCGCACAGGCGGCCGAAACCCGGTAGCCCGGCATCGCGCAGATACAAGTCGTAATGGCCGGCGGAAACCGCCAGCAGGGTGGCCGGCGCCACATGGGCGGCGGCGCAGGAACGGGTGCAACCGGTCAGGTGCACGCTGACGCCCGGGCCCTTGCGCAAGGCTGCCAGGCGCACGGCATCGGCCTTGGTGTCGCTCAGGCCTTTGGCGCAGCCAGCAGAGCCGGTGCAGGCGATCACGGCAGCCAGCGGCTCGCTGGCGTCACAGACAAAGCCCAGGGCGTGCAGCGCAGCGCTCACCTGGCTGGCATCGGCCGCCTTGATCGTGGGCAGCAATACGCTTTGCCACGGGGTCATGCGCAAGGTGCCATCGCCAAAATCTCGCGCCAGTTTGGCCACCCCGCGCAGCATGGCCGGATCCAGGCGACCCAGCGGCGCGCCGGCACCCACGTACACCAGGCCCGCCTGGCTCTGTGGATAAGTACCCAAGGGGCTACCGGTGGCGGCGTTGATCTGGAAAGTGCCTTTGTGCAGAACGATCGGCAACCGGGCGATGAACGCATCGGCGCCCATCTCGTTCAACAGGTGGCGCATGCGGGTTTGCGCCGGGGTCGCCAGGTCCAGGAACAGGTTGAGCACGGCCAGCACGCAAGCGTGCCCCTGGGCCAATGGCACCGCATACTCGGCGTGCCCCGGGCAGCCGGCAAGGCCCACTGCCAGCCAGGTTTGGCCGTCAAGCTCCAGGGCACCTAGCCACAGGTCATGTTCATGGGCCTGCATGGCCAACGCCTCGCCGCCGTCCAGCAGCAAGGCGAACTTGGCCGACAGTTCGGCAAAGCGCGGCTCGTTCTCCAGGCTTTCGAGGATCTGCGCCGCCAAGGGGCGCGTGTCCAGCAAGCGGTGCGGGTCGATACCCGCCGTGGGGCTGAGCATCAAGTTGCGTACGTCATCGGCAGCGGCGTTGCGCGGGCCCAGGCCTGCGGCCAGCAACAGGTCGATCAAGGCCTGCGGCTGTGCACCGATGCCACGGATCTGCAAATTGGCCCGGTTAGTAGCCTCGATCACCCCGCCGGCATGGCGCTCGGCGGCCAGGGCAATCGCATCGGCCTGGTCGGCCTGCAGTTCACCACCGGCTAACTTGATGCGGCAGATGCCGCCATCCAACGCCTGGACGATACGCAGCAACCCCGGGCAAGCCGAGGGGCGGACAGTGGTCGAGGGCTGGCGGGCCGGCGAAGGCTCGTTCAAAGGGTCACCCGGCAATCGTGAAAAGGCACTTGAGTGTAGAAGGCGCGGTATTATGCCTGCTTTGGCCGAAGGCATGAAAAGACTGCCCGTCGGAATCGTTAGTTATGAGGAATTTTCATGTCGCCCTGGTTGACCGTGGTGGGTATCGGCGAAGACGGCTATGGCGGCTTGGGCAAGCAGGCGCGCCGTGCCTTGCTGGGCGCCGAGCGCGTGTTTGGCAGCCCGCGCCAGCTTGAGCTGTTGCCCCCTTGCCTGAAGGCCGTGCGCCTGGGCTGGCCCAGCCCCTTTTCGGTCAACCCGGTACTGGCGTTGCGCGGCAGCCCGGTGTGCGTGCTGGCCAGCGGCGACCCGATGCTGTTTGGCGTGGGCGCCACCCTGGCCCGCCAGGTGGCCGCCGAAGAGCTGCAGGTGCTGCCAGCGCCCTCATCTTACTCGCTGGCCGCCGCACGGCTGGGCTGGCCGCTGCAGGAGGTGGTCACGCTGTCGGTCGTCGCCCGGCCGGTTGCCGCCCTCAGCGCCCAACTGTTCAGCGGCGTGCGCCTGTTGGTGTTGAGCAACGATGCCAGCAGCCCGGCCGCCATCGCTGCGCTGCTGCGTGAGCGCGGCTTTGGCCCCAGCCGCATGACAGTGCTCGAGCACCTGGGCGGCAGCGCCGAACGACGCTTGCACGGCACCGCCCAGGATTGGGCAGATGAAGCGATCGCCGATTTGAACCTGGTGGCCATAGATTGCCTGGCTGCCGCCGATACGCCGCGCCTGTCACGCCTGGCCGGGCTGCCAGACAGCGCATTCAACCACGACGGCCAATTGACCAAGCGTGACGTGCGCGCCATTACCCTGGCCCGCCTGGCCCCGCAGCCGGGCGAACTGCTGTGGGACGTGGGCGCTGGCAGCGGCTCGATCGGCATCGAGTGGATGCGCGCGCACCCCAGTTGCCGCGCGCTGGCCATCGAGTCCGATGACGGCCGCCAACAGTTGATCGAGCACAACCGCGATGCCCTCGGGGTGCCCGGCCTGCAACTGGTTCGCGGCCGCGCACCGCAAGCGCTGGAAGGTTTGGAGCGCCCTGATGCGATCTTCATCGGCGGTGGCGTTACCCGTGAAAACGTACTTGCCACCTGCTGGGACCAACTGCGCCCTGGCGGTCGTTTGGTGGCCAATGCCGTGACGCTGCAAAGCGAACTGGCCCTGGTGCAGTGGCGCGAACAGTTCGGCGGCGAGCTGACCCGCATTCATATCGCCCAAGCCCAGCCCCTGGGCGAATTCGACACTTGGCGCCAGGCGCTGCCGATCACCCTGCTAGAAGCGGTCAAGCCTTTCGATGCGTGACGAAACAGCCGAACAACCCGCGCCCCTGCGCAGCGGCCTGACCACTGGCAGTTGCGCCACGGCCACCAGCCTTGCGGCCGCGCGCCTGCTGCTGACTGGCGTCAAGACGGACGCCAGCGAAATCACCTTGCCCAAAGGCAAGGTCGTGCAAATGCGCCTGGAGTTTTGCCGCCTGCACGACGGCGGCGCCGAAGCCGGCACGCTCAAGGACGCCGGCGACGACCCCGACGTGACCCATGGCGCCCTGCTCTACTGTAGCGTGCAGTTGATCGACGAGCCCGGCGTGCGCTTTGTCGCAGGCCACGGCGTGGGCACCGTCACCCGGCCAGGCCTGGTGCTGGGTGTCGGCGAGCCAGCGATCAACCCGGTGCCGCGGCGCATGATCGGCGAGCACCTGGCGCGCCTGGCGGCAGAGCAGGCCTACGGTGGCGGCTTTCAGGTCACGGTCAACGTCGAGAACGGCGAAGCCCTGGCACTCAAGACCATGAACCCGCGCCTGGGCATCCTGGGTGGGCTATCGATTCTGGGCACCAGCGGTATCGTGCGGCCGTTTTCCTGCGCCGCCTACATCGCCTCCATCCACCAAGGCATTGACGTGGCCACCACCAATGGCTACCAGCACATCGCCGCCTGCACCGGCAACGCCAGCGAAGACACCATGCGCCGCGTGTACAACCTGCCCGAGATCGCCCTGATCGAAATGGGCGACTTCGTCGGCGCCGTGCTCAAGCATTTGCGCAAGGTGCCTGTCGGCAAGCTCAGCCTATGCGGTGGTTTCGGCAAGATCAGCAAACTGGCCGCCGGGCACATGGACCTGCACAGCCGCCATTCAAGCATCGACCTGCCGCAACTGGCCGAGTGGGCCGCGGCCATCGGCGCGCCTGTCGATTTACAAGAGGGCATTGTCCAGTGCAACACCAGCCAGCAAGCCTTGGCGCTGGCCAGCGCGGCCGGCGTGGCGTTGGGGGATGAAGTTTGCCGGCATGCCCTGCTGTTTGCCCGCAGCGTGGTGCCCACCCAGGTGCAGGTCGAAGTGTTTGCCATCGACCGCCAAGGCGGCATTGTCGGGGAGGCGCGATGAAACGCATCCTGTTATTGGGCGGTGTCACTGAAGCCCTGGCGATTGCCCGCACTCTGGGACCCGAGCACGTTTACAGCCTGGCCGGGGTGGGCCGCGTGCCCACCGACTTGAAATGCCAGGTGCGCGTAGGTGGTTACGGCGGTGCCGAGGGCTTGGCGGCCTACTTGAAGGCCGAAGGCATCACCTTGCTGCTCGACGCAACCCACCCCTATGCAGCGCAAATCAGCGCCAACGCCGCCGTTGCTGCACGCGCCGCAGGCATCGAGTGCTGGGCCCTGCGCCGCCCGGCTTGGCAAGCAGAAACCGGTGACGACTGGCGCGAAGTGGCGGACTGGGCTGAGCTGAGCACCGCACTAGCCAGCTTCAAACGCCCGCTGTTCACCCTGGGCCGAGAACCGCTGCAACACCTGGACGAAATCCCCGAGGGGGTTTTCTGGACCCTGCGCGCACTGGATCAATACCCGGGCAACGCCCGCTGTGAAGTCCTTGGCATGCGTGGGCCGTTTCTACTGGAGGATGAGCGAAAGCTCTTTGATGATCGCAGGATTGATGTGCTGATCAGCAAGAACAGCGGCAGTGCCGCCACCGAGCCCAAGCTGCAAGTAGCACGCGAACGTGGGGTACCGGTACTGATTCTCAAGCGCCCGCCCCTGCCCCCAGTGGACCGCCAGTTCCAAAGCGTGGCGCAAATACTGGCAGCCCTGTAGGAGCGGATTCATCCGCGAAAGGTACGCTGCGGCTCTTCAGAAAGACCGCGGCACGCCATTCGCCAACTTATCCACAAACAACAAAACAGCGCACGCCGCTCCACTGCGACAACTCGCCACAGGCTATTCTTGCACCCGGGCTTCTGGCTAAATAGCCGCCGAATTTCACGGAGATTCATCATGTACAAGAAAGTGCTCGTCCTGCTTGCCCTGATGCTTCCGGCAAGCCTGCTGATGGCCCAGACGTTCAAGCAGGGCGACCTGCAGATCATCCAGCCCTGGTCCCAGGAACTGCCGCCCAACGCCCCCACCGTGGCGGCCTACTTCGTCATCCGTAACGACGGCAACGAAGCCGATCGGCTGGACGCGGTGAGCAGCCCCATCGCCGGCACCGTCGAAATGCACCAGCACATGGACAGCGACGGCATGATGAAAATGGGTGCCGTGGAAGGCGTGAACGTGGCCGCCAACGATCAGGTCGCCTTCGCCCCAATGGGCTACCACGTGATGCTGATGGACCTGCAGGAAGACCGCAGCCAACTGGTCGACGGCCAGCATTTTCCGCTCACGCTACACTTCGAAAAGGCCGGTGACGTGGACATCGAAGTCGACGTGCACAAACAGCCACCCACCGACAGCCAGGACCACACTGCGCATTAACCCATGAAGCCGCCTGCCCCCGTGCGCGCCCACCGCGCCAGGCCAACAGCAATGGCGCCGATCCGCGGCACCTGGCTGAGCCTGTTCGCCATGCTGATGATCTTCATCGGCCCGCTTGTTTCCCAAGCGATGCCGATGGGTCAAGGCCATGCCATGCCGATGAACATGTCGATGGACATGGGCAGCAGCATGCACGGCCACGGCTGCGAAGAAGACAGCGGCACGGTTGATAAGTCTGGCTTGCACCCGATCTGGGAAAAATGCGGCTATTGCAGCCTGTTCTTCCACTCCCCGGCACTGGCCAGCGCACCCGCGTTCCTGCCAGCCGCCGCGCCCCAGGCCATCCTCGGCGAGGTGCCCCATACCCTGGATGGCCACGCCCGCCAGGCCGTGTTCCCCGGGGCCATGAGCCGCGCCCCACCTTCATTCAGTCGCGTTTGACAGCCCTTCACGACAGCCCTGCGCCGATGCTGCAACAGACAGCCGCGCGTGCCTGCTCGTGCCTTGTTGACTGAATGAAGTTGGAATACCCATGTCCAGTTACACCGTTTTACCTGCCAGTGGCAGGTCGTCCCTGCCTGCCCGTCGTCTTTTCGCCGCCGTTTGCGGCACTTTGCTCAGCCCCCTGGCCTTGGCCGTGCAGCAGGCCGACGCGCCTGCCGAACTGAGCCCCACGGTGATCACCGCCATTGCCCCCAGCTCGCCGCTCACCGTGATCACCAACCCCAAGGACCCACGCCAACCGGTGCCGGCCAGCGATGGCGCCGACTACCTGAAGACCATCCCGGGGTTTTCTGCGATTCGCGCCGGCGGCACAAACGGCGACCCAGTGCTGCGCGGCATGTTTGGCTCGCGGCTGAACATCCTCACCAACGGCGGCAACATGATCGGCGCGTGCCCCAACCGCATGGACGCGCCCACCTCCTACATCGCCCCGGAAACCTTCGACCGCCTGACGGTGATCAAGGGCCCGCAAACCGTGCAGTGGGGCCCGGGGGCCTCGGCCGGGACCATCCTGTTCGAGCGTGAACCCGAGCATTTCGGCCAATTGGGCAGCCGGGTCAACGCCAGCGCGCTGGCCGGCTCCAACGGCCGCTTCGACAAGGTGCTCGATGCCGCGGCCGGCAACGCCGATGGCTACGCCCGCTTCGTCGGCAACCAGTCGCAATCGGATGACTACAAAGACGGCAATGGCGACACCGTGCCGTCGCGTTGGGACAAGTGGAACGGCGACGTGGCGCTGGGCTGGACCCCGGACGCCGACACCCTGCTGGAGCTGACTGCAGGCAAGGGCGATGGGCAATCACGCTATGCCGGGCGCGGCATGGACGGCTCGCAGTTCAAGCGCGAAAGCCTGGGCCTGCGTTTCGAGAAGAGCAACATCGGCGAGGTGCTCGACAAGTTCGAAGCCCAGGTCTACTACAACTACGCCGACCACGTGATGGACAACTACAGCCTGCGCACACCCTCCGGCACCGGCATGATGGCCGGCCCCATGGCCAGCAACGTCGACCGTCGCACTTTGGGCGCACGCTTGAAAGCCACCTGGAAATGGGCCGACTGGCAACTGCTCAGCGGCATCGACGCACAGACCAGCGAGCATCGCAGCCGTAGCGCCATGGGCGTGGACACCTACAAGGACCAGCCCTTCAGCAAAGACGCGGTGATGCACAACTACGGTGTTTTCAGCGAACTGACCTGGTACGCCACCGGCACCGACCGGGTGATCAGTGGCGCGCGACTGGACCGGGCTTCGGCCAAGGACTACCGGCAAACCACCGGTTCCGGCATGACCGCCACGCCCAACCCCACCGCCGACGACACCCGCGCCGACACCCTGCCCAGCGGCTTCTTGCGTTACGAACATGACCTGGCCGTCCTGCCGGCCACCACCTACGCAGGCATCGGCCATGTGCAACGCTTCCCGGACTATTGGGAGCTGTACTCGCCCACCTCGGGCCCCACCGGCTCACTCAACGCCTTCGATGCGATCAAGCCGGAGAAAACCACGCAGCTGGACTTCGGCATCCAGTACAAGACCGACAACCTGGAAGCCTGGGCCTCGGGCTACGTCGGCCAGGTGCGTGACTTCATCCTGTTCGACTACACCGGCGGCAACTCCCAGGCGCGCAACGTCGACGCGCGCATCATGGGCGGTGAACTGGGCGCGGCCTACAAGCTGACCCAGCGCTGGAAGGCCGACGCCACCCTGGCCTACGCCTGGGGCAAGAACAGCAGCGACGGCAAGGCACTGCCGCAGATGCCACCGCTGGAATCACGCCTGGGCCTGACCTACAGCGAGGACGACTGGAGCGCCGGCGCCTTGTGGCGCGTGGTAGCGGCCCAGCACCGTATCGACGCCAACGCCGGCAACGTGGTGGGCAAGGACTACGAGCAAAGCGCCGGTTTCGGCGTGTTCTCGCTCAACGGCGCGTACCGGGTGAACAAACACCTGAAGCTCAGCGCCGGGGTCGACAACCTGCTCGACAAAACCTACGCCGAACACCTGAACCTGGCAGGCAACGCCGGCTTCGGTTACCCGGCCAACGACCCACAAGCGATCAACGAACCGGGGCGCACGCTCTGGACCAAAGTCGACGTGAGTTTCTGACCTGACAAAACGGCGCGGCCATGACCGCGCCTTCTCTGCCGCTTCACGGGAGCGCACCTGATGACAACCCAGACGAAATTCTCGTTTTACAACCTGGCCTGGCGCTGGCATTTCTATGCCGGGCTGTTCGTGGCACCGTTCATGATCCTGCTGTCGATCACCGGGATCATCTACTTATTCAAGCCCCAACTCGACCCGCTGATGTATCGGGACCTGATGGTGGTGCAGCCGATGGCGCAACATCTCGGCGCCGACGAGCTGATGCAGCGCGTACACGTTGCCTACCCCAAGGGCCAGATCGCCCAGTACCTGCCGCCCATTGCAGCGGATCGCAGCGGCCAGTTTGTGGTGCACGACCGCGGGCTTGAACTCAACGTGTTCGTCAATCAATACAACGGCGCGGTGCTGGGCGAGCAAAACGCCAAGCTCAATCTGCAAGCCGTCGCCCGCGCATTGCATGGCGAGTTGATGATCGGCACCGTCGGTGACCGCTTGGTGGAACTGGCTGCGGGCTGGGGCATCGTGCTGGTGGTGTCCGGCCTGTACCTGTGGTGGCCTCGCGGCTCCTCGGGCGCGGGAGTGTTATGGCCGCGGCTGCAGGCCCGCGGCCGCTTGTTCTGGCGCGATCTGCATGCGGTGCTGGGCTTTTGGGGCTCGGCCTTCTTGCTGTTGATGCTGCTCAGCGGCATGACCTGGACCGGGATGTGGGGCAAGCAGTTTGCCGCGGTGTGGAACACCTTCCCCGACGCCATGTGGAATGAGGTGCCCAAGTCCGACCAGCAGGCTGGCGAGCTGAACAAGATCAACCGCCAGACCGTGCCCTGGGCCATGGAGAACACCCCTATGCCGCAATCCGGCGCCCACGCCGAGCACATGGCCCACGGCGGCCACATGCAAATGCCTGCCGCGCCGCTGATCAGCCTGCAACAGGTCGCCGACCTGGCGGCTGAACACAGGGTGGAGCGCGGCTACAGCATCACCCTGCCGACCACCGACACTGGCGTGTTCACCGTCTCGGTGTTCGCCGACGACCCGCGCAACGACGCCACCTTGCACATCGACCAATACACCGGCCGGGTGCTGGCCGACGTGCGCTGGAAAGACTACGGCCCGGTGGCCCGCGCCACCGAGGCAGGGGTCATGCTGCATGAAGGCAAGATGTTCGGCGCATTCAACCAGATCGTGATCTTGCTGGTGTGCCTGATGATCCTGCTGGGCTCGATCAGCGGCTTGGTGATGTGGTGGCTGCGCCGGCCAAGCGGAAAATTGGGCGTGCCGCCGCTGCGTCATGATTTACCGAAATGGAAGGTGGCGATCGGCATCATGGCGGTCCTGGGCGTGGCGTTCCCGCTGGTAGGGATTTCGCTGGTAGCGGCGTGGGTGATGGATTGGGCCGTGCTCTCGCGCATCAACAAAACCGTGCCCGCCTGACCGATGCACTGTGCGTAGGCGTGGATTGATCCGCGAAAAGAACGCCGCGATAACGTCAGGCATACCGCGGTGTGGGTTTCGCGGATAAATCCGCTCCTACGGGCAAATCGCTAGCAATGCACCAGCATCGCACACCACCTCGCACCACCAATCCTGCCGCGCACCACACGAGTGCGCGGTAGCGACTCGCACCATCCTGCTAGCGCCGAAGCTACGGCTAATGGCCACTCTGGTACACACCTTGCAATCACTCCTGCAGAAGTCGCCATCTGCCCATTAAAAAAATACTCAAGACATCTGGAGATTGCACAATGAAGCGTCGCAGCTTGATCAAGGCTTTCACCCTTTCGGCTTCCATCGCCGCGATGGGTTTGTCATGGAGCATCCAGGCCGCCGAGACCATCAAGGTCGGCATCCTGCATTCGCTGTCGGGGACCATGGCGATTTCGGAAACGTCATTGAAAGATGTCGCGCTGATGACCATCGACGAGATCAACGCCAAGGGCGGCGTCAATGGCAAGAAACTGGAAGCAGTGGTCGTGGACCCAGCCTCCAACTGGCCGCTGTTCGCGGAAAAAGCCCGCCAGCTGCTGACCCAGGACAAGGTGGCCGTGGTGTTCGGTTGCTGGACCTCGGTGTCGCGTAAATCGGTGCTGCCGGTGTTCGAAGAACTCAACGGCTTGCTGTTCTACCCGGTGCAATATGAAGGCGAAGAAATGTCGCCCAACGTGTTCTACACCGGTGCAGCGCCTAACCAACAGGCCATTCCCGCCGTTGAGTACCTGATGAGCGAAGAAGGCGGCAGCGCCAAGCGCTTCTTCCTGTTGGGTACCGACTACGTGTACCCGCGCACCACCAACAAAATCCTGCGCTCGTTCCTGCACTCCAAGGGCGTGAAGGATTCGGACATCGAAGAGGTCTACACCCCATTCGGCCATGCCGACTACCAGACCATCGTTTCCAACATCAAGAAGTTCTCGGCCGGTGGCAAGACGGCTGTCATCTCTACCGTCAACGGCGACTCCAACGTGCCGTTCTATAAAGAACTGGCCAACCAGGGCCTGAAAGCCACCGACGTACCGGTGGTGGCCTTCTCGGTGGGCGAAGAAGAACTGCGCGGTATCGACACCAAGCCGCTGGTGGGCAACCTGGCCGCCTGGAACTACTTCGAATCGGTGGATAACCCGGTCAACACCAAGTTCGTCGCCGACTGGAAGGCCTATGCCAAGGCCCACAACCTGCCAGGTGCCGACAAGGCGGTGACCAACGATCCGATGGAAGCCACCTACGTGGGCATCCACATGTGGGCCCAGGCGGCCGAGAAGGCCAAGTCCACCGACGTGGACAAAGTGCGTGACGCCATGGCCGGCCAGACCTTCGCCGCGCCGTCGGGCTTCACCCTGACCATGGACAAGACCAACCACCACCTGCACAAACCGGTGATGATCGGCGAGATCCAGGATGACGGTCAGTTCAACGTGGTTTGGCAGACCAAGGAGCCGATCCGTGCACAACCTTGGAGCCCGTACATCCCTGGCAACGACAAGAAGCCGGACTACGCGGTGAAGAGCAACTAAGCAAAACCGCCCACGCCCCCCTTTGTAGGAGCGCATTGATCCGCGAAAAGTACGCTGCGGTGCATCAGTAGCATCGCGACGAGGCCTTCGCGGATCAATCCGCTCCTACAAGAAGGCGGTGGGTTCGCCTTCGCGTCACAGGAAGTCGCCATGTCTCTTTACCGCATTGTTTTTTCCCTCCTCCTGCTGCTGCCCTTCGCCGCCCACGCCAGCGACGCCGACGACTTTGTCGCGGCCAACGCCAGCGACCAGGCCAAGCTGCTGGAAACCTGGGCCGCGCAACCGGTGCCCGAGCGCCTGGTATTGCTGCAAGCCTTGCAAGACGGTCGCCTGTCTTATGATGCCGACAAGCACGCCGTGATCGAGCAGCCCAATGCTGCCCCCGCTGAAAACCTGCGCAAACTGCGCCTGAACAACCGCCTGCGCGGCCTGGTGGACACCGCCCTGGCCAGCCAGCAAGTGCTGTCCAACGACGTGGCCACGCGTTTGGCCGCAGCCAAGCAACTGCAAAAAAGCGCCCAGCCCAACCAACTGCCCCTGCTGGACCGCGCCACCGCCGGTGAGCAGGACGCCACGGTAAAGGCCGCCCTGAGCCTGGCACTGGCCAACCTGCAAATGGTCGACCCCAACCCGGCCGTGCGCCTGGCCGCCGTGCGCCTGCTGGGCGACACCGGCGAGCCGATGGCCCGCACCCGCCTGGAGACCCTGCTGCAACCGGGCGTGGAAACCGATGACGGCGTGCGGACCGCCGCCGAAACCAGCCTGGTCCAGGTCAAACGCAAACTGATGATCGGCGACCTGCTAGGGCAAGCCTTCAGCGGCATGTCCCTGGGCTCGATCCTGCTGCTGGCGGCCCTGGGCCTGGCCATCACCTTTGGCCTGCTGGGCGTGATCAACATGGCCCACGGCGAAATGCTGATGCTGGGCGCCTATTCCACCTACGTAGTGCAGATGGCGTTCCAGCGTTTTGCCCCGCATGCCATCGAGTTCTACCCACTGGTGGCGCTGCCGGTAGCGTTCTTCGTCACCGCCTGTATCGGCATGGCCCTGGAACGCACCGTGATCCGCCACCTGTATGGCCGCCCGCTGGAAACCCTGCTGGCCACCTGGGGCATCAGCCTGATCCTGATCCAGGCCGTGCGCCTGATC
Source organism: Pseudomonas abieticivorans (assembly GCF_023509015.1). Taxonomy (NCBI): domain Bacteria; kingdom Pseudomonadati; phylum Pseudomonadota; class Gammaproteobacteria; order Pseudomonadales; family Pseudomonadaceae; genus Pseudomonas; species Pseudomonas abieticivorans. The sequence continues at coordinate 1,914,461 of NZ_CP094975.1, forward strand.
TTCGGCGCGCAGAACGTCGAAGTGGCCAACCCAGAATGGTTGTCCGGTGGCATTCAGGTGCTGCCCAACCTGGTATTGCCCTACAACCGCATCGTGATCATTGCCTTCGCGTTGTTCGTGGTGGTGCTGACCTGGCTGCTGCTGAACAAGACGCGGCTGGGCCTGAACGTGCGCGCCGTTACCCAGAACCGCAACATGGCGGCTTGCTGCGGCGTGCCCACCGGGCGCATCGACATGCTCGCCTTCGGCCTTGGCTCCGGCATCGCAGGGCTAGGCGGCGTGGCCCTCAGCCAGATCGGCAACGTCGGCCCGGAACTGGGCCAGAGCTACATCATCGACTCGTTTTTGGTGGTGGTGCTCGGCGGCGTCGGCCAACTGGCCGGCAGCGTGTCCGCAGCCTTTGGCCTGGGCATCGCCAACAAGATCCTTGAACCGCAGATCGGTGCCGTACTGGGCAAGATTCTGATCCTGGCGCTGATCATTCTGTTTATCCAGAAACGTCCGCAAGGCCTCTTCGCACTGAAAGGACGGGTGATCGACTGATGAATCAACCACTGACTGTCACCGCCGCGCAAAAAGCCGGCCCCAAGATCACCCTGCTGGTAGGTGGCCTGGTGCTGCTGGTACTGGTGGCCATGGCCCTGCTGTCATTGCTGCCGGCCGATAACAGCCTGCAGGTGTCGGCCTATACCCTCACCCTGGTGGGCAAGATCCTCTGCTACGCCATCGTTGCCTTGGCATTGGACCTGGTGTGGGGCTACGCCGGCTTGCTGTCTCTGGGCCACGGGCTGTTCTTTGCCTTGGGTGGCTATGCCATGGGCATGTACCTGATGCGCGAATCGGCCGGCGACGGCCTGCCGGCGTTCATGACCTTTCTGTCGTGGACCGAGTTGCCGTGGTATTGGGCGGGCACGCAGCACTTCCTCTGGGCCATGTGCCTGGTGGTGCTGGCGCCGGGGCTTTTGGCCTTGGTGTTCGGCTTCTTCGCCTTCCGCTCGCGGATCAAGGGCGTGTACTTCTCGATCATGACCCAGGCGCTGACCTTCGCCGGCATGCTGCTGTTTTTCCGTAACGAAACCGGCTTTGGCGGCAACAATGGCTTTACCAACTTTCGCAGCATCCTGGGCTTCAGCATCACCTCCCAAGGCACCCGCGCGGTACTGTTCCTGCTGACCGTGGCGCTGCTGGTGGCCAGCCTGTTGCTGGGCTGGCGATTGGCCCAGAGCAAGTTCGGCCGGGTGCTGACCGCCCTGCGCGACGCCGAGAACCGCCTGATGTTCTGCGGCTACGACCCGCGCGGCTTCAAGCTGTTCGTGTGGGTGCTGAGCGCGGTGCTCTGCGGCCTGGCCGGGGCGCTGTACGTACCCCAGGTCGGCATCATCAACCCCAGCGAAATGTCGCCTACCAACTCCATCGAAGCCGCCGTGTGGGTGGCCCTGGGTGGCCGCGGCACGCTGATCGGCCCGCTGCTGGGCGCCGGGGTGATCAACGGCATGAAAAGCTGGTTCACCGTGGCCTTCCCCGAGTACTGGCTGTTCTTCCTCGGTGCGCTGTTTATCGTGGTAACGCTGTACCTGCCCAAGGGCGTGATCGGCCTGCTGAAAAAGAGGGGCGAACAATGAGAACCACACCCACCGCCGAGTTCATGCTGGAACCGGCCTTCGACCCCAACCGCGACGAAGGCACCAGCCGCGACGCCATCGGCTTGGGCCAAGCGGCCGGCAAGGGCTTGAACACCCGCCACGGGACCATCCTGACCCTGGAAGACATCAGCGTCAGCTTCGATGGCTTCAAGGCCCTGAACAACCTCAACCTGTACATCGGCGTGGGCGAGTTGCGCTGCATCATCGGCCCCAACGGCGCAGGCAAGACCACGCTGATGGACGTGATCACCGGCAAGACCCGGCCCAGCCACGGCAAGGCCTGGTTTGGCGAAACCATGGACCTGACGCTGATGAGCGAGGTGCAGATCGCGCAGGCCGGCATCGGCCGCAAGTTCCAGAAGCCCACGGTGTTCGAAGCCCTGAGCGTGTTCGAAAACCTGGAGCTGGCGCAAAAAACCGACAAGTCGGTGTGGGCCAGCCTGCGCGCCCGGCTGAACGGCGAGCAAAAGGACCGCATCGACGAAGTACTCGCCACCATCCGCCTGAGCACCTCGGTGCACCGCCCCGCGGGGCTTTTGTCCCACGGCCAGAAGCAGTTCCTGGAGATCGGCATGCTGTTGGTGCAAGACCCGCAACTGCTGCTGCTTGACGAGCCGGTGGCGGGCATGACCGACGCCGAAACAGAATTCACCGCCGAGCTGTTCAAAAGCCTGGCCGGCAAGCATTCACTGATGGTGGTGGAACACGACATGGGCTTTGTCGGCTCCATCGCCGACCACGTCACCGTGTTGCACCAGGGCAGCGTGTTGGCCGAGGGCTCCCTGGAGCAGGTGCAGGCCGACGAACGCGTGATCGAAGTGTATTTGGGCCGCTAACGGTGTCGTTCATTTCCGGATAAATCCGCTCCTACAGTACGTGTAGAAGCGGATTTATCCGCGAAGCAGCCGCCGCGACATAACAGGAATAAACCATGCTTGAAGTCCAGAAGCTTCACCAATACTACGGCGGCAGCCACATCCTGCGCGGCCTGTCGTTCGACGTTAAGGTCGGCGAAGTGACCTGCCTGCTGGGCCGCAACGGCGTGGGCAAGACCACCTTGCTCAAGTGCCTGATGGGCCTGATCCCTTCCAAGGAAGGCGCGGTGCAATGGGAGGGCAAGGCCATCACCGGGTTCAAGCCGCACCAGCGCGTACACGCCGGCATTGCCTATGTGCCCCAGGGCCGCGAGATTTTCGGCCGCCTGACCGTGGAAGAAAACCTGCTGATGGGCCTGTCGCGCTTCAGCGCCAGCGAGGCCAAGCAAGTGCCGCCGTTTATCTACGAGCTGTTCCCGGTGCTGCTGCAGATGAAGCACCGCCGCGGTGGCGACCTGTCTGGCGGCCAGCAACAGCAGTTGGCGATTGGCCGAGCCCTGGCCAGCCGGCCACGCCTGCTGATTCTCGATGAACCCACCGAAGGCATCCAGCCCTCGGTGATCAAGGAAATTGGCGCGGTGATCAAGAAACTGGCCGCACGGGGCGACATGGCGATCCTGCTGGTGGAGCAGTTCTACGACTTTGCCGCCGAACTGGCCGACCAGTACCTGGTGATGTCCCGTGGCGAGATCGTGCAGCAGGGCCGAGGTGAAAATATGGAGGCCGAGGGTGTGCGCGGCCTGGTAACCATTTAATCTGCGCCCACTGCCTTGATGATCGAACTGCCATGAACCTACCAGCCTCCACCGCCCTCTACACGCCCAGCTGGCACGCCGAGCTGGAACTGGGCTACGGGCGTTTCGGCGACACCACCCGCCCGGTGCAACGCCGCCACAAGGGCCCGCTGCGCGTGCAAAAGCACCTGTATGCCGAAGGCCCCGAGGTGTGCCAGCACATCATCGTGCACCCGCCCGGCGGCATTGCCGGCGGCGACCGGCTGGACATCAGCGCCAACGTCGGCCCCGGTGCCTGGGCGCAGTTGACCAGCCCCGGCGCAGCCAAGTGGTACCGGGCTGCTGGCCCGGCCTACCAGCGCCTGGACCTGAAGGTGGCGGCCGGTGCCACGCTGGAATGGCTACCCCAGGAAACCATCGTCTACAGCGCCGCCCAGGCGGAGCTGGAAACCCACATTGAGCTGGAAGGCGACGCACGCCTGCTTTACTGGGACGTGGTCGCCCTGGGCCGCCCGGCCAGTGGCGAACGCTTTGACCGCGGGCATTTCCAGTCACACCTGAATGTGCGCCGCGACGGCCAACTGCTCTGGCACGAACGCCAGCGCGTCACGGGGGGGGACGGCCTGCTGGACTCCCCCATCGGGTTGGACGGCAAGCCGGTGTTCGCCACCTTGTTGCTGACCTGCGATATCGACAGCCAACTGCTGGAGCGTTGCCGCTCGCTGCCCACCCCAGTGCGCGGCGACTTGAGCCAGTTGCCCGGTTTGCTGGTGGCCCGCTGCCTGGCCAACGAAGGGCTGCATGCGCGGGACTGGTTGATCGCCCTGTGGAAATTACTGAGGCCTGCGGTGCTGGGGCGCGAAGCCCTGGCGCCGCGGATCTGGAGCACCTAACGCTTTTGTGGGCGCAAGGCTTGCCTGCGACGGGGCCATTGAATACGCCGTCGCGGGCAAGCCTTGCTCCCACAAACAGAATTGCTTTGTTTGATTAATTTTTATACTGCCAACCGAATGGACACGCAATGGACCTGACGCCCCGCGAAAAAGACAAGATGCTGATTTTCACTGCCGGCCTGGTTGCCGAACGGCGCCTGGCGCGCGGTGTGAAACTCAATTACCCAGAGGCCATGGCCTACATCTCCGCAGCCCTTTTGGAAGGCGCCCGCGACGGCCAGACCGTCGCCGAGCTGATGCACTACGGCACCACCTTGCTCAGCCGCGAGCAGGTGATGGATGGCATCCCGGAAATGATCCCGGAGATCCAGGTGGAGGCCACCTTCCCGGACGGCACCAAGCTGGTCACCGTGCACCAACCCATCGCCTGAGGCCTGCGCATGACTTACCGCATCCGTGATGCCGTGCACAACGACTTGCCGGGGATCCGCGACATCTACAACGACGCCGTGGCCAACACCACTGCCATCTGGAACGAACAACCCGTGGACCTGGGTAATCGCCAGGCCTGGTACGCCGCCCGGCAAAGCCAGCACTACCCGATCCTGGTGATTGTCGACGCCAGCGACGCCGTGCTGGGCTACGCTTCATTTGGTGACTGGCGTCCTTTCCAGGGTTTTCGCCAGACCGTCGAACACTCGGTCTACGTGCGCAACGACCAGCGCGGCAACGGCCTAGGCCCGATGCTGATGCAAACACTGATCGAACGCGCGCGCAGCTGCGACAAACACGTGATGGTGGCTGCCATCGAAAGTGGCAACACAGCCTCCATCCGTCTGCATGAACGACTCGGTTTCACGATCACGGGGCAGATGCCGCAAGTGGGCAGCAAGTTCGGTCGCTGGCTGGACCTGACCTTCATGCAACTGATCTTGAACCCGGGCGCCGAACCTTCCCCGACTCCCGTGGAGTAAGCCGCCATGAATGCCGCCCAGTTGCGTCGCGTCACCGTTGAGAGCTTTGCGCATTACCGCCAGGGGCTGGTCGAGCTACTGCTCGATGCCGTGCGACAGGGCGCGTCGTTGGGCTTCATGGCCGACTTGGACGCCCATGAGGCCAACACCTACCTGGACGAAGTGAAAGCCCGCATTGCCATCAACGACCTGGTGCTCTGGGCGGTGGTCAAGGACGAGCAGGTGCTGGCCAGCGCGCAACTGGTGTACTGCAAGCGCGCCAACGGCCTGAACCGCGCCGAGGTGCAAAAGCTGATGGTGCGTGAAGACGCTCAACGCCGCGGCATGGGCCAACAATTGATGCAGGCGGTGGAAGTGGCCGCCCGGCAAAACAGCCGCGGCCTGCTGCACCTGGACACCGAGGCCGGCTCACCGGCCGAAGCGTTCTACCTGTCCCAAGGCTACAAGCGCGCCGGGCAGATGCCGGGCTTCGCCTGCCGCCCGGATGGCGAATACACCGCCACCGCTTTTTTCTACAAGACCCTTTAAGGATTGCTCGCATGATCCCTGGCCAATACCAGATCAAGCCCGGCGAAATCGAAATCAACGCCGGCCGCCGCACCATCAGCCTGACGGTCGCCAACAGCGGCGACCGGCCGATCCAGGTCGGCTCCCACTACCATTTTTTCGAAACCAACGACGCCCTCAGCTTCGACCGCGCCGCCAGCCGCGGCATGCGCCTGAACATACCCGCAGGCACCGCCGTGCGCTTCGAGCCGGGGCAAAGCCGCGAAGTGGAGCTGGTGGACCTGGCCGGGCTGCGCCGGGTGTTCGGGTTTGCCGGCAGGATAATGGGTGATCTGTGAGGGCCCCTTCGCGGATAAATCCGCGAACCAGGCACCACGGACTAAAACGATTTGCACCAAGGAAGCACCATGAAGATTTCCAGACAAGCCTACGCGGACATGTTCGGCCCCACCGTTGGTGACAAGGTCCGCCTGGCCGACACCGAGCTGTGGATCGAAGTCGAAAAAGATTTCACCACCTACGGCGAAGAAGTGAAATTCGGCGGCGGCAAAGTGATCCGCGATGGCATGGGCCAAGGCCAACTGCTCGCCGCCGAGGTGGTCGACACGTTGATCACCAACGCCCTGATCATTGACCACTGGGGCATCGTCAAGGCCGACGTGGGCCTGAAAGACGGGCGCATCGCCGCCATCGGCAAGGCCGGCAACCCGGACATCCAACCCGACGTGACCATCGCCATCGGCGCCAGTACCGAAGTGATCGCTGGCGAAGGCATGATCCTGACTGCCGGCGGCATCGACACCCACATCCACTTCATCTGCCCGCAGCAGATCGAAGAAGCACTGATGAGCGGCGTCACCACCATGATCGGTGGCGGCACCGGCCCTGCTACCGGCACCAACGCCACCACCTGCACCTCGGGCCCGTGGCACATGGCGCGCATGCTGCAGGCCGCGGACTCGTTCCCGATGAACATCGGCTTCACCGGCAAGGGCAACGCCAGCCTGCCGGAACCGTTGATCGAGCAGGTCAAAGCCGGCGCCATCGGCTTGAAGTTGCACGAAGACTGGGGCACCACGCCAGCGGCAATCGACAACTGCCTGAACGTGGCTGACTTGTACGACGTGCAGGTGGCCATCCACTCCGACACACTGAACGAGTCAGGCTTCGTCGAAACCACCCTGGGCGCGTTCAAGGGCCGCACCATCCACACCTACCACACCGAAGGTGCCGGTGGCGGCCACGCGCCCGACATCATCAAGGCGTGCGGCTTTGCCAACGTGCTGCCCAGCTCCACCAACCCGACGCGGCCATTCACCCGCAACACCATCGACGAACACCTGGACATGCTGATGGTGTGCCATCACCTGGACCCCAGCATCGCCGAGGACGTGGCCTTCGCCGAAAGCCGCATCCGCCGTGAAACCATCGCCGCCGAAGACATCCTGCACGACCTGGGCGCGTTCTCGATGATCAGCTCCGACAGCCAGGCCATGGGCCGCGTGGGCGAAGTGATCACGCGTACCTGGCAGACGGCCGACAAGATGAAAAAACAACGCGGTGCGCTGCCGGGCGACGGCGAAGGCAACGACAACTTCCGCGCCAAGCGCTACATCGCCAAATACACCATCAACCCGGCAATCACGCACGGCATCAGCCATGAAGTGGGCTCCATCGAGGTGGGCAAGTGGGCCGACCTGGTGCTGTGGCGCCCGGCGTTCTTTGGCGTGAAACCCACGCTGATCCTCAAGGGCGGCGCCATCGCGGCCAGCCTGATGGGCGACGCCAACGCCTCGATCCCCACCCCGCAGCCGGTGCACTACCGCCCTATGTTCGCCAGCTACGGCGGCTCTCGCCATGCCACCAGCATCACCTTTATCAGCCAGGCAGCCATGGACGCCGGCGTGCCGGAAGCGCTGGGCCTGAAAAAGAAAATCGGCGTGGTGAAAGGCTGTCGTGACGTGAAGAAAACCGACCTGATCCACAACGATTACCTGCCGGACATCGAGGTAGACCCGCAGACCTACCAGGTGAAAGCCGATGGGGTGTTGTTGTGGTGCGAGCCGGCCGAGACGTTGCCGATGGCGCAGCGGTATTTCCTGTTCTAGACCTTGGTGTGTTCTTCGCGGACAAATCCGTTCCCACAGGAGCGGATTCATCCGCGAAGCGGCCCCTCAATTTTTCACGAACCGCCCTAAGCGCTGGCGCAACATCGAATTCTCAGCGCGCAGCTGCTGCACCTCTTCCAGCAACTCCAGGGCCAGTGCCACCCCTTCCCACTCCAGCTCCAGGTCGTTGTGCAGCTTGGCCGCGCGCCTGGCGATGACCGGTGCACGGTCGTCGAACAGCCAGTCATCCGGCGTTCGCCCCTGTGGTTCAAGAATGCCGTGCTCGACGATTTCGATCACGTAGGCCGCCGACATGTCGGTCGCCTGACAGAAGGTTTTCATGTCCAGTTGAACCAGCAGGGTACTGTGCATCGTTAACGGCTCCAGTGTGCTCGCGGGTCGAATGCCGCCTGTTCCGCCAGTTTAGTCCACAGCTCGCGGGTCGCTTCGTCAGCGCTGGGCGGCATCACCACTTTCAGTTGTGCGTACAGGTCACCCCGTTGGCCTTGCTTGTCGAGCAAGCCGTTGCCTTTGACGCGCAGGCGCTGGCCGCTGTTGCTGTCGGGGCGGATGGTCAGGTTGATGCGCCCAGTCAGGGTCGGCACCGCTACCTTGGTGCCCAGCGCCGCTTCCCACGGTGCCAGCGGCACGGTGATGATCAGGTCATGGCCTTCGACATCGAATTGCGGGTGCGGTGCCAAACGGATGATCAGGTACAGGTCGCCATTGGCGCCACCACCCACGCCCGGCGCGCCCTGGCCCTTGAGGCGGATGCGTTCGCCGTCGGTCACCCCGGCGGGAATCTTCACGTTCAGGGTTTTGGTGGTATCGCCGGTATGCTGGCCCCGGCCGTTGTGCTGCGGGATCTGGAAGCTGATCTGCTTTGATTCGCTCGACAGGGTTTCCTCAAGGAAAACCGCCAGTTCCATTTCCACGTCCTGCCCTCGCCTTCCGGCACTGCGTTGTTGGCCACCACCAAAGGGGTTGCCATTGCCGCCACGCCCGGCCGAGCCGAAGATGGAGCTGAAAAAGTCCGAGAAGTCGCCACCGCTTTCTTCGAAACCGCCGCCACCGCGGCCCTGCCAGCCCGGTGGGCCCTGGAACGGCCGGCCATGTTGGCCGTATTTGCGCAGTTCGTCGTATTCGGCACGTTTTTCCGGGTTGTGCAGCGCTTCGTAGGCCTCGCTGGCCTCTTTGAATTTGTCCTCGGCGTCCTTTTCCTTGCTCACGTCGGGGTGATATTTGCGCGCGAGCTTGCGATAGGCGGTCTTGATCTCTTTCTCGTCCGCCGTCGGCTCTACGCCCAAAATCTTGTAATAATCTTTGAAGTCCATCTAAGGATCACCATCCAATGTTCGAGATCGCGCGGTCGGTCTCAACCTTCAGACTCGGCGGCGCGGTGGAAGTTTATCGGCCGCGCAGCCCTCTGGATGAGGGAGTATAGAAGGCGGCCACGAAGGATGAGCAGAAGATTGGGGGTGCGCCTTGCGCTTTCAAGGCCATGGCGCGCGTAATTAAACCCTTTATCGCCCTTGCTTCTGTCTGCCACTGGCATACACTGCGCGGCCGTTTTTTAAACAGAACCTGAAAGACATGAAAAACGATTCTCCAGCCCGCGCTTGCGGCATCGACTTCGGTACGTCCAACTCCACCGTCGGCTGGCACCGGCCGGGTGTCGAGTCGCTGATCGCCCTGGAGGACGGCAAGATCACCCTGCCATCGGTGGTGTTCTTCAACATCGAGGAGCGCCGCCCGGTGTACGGCCGCCTGGCCCTGCACGAGTACCTGGAAGGCTACGAAGGGCGCCTGATGCGCTCGCTCAAAAGCCTGCTGGGCTCCAAGCTGATCAAGCACGATACCAGCGTGCTGGGCACTGCCCTGCCGTTCAAGGACTTGCTGGGGATGTTCATCGGCGAACTGAAAAAGCGCGCCGAAGACAACGCCGGCCGCGCGTTCGACGAAGTGGTGCTGGGCCGCCCGGTGCATTTCGTCGATGACGATGCCGCCGCCGACCAGGAAGCTCAGGACACCCTGGAAGAGGTGGCGAAAAAGATCGGCTTCAAGGAAGTCTCGTTTCAATACGAACCGATCGCCGCCGCCTTCGACTACGAGTCCACCATCGAACGCGAAGAGCTGGTACTGATCGTCGACATCGGCGGGGGTACTTCGGACTTCTCGCTGGTGCGCCTGGCCCCGGAACGGCGCTTTGTCGATAACCGCCACGATGACATCCTGGCCACCGGCGGCGTGCACATCGGCGGTACCGACTTTGACAAGCAACTGAGCCTGCAAGGTGCCATGCCGCTGTTCGGCTACGGCAGCCGCATGAAAAGCGGCGCCTACATGCCCACCAGCCACCACATGAACCTGGCGACCTGGCACACCATCAACTCGGTGTACTCGCAAAAGTCCCAGCTGTCGCTGGGCAGCATGCGTTACGACATCCAGGACACCGACGGCATCGACCGCCTGTTCAAGCTGATCGAGCAGCGCGCCGGGCACTGGCTGGCCATGGAAATGGAAGAAACCAAGATCCAGCTCACCCACGAACAAAGCCGCCTGGTGCCGCTGGACCGCATCGAACCGGGCCTGAGCGTGGACCTGAGCCGCGAACTGTTCGAAAGCGCCATCGACAGCCTACTGCAGCGGGTGCGCGGCAGTGTCAGCGAATTGCTGAACAAGGCCGGCGTAGCCGTGGAGCAGGTGGACACGGTGTTCTTCACCGGTGGTTCAAGCGGCATCCCGGCACTGCGCAACAGCGTGGCGGCGATGCTGCCCAATGCGCGGCACGTGGAAGGCAATATCTTTGGCAGTATCGGCAGCGGGCTGGCGATCGAAGCGCGCAAGCGCTACGGCTGACGCCCTGCAGGAGCGGGTTTATCCGCGAAAAGACCGCCGGGGTGGTTCAGACGTACCGTGGCACGCTTTTCGCGGGTAAATCCGCCCCTACAGGCATTTACACCAGCTCGGCGCGGCGCAGTTCGCTTTTCAGATACGCATAGTAAATCGGCCCCGCCACCACCCCCGGTAGCCCGAACGCTGCCTCAAAGATCAGCATCGCCAACAACAGCTCCCACGATTTGGCACTGATCTGCCCGCCGACGATCTTGGCGTTGAGGAAATACTCGACCTTGTGAATCAAGATCAGCCAACCCAGCGCTGCCGCCGCCACCCAGATCGACACCGACAAGCCGATGATGGTGATCAGCGTGTTGGACATCAGGTTGCCGATCACCGGCAGCAGGCCGAGGATGAAGGTCAGTACCACCATGGTCTTGGTCAGTGGCAGCTTGATCCCGCACAGCGGCAGGATGATCAGCAGGAACACCGAGGTGAACAGGGTGTTCAGCGCGGCGATCTTGATCTGGGCGAAGACAATGTTGCGAAACGCCTGCACCAGCAGGGTCATGCGCACCAGCAGTGCTCCGGCCAGGGGCTTGTGGTCGGCGCCAGGTGGAATGCGGTTAAGCGCCACGATGGCGCCCAGCACCATGCCGATCAGCAGGGTCACGAAGGTGTGTACCGCGTCCTTGCCCACCAGTTGCAGGTCAGCCAGGTGCTTGCTCACCCAATCGCCCAGGGCGGTGCGGAACTCCAGCGCGTTGGCCGGCAGGTAGGCATCGATGGAAGGTGGCAGTTGGGCCCGTGCGCGGTTGAGCACGCCCATGAACTTGTCCAGGAACGCCCCCGGGTTCTCGGCCTCGTGCATCAAAAAGCTAATGGCCAGGGCAAAAATCACTGCCAGCAGGCTGACCACGAAGGTGCCCAGCAGCGCCACGGCGACCCACCGGGCACGGGGGCCGGCGATAAGTCGCTGCAACTGCGGGGTGAGCATGTTGACCAACTCGAACACCAGCAGGCCGGCCAACAGGCTGGGCAGCAAACGCAGCGGCATGACCAGCAGCAACCCACCAAACACCAGGATCAGACTGGCCCACACCACATGACGCTGGGAAAACGTTGGCATACAGCCTCGAACACGAACGACACGAAAGGACAGGCAGTCTGCCAGCGTTCGTCAGGCAGGGCCAGTGGGCAACTCGGTTACCCACTGGTAGCGGCGACGACTATTTTTTCTTGAGGCAGTCGCTCATAAAGGTTTTGCGCGCGTCGCCCTTTAGCGTCTGGTCGCCGGCGGTCTTGTTGCAGGCTTTCATTTTCTCCTGCTGCGGCGTGCCCGTCGCGGCCGCTGCAGGCGGCGCGGCCTTGAGGCAGGTGCTCATGTAGGCCTTGCGTTCATCGCCCTTCAGGCTCTTGGCCGTGGCGTCGGCGTTGCAGGTGGTCATCTTGTTCTGTTGCGCAGTGGCCGCGAAGCCTTGCGAACAAAGCAGCAAACCCACCACCAGCAAGGGTACGTGCAGCATCTTCATGGAGTGTTCTCCTGGTCGCCGCGCAGGTCCGCACGGCCTTGCCATGAGTGTAGACAAACTTTTTTACATTCCACCGCAGGCTTAAAAGCGGATAATCGCTTTTTGAAACTGATGTGAATGTGCTCATGCAATATGCGTTTCCGTTATTGGCCATCCTGATCTGGGCGGGCAATACCGTTATCAACAAACTCGCGGTCGGCGCGATCTTCCCGGCCGAAATCGGCTTCTATCGCTGGCTACTGGCGGGACTGTTGTTCACCCCATTCATGCTGCGGCCGGTGTTGGCGAATTGGGCAGTGATCCGCCCCAACCTGGGCAAGATCTTCATCCTGGGCGTGCTGGGCATGGCGGTGTACCAGAGCCTGGCGTACTTTGCCGCCTCACTGACCACCGCCACCAACATGGGCATCATTCTGTCGTTGATGCCATTGATGGCCCTGGCGCTGGCCATTGTCAGCCTGGGCCAGCGGCTCACGGCCGGCGCCCTGGTGGGTGCGGTGGTGTCGCTGGCCGGTGTGCTGGTGGTGGTTTCGGCGGGCAGCCTGGCCGTGCTGCTGGACCATGGCCTGAACCGTGGCGACGGCATGATGCTGATCGCAACGCTGGCCTACGCGGTGTACAGCACGCTGCTGAAAAAGTGGCAGCTGCGCCTGCCACCGCTGCAATTGCTGTATTTGCAGGTGTTGGTGGCCATTGTCGTGCTGTTCCCGCTGTACCTGGTGTCGCCCAAGGTGGGCCTGGGCCTGAACAACATCGGTTTGGTGCTGTATGCCTGCCTGCTGGCCTCGATGCTTGCGCCACTGGCGTGGATGCAGGCCGTCAGCCGCCTGGGGCCAAGCCGCACCACGCTGTTTTTCAACCTGTTGCCGTTGATCACCGCGTTGATCGCAGCCATGGCGCTGCACGAACAATTGGCGCTGTACCACCTGGTCGGCGGCCTGATGACCCTAGCTGGCGTGGTGCTGGCCGAGCGCTGGAAAACCCCGCTGGTCAAAGCCCGGCAGCCTTGAGCCGGGCAGCCTGTTCGGTGAACAGCCGGACAGGCTCGGCGCCCTTGCCCACCAGCCCCAGGGATTGGTTGACGATGTCAAAGTGGTCCATCGGGTAATCGTCACCGATCACCTGCCCCAGGTGCGAGCTGTAGCGGCCCACCATGCCATCGCAATAACCCGCCTCGCGCACGAAGGTCTTGGCGAACAGCCGGCAACTGACATGGGTGCCGTCCAACCGGTTGCCGCCCTCATTGCTACGCCGGTCTTGCAACACCCCCGACCAGGAGTAGTAGCGCACGCCATTGACCAGCGGTTCACCCTGGCCGCCCCAAGTCAGTGGAATGCCCTGCGGGTACTGCAGGTTGAAGCGGGCGACGCCGGCGCACGTGAGCGACAAGTGCGAGGCGTGCACATCGATCGGCAAGCTCGGCCCACGCCAGCCGGTCTCCAGCCAGCCCATCAGGTGCGCCAGCGCGTGAAGCACGGCCTTGAGCAAGCGCCCCCGCGCCGTGCCGTGGGGGTAGTGGCTTTCCAGGTAGTCGGCCAGCTCCGAACCGTGGTTGGGGCCGGCTACCGAGGTCACCGAAGCGACCCAGTCCGGCCGTTTGGCCGCCGCATAGCGCGCTGTCAGGGCGCCCTGGCTATGGCCGAACAGGTTGACCTTGTCGGCACCGGTTTCGCGGCGGATACGCTCGATGATCAACAACAACTGCTCGCCGCGCACTTCGGTGGCGTTGATGGGCGAGACCTGCACGGCAATCGCCGTGGCGCCGCCCTTGCGCAGGGCCTTGAGAATGCCGAACCAGTACGGGTACAGCAGCATCCGCACAAAGCCGAGCATGCCGGGGACGAAAACCAAGGGGTAGCGAGTGGCAAAGGGCTGCGACATGGCGTGACGTCCTTGCAGTGAGGCGAAGCTTGAATACTAGCGCACTGATATCGAACTACTGGCCTGCCAAGGGGTTCCTATGAATACGGGGCTCAACCCTGGCCCATTCGAAGGAGCGACACTATGTACAAGCGAACCCTGGCAGCCCTGTGTGTAGTGGCATCGGTCACCGGCTGTGCAACCAAAGCGGAAAACCCGGTGGACTTCGTCACCTACCGCAACGAACCGCTGGTCAAGCAAGTGGAAACCGGCATGACCATGCAACAGGTCATCGCCATCGGCGGCTCACCCTCTTCGGTGGTCGACGGCACCGCCAATTCGGTGCACGGCACCTGCAATAACTACGTATTGAACCGCGACGGCAAGCAGCAAGCCTATTACGTGAGCTTCGACAGCGGCGGCCATGTCGACACCAAGGGCTTCATGACCTGCGAGCAGCGCAAGGTCAACGAGAAGTCGATGCCTTGATGCCCAACGGCATAAAACTTTTCTGCACCGCGACTACTCACACCTTTAGTAGCGATCACGCCGGGCGCCCTGATGCTGGGGCGCAGATAGAGCGCGACGAGCCACTTACCGTATTAGCCTGGAGATTGTGATGAGCAACGTTCAACTGACCGATATCAGCACCCTGCGCCAACGCGCGCGCCAAAACGTCGAAGACGGCGCGGTGACCGAGGGCTACCACGCCGACCGCGAAGAAATCCTGCGCCTGCTCAATGGCTCGCTGGCCACGGAGCTGGTCTGCGTGCTGCGCTACAAACGCCACTACTACATGGCCAAGGGCATCAAGGCCAGCGTGGCTGCGGCCGAGTTCCTGGAACACGCCGGGCAAGAAGCCGAGCACGCCGACAAACTGGCCGAGCGCATCGTGCAACTGGGCGGCGAACCGGAGTTCAATCCCGATACCCTGAGCAAGAACTCCCACGCCCAATACGTGGCGGGCAACACCCTCAAGGAAATGATCTTCGAAGACCTGGTGGCCGAGCGTATCGCCATCGACAGCTATCGCGAGATCATTCAGTTCATTGGCGAGAAAGACCCGACGACTCGTCGCATCTTCGAAGACATCCTGGCCCAGGAAGAAGAGCACGCCGATGACATGGCGGATTTGCTCGAAGGGATTTGATATTTAGAGCGGGATGAAAAAACCAGGCGGTGTGCCTGGTTTTTTTGTGGGCGCTGTTCACGAATGAATTGGCAACCCAATCCCATGCAGGAGCGGATTCATCCGCGAACCCGACGACTCGATTTATCTGTCACCCCTTGGTCGCCTGCACGGTCTTCGGCGCCTTCCCAGCCTTCATCTGCTCAAGCAACGGCGTGCACTGGTTAGGCTCCCCGCCGCTGGGCGCCACCAACGCCAGCAAGCCTGCAGCAGGCCCGGCCACCACGCCCAACGCGACCATCCCGGCGCCGCGCAGCATCAACGGCACTGCCTGCACGCCCGCACTCGGCTTGGCATAAGTACCGCGCACATAAAGCGGCGAACGCAGCGACAGCAGGCGGAAGCCCTTGGACTCTGGCGTGACTTTGAAGTCCAGCGCCTCGGTCTTGAAGTTGGTGTTGCCGTCGATATAAATGATCGCGTTCTCGGTATCGAACACAAACAGCCGCGTACTGGCCAGGCCATCCTTGATGCCCAGGTCTGCCGCCGCGCAGTTGATCTTCACTTCTTTGTCGCCAAAGATCTTGCCAACCAAATAATTACCCACGTTCAAACCGGCAATCTCCATCAAATCGCGGCTGATCGCGCCGTCGTTGACCAGCATCTTCAAGTTGCCATTGGCCGTGCCCAGCAGGGCCGAAACTGAATTACCGGTACCGGTGATGTCGGCATCGCCATTGAGCTCACCAAAGCTGGTCTTCATGGGCTCGAAAGTCGGGAACAACTGCTTGAGTTTGAAGTTGCGCGCGGTCAGCTCGGCCTTGCCTTGCAGCGGCGTGGTGCGCCCGTTCAGGCCGATGCGCGCGTCCAGTTTGCCGCCGGCAACGCCAAAGCGCAGCGGCTCCAGGCGCAGGTTGCCATCGTCCAGGATCAGGTGGGTATAAAGGTCGGTGAACGGTAGCTTCTCACTGTGCACGATGCGCTTGCCGGTGAACTCGACATCAGCGTCCATGGTGCGCCAGCGCTCGGTCTTGAACTCCTCCACGGGCAGCACCTTGCCGGTGGGCTGCACGGTGTCGGCGCCACGGGCCTTCTGTTCGGTTTTGGAGTCTGCGCCGATCAGCGGCGCCAGGTCCTTGAACAACAGCTGGTTGGACACCAACGCGCCGCTCAACTTGGGCCGTGGCTGGCTGGCAACGAAGCCCAGGTCGCCGTGGATATCGCTGTCGCCGATCTTGCCGTTGAACGCCTCGTATTTGAAGTTGGCGCCCGCGGGGTCGTGCAGCTTGGCGATCAGGTGGCCGTCGGTGGAATACGGCGGGGAGTCTGGCAGGGTAACGCCGGTCAGCGGGTACAGGTGGCCCAGGCTCTGCCCGGCCAGGCGCAGGCGCAAGTCCAGGGCGCCAAGATTGCGCGGGTCGGTCAGGGTGCCGGCGACGGCGATGCTGGTATCGCCGACCCGCACGTCCACCTGCACCGGGAAGGGCTTGCTTTCATCCTGCAGGGCCAGCAGACCGCCGATTTTGCCGGTGCCGTTGACCGGCTGGTCCTTGTATTTGCCCTTGGCCTTGAAGCCAAAGGCATAGTCCTGCGCGGAGGCGCCTTTATCACTGACCTTTTTAGCCGCACCGCTGCCGACGATGTCGCTGAACGGGATGGGTTTGCCCAGCGGATCGATCAGCACGTCCATGTCAGCCTTCACGATGGCGTCGTTATAGGTCACGTGGCCCTTGTCGAAACCGATGGCGCCAATGTCCATCACCCACTTGGAGGGCTCGGCGTTCTCATCCTTGGGCCCGAAGTCGAACGTCCAGTTGGCGCGGCCATCGGCCAGGCGCTGCAGCTTGGCATCAGGCTCGGTCAGGTCGATACGCGGGATAACAATGCGCTGGGCGATCAGGGGCAGCGGCGACAGGCGGAACTCCACCTTCTTCAGGCCGACCATTTGCCGCTCCTTGGACCAGTCCGGGTTACCCAGGCTGAGGTCTTCGGCGACAAAGTGCGGCCACGGCACCCAGGCCCGCCATCCGCCCTCTTCGGGCTCCCGGGCCCATAGCACGGCCAGGTTGCCATTGATGGCGAACGGTCGGTGCAGCGCTTCGGACACCTTGGCATTAAGGGTGGGTTTTACCCTGTTCCAGTCGAACGTCGCGATGACCACCACCAGCACGGCAATCACGACAACCAGGCTGCCCAAGGTCCAGGCGAGGATTTTACGGGTGCGCGTCATGCACTGATCTCCAAATGACAGCCCGCGCGCAAGCTTGGGCGGCGGGTAAAGGCTTAAAGCTTAGGACTGACAAAAGCCAGTGGGGTTTAACCGAATCGCAAATTAGCCATCACTTTCATCGATTCGATGCTCGAAGAAGGCGCACCCAGACGGTGCCGTTCCCTGCACCAGTGCATAAAGCCCCCCGCTAAACCGTTGATTTAGAAGGCTCGCACTGAACAATCAATTTGGTTGATTGTTAACATTACGTTTATAAACTTTTATATCTAATTCTCAGGAGTAGCATTGGCTCTGTACCCACTTTCCAGCCCTCCAAAGGAGCGCCCAACCATGAAACGCCAATTGCTGCTTACCCTGACCCTGTCCATTCTGGCTGCCAACGCTTTCGCCGCCACCCAGCCTTCCGCACAGGTTGCTCCAAGCGCTGCCGTAATCACCGTCGCTCAGGATGGCTCTGACCGTACCCTGAACCGCGTGGCCCAAGACGGTTCCGATCGCACCCTGAACCGCGTGGCCCAAGACGGTTCCGATCGCACCCTGAACCGCGTTGCCCAAGACGGTTCCGATCGCACCCTCAACCGCGTGGCCCAAGACGGCTCCGATCGCACCCTGAACCGCGTTGCCCAAGACGGTTCCGATCGCACCCTCAACCGCGTTGCCCAAGACGGTTCCGATCGTACCCTCAACCGCGTGGCCCAAGACGGCTCCGATCGCACCCTGAACCGCGTTGCTCAAGACGGTTCCGATCGCACCCTGAACCGCGTTGCTCAAGACGGTTCCGATCGCACCCTCAACCGCGCAGTCTGATCCATGATGGCCCTGAAAAAAGCCCGGTCCCCGCACCGGGCTTTGATTTTTTCGGTGATTTGTTAGAGTGCTGCGCTGCCCTCCTGAGAAATCAGCCGCCCCATGCTCCCCCGCGCCGAACAAAAACAGCAGACCCGCCACGCCCTCCTGGATGCCGCCCGGCATTTGATGGAGTCTGGCCGCGGCTTCGGCAGCATCAGCCTGCGCGAAGTGGCCAAGACGGCTGGCATCGTCCCTACCGGTTTCTATCGCCATTTCAGCGATATGGACCAACTCGGCCTGGCGCTGGTCAGCGAAGTGGGCGAAACCTTTCGTGAAACTATTCGCCTGGTACGCCACAACGAATTCGAACTGGGCGGCATCACCGACGCTTCGGTGCGCATCTTTCTCGACGTGGTCACCGCCAACCGTGCGCAGTTCCTGTTTCTGGCTCGTGAGCAATATGGCGGTTCGCACCCCGTGCGCCAGGCCATCGCGTGCCTGCGCGATGGCATCAGCTCGGACCTGGCCGCCGACCTCAACACAATGCCCAAGTGGCAGCACCTGGACAGCGCCGCCCTGGCAGTAATGGCTGACCTTGTGGTCAAGACCGTGTTTGCCACCCTGCCCGAGCTGATCGACTCGCCCGACGCCCCACTGCCCGAGCATCTCTCTCCGCAAGCCAAGATCACCCAGCAACTGCGCTTCATCTTCGTCGGCGCCAAGCACTGGCAGGGGCTGAGCGAATCTTCATGAATGTTACATTTTGGTGCAACTACACTCCTATTGCACTGTAACGATTCATTTCTGCGCCCTATCTTCAAGCGTGATGGCTAATTTGGTGGCTTGCCTCAATTGGCAAGACACTTGCTCTGCAATAGCCATCGCTATTAGCCGGAAGCCCACTCATGCTGGTGATCCACCGCAGAACCGCGCCAAAACCTGACTGGTCGGCCGAGTTACACCTTAATTTCGAAGCTCGCAGCAAAAGCCGCTTGCGCTGTTTTAGTGCCGAGGGCGAAGACGTCGGGCTGTTCCTGGAACGCGGCCAACCGCCGCTGCATGACGGTGAATTCCTGGAGGCCGAAGACGGCCGTATCGTGCGCGTCTGCGCCCGCCCCGAAGCCTTGCTTCACGTCACCTGCAGCAATGCCTTCGAGCTGACCCGTGCCGCCTATCACCTGGGCAATCGCCATGTGGCGCTGCAGGTGGGTGACGGCTGGCTGCGCCTGCTCGATGACTACGTACTCAAGGCCATGCTCGAACAGCTGGGCGCCAGCGCCGAGGCCATCGAAGCGCCGTTCCAGCCAGAACATGGCGCCTACGGCGGCGGCCATCACCATTCCCGTCATGGCGAAGAGGCCTACAACTACGCGCCCAAACTCCACCAGTTCGGCGTGCGCACGTGAATCGCGCCTGGGCGCTGTTGCGCCTGGCCAGCCCGCAGTTGCCGATTGGCGGCTACAGCTATTCCCAAGGCCTGGAGATGGCAGTGGAGCAAGGCACGGTCAAGGACGCCGAGGGCGCGCGGCGTTGGATCGGTGACCAATTGCTGCTCAACCTCGCCCGTTTCGAAGCCCCCCTGCTGCTGGGCCATTGCCTGGCAGCCGCCGAGCAAGACTGGCCGCTGTTGCTGCAACATTGCCAGGAACACCGCGCCAGCCGCGAAACCCGCGAACTGCTGCAGGAAAGCCGGCAGATGGGCTATTCACTCAAACAATTGCTCGACGGCCTGCCCGAGCTGGACGACGCCGCGCGCGCGTTCCTCAAAACCATCGAGGAGCCGCACCTGGCCTTGGGCTGGGCACTGGCCGCTCGCGCCTGGGACATCAGCCCGCAAGACGCCTTGGCCGCATGGCTATGGAGCTGGCTTGAAAACCAGTTGGCCGTGCTGATGAAAACCCTGCCCCTGGGCCAGCAGGCTGCCCAGCGCCTGACCAGCCAGATGCTGCCGATGTTGCAGCAGGCCCAACATATTGCTACCCAACTCGACCCCCACCACTACGGCAGCGCCGCGTTTGGCCTGTCCCTGGCGAGCATGGCCCATGAGCGCCAGTACAGCCGCCTGTTCCGTTCCTAGGAGAGACACACGATGAACACCCAACCCCTGCGCGTCGGCATTGGCGGCCCGGTCGGCTCCGGCAAGACGGCGCTGACCCTGGCCCTGTGCCTGGCGCTGCGCGAACGCTACAACCTGGCCGTGGTCACCAACGACATCTATACCCGCGAAGACGCCGATTTTCTGGTGCGCAACGAAGCCTTGGCCCCCGAGCGCATCATCGGCGTGGAAACCGGCGGCTGCCCGCACACGGCCATTCGCGAAGACGCCTCGATCAACCTGGAAGCCGTGGACCAGCTCAACCGCCGCTTCCCGGGCCTGGACCTGATTCTGGTGGAGTCCGGCGGCGACAACCTGTCGGCGACCTTCAGCCCGGAACTGTCGGACCTGACCATCTACGTGATTGACGTATCAGCCGGCGACAAACTACCGCGCAAGGGCGGCCCGGGCATCTGCAAGTCTGACCTGCTGGTGATCAACAAGATCGACCTGGCGCCGCTGGTAGGCGCGTCACTGGAAATGATGGACAGCGACACCAAGCGCATGCGCGGGGACAAGCCGTTCGTGTTCAGCAACCAGAAAACCGGCCAGGGCCTTGAAGCCATCATCGCCTTCATCGAGCGCCAAGGCCTGCTGACCGCGGCCTGACCCCACTGTAGGAGCGGATTGATCCGCGAATGCCTCACCACGGTCTACCGGATAAACCGCGGCGTTCTTTTCGCGGATAAATCCGCTCCTACAGGCGTGTGTACGTGCACATTATTCA
Source organism: Pseudomonas abieticivorans (assembly GCF_023509015.1). NCBI lineage: Bacteria > Pseudomonadati > Pseudomonadota > Gammaproteobacteria > Pseudomonadales > Pseudomonadaceae > Pseudomonas > Pseudomonas abieticivorans. The sequence continues at coordinate 1,935,395 of NZ_CP094975.1, forward strand.
ATAAGGAAGCCTGCAAATGACCCTGAAAAAACTCCTGGCAGCCGCCGCCCTGCTGCTGACCCCCGCCTTGGCCTTTGCCCACCCTGGCCACGGTGACAACGGCCTGCTCGCCGGCATCAGCCACCCCTTCACCGGCATGGACCACCTGCTGGCCATGATCGCCGTGGGCCTATGGGCTGCACAGCAGAAAGGCGCCGCGCGCTGGGCCCTGCCGTGCACCTTCGTCGGCACCATGCTGATCGGCGGCGTGCTGGGCTTTGAAGGCATGCACCTGCCAGCGATGGAAAACGCGATTGCCGCCTCGGTGCTGGCGCTAGGCCTGGCCGTGGCCCTGGCCGTTCGCCCACCGGTGGCATTGGCGGTTGCCGCCACGGCTCTGTTTGCCTTGTTCCACGGCGTAGCCCATGGCCTGGAGCTGCCGGACATGTCCAGCCCTTGGGCGTTTGCCGGCGGCTTCGTGGCGGCAACGGCGACATTGCACGCCATAGGCTATGGCGTGGTGCGCTTCCTGCCACAGGCGGCGGCCCCGCTGGTGCGGGCGCTGGGGGCGTTGTCGGCGATGGCGGGTGCGTGGATGTTGGCGGCCTGATTTCGCAGCGCCAGCATGGCGGATGAATCCGCTCCCACACGGAGCGGATTTGTCCGCGAGCCATGCTCAACTGGTACCATTGTCGTCTACGCCCTATCCGCCGTGACGACCTTGACCCATGCCTGACCTGTCTGACGCCTTTTCGGCGGTGCACCAGCACTTTCTGAAAACCATCGTGCCGCTATGGCAAGGCCCCGGCTGGAACGCCGACATGGCGCTGCCCTATGAAGCGCTGGACCCCGAACAGCGGCCCATGCCCGTGCAACGCTATCGGGCCATGGCCTGCGCGCGGCAGTTGTTCCTGTTTTCCAGCCTGATCGAGCAACCCGGCGCGCCAGCCCGAGCGGCAGCGTTGTTCCGCTCCCTGCAGCAGCACTTTCACGACGCCGAGCACGGCGGCTGGTTCTACAGCATCAATGCGGCGGGCGAACCGCTGGACCGCAGCAAAGACCTGTACACCCACGCTTTCATTATCTTCGCCTGTGCCCATTACTGGGCCAAAGTGCGCGAGCCCTTGGTGGAGTCAGTGCTCAACGCCGCCCTGAACGTGGTGCTGGAACGCTTCGCCACGGATGACGGCCTGTATGAAGCCACGCTGGGCCAAGACTGGTCGGCACTGGGCAGCGGCGCCCTGCAAAATCCCTTGATGCACTTGGCAGAAGCCTTTTTGGCCACGGTGCAAGTGCGTGAGGACGCCCGCGTGACCCAGGCCTTGCACGACTTATGCACAGCCATGCACACGCACTTTATCGAACCTGCCAACGGCGTGATGCTAGAAAAACCACGCACGGCTGTGGATAACTGGTTTGAACCCGGCCATCAGTTCGAGTGGTTCTACTTGCTGGAATCTTCCGACCTACTACGCGGCAATGCCTTGCATCAAGCGGTGGATCGCTCCTTCGCCTACGCCGAGCAGATCGGCGTTCGCGAGGGCGCTGTTCTGTCGATGCTGGAAGTGGATGGCAGCGTGCGCGATGCCACCCAGCGCATCTGGGCGCAGGCAGAATACCTGCGCGCCCTGACCCTGCGCCCAGGCAGCGAACAGCGTGTGGCCGAGCAGTTGGCAGCCTTGCGCGAGGGGTTTCTGCACTCGGGTGGGTGGTATGAGTGCCGGGATGCGAGTGGGGCCGTTAGCCGCAAGGACATGCCTTCGACCACGCCCTACCACTTGGCGACGTGCTACATGGGCTTGGCCCAAGCCCTGTAGGAGCGGATTTATCCGCGAAGAAAGCAGCGCGGTAAGTCTTATGCTCTTCAGTATGGCTTTCGCGGATCAATCCGCTCCTACAGGGTGATGAGTATGCCGGTAGGAGCGGATCTATCCGCGAAGAAAGCAGCGCGGTGAGTCTGATGCTCTTCAGTATGGCGTTCGCGGATCAATCCGCTCCTACAGGGTGATGGGGTATGCCGGTAGGAGCGGTCAGTAACTCAGCCCTTGTTCGGCCGCTCGATGGCAAACCCGCTCCACGACTGCGTCACCGGCATCAGCTCCAGGCTGTTGACGTTGATGTGCGCCGGCGTGTTCATGATCCAGAAGATAGTGTCGGCAATGTCCTGCGGCTGGATAGGGTCGGCACCGGCATAGGTCGCGTCATAACGCGCCTGGTCGCCACCAAAGCGTACCAACGAGAACTCGCTTTCACACAGGCCGGGCTCAAGGTTGGTGACGCGCACGCCAGTGCCCTGCAGGTCGCAACGGATGTTCAGCGAGAACTGCTTCACGAACGCCTTGGTGGCGCCGTACACGTGGCTGCCTGGGTACGGGTAGTTACCCGCCACCGACCCCAGGTTGACGATGCTCGCGCCCTTGCCGTGGGCAATCAGGCGCGGCAGCAGCAGGCGGGTGCTGTACATCAGGCCTTTAACGTTGGTATCGACCATGGTATCCCAGTCGTCCAGGTCGCACTTGGGCGCCGGATCCACGCCCAAGGCCAGGCCGGCGTTGTTGATTAGCCCGCGCAGCTTGGCGAACTCGGGCGGCAGGCCCTCGATGGCGGCTTCCATGGCCTTGCGGTCGCGCACGTCCAGCACCAGGGTGTGCACCTTGGTCTGCTTGGACAGCTCGGCCGCCAGCGCGCTCAGGCGCTCTTCACGGCGCCCAGTGAGCACCAGCGACCAGCCGGCCTCGGCAAAACGACGGGCACAGGCCTCGCCAAAACCGGAAGTGGCGCCGGTGATAAACACTGTGGAAGTCATCATGTTCTCCAGGGTAAGGCCAAAGTGGGCAAGTCTGCCCCAAGCATGCCCGCCGTGACGCCTGTGGGCAAGCAACTTAGACCGCTGATCAAAAACTGATCACCGGCCGCTAAGCCTTGCCCCAGCTGGCCCGGCGCAACCTATACGCACCTTATCCACAGCCCCTTGCACAGAATCCGGGGGCAACTGCGCACAACGCCAAGCCCCTTGAATGAAGGCATTCAGGCCATTCTGAAAAGTTTTTGGCTTGACCCGATAGACACACTCATGCACACATGGCAGATCGATACACTTAGCATACTGTCGGGCAATGGCGCGAGGCCAGTAACCACGCCGCTTCGGGCGGTCTTTCCAAAGCTTGCCCACAGAGTTATCCACAGGCTTTGACAGGTGGCACGGCGGCGATATCGCGGTGGATAAAAGGGTTGACAAAGCGACCCACCGGTCGTCCGAAAACGCTTGATCAAAAAACAACCACAAGGCTACAGGCCACGTAACTAAAGGCTTTCAGCCAGCTACACCCATGTTACCCACAGCCACCTCCACAGCAACGGGGGACAACTTCATTTCATGACAAAACAATGAATTACAGCGGTTTTATGTCGCAGTTTGCGAGCACCGCGAATTTGTTTTCCACAATCCTGTGGGCAAACAAAAACGCCTTGGCATCTGCATGCCAAGGCGTTGATTTACCACGCTGGCGTCAGTGCCCGCCGAGGTAGGCGTTCCTCACCTCATCATTCACCAGCAACTCCTTGCCCGTGCCCGTCAGCCGGATCTCGCCGTTGACCATCACGTACGCCCGGTCCGACAGCTTGAGCGCGTGGTTGGCATTCTGCTCCACCAGGAAGATGGTCATGCCGGTCTTGGCCAGCTCGCGCAGGGTGCTGAAGATCTGTTTGACCACGATGGGCGCCAGGCCCAGCGACGGCTCGTCCAGCAGCAGCAGCTTGGGCCGGCTCATCAGGGCGCGGGCGATGGCGAGCATTTGCTGCTCGCCGCCCGACATGGTCATGGCGCGCTGGTTGCGGCGCTCCTTAAGCCTGGGGAACAGTTCGAACATGCGCTGCATGTCTTCGCTGGCGTGCTTGTCGCCGATGGGGATGGTGCCCATCATCAGGTTCTCTTCCACGCTCATGTCAGGGAACACCCGGCGGCCTTCCGGCGACTGGGCGATGCCGTTGCTGGCAATATAGTGGGAGGACTTCTGGGTGATGTCGATGCCCCGGTAGACGATCTGCCCGCCACTGGCGCGCGGCTGGCCGAAGATCGACATCAGCAACGTGGACTTGCCCGCGCCGTTGGAGCCGATCAGGCTGACGGTCTCGCCTTCGTTGATGTGCATCGAGACTTTTTTCAAGGCCTGGATAGGCCCGTAATGCACGTCCAGGTCTTTCAGTTCGAGGATCGGACTGCTCATACCAACTCCTCTTCATCAGCGCCCAGATAGGCCGCGATCACTTTCGGATCGTTGCGGATCTGTTCCGGCCCACCGGCGGCAATCACGTTGCCGTGGTCGAGCACCACAATATCGTCGGAAATGCCCATCACCATGCCCATGTCGTGCTCGATCAGCACGATGGTCATGTCGTGTTCGTCGCGCAGCAGGCGGATCATCCCGCTCAGCGCTTCGGTTTCGTGGGGGTTGAGGCCTGCCGCCGGTTCATCCAGGCAGATTACCTGGGGCCGCGTGCACATGGCCCGGGCGATTTCCAGCCGCCGTTGCTGGCCGTAGGACAATTCGCCGGCCAGGCGGTTGGCGCAGTCCACCAGGTCCACCACTTCCAGCCAGTAGAAGGCGGTGTCCAGCGCATTGCTCTCGGCCTGGCGGTAGCCCTTGGTGTTGAGGATGCCGGCGATCATGCTGCGGTTGACCCACATGTGTTGGGCTACCAGCAGGTTCTCTACCACCGACATTTCCTTGAACAGGCGAATGTTCTGGAAGGTACGCGCCAAACCCGCGCGGTTGACCAGGTGGGTGCCGCCGAACATCTTGTAGTACAGGCGGCTGGCAAAGCTTTTTGGCGAGACGAAATCGGTGGCCTGGAAGGACTCGCCCAATAACTGAATCACGTTGGTCTTGATGCCGCGCGTGGACAGCTCGATGCGTCCGCCGGTGGCTTTGTAGAAGCCGGTCAGGCAGTTGAACACGGTGGTCTTGCCGGCGCCGTTGGGGCCGATCAGAGCAAAGATCGAGTTGCGACGCACCTTCAGGCTCACATCGCTGAGGGCCTTGATCCCGCCGAAGTGCATCATTAGGTTCTCGACCGACAGAACGATTTCTTCGCTCATGGCGCAACTCCTTTACGCGGGACCACGCCGGTGCGGCTGATGCGTATCAGGCCACGTGGTTTCCAGATCATCATCAGCACCATCAGGAAGCCAAACAGCAACACGCGGTATTCGGCAAAGCTGCGCAACAGTTCCGGGGCCACGGTGAGCACGAAGGCTGCGATCACCACGCCCACGGTCGAACCCATGCCGCCCAACACCACGATGGCCAGGATCAGCGCCGACTCGAAGAAGGTGAACGAGGTGGGGTTGACGAAGCCTTGGTAGCTGGCGAAAAACACACCGGCAAGGCCTGCGGTCGAGGCCCCCAGGGTGAACGCCGAGAGCTTGACCAGCACGTGGTTCAGGCCCATGGAGCGGCAGGCGATCTCGTCTTCACGCAGTGCTTCCCAAGCGCGTCCGATGGGCATGCGGGTCAACCGGTGCTTGATGTACAGCACGGCCAGCACCACCAGGAACAGCACCGCGTAGATGAATACGAACTTGAGGTTGGGGTTGTAGTCGATGTGCAGGAACTCGTGGATCGGTACCCCGCCCTCTTTCGCCTTGCGCCCGAACTCCAGGCCCATGAACGTCGGCGACGGCACTGGCACGCCATTCGGGCCACCGGTGAACGACAGCCAGTTGTTGAGGATCAGGCGAATGATTTCACCAAAGCCCAAGGTCACGATGGCCAAGTAGTCGCCGTGCATGCGCAACACCGGGAAGCCCAATATGCACCCTGCCAAGGCCGCCGCGATGGCAGACAAGGGCAGCGCCGACCAGAAGCCCAGGCCCAGGTATTGATAGCCCAGCGCCAGGCCGTAGGCACCGATGGCGTAGAACGCCACGTAACCCAGGTCGAGCAGGCCGGCCAGGCCCACCACGATGTTCAGGCCCAAGCCCAGCAATACGTAGACCAGACCTAGGATGACGATGGTGAGGATATATTTGTTGGCGAACACCGGGAACACGATCGCCAGCACGATGATCAACGGGATCACCCAGCGCAGCGCCGACTTGTGGCCGGGCGCCAGCACGTGCACGCCGGAACCGCCGCGCTCCATGCCGTGGCTCAGGGCAATGCCCTTGGAGGTCTGCAGGAACAGGCTGATCAGAAACCGCCCCAGCATCACCGCAGCCACCAGCCAAGCCACCCGAGTGGGCTCCAGGTTAAAGCTGTAGCCCTGCAACACCACGCCCACGATCGGCCCGAACACGATCAGTGCCAGCAAGCCGGCCATCACTGCGTCGATCAGGCTTTTTTTGATTTCAATCGGTTTATTAATGGCAGCAGACATACTTATACCTTCGCCACGAGTGGACGACCCAACAGGCCTTGGGGTCGGAAGATCAGAATCAGCACCAGCAGGGCGAAGCTGAACACGTCTTTGTAGTCAGAGTTGATAAGCCCGGAGAACTGCGACTCGGCAACCCCCAGGATCAACCCGCCGAGCATGGCGCCCGGCAGCGAGCCGATCCCGCCCAGTACGGCGGCGGTGAAGGCCTTGATGCCGATGATGAAACCGGCGTAGAAATCGAAGGTGCCGTAGTTGACCGTGATCAGCACGCCGGCCAGCGCGGCCATGGCGGCACCGATGATGAAGACGTAGGAGATCACCCGGTCGGTATTGATGCCCAGAATGGAGGCCATCTTGCGGTCTTGCTGGGTGGCGCGGCACATCCGGCCCAGCTTGGTGTACTTGATGATGTAGGTGAGCACGCCCATGCCCAGGAACGCCGCAACCAGGATGAACATTTTGGTGTAGGTAATTTGCACGAAGCCGGTGCCGATATCGAACCGCCAGCCACCACTCAGCAGCGTGGGCACGCCTTGTTGGTTGGGGCCTTGGGCGATCTGTGCATAGTTTTGCAGGATCAGCGAGATACCGATGGCACTGATCAGCGGTGCCAGCCTGGTGGAGTTACGCAGGGGCTTGTAGGCCACCCGCTCGATGACAAAACCGTAGACCCCGGTCACCACGATGGTGAACGCCAGTGTGCCGAGTATCAGGAAAGGGAAGGATTCAACGCCGAAGAACGACAGGACTGCCAGGCCGATGGCGGCGAGGTAGGCAGAGATCATGTACACGTCGCCGTGGGCGAAGTTGATCATGCCGATGATGCCGTAAACCATGGTGTAGCCGATGGCGATCAGGCCGTAGACCGAACCGAGGGTCAGGCCGTTGATCATTTGTTGCAGGAAAATACCATCCATCATGCACGCTCACGAACTTCTGAGACCGCACAGCCGCACCGTGCGGGCAAGCCAGACCTGCCCACGCGACGTAGAAGCGGTAGTAAGAAAACTGACGGGCGTGGCCCGAGTAAGGCTTCAGCCCAGCTTGACCAGGCCTGCGCTTGTGGCGCCGGCCCGGCCTGTTTCATGTCACTTCTGTTTTTCCAACTGGTGGTATTTGCCGGTCTTGTCCCACTGGTAAACCACGTAGTCGGAGACTTTCAGGTCGCCCTTGGCGTCCCAGGTCTTCTCGCCCATCACGGTTTTCACAGGGTTGGCCTTCAGCCATTTGGCGGCGTCTTCGCCTTTGTCGGACTTGGCACCGTTGAAGCCTGCGGCCAGGGCCTGGATCGAGGCGTAGGCGTACAGGGTGTAGCCTTCAGGCTCGTAACCGGACTTGCGGAACTGGTCTACCACCGCCTTGCTGTCTGGCAGCAGGCGTGGGTCGGCGCCGAAGGTCATGTACACGCCATCGACGAATTGTGCGCCACCTGCGGTGGTTACCAGCTCGTCAGTCACCACGCCATCATCGGACATAAACTTCACGTCCTTGAGGCCTGCCTCGCGCAGTTGGCGAACCAGTGGGCCGGCTTCCGGGTGCAGGCCGCCGAAGTAGACGACGTCGGCACCGACGCCACGGATCTTGGTCACCAGGGCGCTGAAGTCTTTCTCGCCACGGGTCAGGCCTTCTTCGAGTACCGGCTTCACGCCGCGCTTGGTCAACTGGGCAGCAGTGGCGTCAGCCAGGCCCTTGCCGTAGGTGTCCTTGTCGTTGATGACCGCGACTTTCTTGCCTTTGAGCACGTCGACGATGTAGTCACCGGCCACGATGCCCTGCTGATCGTCACGACCGCACATGCGGAACATTGCGGTCAGGCCACGCTCGGTGACTTGCGGGTTGGTGGAGCCTGGCGTGATGGCGATGATGCCGGCATCACCGTAAACCTCGGAAGCGGGAATCGTCGAAGACGAGCAGAAGTGCCCTACTACACCGGCAACCTTGTCCTGGTCGGCCAGTTTGTTGGCCACCGCCACGGCCTGTTTTGGCTCGCACGCGTCGTCGCCTTGAACCAGAATGATCTTGCCGCCGTTCACGCCGCCATGGGCGTTGATTTCATCAGCAGCGGCCTGCGCCCCCTTCATGTATTGCTCGCCGAACGATGCGTTGGCACCGGTCATTGGGCCTGCCACGCCGATCTTGATGTCGGCTGCCTGTACAAACGAAGAAACACCCAGCGCAGTAGCCACTGCGAGAGCCAGAAAACCTTTCCTGTAAAACGTCTGCGACATGAGGTGGTGCTCCTGAGTTTTTTTGGTTGGCACTTCAACTTCAGCAATTGCTCAGAGCAAGGGGCGTGCCAGTAGATTTTCATTCCTGGAAATCAGACTGGCAGATGCTCGGCAGGCACGCTTGCAGGCCATTTTTGCGGGCTGTGCAACCGTCTAGAACGCGCCAGGTGGCGCTACCTTTTTAAAAAGGAGCAACCCATCAGTGCCATCATTGCAACCCCTTCGCGCCAGAGCGTGCAACCGAGCTGTAACAACATGCGTAACCGAAGTGCACAGTGGCGGTGCGCAACTGCTACAGCTCGCACCATTACAGGCTAGACGCTGTAGGAAAAAACACAGAGTTCGTTAGGAAACTACTTAAAATAGCAGCGAAGTCGTGATGCCAGAGCCTCGCGGGTTAGAATGCGGCGCCGCCATGGGCAGAGAAAAAACTGGCAAAATGTGCCGTTACTGTGCGCCACTTGACCCATGAACCCGCAGTCAGGTCCGCTGGAGACCCCAATGAGCGAGAGCGTATTCGCCGACCGCATCGTGCAGAACCTGCTCGACACCGATTTGTACAAGCTGACAATGATGCAGGCGGTGCTGCACAACTACCCCAACGTCGAGGTTGAATGGGAATTTCGCTGTCGCAATGGCGAAGACTTGCGCCCCTACCTGGCCGAAATCCGTTACCAGATCGAACGCCTTTGCGAACTGAGCCTGACGGCTGAAGAGCTGGCTTTTCTGGAGCGCATCAACTTCATGAAGCCGGACTTCCTGCGCTTTCTGGGGCTGTTCCGCTTCAACATGCGCTACCTGCACACCAGCATCGAAAATGATCAGTTGTGCATCCGCTTGCGTGGGCCGTGGCTGCACGTGATTCTGTTCGAAGTGCCGCTGCTGGCACTGGTGAGTGAAGTGCGCAACCGCTACCGCCACCAGACCGTCAAACTGGACCAGGCGCGGGACCAGTTGTACCGCAAGTTCGATTGGCTGAATGCCAACGCCAGTGCCGATGAGTTGGCTGAACTGCAGGTGGCTGATTTCGGCACCCGCCGTCGCTTCTCCTACACAGTGCAGGAAGAAGTAGTCACGTTGCTCAAGCGCGACTTCCCGGGGCGATTTGTCGGCACCAGCAACGTGCATCTGGCGCGCAAACTGGACCTCAAGCCCCTGGGCACCATGGCCCACGAGTGGATCATGGCCCACCAGCAATTGGGCCCGCGGCTGATCGACAGCCAGATTGCCGCGCTGGATTGCTGGGTGCGCGAGTACCGCGGGCTGCTGGGCATCGCCCTGACCGATTGCATCACCATGGACGCCTTCCTGGGCGATTTTGATTTGTACTTTGCCAAGCTGTTCGACGGCCTGCGCCACGACTCGGGTGACCCGATCATCTGGGCAGAGAAAGCCATCGCCCACTATCAAAAGCTCGGCATCGAACCGATGAGCAAGACGTTGGTGTTTTCAGATGGGTTGAACCTGCCCAAGTCCCTGGAAATATTCCGGGCACTGCGTGGGCGGATCAATGTGAGCTTTGGTATCGGTACCAACCTGACGTGCGACATACCGGGCGTGGAGCCCATGAGCATCGTGCTGAAGATGACCGATTGCAACGGCCAGCCGGTGGCGAAGATTTCCGATGAAGCAGCCAAGACGCAGTGCCGCGACGAAAACTTCGTCGCGTACCTGCGCCATGTGTTCAAGGTGCCTGCCGTCGGTTGATTACTTGACGGTGACGGTGCCTTTCATCATCGAGATGTGGCCGGGGAAGGAGCAGAAGAACGCATAGTCTTCGCCTGCGGTCAGCTTGGACACGTCAAAAGTCACCGAGTCTTTCTCGCCGGCACCAATGATCTTGGTGTGGGCGAGGATGCGCGCATCGCCTTCTTTCAGGTAGTTCTTGTCGATGCCGGCGGCCATGCCGTCGGCAGCGATCGGCTGCGCGTCGGCAGCCTTGGACAGCACCCAGTTGTGGCCCATGACGTTCTTGGCCAGCGAGCCCGAGTGGCCCAGGTTTACGGTGAACGTCTTGCAGCTCTTGTCGATGGCGATGGCCTTGGTGTCGAAGGTCATGGAGTCGGTGGAGTCGACATCGATCTTGCATTCGGCGGCGAAGGCGGTGCTGGCAGCCAGGGTCAGCACGGAAACAGCAACAACTTTGGCAAACATGTGAATCTCCAGGGCAGTTTTTATAAGTTGAAGACTGCATGAGACTGGCGCAGGTTCAAATGACCTGAATCGTCTCTGCTCATGCAGAAGGTGTGTTCTAGAAGCCTTGACGACATGGATAATTGCACGCACCTTGCATTGTATACAATATCAATCTGATAAATTCACATGAAACTGTAGGCATTTTTTCAAGCAGCCATCGGTGTACTCTGTCGGGCCAATTTTCTCTGGAGTCGCCCCCATGCCTTTGAAATCCGTCTGCGTGTTCTGCGGCGCCAGCACCGGCAGCAACCCTGCCTATCGCCAAGCTGCGCAGGCTTTGGGCCAGGCGCTGGCCGCGCGCAAGCTGACCTTGGTGTACGGCGGCGGCGCCGTCGGCCTGATGGGTATCGTCGCCGATGCCGCGCTGGCCGCCGGCGGTGAAGTGATCGGGATCATCCCCGAAAGCCTGAACAGCCTGGAAATCGGCCATAAGGGCTGCACCCGCCTGGAAGTGGTCGACGGCATGCACGCGCGCAAGGCCCGCATGGCCGAACTCAGCGATGCATTCATCGCCCTGCCCGGCGGCTTGGGCACGCTGGAGGAGTTGTTCGAGGTGTGGACCTGGGGCCAACTGGGTTACCACGGCAAGCCGCTGGGCCTGATGGAAGTGAACGGCTTCTACAGCAAGCTCAGCGGTTTTCTCGACCACTTGGTGCAGGAAGGCTTCGTGCGAGAGCACCACCGCGGCATGCTGCAGATGGACGAATCGCCAGACGCCCTGCTCGATGCATTGGACGCCTGGCAGCCGGTGGTACTGCCCAAGTGGGTTGGGCAAACACCCACTTAAGCTTCGTGGAGGGGCATGACCGTGACCTGCACGTCCGGGTCGTGGCTGCCCCCGCCCAGGATCACTCCGCGCAGCGGCGACACATCGGAAAAGTCCCGGCCCCAGGCCAGAGTGATGTGCTCCAGCGCCGGCTGGATGTTGTTGGTAGGGTCAAAATCCACCCACCCCAACACCGGGCAAAATACCGAGACCCAGGCATGGGACGCATCGGCGCCGATCAGGCGCGGCTGGCCGGGCGGCGGCTGGGTCAGCAAGTAGCCGCTGACATAGCGCGCCGCCAACCCGCGCGAGCGCAGGCAGGCCAGCATCAAGTGGGCGAAGTCCTGGCACACGCCCCGACGGCGCTCCAGCACTTCGACCAGAGGCGTGGCTACCTGGGTCGCTTCGGCGTCGAAGGTAAACTCCTCGAAAATCTTCTCCATCAGCGCCTGCACACCCTGCAGCGTCGGCGTGCCAGGGGCGAAGCAACTTTGCGAGAACTCGACGAAACTGCGCTTCAAGCGTACGTAGGGCGACTCGAACCGATAGCGACAGGCTTCCAGCAGCTCATCGTTCATCGGCCCGCCGCTGTAACACAGCGCACTGCGGGTGTGTTCCCACGGCGATGACAGGCTGAAGTCCAGCGCCGGCCGCGGCAACACCTGGACCAGCAGTTCGGCACACACCCGCAGTTCGTCATGGGGCCGTTCGAATACCAGGCGGGTCAGCGGGTTGCCGAACACGTCCAACTCATCAACGCGACGGGTAGGCTCGGGGTTGATCTGCAAGTCCCGCGCCTGGCACACCTGCCAGGCGCAGGGGCGCGGCCACAAGTGCGCCAGTTGCTGGGCCAGGGACACCGGGCTGTCGTATTCGTAGTGGGTGTCGTGAGTAATCTGATACTGCGCGCTCATCACACGGATACCGTTTGTTGGCTGACGTCGTCGACGTGAGCGAAATGCCGCAAGGCCAGCCGGTCAGAGACCTGATTGCTGGCGATGGCGATGGTTTGCAACAGGTCCGCCAAGCCATCGAGCACCGCGCGTACGCTGGGCGCACCGAACAGGCCGTGCTCAAGGCTGGCGAGGTCAAAATGCCCCAGGCGCTCGATCAGCATGGCCAGCCCGCGCTCCTTGGGTGCGCCGAAATCTTCGTTGAGCCGGCGCAGCGAGCGCGACACCAGTTTGAGCTGGAACAACACCGCATGGGGGTTTTGCTCATCCAGCAGCAATAGGTCCAGCACCGGAATCAACTGTGGCACCGCGAGGTAGCGCGAGCGGTAGGTGATGCTGCTGTTACCCAGTTCCAGCAGCCACTCCAGGCCGTCCTGGTCGTCGATGGCGACGCCGCTGAGGAACGCCGAGAAGCTGGTGCTGAGAAACTGCAGGCGCTCGATGCGCCGGCCGATCATCAAGAAGCGCCAGCCCTCGTCACGGGTCATGTCGTCCAGGGCGAACCCGGACAACGCCGCCAGCGACATGACCAGGCGGTTGAGGAAGTCGAGCAGTTCGCCGAAATCCGGCTCCTCGGTTTCCAGGCTCAACGCCTCGCGCTGCAGTTCCACCAGAGCCTGCCAGTTCTCCCGCGAAAGCTTGCCGCGCACCTGGGAAGCCGCCCACTGCAAACGCTGCAGGTTGGCGCGCAGGCTGAACGCCCAGTCGTCGCCGAGCAGGGCTGCCAACAGGCGCTCTTCCAGCTCGCCCTCTTCGGGCAGCAACGAGAGTTTTTCCGCGAGGTCTACCGCAGCCTGCAACGCCAGCGGGTCGTTACCGTCGATGTAGCGGACCAGGATGATGCGCAGCAACCGGGCGGCGTCATCGCAGCGTTCGCAGTAACGGCCGAACCAGAACAGGTTTTCCACCACCCGCGATGGCAGGTAGGGGTCGACCCGCACCAGGTCGCGTGCGCCGATGGTTCGCTGGGCCTTCCATTGCTCGCCGCTGGGCGCCCGCTCGCCCAATACCCAGGTGTCCTTGCTGGCACCACCGCGCTGCATCGACACCACTTCGGCATCGGCCTCTGCGGCGACCCGCGTCAAGCCACCGGGCAGCACTCGGTAACCCTCGGCATCGGCCACCGCGTACACGCGCATGCCGATGGCGCGGGGCTGCAACTGACTGTCTTCGGCCTGCCAGACAGGCGCCTGGGACAACTGCGCCAGCTCCTGGGCGACGTAGGCATATGGCCGTGCCTGCATGCGCGCGGCAAGCTCGGCGCGCTGTTTTTCATTGAGGTCGCGGCCCAGCACGGGGGCGAAACTTTGCGACGGGAAAGCCGGCTTGATCAGCAGGTCCGGGAGTTTTTCCAGGGCCTGGGCCAATACCGGCGGCTCGCCGCACCACCAGGTGGCGATGGACGGCAGGATCAGTGCCTCGCCAAACAGGTGTTGGTTGATCCTGGGCAGAAAGCCCAGCAGCCCCGGCGATTCCAAAACGCCGCTGCCCAAGGCGTTGGCAACCATCACCCGGCCTTGGCGTACGGCCTGCAACAGCCCGGGCACCCCCAGCGCCGAATCGGTGCGCAGCTCCAGCGGGTCGCAGAAATCGTCGTCCAGCCGGCGCATGATCGCGTGCACCCGGCGCAGGCCGCTGAGGGTCTTGAGGTACACCGTGGCATCACGCACGGTCAGGTCGCCGCCTTCCACCAGGGGGTAACCCAACTGCCGCGCCAGGTACAGGTGCTCGAAATAACTCTCGTTGAAACGCCCAGGCGTCAGCAGCACCACCAGCGGTGCCTCGTTGCCATGGGGCGCCAGGCGCACCATGGTTTCCTGCAGGGTCCGGAAGAACCCGGCCAGGTGCTGCACGCGCAGGTCGCGGTACAGGTCGGGAAAGGCCCGCGACACGCTCATGCGGTTTTCCAGCGCGTAGCCTGCGCCGGAAGGTGCCTGGGTGCGGTCGGCGGTCACCCACCAGCGCCCGTCCGGCGTGCGCGCAAGGTCGGTGGCAAACAAGTGCAGGAAGGTGTCTTGTGGCGGCTTGACCCCTTGGCACGGCCACAGGAAGTTGTTGTGCCCATACACCAGCTCGGCCGGCAGCAAGCCGTCACGAATCAGCGTTTGCGGGCCGTAGATATCTGCCAACACGGCGTTGAGCAAGCGCGCGCGCTGGGCGATGCCCGCTGACAGCTGGGCCCATTCGGCGGCCGGGATCACATGGGGCAGCAGGTCCAGCTCCCACGGGCGGTCTGCGCCCTTGGGGTCGGCGTAAACATTGTAGGTAACGCCGTTTTCCTGGATTTGCCGGCTCAGCAAGGCCTGACGCTGCGCCAGCTGGGAGGGCCCGCTGCGCTGCAAGTAATCGAACACCCGTTGCCAGTGCGGTCGTACTGCACCCTTGGCCTCGAGCATTTCATGGTAGGTATCCGCGCCAAGCGGATATCGATCAAGCAGGTCAGGCATGGAACGCTCGGCACAGGCAATAGGAACGCAGTTTAAAGCAGGCGGCCAGCGCACGGATACGGATGCCCGTGCACTGGCTGGTTCTTTTTAAAAACGGCGCAGGTCCAGGGTCATCGGCAGCTCGTCGTTAATCTCAAGTTTAGCCACGCTCAACACACCTGGGGTGTGGCCCAGGCGGAAGAAGCGCGCCATGCGCCGGCTTTCGGCCTCGTTGGCGTTGACCGGCAAGGTTTCGTAGTTGCGCCCGCCGGGATGGGCCACGTGGTACTGGCAACCGCCCAGGGAGCGGTTCATCCAGGTGTCCACCAGATCGAAGGTCAGCGGCGCGTGCACCGGGATGGTCGGTTGCAGGCAGTTGGCCGGCTGCCAGGCGCGGAAACGCACGCCCGCGACGAACTCGCCCACCCGCCCCGTCGGCTGCAGCGGCACCGGGATGCCGTTGCAGGTCAGTTGGTAACGTTGCGGCGGCAGGCCGTTGAGCTTGACCTGCAGGCGCTCCAAGGACGAGTCGACGTAACGTACCGTGCCGCCGCCGGTGCCCTCTTCCCCCAGCACGTGCCAGGGCTCCAGCGCCTGGCGCAGTTCCAGCTCGATGCCACTGACCGCGTAGTCGCCCACCTTGGGGAAACGGAACTCCAGGTGCGAGGCAAACCATTCGGCCCGGAACGGGTAGCCGGCCGCGTTGAGCTCGACGATCACGTCGGCAAAGTCCTGCTCGATAAAGTGCGGCAGCATGAAGCGATCATGCAGCTCGGTGCCCCAGCGCGCCAACTTGGCTGGTGCATAGGGCTCACGCCAGAAGCGCGCGACCAGGGCCCGTAGCAACAGCTGCTGGGCCAGGCTCATGCGGGCATGGGGCGGCATCTCGAAACCACGCAGCTCCAACAGGCCCAGGCGGCCGGTGGCACCGTCTGGCGAATAGAGCTTGTCGACGCAGAACTCCGCACGATGCGTATTTCCCGTCACATCGATCAACAAATTGCGTAGCAGCCGATCGACTGTCCACGGCGGGCACTCCTGGCCTGGCGCAGGCATTTGCGCAAAGGCAATTTCAAGCTCGTACAGCGAGTCGTTGCGCGCCTCATCCACCCGTGGCGCCTGCGAGGTCGGGCCAATGAACAGCCCGGAAAACAGATACGACAGCGAGGGGTGGTTATGCCAGTAGCTGATCAGGCTGCGCAGCAGATCGGGCCTGCGCAGGAACGGGGAGTCCTTGGGCGTGGCACCGCCCAGCACAAAGTGGTTGCCACCGCCGGTGCCGGTGTGGCGCCCATCGATCATGAACTTCTCGGTGGTCAGGCGGGTTTGCCGGGCCTGCTCGTAAAGAAACTCGGTGCGCTCCACCAACTCGTCCCAACTGGCGGACGGCTGCACGTTGACCTCGATCACGCCAGGGTCCGGGGTGACGCGAAAGTTGGCCATGCGCGGGTCGTGGGGCGGCTCGTAGCCCTCCAGCAACACCGGGCAATGCAATTCTTCGGCGGTGGCTTCGATCAGGGTCACCAGCTCCAGATAGTCTTCCAGGCGTTCCAAGGGCGGCATGAACAGGTACAACCGGCCATCCCGCGCCTCGGCACACAAGGCCGTACGGGTCAGCCAGTCAGCCGACTCGTCGATTTTAGGCGCGCGCTCTTCCTCGTTGATCTTCAACTGGCTGGCGGTGGCGGCTTGCATCTGCGCCAGGGTTGGCAGGCTGGGCAAGTCCTGGTTGGGATCGGTGGGGTGCACGAACGGGTATTCGGCCGCCGTCACCCACGGCTGCGACGCCAGTGGCAGGCGATAGCCCAACGCCGAATCACCCGGTACCAGCCGGCAATGGGCGTCGCGCAGGTACCAGCGCCCGCTCTGCCATTGATCGCCGCGAGCGGTGCGCGCCAGCGGCAGCACTTGGCCAATCACCTTATCCAGGCCTTGGGAGAACACCTTGCGCAGGCGCTTGCGCTCCATTTCTTCGCCCAGGCGCGAATCCTCGGCCGTGACGTTGACGGGCAAGGCGCCTTCGCGCCACAGGTAATAGAAATTGTCTTCGTAGGCTGGGAACACGAAGCGCGTCGGGATTTTCAGCCGCTCGGCCACACTGGCGAGGAAGCGGCCAGCCAATTCGCCGGTGGCGCCGTAGTCTTCGTGTTCATCGGCGATCAGGGCGTCGTTTTTCCATACCGCCAGCCCGTCGAGGCGCCAGTGGCAATTGAGCGACCAGCGTGGCAATTGCTCGCCGGGGTACCACTTGCCCTGGCCAAAGTGCACCAGGCCCTTGGGCGCGTAGTGTTTACGCATGCGCTGATAGAGCTGGGCGGATAGCTCGCGCTTTTTATCGCCCAGCGCCGCAGTGTTCCATTCGGCGCCATCGGGGTCATCGATGGACACGAAGGTGGGCTCGCCACCCATGGTCAGGCGGACGTCGCCCTGCAACAGGTCGCCGTCGATCTGCCGGCCCAGGGCCTGGATCGCCTGCCAGTCGTCATCGCTGTAGGGTTTGGTGACCCGTGGCGCCTCCCAGATCCGCTCCACCGACATCTCGTGGACGAACTCGCACTCGCAAGGCTCTACCAAGCCACTGATCGGTGCCGCCGACGAAGGATCGGGGCTACAGGCCAATGGGATATGCCCTTCACCGGCAAACAGCCCGGAGGTGGCGTCCAGGCCGATCCAGCCGGCACCGGGCAAGTACACCTCGCACCAGGCGTGCAGGTCGGTGAAGTCCACTTCGGTACCCGAAGGGCCGTCCAGGGACTTCACGTCGGCCGTCAGTTGGATCAGGTAACCCGACACGAAGCGTGCCGCCAGGCCCAAGTGGCGCAGCAGTTGCACCAGCAGCCAGGCCGAATCGCGGCACGAGCCCGAGGCGTTTTCCAGGGTCTGCTCGGGCGTTTGCACGCCTGGCTCCATGCGGATCAGGTAACCGATGTCTTCGCTAAGCCGCTGGTTGATCGCTACCAGGAAGTCGACGCTGGGCACCGGCGTACGGTCGATGCTGGCCAGGTAGGCCTGGAACTTGGGCGACAGCGGCAGGGTTTCCAGGTAAGGCGCCAGCTCGTGCTTTTCGTCCTTGGCGTAGGCAAAAGGGATTTTTTCGGCGTAGGGCTCAAGGAAGAAGTCAAAGGGGTTGAACACCGCCATCTCGGCGACCAGGTCAACCTCGATACGCAGCTCCTCGGTTTTTTCCGGGAACACCAGGCGTGCCAGGTAATTGCCCTGGGGGTCTTGCTGCCAGTTGATGAAATGCTGTTCAGGCGCAATTTTCAGCGCATAGGAGAGTATCCGCGTGCGGCTGTGGGGAGCCGGGCGCAGGCGGACGATCTGCGGGCCGAGTTCTACCGCGCGGTCGTAACGGTAATGCGTGACATGGTGCAATGCGACATGAATCGACACGGCGTGCCTCCTGCTAGCCTGGACGGTAAATTGAGCCGCGCAAGACTTATGCCAGCTGGCTAAATCAGGCAGTTCAACGCTTGCTCAGTCAAGCACAGCACCAAAATCGCGCCACGCCCGATCAGCGGTGCAAGCGTCGCACAGAAACGGGGCGACGGGATGTCGGCATTTGAAATTCTACGAGGAGCCCTGTCGGAGAGGCGGACCGGCGCGCCGGTTTATCCGGAAAAAAAACGCCGCGGTGCATCAGGTGCACCGCAGCGTTTTATTCGCGGATGAATCCGCTCCTACAGGGGGGCGTGTTAGCGCGGGAGGACTGGCTGGCGCGTGGGCTTTTTCTTGCCCTTGGCCGGCTTGCTCGCATCGTGGCGGGCCTTGGCGGCTTCCTTGTTACGCGCTTGCGCGGCGGCCTTGGCTTCTTCGCGCTTGTCCCATGGCTTGGAACCATCGCTGCCACGCTGCGGCAGGCCGCTGTGCTGGGTCAGGATCTTGGTGGTCGCCGCCACCTTGTGGCTGCCAGCCGGCGTCGAGTTCTTGCGACGGGCGCTCTGGTAGCTGTCGGTGGCCGGTTGGTGCAGCGGGATCAACTGGTCCTTGCCCGGGCCGATCAGGTCGGCACGGCCCATGCGCACCAGTGCTTCACGCAACATCGGCCAACCTTTCGGATCGTGGTAGCGCAAGAAGGCCTTGTGCAGGCGGCGCTGTTCTTCGCTCTTGACGATGGTCACCGAGTCGCTCTTGTAGGTGACCTTGCGCAGCGGGTTCTTGCCCGAGTGGTACATGGCGGTCGCCGACGCCATGGGCGAGGGGTAGAACGCCTGCACCTGGTCGGCACGGAAGCCGTTGCCCTTGAGCCATAGCGCCAGGTTCATCATGTCTTCGTCGGTAGTGCCCGGGTGCGCCGCGATGAAGTACGGAATCAGGTACTGCTCTTTACCCGCTTCCTTGGAGTACTTCTCGAACATGCGCTTGAACTTGTCGTATGAGCCGATACCCGGCTTCATCATCTGGTTCAGCGGCCCTTCCTCGGTGTGTTCCGGGGCGATCTTCAAGTAGCCACCCACGTGGTGGGTCACCAGTTCCTTCACGTATTCCGGCGACTCCACGGCCAGGTCGTAGCGCAGGCCCGAAGCGATCAAGATCTTCTTCACGCCCGGCAGCGCACGCGCACTGCGGTACAACTGGATCAGCGAGGAGTGGTCAGTGTTCAGGTTCGGGCAAATGCCTGGGAACACACACGATGGCTTGCGGCACGCGGACTCGATCTCCGGGCTCTTGCAGGCGATGCGGTACATGTTCGCGGTGGGGCCACCCAGGTCGGAGATGACGCCAGTGAAGCCTGGCACCTTGTCGCGGATCTCTTCGATTTCGCGAATGATCGACTCTTCCGAGCGGTTCTGGATGATGCGGCCTTCGTGCTCGGTGATCGAGCAGAAGGTGCAGCCGCCAAAGCAGCCACGCATGATGTTCACCGAGAAACGGATCATATCGTAGGCCGGGATCTTGGCCTTGCCATACGCCGGGTGCGGAACGCGCGCATAAGGCATGCCGAACACGTAGTCCATTTCTTCGGTGGTCATCGGGATGGGCGGCGGGTTGAACCACACGTCCGCTTCACCATGCCGTTGCACCAGCGCACGGGCGTTGCCCGGGTTGGTTTCCAGGTGCAACACGCGGTTGGCGTGGGCATACAACACCGCGTCGCTGCGTACCTTCTCGTAAGACGGCAGGCGGATAACGGTCTTGTCGCGGGTCATGCGCGGGCTGGCCAAAATCTGTACGACCTTGGCTTCGTTGGGGTCTTCGACCGGCCCTTTCTCTTGCTCGATCGCGCAGGCCTGGGTGTCCTGGGTATTCACGTACGGGTTGATGATCTTGTCGATCTTGCCCGGCCGGTCGATACGGGTGGAGTCCACTTCGTACCAGTCTTTGGGCGTGTCACGGCGGATGAACGCGGTGCCGCGCACGTCGGTGATGTCTTCGACCTTCTGGCCGTAGGACAGGCGCTGGGCCACTTCGACGATGGCGCGCTCGGCGTTGCCGTACAGCAGGATGTCGGCGCAGGCGTCGATCAGGATCGAATGGCGGACCTTGTCCTGCCAGTAGTCGTAGTGCGCGATGCGGCGCAGCGAGGCTTCGATGCCGCCGAGCACGATCGGCACGTGCTTGTAGGCTTCCTTGCAACGCTGGCTGTACACCAGGCTGGCGCGGTCGGGGCGCGAGCCCGCCTGGCCACCCGGGGTATAGGCGTCATCAGAGCGGACTTTCTTGTCGGCGGTGTAACGGTTGATCATCGAGTCCATGTTGCCGGCCGCGACACCGAAGAACAGGTTCGGCTCGCCGAGCTTCATGAAGTCGTCCTTGGACTGCCAGTTCGGCTGGGCGATGATGCCCACGCGGAAACCCTGGGACTCCAGCAGGCGGCCGATGATGGCCATGCCGAACGAGGGGTGATCGACATAGGCGTCGCCGGTGACGATGATGATGTCACAGGAATCCCAGCCGAGCTGATCCATCTCCTCCCTGCTCATGGGCAGGAATGGCGCTGGCCCGAAACACTCGGCCCAGTACTTTGGATAGTCGAATAACGGCTTGGCTGCTTGCATGTCGATGACCGGTGTTGGCAATGGAAATTCGCGGGCGCGGAATATAGCACATTTTTTGATCAAATCCGACGA
Organism: Pseudomonas abieticivorans; assembly: GCF_023509015.1. NCBI lineage: Bacteria > Pseudomonadati > Pseudomonadota > Gammaproteobacteria > Pseudomonadales > Pseudomonadaceae > Pseudomonas > Pseudomonas abieticivorans. The sequence goes on from NZ_CP094975.1 coordinate 1,956,392, forward strand.
TGGTGGTCGGAAAAGGATCGAACGCTGACCTGTAGGCGCGGCGGTCCGCCGCCCCTACATTACTCGTCGTCGTCGAAGTTGTAGCTGCCCGGTGCGAGGTTTTCGAAGCGGGTGTACTTGCCTATGAACGCCAGGCGGATAAAGCCGATCGGGCCGTTACGCTGCTTGCCGATGATGATCTCGGCGATGCCCTTGTGCTCGGTCTCGGGGTGGTACACCTCGTCGCGGTACACGAACATGATCACGTCGGCGTCCTGCTCGATTGCACCCGATTCACGCAAGTCGGAGTTCACCGGGCGCTTGTTGGGGCGTTGCTCAAGGGAACGGTTGAGCTGCGAGAGCGCCACCACCGGGCAGTTGAATTCTTTGGCCAGGGCCTTCAAGGACCGGGAGATCTCGGAAATCTCGTTGGTACGGTTGTCGCCGCTGGAACCCGGGATCTGCATCAACTGCAGGTAGTCGATCATGATCAGGCCAACCTCGCCGTGCTCGCGCACCAGGCGGCGGGTACGGGCGCGCATTTCCGAGGGGCTGATGCCGGCGGTATCGTCGATGAACAGCTTGCGATCGTTGAGCAGGTTGACCGCCGAGGTCAGCCGTGGCCAATCGTCGTCTTCCAGGCGGCCGGAACGCACCTTGGTCTGGTCGATACGGCCCAGCGAAGACAGCATACGCATGATCAGCGAGTCACCTGGCATCTCCAGCGAGTACACCAGGATGACCTTGTCGCTGCGCAATACGGCGTTCTCCACCAGGTTCATGGCGAAGGTGGTTTTACCCATCGACGGCCGACCGGCCACGATGATCAAGTCAGCCGGCTGCAAGCCGCTGGTCTTCTCGTCCAGGTCGGTGTAGCCGGTGGAGAGGCCGGTGATGGCCTCGTCGGTGTTGAACAAGGTGTCGATGCGGTCAATAGCCTTGGTCAGCAGGTCGTTCACGCTTACCGGGCCGCCGGTTTTTGGCCGGGCCTCGGCAATCTGGAAGATCTGCCGTTCGGCTTCGTCGAGAATCTCGGCCGCGTTACGCCCCTGCGGGTTGAACGCACTGTCGGCGATATCGGTGCTGATGCTGATCAGCTGGCGCAGCGTGGCTCGCTCGCGAACGATCTGGGCATAGGCCTTGATGTTGGCGACGGACGGCGTGTTTTTTGCCAGCTCACCCAGGTAACCAAGACCACCCACCTGGGTGCTTTGCCCTTCCCGGTCCAATTGTTCGTGCAGGGTAACCACGTCGAACGGCGTGTTCTGGTCAGCCAGCTTGGCAATGGCGCGGAAAATCAGGCGATGGTCATGCCGATAGAAATCGCCATCAGAGACTTGATCGAGCACGCGTTCCCAGGCGTTGTTGTCCAGCATCAAACCACCGAGCACGGCCTGTTCAGCCTCGATGGAATGCGGCGGCACCTTGAGGGCAGCGGTTTGCAGATCGTATTGCTCTGGAGCGGATATCTCGTTCATGGCCACTTTTGAATGAGGGGAGTATCAGGATACAAAAAGACAAAGGGCACGGCCTGTGAACAGGACGTGCCCCATGTTAACCAGCCTGCACGCGAGGTGCCAGCCGGTTGGGTATTACTTAAGCAGCTACAACCACAACGCGAACGGTGGCTTCTACGTCGCTGTGCAGGTGCACGGCTACGTCGAATTCGCCAACATTGCGGATGGTGCCGTTCGGCAGACGAACTTCGGACTTGGCCACTTCAACGCCGGAGGCGGTCAGTGCGTCAGCGATGTCGTGAGTACCGATCGAACCGAACAGCTTGCCTTCGTCGCCAGCGGTGGCAGTGATAGTCACTTCCAGCTCAGCCAGTTGGGCAGCGCGAGTTTCGGCGGATGCTTTCTTGTCAGCAGCCAGTTTTTCCAGCTCGGCACGACGCTCTTCGAACGCAGCCAGGTTGGCAGCGGTCGCAGCGGTAGCTTTGCCGTACGGCAGCAGGTAGTTACGACCGTAGCCGGCCTTAACATTTACCTTGTCGCCCAGGTTGCCCAGGTTGGCGACTTTTTCCAGAAGGATCAGTTGCATGTGAAAATCCTCTTAACTTTTAACCTTCACCGTTCGCGTTATCGGCGTCTTTTGACGCCAAACGACCGCGAAAATCAATCAGGCTGTCGACAATGGCAATAACCACGAGCATCGGATAGATCAGCTGCATAAACAGCAGGAGCGTGACATACATCCCCACCAGCCAGAACCGGCCCAGGCGCTTTTCAGCCACCAGCCCATGGATCAGGGCCAGCCCGGCGAACACCAGCGGTACGCTGCACATCGGCGTCAACATGGCCAACTGGGTACCGAAATTCGGCCCGATCAGCATGCACGCCAGCAGCAACATCGCCGGCCACAGCGGGATGCGAATGGCGCGAAACTCGCGACCAAACCCACCCGGGTTGTACAACAACGCCTGCCAGTAACGGCCCAACATCAGGGCCAGCACACTGAAGGCTTGCAGCAAGGCTGCCATCAGGCCGTTGAGCACCGGTGTAATCAGGGCACCCAGGCGAACTCGCTCTTCTACCGACATCTGTTGGTAGAGCCCATCGAGGAATTTCGGCAAGAGCTTCTGCAGCTCTTGCGACATCGCTTCGATGGGTTCGCGGAACACTTCACCCAGAACCAATCCATACACCAGGCCCAGTACTATGCTGACCAGCAGCACGCGGACCCAGGAGTGGCCGGCGCGCAAAAGCGCTGCCAGCCCCAGCGAACCCAGCAACACCATCAAGATGCGCGGGTCACCGAAGTGCCACCAGACCAAGGCCGGTAACACTGCCCAAGCGAGGACGCCAATGGCGCCACTCATACCGCGCCGCAGGAACACAAGGCAACCTGCGGCAGCACCCAACCAGAACAACAGCGGCAATGCCGCACATCCCGCCACTACAAGAGTGGCTTGCATGCGCCCGCGCATGATGAAATCAGCTATGGCACGCATGCATTCGATCCTTTGCTACTTGTCGACTGCCCGGTCTCAGCGGCCGTGGCTGTCGGTGTAGGCCAGCAGGGCCAGGAAGCGGGCGCGCTTGATAGCGACGGCCAGCTGACGCTGATAACGAGCTTTGGTACCGGTGATACGGCTTGGAACGATTTTGCCGGTTTCGGATACGTAGGCTTTCAGAGTGTTGAGATCTTTGTAATCGATCTCCTTCACGTCTTCAGCGGTGAAGCGGCAGAATTTACGACGACGGAAGAAACGTGCCATGTTATAGGCTCCTCAAGTGGTCCGTGGATTACTCGTCAGCGTTATCGCTGTTGTCGCTGTTGTCGCTGTCATCGCCATCGGCGCTGTCAGAGTGCTCAGGACGGTCGCGACGCTCACGGCGCTCACTGCGGTTCTCTTCAGCCTTGAGCATCTCGGACTGGCCAGTAACGGCTTCGTCGCGACGGATGACCAGGTTACGGATCACGGCATCGTTGTAACGGAAGTTGTCTTCCAGTTCAGCCAGGGCTTTACCGGTGCATTCAACGTTCAGCATCACGTAGTGAGCCTTGTGAACATTGTTGATTGCGTAGGCCAGTTGACGACGGCCCCAATCTTCCAGACGGTGGATTTTGCCGCCGTCTTCTTCGATCAGCTTGGTGTAACGCTCAACCATGCCGCCGACTTGCTCGCTCTGGTCAGGGTGGACCAGAAAGATGATTTCGTAATGACGCATGAATGCTCCTTACGGGTTGTAGCCTGCCGCCAGGGCGGTCAGACAAGGAGTGAATGACACTGTATGTCTTGCTGAGGGGAGGTGTTGGCGATGAACAGCCAGGCACCTGCCGTCGAGGCAAGGGGCGCAATTGTAGAGAAGGGAGGGGGCACAAGCAAGGGGATTGGTGATTATTTGAACAGGTACCCATCAAGACCTGTTGCGCGATATTCCCAGGCTTGCCTGGCCCCACAGGGTGTGGGACCAGGCAAGCCTGGGAAACAGCCACCGCAGATATAAAGCGGACAGTTACTTCTTCAGGCCACGCTGGCGCACGGCTTCGAACAGGCACACACCGGTGGCCACCGACACGTTCAGGCTGCTCACGCTGCCGTGCATCGGCAGCTTGACCAGGTAATCGCAGTGCTCGCGGGTCAGGCGGCGCATGCCCTTGCCTTCGGCGCCCATCACCAGGATGGTCGGGCCGGTCATGTCGTGCTGGTAGACTTCCTGCTCGGCTTCACCGGCAGTGCCCACCACCCACAGGCCGCGCTGCTGGAGTTTTTCCAGGGTGCGCGCCAGGTTGGTCACGGCAACAAGCGGAATCACTTCTGCCGCACCGCAGGCTACTTTTCGTACAGCCGGGGTCAGGGTGGCCGACTTGTCCTTGGGCACGATCACCGCCAGCACGCCCGCAGCATCGGCGGTGCGCAGGCAAGCGCCGAGGTTGTGCGGATCAGTTACGCCATCCAATACCAGCAGCAGTGGCGCACCTTCGGTACGGTCGAGCAGCTCGTCGAGCATCGCCTCGCCCCAGACCTGGCTAGGGCTGACTTCGGCAACCACACCCTGATGCACACCATCAACCCAGGCATCCATCTCGCGGCGCTCGGCCTGGCCGACCGACACACGGCTTTCGGCAGCCAAGGCCAGCAACGGCTGCACGCGAGGGTCGTTGCGACCCTCCGACAGCCAGATCTGCTTGACCCGCTTGGGGTGGTGACGCAACAGCGCTTCCACGGCGTGAACGCCGTAGATTTTTTCCAACTGACTCATGACTTCGCCTTCGGTTTACGCGACCCGGATTTGGACGGGCCCTTACGGTGCTTGGTCGGCGCCTTGCCGGTGTCGCCACGCGGGGCCTCCGACGGCTTACTCGACCGGGCAGGCTTGCCGCCCGCCTTGGCTTCAGCCAACAGCGCTTGCTTCATCTCACGGCTCTTGCGCACTTCGGCGTTTTTCGCCGCGGCGTCGGAAGAGCGATACGCGTCCTTGGACTCCGAAACCTTGCCGGAACTGCGGCGTGCAGCCGGCTTGGCAACGGGTGCTGCTTCGGACTTAACGCTGGCCTTTGCGGCTGCTGCCTTTGGCTTTTCGGTTTCGTAGCTCTTTGGCTTGCCAGCGGCAGGCGCACCGGCCGGGCGGTTCTTGCGGTTGACCGGCGCCGAGGTGGTCTTTTCCGACATCTCGAAGTCGATCTTGCGCTCATCCAGATCCACGCGCATTACGCGCACTTCAACGGTGTCGCCCAGGCGGAAGCTGCGACCGGTGCGCTCGCCCGCCAGACGGTGGTGTACAGGGTCGAAGTGATAGTAGTCGCCCGGCAGCGCGGTGACGTGCACCAGGCCTTCGACGAAAATATCGGTCAGCTCGACGAACAGGCCGAAACCGGTCACGGCGGTGATCACGCCCGGGAAGCTTTCGCCCACGCGGTCTTTCATGAACTCGCACTTGAGCCAGTTGGTCACGTCACGCGTGGCCTCGTCGGCGCGGCGCTCGCTCATGGAGCACTGCTCGCCGAGTTGCTCCAGGCTGTTCTCGTCGTACGGATAGATCCGCGCCTTCGGAATAGTCATGGCACCGGCGCGCTTGACGTGCGGGGTGTCCTGCTTGGAGCGGATCACACTGCGGATGGCGCGGTGGGTGAGCAGGTCCGGGTAACGACGGATCGGCGAGGTGAAGTGGGTGTAGGCCTCGTAGTTCAGGCCGAAGTGGCCCTGGTTGTCCGAGCTATACACCGCCTGGCTCAAGGAGCGCAGCATCACGGTCTGGATCACGTGGAAATCCGGGCGGCCCTGGATGCTTTCCAGCAGCGCGCGGTAATCCTTGGGCGACGGACCGTCCTTGCCTTTGTGCAGCGACAAGCCGAGCTCGCCGAGGAAGGCACGCAGTTTTTCCAGACGCTCTGGCGGCGGGCCATCGTGCACGCGATACAGCGCGGGAATCTCATGCTTCATGAGGAACTCGGCGGTGGCCACGTTGGCCGCCAGCATGCATTCTTCAATCAGCTTGTGCGCGTCGTTGCGCACGGTCGGCTTGATTTCGGCGATCTTGCGCTCGGAACCGAAGACGATACGGGTTTCCTGGGTTTCGAAATCGATGGCGCCACGCACGTGACGGGCACCCAGCAACACCTTGTACAGCGCATACAGCTGCTTGAGGTGCGGCAGCACGTCGCCGAATTCGCCACGCAAGGTCTTGGCCTCGGTGGAGCGCGAATGCTCGAGCATGGTGCTGACTTTGTTGTAGGTCAGGCGCGCATGGGAGTGGATCACCGCTTCGTAGAATTGGTAATCGGTCATCTCGCCCGTTTTGGAGATGGTCATCTCGCAGACCATGGCCAAACGATCGACATTCGGGTTCAGCGAGCACAGGCCGTTGGACAACTCCTCGGGCAGCATCGGAATCACGCGCTCGGGGAAGTACACCGAGTTGCCGCGCACCTGGGCTTCTTCGTCCAGGGCCGAACCGAGCTTCACGTAGCTGGACACGTCGGCGATGGCCACGTAGAGCTTCCAGCCGCCATTGAACAGGCGCAGCTTGCTCTTGGCTTCGCAGTAGACTGCGTCATCGAAGTCGCGGGCGTCTTCGCCGTCGATGGTGACGAACGGCAAGTGGCGCAAGTCAATGCGGTTGGCCTTGTCTTTCTCTTCGACCTGCGGCTTGAGCTTGGCAGCTTCCTTGAGCACCGCTTCGGGCCACACGTGCGGAATGTCGTAAGTGCGCAACGCGACGTCGATTTCCATGCCCGGCGCCATATAGTTGCCGACCACTTCGACCACATCACCCTGCGGCTGGAAGCGCGGGGTTGGCCAATGGGTGATCTTCACTTCGACGAACTGGCCAACCTTGGCCCCGGCATTGCGGCCCGGCGTGATCAGCACTTCCTGCTGCACCTTGGGGTTGTCCGGGGTGACGAAGCCAATGCCGCCTTCTTCGAAATAGCGACCTACGATGGTCTCGTGACCACGGGACACCACTTCGACGATCACGCCTTCGCGGCGACCGCGACGGTCCAGGCCGGAAACGCGCGCCAGGGCACGGTCACCGTCGAACACCAGGCGCATTTGCGCAGGGCTCATGAACAGGTCATCGCTGCCGTCGTCCGGGATCAGGAAGCCGAAGCCGTCGCGGTGGCCGCTGATGCGACCCGCGATCAGGTCAAGCTTGTCGACCGGCGCATAGGTGCCACGGCGGGTGTAGATCAGTTGCGCGTCGCGCTCCATGGCACGCAGGCGGCGGCGCAGGGCCTCCAACTGGTCCTCGGTAGTGAGCCCGAACTCTTCCACAAGCTGCTCGCGGCTGGCTGGGGAGCCACGCTCGTCAAGGTGCTTGAGGATCAGCTCACGGCTGGGAATAGGGTTTTCATATTTTTCCGCTTCACGAGCGGCCTCGGGATCGAGGGTCTGCCAATCGGCCATTAGAGAGAATTCACCTTGTCTATATAAGGGTTAGTTTGGCATACGCGTATTGAAACGGGAAATTTCAGGGCGATGCTTCCCTGCTTTTTCTGCTCATCAGACGTAAAAACCACGCCTTTGAATCACCGCGTCGTAAAAAACAATTATTTTTCACAACAGGGGTTTACAGGTGAAAACACGCTCCGTATAGTGCGCGCCATCGACGACACAACGGTGTTGAAGATGCTGCCCAGATGGTGAAATTGGTAGACACGCCAGCTTCAGGTGCTGGTGACCTTACGGTCGTGGAAGTTCGAGTCTTCTTCTGGGCACCAATTCAAGGCATGAGATTACATCAATCTTGAGCCTCTCACAAAAACCCGCGAAAGCGGGTTTTTGCGTTTGCAGCCCTTGAAAAACCAGCGATAATAAAATTATCGGCAGGGGCTTTACAGATCAAAATGTCGTCCGTATAGTGCGCACCACAACGACGGACAACACTGTCGATGTAGCTGCCCAGATGGTGAAATTGGTAGACACGCCAGCTTCAGGTGCTGGTGACCTTACGGTCGTGGAAGTTCGAGTCTTCTTCTGGGCACCAATTCAGATTCACAGATCACACGGTCTTTGAATTCTCACAAAAACCCGCGAAAGCGGGTTTTTGCGTTTCTGCCCCTCTAAAATCCGCATCCAAGTCTCAATTGAGAACCCCTTTCGTTTATAATTCTTCAACATTTTGAAGTACATGAGCGAGGAAACTCTCCAATGTCGATGCGTAAAACCTTGGCAGCGAACCCGTTGCTCCGTGGCCTGGCCCTTTCCATCATGGGCCTGGTACTGGCAACCCCACTCGCCCAGGCGGCCGATCCCGTGTCCCTGACCCTGTACAACGGCCAGCACAAGGAAATCGGCGAAGCCATCGCCAAGGCCTACGAGGCCAAGACCGGTATCCATATCAATGTGCGCAAGGGCAGCAGCAACCAGCTGGCCAGCCAGGTGATCGAGGAAGGCGACCGCTCCCCTGCCGACGTCATCTATACCGAAGAGTCGCCGCCGCTCAATAACCTCGGCGAGCTGGGCCTGCTGGCCAAGATTGACGATGCCACCCTGAACATGCTGCCCGCCGACTACGTGGCCAAGAACAATACCTGGATGGGTGTGACTGCCCGCGTACGCGTGGTGGCCTTCAACCCGAAACTGATCGCCGAAAAAGACCTACCCAAGTCGGTGATGGACTTCGCCCAGCCCCAGTGGCAAGGCAAAGTCGGCTTCGTACCCACCAGCGGTGCATTCCAGGAGCAGGCCGTGGCCATCATCAAGCTGCATGGTCGTGACGCTGCCGAAGAATGGCTGACCGGCCTGCGCGCCTTCGGCAAGACCTACACCAATAACATGGTTGCCCTGAAGGCCGTGGAAAACGGCGAAGTGGCTGCCGTGCTGGTGAACAACTACTACTGGTTTGCCCTGAAAAAAGAAAAAGGCCAACTGGACTCCCAACTGCACTACTTCAAAGGTGGCGACGTCGGCAGCCTGGTCACCATCTCCAGCGCAGCGGCACTCAAGTCCAGCAAGCACCCCAAGGAAGCCCAAGCGCTGCTGAACTGGATGGCCAGCGAAGAAGGCCAGCGCGTGATCACCAACACCACGGCCGAATACCCGTTGCACAAGGGCATGGAATCGAACCGCGGCCTGAAGCCGTTCAGCGAGCTGGAGCCACCGAAAGTGACCCCTGCGGACCTGGGCAACGCCGAGGAAGCCCTGGAAATGGAACGTGATGTCGGCCTGAACTGATGAACACCCCACTACCCGTCACCCTGCTGAAGAACAGCTACGTACCCAAGCGCAAACGACCCTCGATCTGGGTGGTATTGCCCGTGCTGTTTTTGGTGGCCCTGAGCCTGTTGCCGCTGCTGTATGTGGGCATCAAGGCTTGGGACGCCGGCTGGCAACTGGCCTGGCACCTGTTGTGGCGGCCGTACGTGCTGCGCTTGATGATCAACACGCTGCTATTGATGTGCGGCGTGACGGTTGCCTGCGCGGTGGTCGGGCTGTCGCTGGCCTGGTTGCTGGAGCGCAGCAACCTGGCCGGGCGACGGGTGTGGGGGGTGATCCTGTGCCTGCCGTTCGCGGTGCCGGCCTTTGTCAGCGGCTTTACCTGGGTTTCCCTGAGCCCGCGCTTCGAAGGCCTGGGCGGGGCGATCCTGGTGATGACCCTGTCAAAGTACCCGCTGATCTTTCTGCCAGTGGCCGCCACCCTGCGCAACCTCGACAATTCAGTTGAAGAGGCGGCGCGTACCTTGGGGCAGAATCGCTGGGGGGTGTTCTTTCGCATCACCCTGCCGATGCTCTGGCCATCGATTTTGGGCGGCAGCCTGTTGATCGCCCTGCACATGCTGGTGGAGTTCGGCGCGCTGTCGATCCTGGGCCTACAGACCTTCACCACGGCGATCTACCAACAGTTCGAACTGGAGTTCAGCAACGCCAACGCGGCGATGCTCTCGGCGGTCTTGCTATTTATGTGCTTATTGCTGCTGTGGCTGGAGTTGCGCGTGCGCGGCACCAGCCGCCATGTGCGGATTGGCCAGGGCGTGGCACGTCGCGCACCGGTGGTGCGCCTTGGGGCGCTGGGCCCGCTTGGCCAGTTCTACTGCCTGGCGCTGGCGGTGCTAGGCAGCGGCATACCCCTGGCCATGCTGGGCTATTGGCTGGTCAAGGGTAGCTCCGCCGCCTTTCCGGTCGCCGCCATCAGCCAGGCCTTGCTGTCTTCGCTGTCACTGGCACTCGGTGGCGCCGCGCTGTGCCTGGCACTGGCATTGCCAGTGGGCCTTTTGGTGGTTCGCTACAAGGGCCGGCTGGCCATTTGGGCCGAGCGCCTGCCGTACCTGCTGCACGCCCTGCCCGGCCTGGTGATCGCCCTGACCCTGGTGTTTTTCGCCCTGCACTACGTGCCAGTCATGTACCAGACCACCGGGTTGTTATTGCTGGCCTACGCGCTGCTGTTTCTGCCACTGGCCCAAGCACCCGTGCGCACGGCATTGAACAAGGCCTCGCCGCAGCTTGAAGAGGCCGCTCGCACGCTGGGTGCGTCGTCGTTCGGCGCGTTTTGCCGGGTGACCCTGCCGATCATCTTCCCGGCGCTGGCGGCAGCGTTTGCCTTGGTGTTCCTGGATGCCATGAAGGAGTTGACCGCCACCCTGCTGCTCAGCCCGACCGGGATGAGCACCTTGGCGACCGAGGTGTGGGCCCACACGGCAAACATGGAGTTCGCGGCGGCGGCGCCTTATGCAGCGTTGCTGATTCTAATATCGGGGTTGCCGGTTTATTTGCTGACTACGCGGATGTATTTGAATCGGGGGTGACCTTTTTGCGGATAAATCCGCTCCTACAGGCATACCCATCACCCCGTAGGAGCGGATTCATCCGCGAAGGCCGCACCGCCATTCACGCCCGGAACTGCCCCAAGCTAGCCTTCAATTGCGCCGCCAGGCCATCCAGCACCTGCCCGCTGGCCGTCGTCGCGGATACCACTTTCGCCGCTTTCTCCGCCTGGGCATGGATGTTCTCCACCCGCCCCTTCACCGCCTGCGCACCGCTGGCCTGGTGCTCGGCAGCACGGGTCGCCAGGCCAATGGCGCTGTGCACCTGCTCCACGGACGCCTGTACCGTTTGCTGCAACTTGGCGCTGTCACGCAACACCAATAAACCCTCGCTGGCCTGGCGCCCCGCCTGGCTGATGGCTGCAACCGCCTCCTTGGCACCTGCCTGCAGCGCGCCGATGTGCGCCTGAATGTCGCCGGTCGAACTCTGCGTTTTACTCGCCAGGGCGCGCACCTCATCCGCCACCACGGCAAAGCCACGCCCGGTCTCACCCGCCCTGGCAGCTTCGATTGCCGCGTTCAACGCCAACAGGTTGGTCTGCTCGGCAATACCATGGATCACCGTCAGCACCACTTCGATCTGCTGGCTCTGCTCGGCCAACCGCTCGATCACCTTGGAGCCGGTCTGCACCTGCCCGGCCAGCGCCTCGATCAAGCCCCCGACCTGGGCCGAGGCCTTGGTGTTGGCATCAGTGGCCTGACGGATCTCAGCCACTTGCTGCAATGCCGACTGCATGGCGTGGCTTTCGGCCTGCGCCTCGTCAGCCATGGTCGACAAGGCCTGCAGGCTGGCCGCAACCTCGTCGCGCTGCAACTCTGCCGCGGCGCTGGCGCCGGCATTGCGCTGGGTCATGGCGCCTATTTCAACGCCCGTGCGCTGGGCCACCTCCCCCGCTTCACGCACGATGGGCTGCAACTTATCCACAAAGCGGTTCACGGCAGACGCCATGTCGCCGATCTCGTCGTTGCTATTGAGCTGGATGCGCTTGGTGAGGTCGCCTTCGCCCGCTGCCAGATCGTCCAGCGCACGGATCAGCAACAACAATTTACTGACCACGCGCCGGCCCAGCACCACGGCCAGCATCAGCAACACCCCTAGGCCAACGATCGCCAAGCCCACACCGATGCGCCAGCGCAGGGTATCAGCGGCTTGCTGCACGCTGCGCGAGGTGTTCGCCTGCATGGCGGACGCGCTGGTTTGCGCCGCCTGCAGACGCGACTTCAAGGCCTTTGAACTGTCTGCCGAAGCGCCCATCAGGCTGTCGCCCACCAACTGGTCGCCACTGGCGATCAGCGCGGCGAAACGCTTGTCCAACGCGGCCAGCTCGGCCTCGACACCCGCCGTGGAAACGCCCATCAGCACTTTGCCGATCTCCGCGCCGTTAGGGCTGATGGGGGCTTCGACGTAGTACACCGACGGATCGTTCTTGGCCGCGCTCAATACCTTGTCCAAGGGCCGCTCACCCTCGCCCTTGGCCAAAAGCGCCTGGTTGATGGGGTTTTCGCGGTTCAAGTAGCGGGTCAGGTGTTGGCCCTGAGCATCGTCGTAGATCACGAACAGCACGTTGGGGTTACGCTGCGCCTGCCGGGCGAACTCGGACAGTGTCGGCACGTCGTTGTCCCACATGGCCCGCGGTGCCACCGAGGCCAGCAGATTGGCCATGTCGTTGGCCGAGTCCTTCAGGTCCTGCTCCAGGGTCTTGCGCAACTGCGCCTGCTCTTCTTCCAGGCGCGAAGACAAACCGGCAGTCAATCGCTGACGGGTACTGGCCGAAAGGGTGTCCAGGCCTGAGGTGACCTCGTGGCTGGCCTGATCCAGCTCATTGCCCAGTTTTTGACTGTCGGCACTCAAGCTGATGCCCAGGTCGGTCTCCAGGGCGGCGACAGTGCTCCGAGTCAGAGCGACGGCGACCAGCACCTGCACCAAAAGGGCAATGCCGAGGGCGATGAACACGGGGCGCAACAAACGGCTGCGCAAAAGCGAAAGTACGGCCGACACTGGGAATCCCCTGTTTTTTGACGCCATTATAGTGATGGCACTTCACAAGAGATAATCACAGCAAACCGCATGCCGTACAGCAGGCAGAAACGACAAAGGGCCCCATGAGGGCCCTTTGCTGTATTACATCAACGGCTTATCAAGCAAACGGATGACGCAGCACGATGGTTTCGTTGCGGTCCGGGCCCGTCGAGATAATGTCGATCGGCGCACCGACCAGCTCTTCGACGCGCTTGATGTAGGCGCGAGCGTTGGCAGGCAGCTCTTCCAGGGTCTTGGCGCCCAGGGTCGACTCGCTCCAGCCTGGCATCTGCTCGTACACTGGTTCCAGGCCAATGTAGCTGTCGGCATCGGTCGGTGCTTCGATGACCGCGCCGTCGGCATTTTTGTAGCCAACGCAGATGTTGATGGTTTCCAGGCCGTCCAACACGTCCAGCTTGGTCAGGCACAAGCCCGAGATGCTGTTGACGTCGATGGCGCGGCGCAGGATGACGGCATCGAACCAGCCGCAACGACGGGCACGACCGGTGGTGGCACCAAACTCGTGGCCACGCTTGGCCAGGAACGCGCCAACGTCGTCGAACAGTTCGGTAGGGAACGGGCCCGAACCCACGCGAGTGGTGTAGGCCTTGGTGATGCCCAGGATGTAGTCCAGGAACATCGGACCTACGCCCGAACCCGTGGCGATACCGCCCGCAGTGGTGTTGGAGCTGGTCACGTACGGGTAGGTACCGTGGTCGATGTCCAGCAAGGAACCTTGGGCACCTTCGAACATGATGTCTTTGCCAGCGCGACGCAGGGCGTGCAGCTCGGCGGTGACGTCGAGCATCATCGGCTTGAGCAGCTCGGCGTATTCCATGCACTCGTCCAGGGTTTTCTGGAAGTCGATGGCCGGCTCTTTGTAGTAGTTCACCAGGACGAAGTTGTGGTAGTCCAGCAACTCGCCCAGCTTGGCGGCGAAACGCTCGCGGTGGAACAGGTCACCGATGCGCAGGCCGCGACGAGCGACCTTGTCTTCGTACGCCGGGCCGATGCCACGGCCGGTGGTGCCGATCTTGAACTCGCCGCGGGCTTTTTCGCGCGCTTGGTCCAGGGCAACGTGGTAAGACAGGATCAGCGGGCAGGAAGGGCTGATGCGCAGGCGCTCGCGCACCGGTACGCCTTTCTCTTCCAGCTTGACGATTTCACGCAGCAGGGCGTCCGGTGCAACCACCACGCCGTTGCCGATCAGGCACTGCACGCCTTCGCGCAGCACGCCCGAAGGGATCAGGTGCAGCACGGTTTTCTCGCCGTCGATGACCAGCGTGTGGCCAGCGTTGTGGCCACCCTGGTAGCGCACTACGGCGGCAGCATGTTCGGTCAGCAGATCAACGATCTTGCCTTTGCCCTCATCACCCCATTGGGTGCCCAGGACTACGACATTCTTACCCATAACACTTGTCCTCATTCGCGCAAACTTGGTGCCGGCGGCGGCCGGCAAGGAAACTCAAGAAGCCAGCGGCAGTACCTGCCACAGCCCGTTCTGCTGAATCAATTGGCGGTCGCAATCGGCCTCTTGGGCCGCGCTCAACGCCTGGCCAGGCAGGGCCTGAACCACGCGCTGGCCTTCACGACGCAACTGGCAGACCTGCTGCCAGAGTGCCGCGTCGGTGCTGTCCGGCATCCAGATGCCACCGCTCGGCAGTTCCACTTCGGCCCGACCCAGGGTAACCAGGGTCTTGAGGTCCGTGGAAAACCCCGTGGCCGGGCGCGCACGACCGAAGTCGGCGCCGATGTCGTCGTAGCGACCGCCCTGGGCGATCGACTGGCCGACACCCGGCACGAACACGGCGAACACCACACCGGTGTGGTAGTGGTAGCCGCGCAACTCGCCCAGGTCGAAATACAACGGCAGCTCAGGGAAGCGCGCCGCCAGGCGATCGGCGATCGCCTGCAGGTCGTCCAGCGCTGCAATCACTGGCGCCGGGGCGTTGGCCAGGCGCACGCGCGCCTCGGCGAACACTTCGGCGCCACCGCACAGTTCGACCAATGAACGCAGCATGCCAGCGAGGTCCGCAGGCAGCCCTTCGGTCAGGGTGATCACTTCATCGATCGCCTTGCGTTGCAGGGCGTCGAACAACTGTTGCTCCACGTCGCCCGACAAACCGGCAGCGCGGGCCAGGCCGCGGTAGATACCCACGTGGCCCAGGTCCATGTGTACATCCGGCACATCGGCCAATTGAAGCATAGCCAGCATCAGGCTGATCACTTCAACATCGCTGCTCGGGCTTGCATCGCCGTACAACTCGGCGCCCAGCTGGATCGGGCTGCGCGAGGACGACAAGGCCCGTGGCTGCGCATGCAGCACGCTGCCGGCGTAGCACAGGCGGCTCGGCCCTTCGCGACGCAAGGTGTGCGCATCGATGCGCGCGACCTGCGGGGTGATGTCTGCACGAAAGCCCATCTGCCGGCCCGATTGCGGGTCGATGACCTTGAAGGTGCGCAAATCCAGATCCTGGCCCGCGCCGGTCAGCAGCGACTCCAGGTATTCGATATGCGGGGTGACGACGAACTCATAGCCCCAGCTCTGGAACAGATCCAACACCTGACGACGCGCCACTTCGATGCGCGCAGCCTCAGGTGGCAGTACTTCTTCGATGCCATCTGGCAGCAGCCAGCGGTCTACCGTTGCCATTACGCCTTTCCCCTGTGATCCGGGCGGCAGGCCCTGCGGCCAGCCTTGAGTGAAGCAGATAGCGGCGGGCACCGTGGCGGTCATGTTGTGACCACCCTGCCCTCTGATGCCGATATCCTCGAAAACGCTTTTGAAACACTTCGCAAAAGACAACCTTGACTCGGCTATCTATCTTGCAGACGCAAAAAAGCCGGGAATTTCCCGGCTGCCGCATCATAACACGTTTTACAAAATGATCACCCCGCCGGGCGTTTTAGCCGCCCGGCGGGTGAGTCATCAAGGCTTGTACTTTTCCATGAAGCGGAAGAAATCGCTGCTCGGGTCGAGCACCAACACATCGCTTTTGCTGGAGAAGCTTTGACGATAAGCCTGCAGGCTGCGGTAGAAGGAGTAAAACTCCTGGTCCGTGCCGTATGCCTTGGCGTAGATGGCAGCAGCCTGGGCATCACCATCACCACGGGCCTCTTCAGACTCGCGATAGGCTTCTGCCAGCAACACGCGGCGCTGACGATCGGCGTCGGCACGGATGCCTTCGGCCAGCTCGTTACCCTTGGCGCGGTGCTCGCGAGCTTCACGCTCACGCTCGGTGCTCATGCGCTCGAACACGCTGCGGTTGACTTCCTTGGGCAGGTCGATGGCCTTGACGCGAACGTCGACCACTTCGATACCCAGCTCGTCGCCGGCCATTTTATTCAGCGATTCGGTGATCCCGGCCATCAGTTCGTCCCGTTGACCGGAAACCACTTCATGCAGGGTGCGCTTGCCGAACTGGTCGCGCAGGCCCGATTCCAGACGACGGGAAAGACGGTCGTCGGCAATCTGCTTCATACCCGAAGTCGCGGTGTAGAAACGCTCAGCGTCCTTCACCCGCCACTTGGCGTAGGCATCCACCATGACGGCTTTCTTTTCCAGGGTCAGGAAACGCTGGGTCGGAGCATCCAGGGTCATCAGGCGTGCGTCGAACTTGCGCACCTGGTTAACGTACGGCACTTTCACGTGCAGGCCTGGCTGCACATCGGCCTGAACCACACGGCCGAATTGCAGCAGCACGGCACGTTCGGTTTGCGCGACGATGTAGAAGCTGTTCCACGCAACGATACCCAGCACCACCGCGAGGATCAGGGCGATCAGTGATTTATTGCCCATCAGCGACTCTCCCTTGAACGCAGCTCACGCTGTTGGTTTTGCAGATCGGCGGCGGCGCGAGCGCCTGCATCGTTGGCTGGCGCAGCAGGGGCTGCGGCAGGCGCGGTGTTGTTGCGGCTGCCATCGGTCATTTTGTCCAGCGGCAGGTAGATCAGATTGCTCTGGCCTTTCTGGCTGCTGACCAAAACTTTACTGGTGTTGCTGTAAACGTCCTGCATGGTTTCCAGGTACAGACGCTCACGCGTCACTTCCGGAGCCTTGCGGTATTCGGTTAGCAGCTTGGTAAAGCGGTCTGCCTCACCCTTGGCACGGGATACCACCTCATCGCGGTAGCCGTTAGCGTCTTCGATGATGCGCTGGGCCTGACCACGCGCTTCCGGCACGACGCCGTTGGCATAGGTTTCCGCCTGGTTGCGCGAACGCTGCTCGTCTTCACGGGCACGGATCACGTCATCGAATGCTTCTTGCACTTCACGCGGAGCGGCAGCGCTCTGCACGTTGACCTGGGTAATGGTGATACCGGTCTTGTAGGTGTCCATGAAGCCCTGCAGGCGCTTCTTGATCTCGCTGGCCATCAGCTCGCGGCCTTCGGTCAGCACCTGGTCCATGTTGGTGGAACCCACCACGTGGCGCAGGGCGCTGTCGGTCGCATGCTGCAGGCTGACTTCAGGCTGATCAACGTTCAGCACGAAATCCTGCAGGTTAGTCACTTTGTATTGCACGGTCAGCGGCACTTCGACGATGTTCTCGTCTTCGGTGAGCATCTGGCCCTGCTTGGTGTACGTACGCTCACGCGTCACGTTTTCCAGGTACTTGCGGTCGATGGGCGGGAAATAGATATTCAGACCCGCACCGACCGTTTCGTAGTACTTGCCGAAGCGCAGCACTACGGCCTGCTCCTGCTCGTCGACCACGTAAATGGCGCTGTACAGCCAAATGGCAGCGAGCACGACCAGGCCAATCCCGAGCAGGCCGAAGCCACCGCCCCTGGACGAACCTGAACCACCCCCATCACCACTGCGTTTTTTACCACCGCCGAACAAACCGTTCAGGCTTTCCTGCAGCTTACGGAAGGCCTCGTCGAGATCCGGTGGCCCCTTGCGGTCGCCCCCACGGCGTTTACCACCCCAAGGATCCTGATTGTTCGAGTTGCCACCCGGCTCATTCCAAGCCATAGCGCTCTCCATCTGATAAAGCAAAGACGCACCCACGGCGCGCCGACCAATGCTACAGAATGCCTGTGCTCGCGGCACAACCGCTTTGCCAGGCTTTTATTGCAAAGTGTGTTGCTCGATGAACTCCAGCGGCTTCATCCCTTCACGGCTGACCAGTCGATTGAGCTCCACGCGCGGCAGACGAACCGCCAGCAGGCTGACGCCCTCGTCATCATGGGTCTCGCTTTGAACAGCCCCCAATTCGAAAAACGCCGCCCGCAAACGCCCCAGGCGCTGTGGCAAGCGTAGCGTGGCGACGAACAGGTCGTCGCCCAACAGTTCGGCCACGGCCTGCTTGACCAGGTCCAGGCCCCGCCCGTCACGGGCCGACACCCAGACCCGCTGCGGCTTGCCATCGGCGTCACGCTGGATCTGCGGCTCTACGCCTTCGAGCAGGTCGAGTTTGTTATACACCTCCAGGATCGGCAAGCCTTGCGCGCCGATCTCGGTGAGTACTGCCATGACCTGCTCGATCTGCGCCATGCGCTCCGGCTCATGGGCATCAATCACGTGCAGCAGCAAGTCAGAGTTGCTCGACTCTTCGAGCGTAGCCCGGAAAGCCTCGACCAGCTTGTGCGGCAAGTGACGAATGAAACCCACGGTATCGGCGAGGATCACCGGCCCAAGGTCGTTGAGCTCGAGGCGACGCAGGGTCGGGTCGAGGGTGGCGAACAGTTGGTCGGCGGCGTAGACGTCCGATTGAGTAACGGCATTGAACAGGGTCGATTTGCCGGCGTTGGTGTAGCCCACCAGCGATACCGAAGGAATATCGGCACGACGACGGCCCCGCCGAGCCTGCTCGCGCTGGCTGCGCACCTTGTCCAGGCGGGCCTTGATCTGCCGCAGGCGAACCCGCAACAGGCGCCGGTCGGTTTCCAGCTGGGTTTCACCCGGGCCACGCAGGCCAATACCGCCCTTCTGGCGTTCAAGGTGAGTCCAGCCACGGACCAGCCGCGTGCTCATGTGCTCGAGCTGGGCCAGTTCGACCTGCAGCTTGCCTTCATGGGTACGCGCCCGTTGGGCGAAAATATCGAGAATCAAACCGGTACGGTCCAGCACGCGGCACTCGAACACGCGTTCGAGGTTACGTTCCTGGCTGGGCGTAAGGGTGTGATTGAAAATGACCAAATCTACCTGTTCGGCTTTGACTCGGTCGCGCAACTCCTCGACCTTGCCGCTGCCAATCAGGTATTTGGCTGTAGGCTGATGACGCGTTACGGTAACGAACGCGACTGTTTCGGCGCCGGCAGAAACTGCCAGCTCCTGAAACTCCTGCGGGTCTTCGCGCGCCTCAGGGTCCTGGCCATCCAAATGAACGAGGATCGCCCGTTCACCACCACCGTGGCGCTCAAAGAACAAAGCAGACTCCTATCAGGCGTTACCTGGCTCAGAGTCGCCGTGCTCGGACTCGGTTGCGCTAGGCAGACGAATCGGGCGCACAGGTACTACTGTCGAGATAGCGTGCTTGTAAACCATCTGGCTGACGGTGTTTTTCAACAGGATAACGAACTGGTCGAACGACTCGATCGTGCCCTGCAGCTTGATACCGTTGACCAGATAGATCGAAACCCCAACCTTTTCTTTACGCAAAGTATTCAAGTAAGGGTCTTGTAGCGAATGCCCTTTTGACATGTGCCGCACTCCTTTAAGGATCAATAGTAAGAAAATCAGAAATTTGATGGCTTAAGCCGCCCCACCCCCAAGGATAGACGGCAATTGCAACGACTCAGCTCAATATGGAGGCCGATCCGAGGTATTTCAAGGTGCGTGGCAGATTGTCACATGCAAGGCTGTCCAACCAGTGAAGATCAGCCCAACTGCGCAACCAGGTAAATTGCCGCTTCGCCAATTGGCGAGTGGCAATAACGCCGCGCTCCTGCATTTCAATCGAGCTTAGCTTGCCATCCAGATGATCCCAGACTTGGCGGTAACCCACTGCACGTATAGACGGCAGCCCCGCATGCAAGTCACTTCGTGCACGCAGTGCTCTGACCTCATCAACGAAGCCCTGTTCCAGCATCTGCGAAAAACGCAGGGCGATCCGTTCGTGCAGCACCTGCCGATCTTGTGGCGCGATCGCCAGGCTGGCGACAGTATAGGGCAATTGTTTGCCCGCCGAAGCGCCTGCGTCGGTACTTTGCGCAGATTGACGGGCGCGCAGGTCGGTCATGGTCATGCCGCTCACTCGGTAAACCTCCAGCGCACGGATCAGGCGCTGGGGGTCATTGGGGTGAATACGCGCAGCCGAGACCGGATCCACGGCCGCCAATTCGTCGTGCAAGGCTTGCCAGCCCTGGGCTTGCGCCTGTGCCTCCAATTGCCCACGCACATCCGCATCGGCAGGCGGCATGTCGGCCAAACCTTCAAGTAATGCCTTGAAATACAACATGGTGCCGCCCACCAGCAACGGAATGTTGCCACGTGCGGTGATTTCGGCCATTGCCACCAGGGCGTCGGTACGAAAATCAGCGGCCGAGTAGCTCTGCGCCGGGTCGAGGATGTCGATCAGCCGGTGTGGGTACTGGGCCAACAGGTCTTTGGAGGGCTTGGCAGTGCCGATGTCCATGCCCCGGTAGACCAGCGCCGAATCGACACTGATCAGTTCGCACGGCAAGACCTTGGTCAGCTCGATGGCAAGGTCGGTCTTGCCGGCCGCAGTAGGACCCATCAGGAAGATGGCAGGGGGTAACGCACTCATGATCAACGGCCGCGCAGGAAAAGTTTGTCCAGATCGTCCAGGCCCATCTGGGTCCAGGTCGGTCGGCCGTGGTTGCATTGGCCGCTGCGCTCGGTGTTTTCCATGTCGCGCAGCAGGCCGTTCATTTCCGGGATCGCCAGGCGCCGGTTGGCGCGGATGGCACCGTGGCAGGCCATGGTACCCAGCAACTCGTTCAGGTGTGCCTGGATCCGGTCACTGGTGCCGTATTCCATCAAGTCGGCCAGCACGTCATGCACCAGCCG
This sequence comes from Pseudomonas abieticivorans, assembly GCF_023509015.1. NCBI lineage: Bacteria > Pseudomonadati > Pseudomonadota > Gammaproteobacteria > Pseudomonadales > Pseudomonadaceae > Pseudomonas > Pseudomonas abieticivorans. The sequence goes on from NZ_CP094975.1 coordinate 1,977,075, forward strand.
ATTGGCCTCGGCCTGCTTGAGCAGCGCCGGGATCTGCCGAATGGCCAGGCTTTCCGGGCCCAGGCGTTGCAGCTCGAAGCCCAGGCGCTGGAACCACACCGCATGCTCTTCGGCGCAATCGGCTTCGCGCTGGCTGACGGCAATGGACTCGGGCACCAACAGCGGCTGGCCGCTCAGGCCTTCGCTGGCCATGGCGATTTTCAGGCGCTCGTACATGATGCGCTCGTGGGCGGCGTGCATGTCGACCAGCACCAGGCCCTGGGCGTTTTCCGACAATATGTAGATACCCTTGAGCTGCGCCAAGGCGTAACCCAACGGCGGTATGTCGCCCTGGCCCTGAGGCAAGGTCAGGGCCGCCTCTGCCGCATTGGGCAAGGGCGCAAAGAATTCACGGTAGGCCGCCTGCGCCTCGGCCGCGGGGTAAGGCTGGGCGGGGCGCGGCACATATTGGTAGCCGGCGCCGGCCCCTGGGTTGTAACTGCTCGCCTGCGGTTGCTGGGCCGGTTGCTCCAACAGGTTGGCGGCCAGGCGCATTTCGCCCTGGGGGCCGAACTCGCCTGCAGCCGTACCGGTCAGGCGTGGCGCAACTTCACCGGCCGGCGCCGCCGAAGCCAGGTGGTCTTCCGGGCGCACGTCCGCCAGGGCGCGGTGCAACGTGCCGTAGAGGAAGTCGTGCACCATGCGCCCGTCACGAAAGCGCACTTCATGCTTGGTAGGGTGCACATTGACGTCGACGCCGGTGGGATCGACCTCCAGGAACAGGACGAAGGTCGGGTGCCGGCCGTTGAACAACACGTCGCGGTAGGCCTGGCGTACCGCGTGGGCCACCAGTTTGTCGCGCACCGCGCGGCCGTTGACGAAAAAGTACTGCAAGTCGGCCTGGCTGCGCGAAAAGGTCGGCAAACCGACCCAACCCCACAGGTGCAGGCCGTTGCGTTCAATCTCGATCGGCATCGCCTGCTCAAGGAAGCCCGAGCCACAGATCGAGGCCACGCGCCGGGCGCGGGCGATCTCGTCCTTGGCCTCGTGCAAACTGAGGATGGTCTTGCCGTTGTGCCGCAGGTGGAACGCCACGTCAAACCGGGCCAGCGCCAGGCGCTTGATCACTTCCTGCAGGTGGTCAAATTCGGTTTTTTCGGTCTTGAGAAACTTACGCCGCGCCGGGGTATTGAAAAACAGGTCACGCACTTCCACCGATGTGCCAACGGGGTGAGCGGCCGGCTGCACGCGCGGGGCCATGTCGCGGCCTTCGGTCTCCACTTGCCAGGCCTGATCGGCATCGCGGGTGCGGGAGGTCAGGGTCAGGCGGGCCACAGAGCTGATAGACGCCAATGCCTCACCACGAAAGCCCAGGCTCATCACTCGCTCCAGGTCTTCCAGGTCGCGAATCTTGCTGGTGGCGTGACGGGCCAGGGCCAGCGGCAGGTCATCGGATGAGATGCCGCCGCCGTCGTCGCGCACCCGCAGCAGCTTGACGCCGCCCTGCTCGACTTCGACATCGATGCGCTTGGCACCGGAGTCCAGGCTGTTTTCCAGCAACTCCTTGATCACCGAAGCCGGGCGCTCGACCACCTCGCCGGCGGCAATCTGGTTGGCCAGGCGGGGGCTGAGCAGCTCGATACGGGCCGAAGTGGTCATGGTTGCGACGCCAGGGTGGTGCCCGGGATTTCCAGGGTCTGGCCGATTTTCAGCTCATCGCTCTGCAGTTTGTTGACACTGCGCAGGGTGGCCGGGCTGACCTGATAGCGCACGGCGATCATCGCCAGGGTTTCCCCCGAGCGCACCACGTGGTCGCTCGGCCCGCGGGCGATCTTGCCACTGTCACGCAGCCAGGCAATGTAGGTACCCGGCGGCGGGTTCTGCTGGAAGAACTGCCGCACGCCGCTGGCAATCGACTTGGCCAGAGCTTGTTGGTGGCCAGAAGACTGCAGCTTGTTGGCTTCGTTGGCGTTGGAGATGAACCCGGTTTCCACCAGGATCGACGGGATGTCCGGCGACTTGAGCACCATGAACCCGGCCTGCTCGACCCGACGCTTGTGCAGCGGCGTGACCCGGCCAATGTTGCTTAACACTTTCTGGCCGACGTTGAGGCTGGAGGTCAGCGACGCAGTCATCGACAGGTCCAGCAGCACGCCTGCGAGCATGCGGTCCTTGTCGTCCAGGCTCACGGCACCGGCACCACCGATCAAGTCGGAGCGGTTTTCACTGTCTGCCAGCCAACGCGCGGTTTCCGAGGTGGCGCCACGCTCAGACAGGGCGAACACCGACGCCCCGAACGCCGCCGACGACGGCGCGGCATCCGCATGGATCGAGACGAACAGGTCGGCGCCCTTCTTGCGGGCGATCTCGGTACGCCCACGCAACGGGATGAAATAGTCGCCGGTACGGGTGAGCACGGCGGTAAAGCCTTTTTCACCGTTGATTTGGCGCTGCAGCTCCTTGGCGATGGCCAATACCACGTCTTTTTCGTGCTGGCCGCGCGAACCCGAGGCACCTGGGTCTTCGCCACCGTGGCCGGCATCGATGGCCACGATGATGTCGCGTTTGCCGTTCGGTACCGGTTCCAGCTTGATCGACGGCTGCGACGGCGTGACCGGCACCGCCGGCGTGGTCGCCACGGTGGGCTCCGGCGGCGCAGGCGCGGCATCGGCGGGGTTGTCGAACAGGTCGACCACCAGGCGGTTGCCGTATTGCTGGTTGGGCGCCAGGGAGAAACTTTTCGGGGTGACGGCCTTTTTCAGGTCGATCACCACCCGCAGGTCGGTCGGCGTGCGTTGCGCCGAGCGCATGCTGGTGATGGGCGTGTTGGCGGTAGACACCTGCAAGGGCGCCGCCAGGGTGGCACCGTTGATGTCGATCACCAGGCGGTCTGGCGACGTCAGGGTGAACACGCTGTGCTGCACAGGGCCCGACAGGTCGAATACCAGCCGCGTGTTATCCGGAGCTCGCCACAAACGCACGCTCTTGACCTGCGTTGCAGCCACCGCGTTGATGGCCAAAGACGCCAACAACACCCCCACGATCGCGACCAGCGCGCGAATGCGCATACCAAACCCCACCAAAATTATTTGAATTCCTGTGCCAGAACGGCACACCACGACTCGCCACGCGAGCCCTGTGGCGACAAACTCAGCGAACGACCGCCCGCTTGGGCGCGTATGGTAATGGTCAGGTCAGGCTTTGGCAAAAAGCCTGCACCGCGCTGGGGCCATTCGATCAGGCAGAGAGCGTCCCCTTCAAAGTAATCCCGAATGCCAAGAAATTCCAGTTCTTCAGGATCGACAAGCCGATACAGATCAAAATGATAGGCGCGAAAGCTCTCGAACTCGTAAGGTTCTACCAGGGTAAAGGTCGGGCTCTTGACCGCGCCGGTGTGCCCCAGGCCCCGGATGATGCCTCTGGACAGCGTGGTTTTACCGGCCCCCAGGTCCCCTTCCAGGAAAATCACGCCCACGCCTTGTGTCACTTGGGCCAGGCGCCCGCCAAATTCGACCATGGCGCTTTCGTCAGCCAGGTGCAGCTCTACTTCAGACACGGTGCTTGTTCCTCGATTAACTGACGGATGGTGGGTATCAGATCGGTAGCGGCCATCCCCCGGCCCTGCCTACCTTGTATTTCGCCGGCGCGGGCGTGTAGCCACACGCCCAGGCAGGCAGCCTGGAACGGTGCCAGGCCTTGGGCCAGCAAAGCGCCCAGCAATCCGGCCAGCACATCGCCCAGGCCCGCCGTGGCCATGGCCGGATGGCCGTGATCGCACAGAGCGACCTGGCCATCGGCATCGGCGACCAGGCTGCCGGCGCCCTTGAGCACGCATACCGCCGAGTATTTCTTCGCCAATTGTTTCACGGCAGCCAGGCGGTCTGCCTGAACCTGCGCCGTGGTCACGCCCAGCAACCGTGCAGCCTCCCCCGGATGCGGGGTGATGATAGCGCCCGCTGGCAGCGTAAAGCCCTGGCTGGCCAGCAGATTAAGGGCATCGGCATCCCAGACCTGGGCTTTAGCGCTGTTGGCGGCCACCGACAGCAGGCTGCGCGCCCAACTGCCTTGGCCAAGGCCAGGCCCTACCACCAGCACGCTGGCGGCTTGGGCCATGCCCATCAATTGGTTGGCCGAATGAATGCCGGCCGTCATGACCTCTGGCAAACGGGCCAGGGCCGCCCCTACGTGTTCACTGCGGGTAGCCAGTGACACCATACCGGCACCACAGCGCAGCGCACTTTGCGCACTGAGCAGGGCCGCGCCACCAGTGCCGTGATCGCCACCGACTACCAGTACCCGGCCGAACAGGCCCTTATGGGCGGCTGGCGGGCGCGGCGCCAGTACCGGCAAGTTACGCGGATTCAGTCGCGTGGCCACGCCCTGGGCCTGGGCGACGATCGATGCATCGGCCTGCAGGTCGTCGAACAGCAGCGTGCCGACATAGTCCGGGGCCTGCCCCGTGAGCAAGCCGATCTTCACGCCGATGTACGTCACCGTCAGGCTAGCCCTGATGGCAACCCCCAGGACTTGCCCGGTGTCGGCGCTGAGCCCCGAGGGGATATCCACTGCAACCACGGGCTGGCCACTGGCATTGATCGCCTCGATGACCTCCAGGTAGGGCGCGCGTACCTCACCGGCCAAGCCGGTGCCGAGCAAAGCGTCGACGACGATCCCAGCCAACGGCACGCCAACGCCCCACGGTTGCACCGCAACATCCGCAGCCTTCGCCTCGCCGTAGGCCAAGGCAGCATCACCGACCAACTGCGCAGGGTCGCCCACTGCCAGCACGCTGACTTCCCAGCCAGACCGTTTGGCCAATGACGCAATCAGATAGCCATCGCCGGCATTGTTACCCCGTCCGGTCACCACGCAGACCTGGCGGGCCTCTGGCCACTGCCTGCGCAACGCCCGCCAGGTGGCATGGGCCGCACGCTGCATCAGCTCGAAACCGTCGGTACCTGCGGCGATCAGGGCACTATCCAGCGCCCGAACTTGGGCCGCGCTGTACAGAATGTCGGGCATCTCGTCATTTACCTGCGGCATGGGTCAGCTATCAGTGGCGATGTCTGGCAGAATTATACGCACCTCAGCTCCGGTTTCCTGCCTCGCATGTCTGCTTCTATCGTTGACCTCCCCGCCCTGGCCCTGTCGATCAAAGAATGGGGGCGCGAATTGGGCTTCCAGCAAGTCGGCATCGCGGGCGTGGAGCTGGGCGAGCATGAACAGCACCTGCAACGCTGGCTTGCGGCCGGCTACCACGGCGAAATGGACTACATGGGCGCCCACGGCAGCAAGCGCTCGCACCCTGAAGAGTTGGTGCCCGGCACCTTGCGCGTAGTGTCGCTGCGCATGGACTATTTACCCGGCGACACGGAAATGGCCCAGCGTTTGGCCCAACCGGAAAAAGCCTACGTATCGCGCTATGCCCTGGGCCGTGACTACCACAAGCTGATCCGCAAACGCGTACAGCAACTGGCCGAGCGAGTGCAGCAAGCCATCGGCCCGTTCGGCTACCGCGCGTTCGTCGACAGCGCCCCGGTACTGGAAAAAGCCATCGCCGAGCAGGCCGGCATCGGCTGGATCGGCAAGAACACCCTGGTGCTGAACCGCAAGGCTGGCAGCTACTTCTTCCTCAGCGAGCTGTTTGTCGACCTGCCGCTGCCCGTGGACCCGCCCCATGCCACCGAGCATTGCGGGCGCTGCACGGCATGCATGGACATCTGCCCAACCGCAGCGTTTGTCGGCCCATACGTACTGGATGCTCGGCGCTGCATCTCGTACCTGACGATCGAGCTTAAGACCGCCATCCCCGAAGACTTGCGGCCGCTAATTGGCAACCGGGTATTCGGCTGCGACGACTGCCAGATTGTCTGCCCCTGGAACCGCTTTGCCCGTCCATCGGCCGAGGCGGACTTCAAGCCCCGGCACAACCTGGACAACGCGCAGCTGGCCGAACTGTTCATGTGGGACGAAGCACACTTTTTGAGCAGTACCGAAGGTTCGCCCTTGCGCCGCGCAGGCTATGAGCGCTGGCTACGCAACCTGGCGGTGGGCCTGGGCAACGCACCGTCGAGCATCCCGGTGCTGGAGGCCCTGAAAGCGCGCCGCGAATACCCCTCGCAACTGGTCCGCGAGCACGTTGAATGGGCCCTGCAGCAACACGCTCAACGGTCGTCGTTGTAGACGAACTTGGGCATCTCCCAGTGAAAGCGGATCGCCAACAACCGGAACAGGAAACCTCCGAACAACGTGATCAAAATCGCCTGCTCATCCGGTACCGCTAGATACAGGCAGAGCAAATAGCACCAGGCTGCCGCGAAAGACACCGCAGCATACAGTTCACGGCGGAACACCAACGGGATGTCGTTGCAAAGAATATCCCGCAGAATACCGCCGAATACGCCGGTAATGACGCCGCAGATCGACGCAACCACCCGATCATGGCCCAGCTCCAGCGCGGTCATGCAGCCAATCAAGGTAAAAGCCACCAAGCCGATCGCATCCAGCACCAGGAACAGCGTACGCAGGCGCTTCATCAACGGCGCAATGAAGATGGTTATCAACGCGGCGACACTGGTCAACGCGAGGTACTCAGGGTGCTTGACCCAGGTCAGCGGATAATTGCCCAGCAGTACATCACGCACCGACCCTCCGCCCAAGGCAGTGACGCAGGCAATCAGCACCACGCCAAACCAATCCATGCCACGGCGGCCAGCGGAGAGCGCGCCGGTCATGGCTTCTGCGGTAATAGCGACGAGGTAAAGCATCAACAGCATGGCAGTGTATCCATCCAGGAAATTCAAATGTGCGGTGATGTGTTTTTCTTCGGCCTGGTGGATTGGACGGCACTCGCTGGGTCAATGCAACTCAAGCACGACATCCCCACCGTCCGGATAAGTACAACAGGCAAGCGCTATACCATCATTGCGCTCGGAGGGGCTGAGCGCGAAGTCTGCAACACGCCTGCATGATCCGGAAGCAATCGTCACCCGGCAACTGCCACAGATGCCCACGCGACACTGACTTCGAATACCGACCCCGTTATGTTCAAGCTCATCGAGTAACGTGCGCCCAGGGCGCAGGCCGAACTCTACACCCAAATTTTCGATCCGTAGCCGGCCGATTGCCTGCGTTGCTGGCACGCCTTGATCTGCGCTGACGGGTTCGGCAGTACTGAACGCCTCGACCAGGTAGACAGGCTCGCCATATACCTTGGCGGCGGCCGCTTGCTGCGCCAAGGCAAAGCCATGGCCACCGCAGACCACCACGGCGCCCGGAACCCCGAGCGCCGTCAAATCTTGCAAACACGGCCGGCCAGAATGAAATTGAGCGCTTTGGCTGCCGATGTTTTCCTGGGTGATGTGGAACCGAACACTGAACCAATCACTGCACAGGTCCAATCGCAGCAACTCGGCGACAAAAGGAATCGAGGTGATGGTCGGGCTGCACACCAGCAGCGATACACGGGGTACTTGCAGGCCCTGGCCGTGCCTCACTGCCAAGCCTCGAATCAGGGCCACCGGCAAGGTTATACCGATGCCACCCGCCAACATGACGACGTCTTCGTGAACGAGCAAGTGATCAACGGTGACGCTACCCTCGACACCCGTAGCGCACACCAAGCCCCCCTCTTTCAGGCTGTCGAACAATGCGTCGGAAACACCTTGGCGCCCCTCGCGCCTAATGGCCAACTCCACTCGGCCTGGGGACGGCAGGGCGACAATGGAATAACACCTTGTGCGCGAAATACCAGAGCAGTCCGGATACTCTAACGATAGGTATTTTCCAAGTTCAAGTTTTTCGCACCATCGAGCATCCAGAACGTCGAAAACAAATGAATTTATTTGCCGGGCCTCATGCCTTATCTGTATACAGCGTAAAAATAAGCGGCTGTCCACACTCACCTCCTGCAGGCAATAATAAGCGCACACCCTTATACATCTGAAGCGCGCCAGCTTTCTGTTTGGCAAACCCACTTAAAGGCCGATACGCTCCAGCAAGGTGTTGACAGAGTCCGTATAAACGTTGATTTCACCCAAGTCGCCGCAGTCTTCGATAATTGCTTGATAGTCATCAAGCCCCGCCAACAAAAATGCCTGCTTCCATGCGCCCAATTCATTATTTGCAAACATGCTGACGGCTTTTTTGATGACAGACTGTAAATACGCTTTTTCAGTGCGGGACAATTGATGAACGATGTCCGTGGCGACGAAGCTGAACACACTGGAATGACTCCATTCATCCATGGCGTGGGTTCGCGTGACCTCATGGCAGACCGTTTGAATCGAAGTGTCTTCTGCCATGGTTTTCAGATAATCAGTTATCAACGTTTCACTGGCACAGGCAATGCCAAAACGGGTCAGGCGTCGTTCCCACTCAGCCATGCAAGTAGACAGTAAATTGTCACGCCACGAGAGGAGGTTGAAGTTGGAAAAGTCCAGGTAAGGCATTTCTCGATTACGGTAGACATAATTGCAGGCGCTAATCGACATTTTGGTATGTAGCGCCTCGTCTAGCAAGGCTTGCGCCATGACCGCCTGAAGTATCTCACGGTTGGCGGAGCCCGGTGGCGGGGTTTTGATGATGTCCTCGCAGGCGGGCGTGACGATGTCGCACTCGATATAAATGGTTTTCAGGTTATAAATGACCCAGGCATAGGACAGGCAGTTTGACTTGACTTCAGGGGCCGCCCCGAGCCAGGCCTCATGTTGCCGGAAAGGCAGCAGTGACTCACTGAAGTCAGCCTTGAGCGGATCGAATAACAACTCTGCATAGGGCGTTTTCGGATTATTGACCGCCGCCCTTGTATCCCAAAGCGTCGACAATTTCTGAAGCATTTCACCTACGGCATCTTGCTGCTCGCGTTCATTATTATTGTCCATGCGTCCTTCCTTGGCGAATACCCCGGCCTGCCGCCAATAAAGCGACTGCGCTTACCGAGGGGTGGCAATTATATTAACGGCTCAGCTCCTGCCTGCAACGCCAAAAACTTAGTTTCAGACCCTTCCTACAGCTGCAACTCCACTTTCGCCAACTTCAGTGAAGCCTTCAAAAAATGGACTCGGCATACATCAACCGAACCCCTCGCCAGTAGATTCCAACAAGCGCTTTTCAGCACATTTCTTGAAGACCTCAACTTCATAACCTTGCACGCTTTCATAGCGCGACACAGTATCTTTCAAGATAGCCTTGGCATTGCAGCCTTCTATATTTATTTCGCACCAGCGCTGCTGATCATGCGAAGCCCTCACTCTGAATTAATTCATTTTTACTGACCCGCAGGAGGGCACAAGGGCAAGCGTGCGAACTCAATGAGTTCATCCAGGTTTAGGGCTTTTTCGTAAGGCAGGTGCACAATGGCCATTGCGGATAAGGCCGCCCTAGCAGCGTCAGCGAGACACCCGCGCACATGAACCCCGCCCCCCCTTATGCCAAATCCAGCCAGTCGCAGAATATGCCTTGGGCGATCGGCGCCAGCCGCGCCCCCAAAGCTTGGGCCTGGTCACGCAAGTCCACAGGCTCGATACCGGCCACTCCCAACTCGGCGGCATGCCCGACCAGCCAAGGCTCCAGGCAGAGAGGGTCGACCTCCAGGTGAAATTGCAGACCCAGTACGGCACTGCCCATGGAAAATGCCTGGTTCGGACAAATCGCCGTTCCCGCCAGCCGTTGGGCCCCCACCGGAATCTGGAACTGGTCACCATGCCAGTGCAGCACGGGCCAGCCTTCGGCCAGCGGCGCCAAATATGAACGCTGCCCCTTCTCGGTCAAGGTGACTGGGGCAAAGCCAATTTCCTTCACCCCCATCGAGCCGACCTGGCTGCCCAGCACCCGGGCAATCAACTGAGCGCCCAGGCAAATACCGAGTATTTTCCGACCGCTGTCCAGCCGTTTCCTGACCAGCGCCAACTCGTGCATCAGGAAGGGGTACTGTTGCTCGTCGAAAGCACCGATTGGGCCACCCAGCACCACCACCAGGTCGGGGCTGACGATATCGATAGCCGTCAGGTCGGCCAGCGTCGCATCAACGGTGTGCAGTTCATAACCTCGATGCTCCAGCACCGACTCAAGGGTCCCAAGGTTTTCGAATGCCAAGTGACGGATAATCAACGCGCTTTTCATTTTTGTACCAATACAATATAGTGAATGTATGAATACATTAATAACAAACGGCTCAAATGCTGTCGAGATTGCCGCCGCAATAGAGGCGAGTATCCGTAGTGGCGAATGGGCCAGCGATTACCAGCTGCCTTCGGTCAGAGCACTGGCGAAAACCCTGGGGGTCAGCCCGAATACGGTGGCTGCAGCCTTCAAGGCACTGCGCGATGCCGGCCTGGTGACCACGGATGGTCGAAGGGGTACTCGCATATCTGGAAATACAATACCTGCGCAAAGCCAGGCCGCCATCCCCTTGGGCCTGCACGATGTGGCCTCGGGCAATGTGGATGCGCAGTTGCTGCCACGTTACGACGCAAGCTGGTTCACTGAGTTGAACATGCCCAATGGGCACGACCTGCCGGGCGACGACCCTGCACTGCTGGCATTGGCAGGCCAATGGATGGCCGGACAGCATTTGCCGGGCGCTGACGTGGGGGTGTTCTGCGGTGCCCTGGACGCCATCGAACGGGCATTACGGCTCAAATGCCGACCCGGCCACAAGGTACTGGTCGAAGACCCTTGCTGGCCGCCCGTACTCGCACTGCTGGCCAGCTTGCGCCTCAAGGCCGTGCCGATGCTACTCGATGCCAACGGTGCACAGGTGCCTGAGGCGGCAGTTTTGTCGGATGCCAGCGCGGTCATTCTAACCCCCCGTGCACACAATCCGACGGGGCGCTCGTTCGATGCGCAACGCTGGCGGCAGTGGTCGGCGGCGTTGGCCGGCGCAGGGGATTTGCTGGTGGTGCTGGATGATCATTGGGGGCCCTTGAGCCGCGCGCCGGCGCCGGCCCTCCAACCACTGCCGCAGCGCTGGATGTACGTGCTCTCGACCAGCAAATTCCTCGGCCCGGACCTGCGCGTCTCACTTGTCAGCGCAGACTCGGCCAGCCTTTCGCAGATGCGCAATCAACAAGCGCTGGGGCCGCGCTGGGTGAGTTTGTTGTTGCAAAAGCTGGCAGCCCGATTGTGGCAGAAGATGCTCGACGGGCAATGCCTGGCCCGCGCAAGCGAGGACTACGCCGGACGCAGGCAACGCTTGAGTGATGCACTGGCGGCAGAGGGCGTGAGCGCCCAAACTGCCGGCGAGGGCTTGCACATTTGGCTGGCCGTGCAGGACGAAACCTCGGTGACCCAAGCATTAGCCTCGACCGGCTGGGCCGTGCAGGCCGGCGCACCGTTTCGCCTGAGCAGCCCGCCAGCCATACGTATCAGCCTGGGCACCGCAACCGACCTGCAAGCCTTTGCCCACGACTTGGCCAAGGCGCTGCAAGCGCCAAGACGCGCCGTGTACTAAGCCTTGATGAAATGCTTGCGGTAGTGCTGCAACTCGGCAATGGACTCGCGAATGTCGTCCAGCGCCAGGTGGCTGCCGCTTTTCTGGAAGCTGTCCTTGACCTCGGGTGCCCAGCGCGCGGCCAGCTCCTTGAGGGTAGAAACGTCGAGGTAGCGGTAGTGGAAGTAATTTTCCAGGGCGGGCATGTAGCGGTACAGGAAGCGACGATCCTGGCCGATGCTGTTGCCGCAGATCGGTGACTTGCCTTTCGGCACCCATTGCTCCAGGAAAGCGATGGTCTGCGCTTCGGCCTCGGCCATGCTGACCTTGCTTTCGCGCACGCGCTGGGTCAGGCCAGAGCCGCCGTGGGTGCGCACGTTCCATTCGTCCATGATCGCCAGGGTTTCATCGCTGTGATGGATGGCGAATACCGGGCCTTCGGCCAAGGTATTGAGGTCGCTGTCGGTGACAATCGTCGCGATTTCAATGATGACGTCCGCGGTCGGGGTCCAGACCGGTCATTTCCAGGTCGATCCAGATAAGGTTCTGTGGGTTTTGCATGGTTCTGCTCCTCGGCGTAGCTGCGCAGTTTAGCCTAGCGCGGCGTGCTAAACTCGCTGCCGTTTCATCCACACACCCCGTTTCAATCAAGCCGGAACCTTCATGGCCAAACGCCAGCTCAACCGTCGTCAGAATTGGCGCATCGAAAAAATCCAGGGCGAACGCGCTGCCCGCGCCGCCAAACGCGAGACGCAGGCCCTGGAAACCCTGGAAGGCGGCGACCTGGGCCCTGAGCAAACAGGCCTGGTGATCGCGCACTTCGGCGTGCAAGTGGAGGTTGAGGCCCAGGACGGCGAACTGGCAGGCCAGGTATTCCGTTGCCATTTACGCGCTAACCTGCCCGCACTGGTGACCGGTGACACGGTGGTCTGGCGCGCAGGCAACCAGGGTATCGGGGTGATTGTCGCGCAACTGCCGCGCAACACCGAGCTGTGCCGCCCGGACAGCCGTGGCCAACTCAAGCCGGTGGCCGCCAACGTCGACCTGATCGTGATCGTGTTCGCGCCAATGCCCGAACCCCACGCCAACCTGATCGACCGTTACCTGGTAGCCGCCGAGCATGCTGGCATCCACCCCTTGTTGCTGCTGAACAAGGCCGACCTGATCGACGAGCAGAACGCCCCGGCCCTGAACGCCTTGCTGGCGGTGTACCGCCAGTTGGGTTACCCGTTGCTGGAAGTGTCGGCGCACCACGGCGACGGTATGGAGCAACTGCAGAAACGCCTGGACGGCCACATCAGTGTGTTCGTCGGCCAATCGGGCGTGGGCAAGTCGTCGCTGGTCAACAGCCTGCTGCCCGAAGTGCAGACCCGGGTCGGGCCGCTGTCTGAGCTGTCTGGCCAAGGCACGCACACCACCACCACTGCACGCCTGTTCCACTTCCCTGGCGGCGGCGAGTTGATCGACTCCCCGGGCATCCGCGAATTCGGCCTGGGCCACGTTAGCCGCGCCGATGTCGAGGCCGGCTTCATCGAGTTCAACGATTTGATCGGCACCTGCCGGTTCCGCGACTGCAAGCACGACCGCGAACCGGGCTGCGCCTTGCTCAAGGCCTTGGAAGAAGGCCGCGTGCAGCAGCAACGCATGAACAGCTACCGCTCGATCATCGCCAGCTTGCCGCAAGATACTTACTAGCGCCCGCCCCCCCTGTAGGAGCGGATTTATCCGCGAACAGCACGCCGCCCTGTATCTGATACACCGCGCCGTCCGGTTCGCGGATAAATCCGCTCGAACAGGGCTGTGCGCAGGAAATTTCTGTAAGAATTTTTACCGTTGCTTGTAGGGCAGGTCTATTTCGGACGTAGTCCCTTGTTCATGCGACAAAGTTGAACAATCGTCAACCTTTCACCTGTACATGAAAGGTCAAACATGACGACTTACCACCTGTTCATCAGCCACTCCTGGAATTACTCCGACGCTTACGATCGCCTGGTCAACCTGCTTGACCTGCACCCCACCTTTGCCTTCAAAAACTTCTCGGTGCCGCCGCACAACCCGATCATCGACGCCCCGACCGACGAGGCGCTGGAACGGGCGATCGCGGCCAAGATCGCACCCTGTTCGGCGGTGCTGATCATGGCTGGCATGTACGCCCATTACAGCACGTGGATCAACAAGGAAATCGCGATCGCGCGGCGGTTCGGCAAGCCGATCATCGCCATCAAACCCTTCGGCGCCGAGCGCATATCCCAAGCGGTGCGCCAGGCCGCCCACGCCGAGTGCGCCTGGAGCACCAGCGGCATTGTCAACGCCATCAAACTTCATGCGTGAGGGATCAAGCATGCGCAAGGCTCTGTTTATCGGCATCAACAACTACAAAAACATTACGCCATTGACGGGTTGTAACAACGACGCCATCGCAATGGGCTCGGTACTGGGACGGCATGCCAGCGGCAGCCCGAACTTCAAGAGCAGGATTTTGACCACGGCGGAGAACGACCTTTCACGCAATGTGCTGGACGGCTACATCAAGGAGCTGTTCAGCGGCGATTGCGACACGGCGCTGCTGTATTTTGCAGGCCACGGCCACTTCGACAATGACGCCGACGAAGGCCTGATCCTGCCGCAGGATGCCAGCAACGCCAGCGACGGCATTCGCATCAGTGACATCTTGAACCTGGCCCTCAAGGCCACCGACATCAAAAACAAAATCATTATCCTGGACTGCTGCCAGGCGGGTGCAGCGGGTGAAAACCGTGGTTTGAAAGGCGGTGTCAGCGCGATTGGCGAGGGCATCACCATCCTCACCGCGTGCCGCAAGGCCCAACTGGCCCAGGAGCGGGCAGGCCACGGCGTATTCACCAGTTTACTGTTGCAAGCCTTGCACGGCGGCGCGGCCAATGTACTGGGCGCCATCACCCCGGGCAGCCTGTACGCCTTCGTCGACAACGCCTTGGACACCTGGGAGCAGCGCCCCGTGTTCAAGACCAACGTCGCACGGTTTATTTCACTTCGCGATGTAACCCCGCTGGTACCGGTTGAAACCCTGCGCAAGCTGCCCGAATGGTTTCCCGAGGCCGAGAGCGTGTTTGAGTTGGACCCAAGCTTCGAGCCTACCCAGACCAAGGTGTTCTACCCGCCCAACGGTGAAGTCTTCGCGCAGTTGCAAAACTGCAATCGCCACAGCCTGGTGGAGCCGGTGAACGCCGAACACATGTACTTCGCCGCCATACACCACACCGGCTGCCGCCTGACGGCGCTAGGTGCCTACTACCGCGACCTCGCCAGCAAGGGACATTTCTGATGCCAGTGTTTATCAGCTATCGCCACACCGACCGAGACCTTGCCACGCGCATCAATAACCGCCTGCAGCAATTCAATGTGCAGACCTATTTCGATGTACTGGATGCCGAGTCGCAAAGCACCGACAACATTACCGAGGTCATTACCCGCAACATCACCGAATGCACCCATTTGCTGGCAGTGATTTCCTACACGACCGCGCAGTCGTGGTGGGTGCCCTTCGAGATAGGCGAAGCGACCATCAGTGGCCGACGCATCAGCTCATTTCAGGTGGGGCACGAGGCGCTGCCGCTGTACCTGGAGAAATGGCCGAAGATGAGCAATACCCTGGAGCTGGATTTGTTCATCGAAGAATATCGACGCGAAAGCAGCAAGCGCTCGATCGGCATGGAGTCCATGGAACGGGCCACGGCGGGCAGCGCGAAAGGTGTCGGCAGCGCTGACCAGTTCCACAAGACACTCAAGGAGCGCATTCGCAGGGGGTATTGAATTGAGCTATGAGCTGCAAGCTATAAGCCCAAAGCAGGCACCGCACTAACCTGCTCCAAGCTTGTAGCTTGCCACTTGAAGCTGCTTCACTGCTTCCCTGGCTCATCCATTTTCAAGGTGCCGTCCTCGAAGATGTTCAGCTTTTGCCGCAACTCCCGCGGCTGCATCGGCGCCGTTGGGTCCACTGGCGCTGCCGTTGAAGCACCCGGTTTGCCGGCTGGAGCCGCCGCGCCAGGGGCAGCGGGTTTGCCTGCGCCTGGTGCATCCGGCGCGCCCTGCTCGCCCTCGATCTCGCGTTGGGCCTTCTTGGTCAAAACGACGATATCGATGCGACGGTTGACCGGGTTCAGCGGGTTCTTGCGATCAAACAGCGAAGAAGAGGCATAACCCACCACCCGCGCTACTTGGCTATCAGGATATCCGCCGGCCACCAGTGCCCGGCGAGCCGCGTTGGCACGGTTTGCCGACAGCTCCCAGTTACCAAAGTCACCTTGGCCGGCGTACGGCTTGGCATCGGTGTGGCCGCTGACACTGATCTTGTTTGGCACGGCCTTGATCGTGTCGGCCATGGCCAGCAGTATGTCTTCGAAATACGGCTGCAAGCGCGCACTGCCCAGGTCGAACATCGGCCGGTTCTCGGCGTCCATGATCTGGATGCGCAAGCCGTCCTGGGTGATCTCGAACAGGATCTGATCCTTGAACTTCTGCAATTGCGGGTTCTGGTCGACCTTGTTCTGCAGCTCCTGCAACAGCAACTCCAGGCGCTCGTGCTCGACCTGTTCGGCGACCTTGTCGGCCTGGTCCTCGGTGACCTTGTTGCTGTCCGACTCAGGCTTGGGCGGGCCTTCCTCGATTTGCGGATTCAGGGTCTTGTCGGGCGCAAGCTTGGGCGTGCCGCCCATGTCGATGATGTACGGCGAGCCACTTTCAGAAAACCCCACAGGGTCCTGGAAGTAGCCGGCGATGGCCAGCTTTTGCTCGGGCGTGGCGGTAGACAACAGCCACAGCACCAGGAAGAACGCCATCATCGCCGTGGCAAAGTCGGCGAAGGCAATCTTCCAGGCGCCGCCGTGGTGACCGCCGCCAAAGCGCTTGACGCGCTTGATGATTATCGGCTGATTATTTTCCATGGATCAGCGACCGCGAACCGCTTGCTCAAGCTCGGCAAAGCTGGGGCGGTGGGCCGGGTACAGCACCTTGCGACCGAATTCGACGGCCAACGAAGG
Source organism: Pseudomonas abieticivorans (assembly GCF_023509015.1). NCBI lineage: Bacteria > Pseudomonadati > Pseudomonadota > Gammaproteobacteria > Pseudomonadales > Pseudomonadaceae > Pseudomonas > Pseudomonas abieticivorans. The sequence continues at coordinate 1,993,503 of NZ_CP094975.1, forward strand.
CGGCATGCCCGAGGCCGAGGCCACCAGCGAGGCCTTGATGGCCTCGTACACGTTTACTTCTTCCTTGGCATCGTGGCCCAGCGCCGTGGCCAGCGGGCCGACAAAGCCGTAGGCCGCGAGGATACCGAAGAAGGTACCCACTAGCGCCGCGCCGACGTGGCCGCCGATGGCGTTCTTGTCACCATCGCCAAGGGACGCCATGGTCACCACGATACCCAGAACTGCCGCGACGATACCAAAGCCGGGCATGCCGTCGGCCACGCCGGTCACGGCATGGGAAGGGTGCTCGAGCTCTTCCTTCATGCTCAGCAACTCCATGTCGAACAGCCCTTCCAGCTCATGGGGGGCCATGTTGCCGGTGGACATGATGCGCAGGTAGTCGCAGATGAACGCGGTCATGCGCTCATCCTTGAGTATGACCGGGTATTTGGCGAAGATCGGGCTGGCCGAGGCGTCCTCGATATCGCTCTCGATCGCCATCATGCCTTCACGACGGCTTTTATTGAGGATCTCGTAGACCAGGCTCAACACTTCGATATAAAAGGCGTGAGAGAACCGCGACTTGAACATGCCCAACGACTTTTTCAGTACGTGCATGGTCATGTAGCCGGGGTTGGCCTGCAGGAACGCACCCAGCGCCGCGCCGCCGATAATCAACACCTCGAAAGGCTGGATCAGCGCCGCGATTTTACCGTGGGAGAGTACGTATCCGCCGAGCACGCTCGCGAATACGACGATGATGCCGATAATTTTAGCCATAGGTTAGAAGCACTTACAGGTCGAGGTGAAAGACGGGGCGGAAGTTCTTAAAACTCTTCTTCTACTTATCGGCAGTTCTGCGCCAGACTATAGCCTAGAAAGGCGAAAAGCCAGTTTGGCCCCCACAGCATGCCTATTGAAGCCATCGTGCCAACACAAAAACCGCAAAGCCTTGAAGCCTGGGTCAAATTGCTCGACGGCGTGCGCCTGCCCGTCCCGCAGGCCAGTTACGATCATGTACGTGCCACCATGGCCGATAGCCGTCGCTCGCTGCGTGATATCGCCGAAGCCATGCAGAACAGCCCGGCCCTGGTGCTGAGTGTGATCCGCGAGGCCAACCACCATAGCCATGCAAGCCTCGCGGAGCCCGCCGAAAGCCTGGAGATCGCGATCAACCGGCTGGGTCTCAAACGTACCGAAGAGTTGCTGCTGCGCCTACCGGCCGTCGAAACCAGCGAGATCCCGATGGCCTTGCGCCAACTGCAACTGATCAGCCAGCATGCCGCACAGCAGGCCAACGGGCTATTCGCCGGGCGCCTGGCGCGGCTATGGCAGGAAATTCACTGGGGCAGCCTGCTGTTCCTATCGCCGCTCTGGCCGCTGGCCGTGACACACCCCAAGCTGCTGGAAGAATGGGAGTTGCGGGTGGTGCACAAAGGCGAGCCCGCCTGCGCGGTGGAAAATGAACTGTTCGGCGTACGGCTGCTGAACATCTGCCAGACCGTGGCCGAGCTGTGGCGCTTGCCGGCCTGGGTAAGCCACGGCTATCGCCTGCTGCTGGAAGAGAAACGCTCACTGGTCGGGGTGCTGCATATTGCCCGCGACAATGAGCATCGTTTGCGCCAGCAACACAAGCTCGACGACGACCCGGCCTTGCGTCGCTGGCTGGTGCAACCGGCCAATACGGTCTTGCTGGCCAACGGTATTGCCCTCGCGGCCCAGCAAGGCTGGGAAAGCCCGCACATGACCCGCTGGCAGTACCTGACCAGCCTGTACCTGCAAATGCCCCTCCAAGAGCTGCAGCAGCAAGTGCACCAACAGGCCGCGCAAAGCGCGCGCAACCACGCCGCACCCGGCTTGTGGCACCCCGCCGAAGCGCTGTTGTGGCCGTGGGACTCGCGCAAGCTGCACCGCGGCCTGCTGCCCGCGCCGCCGCCTTCGGCCGAGTCGCTGACGGTGTGGCGCAAGTACTGCGCTGAACTGCTGGTGGAGCCGAGTCGCTTCAACAACGCCATGCACCTGACCACTTACGCCCGTGATGCCTTGCTGGCCTGCGGCATGCAGCGGGTGATGATGCTCATGACCGACAAGGCCATGACCAACCTGCGCGTGCACCAGATCGGCGGGTTACCCCCCGAAGCCGCCAACCTGAGCCTGCTGATCAGCCAGAGCACGGTACTGCAACGCCTGCTGGCCAAGCCCGCGCAGATACGCCTTACCCCCGCCAATAACGCACAGTTTTCCGCGCTGATCCCCGGCAACCTGCGAGCCCTGTTCAAGGGTGACCACGTGTTGCTGCGTTCCCTGGGCAGCAATGGTCGGGTGGTAATGTTGGTGGTGGCCGACCAGGGCGGCGGGCCGTTCTCGGAGATCAGCGTGCAGGCCTTCGGTAAAACCGCGCAATGCATTGAGCGCGCGCTGACCAGCTTTACCAACCGCAGCGCCTGAACCTTGCGCTACAATCGCCCCTCTCTTTTAGATCTGGAGACCCCACATGGCTGATTTTTCGGGCCTGCCCCTGGTGATTGAAACCGGGGACCTGCATGCGCGTCTCGACGTTCCAGAGTTGATCCTGGTCGACCTGACCAGCCCTGCCCGTTATCAAGCCGGGCATATCCCCGGGGCTTTCTTCGTCGACCCCAAGCGCACGCAACTGGGCCAACCACCGGCGCCCGGCCTGCTGCCGACCCAGGCAGCGCTTGAGGCGCTGTTCGGTGAATTGGGGCACGACAAGGATGCCGTCTATGTGGTGTACGACGATGAAGGCGGCGGCTGGGCTGGCCGGTTCATCTGGCTGCTGGACGTGATCGGCCACACCAAGTACCACTATGTCGACGGTGGCCTGATGGCCTGGCAAGCCGACGGGCTGGCGCTGTCCACCGAGGTGCCGGCACCGGTTGGCGGGCCCGTCTCGCTGACGCTCGGCGAAGCACCTACGGCTACCCGCGAATACCTGCAAAGCCGCCTGGGTGCCGCCGACCTGGCGATCTGGGATGCCCGCGGCCCGCTGGAATATTCCGGCGAGAAAGTGCTGGCAGCCAAGGGCGGCCACATTCCTGGCGCGGTCAATTTCGAATGGACTGCCGGCATGGACAAGAACCGCTCGCTGCGCATTCGCCAGGACATGCCACAAATCCTCCAGGACCTTGGCATCACCAAGGACAAGGAAGTGATCACACACTGCCAGACCCACCACCGTTCTGGCTTTACTTATCTGGTGGCCAAGGCGCTCGGTTACCCGCGCGTCAAGGGCTACGCCGGTTCATGGGGCGAGTGGGGCAACCACCCCGATACCCCGGTAGAAGTTTAAGGAATCTCGATGAAATCCCGCTTGTTCATACTCAGCCAATACCTGCTGCCCCACCACCTGCTCTCGCGCCTGGCCGGCTGCGTGGCCGAGTGCCGCGTGCGCTGGTTCAAGAATGCCTTTACCGCCTGGTTCGCCAAGCGCTACCAGGTCGACATGTCCCAGGCACTGGTCGAAGACCTGACCGCCTACGAGCATTTCAATGCGTTCTTCACCCGCGCCCTAAAACCTGACGCACGCCCGCTGGACCCAACCCCTGGCGCGATCCTGAGCCCGGCCGACGGCGCCATCAGCCAGCTCGGCCCGATCGAACACGGTCGCATTTTCCAGGCCAAGGGCCACAGTTTCAGCGTGGTCGAACTGCTGGGCGGCGACCCGGCCAATGCCGCGCCGTTCATGGGCGGTGAATTCGCCACCGTCTACCTGTCGCCCAAGGACTACCACCGCGTGCACATGCCGCTGGCTGGCACCCTGCGCGAAATGGTCTACGTGCCAGGCCGTATTTTTTCGGTCAACCAGACCACCGCCGAAAATGTCCCGGAGCTGTTCGCCCGCAACGAGCGCGTGGTTTGCCTGTTCGACACCGAACGCGGCCCGATGGCCGTGGTACTGGTGGGCGCGATGATCGTAGCCTCGGTGGAAACCGTCTGGGCCGGGTTGGTCACGCCACCCAAGCGCGAACTCAAGACCGTGCGCTACGACGAGGCCGCACGCGCGCCCATCCATCTTGAAAAAGGCGCGGAGCTGGGCCGCTTCAAGTTGGGCTCCACGGCGATCGTGCTGTTTGGCCCCGAGCAGATCAAATGGGCCCATGAACTCAGCGCCGGTGCCCCGGTGCGCATGGGCCAGCGCATGGGCGACGCCAACCAGGCTTGACCTTGCGTCCAGCCCGGCCGGCTGCCAACTGGCCGGGCTATTATTGCGCAATGCTGCAGCTATCCGACAATGCTGCTAGAGTCCGCCCATTCGACTCTAATACAGGCAGCGCCCCGCTGTCGGAGACTCCCGTTAAACACCAGGAAACGCTTGATGTCCAGTTCCAGTCCCCACCTGTTGCTGCGCGCACCGACGCCGTCACAGTTGAGCCTGACGTTCTGCGAAGCCACCCCGCGCGACATGAAGCGCTGGATCGCCACGCTGCCCAAGGCCAACCTGGGGGAAACTGCGCGCCAGCTCTACCAAGGCCTGCTTGAACTGAACCAACTGGTCACCCGCAGCGAAAACCGCCTGCAGTTGCTGGAACTGTTGCGCCCCGAGGTGTACTACGTCTGCAAGCACCTGGAACGGCATTTCCTGAACCAGTCGATCGTGCTCGACGAACGTGCGCGCAAGGTCGCCAACCTGTGCCAGGCACTGCAAAATCACTTGGCGGTGGGCTACAAACAGATCATCTGCCGACTTTCGCCGAAGTTTTCCAAAGACCGCGCCGCGCTGTTGAGCATGGCGATCCAGCGTGCGCTGCATTGCCTCAACGGCCCGTTGATCCGCGCCAGCCTGCTCTACTGCCCGGTGCCTGACGGCCTGTGGCGCGAGCTGCATCAGTTGTATCAAGTCGCCCTGCACCACCAATTGCAACAACAGGTGGTACCCGACGAACTGGCCAGCCACGCGCGCACCCTGAGCATCGAGCAAACCTACGCCGCCGCCTTGTTAATGGGCAGTTCGCGCTGCAACCAGATGCGCCAAGGCTCGATCGCGCGCCTGGCCGACGTGCTCGAATCCTGGGGCGCGCTGGTGCGCGTGCAGGCGGCCTGCGACGATAACAGCCTGTTCGCCGTGGCGCCGGCCATCGACGGCCCACCACGCTACAAGTCGTTGTTTGTCGAAGCGCAGGCCACTTCGCTGCTGGGCCTAGACCCTTCGAAACTGGTGCAAGCCATTGACAGCTACCTGCAACTGCCTGCCGAGCAGCGCAGCGGCTCGCCGTTGCTGGTGCCCCAAGGCTTCACGATCGACCTGTTGCAGCACCTCAACGCCGCCTGGGGCGATGTGGCCGAACGCACCTTCCATCGCGCCCCCGGCCAGGGCAACCTGAGCGTGTGCATCGGCATGAGCGCGCTGCACTACTACCTGAGCGGCGAGCGTTCGTTCAGCGAAGTGCTCCGGCGCCCGGAAGTGGGTAGCGCCAACTTCGCCAGCCCTCAGGCGCGAAAGGATGACAGCAGCACCTGGGCGCTGGCCTTCGATGCGCCGCAAAACTCGACCCAGGCGCACATGCTGCCTTACGAGGAAATCCAGTATCACAACGAACAGGGCGACGGCGCATCCAGCGCCTCCAATGCCCAGCAGGACTTTCCGATCCACGCGCTCAACATCATCAACCACAGCCCCGGTGGTTACTGCCTGGCGTGGCCCAAGGAGGTGCCGGCACAGTTGCAAGCCGGCGAAATGCTCGGTATTCAGGACTCGCCCGCGCAGGGCTGGAGCATTGCCGTGGTGCGCTGGATTCGCCAAGTGCGCAGTGGCGGCACCCAGATGGGCATCGAACTGGTCGCCCCCTACGCCCAGCCGTGCGGGCTGCAACTGTTGCGCAACGCCCAGGAAAGCAGCCAATACCTACGCGGGTTGCTGCTACCGGAAATCCGCGCTATCGATATCCCCGCCTCGATGATTGCCCCGCGCCTGCCCTTTCAGGAAGGCAACAAGGTGATGATCAATACCAAGGGCGAAGAAAAACGCGCCAGCCTGGGCAAGCGTGTCAGTGGCACGGGCAGCTTCAACCAGTTCGAGTACAAGACCCAGGAGCCTTTGGCCAGCAAGGCGGTGGCCAGCGGCGAACAGGTCGCGGGCGAGAATTTCGATTCGTTGTGGGGCGATCTTTGAATCGACGGCGCCTGGTTCGCGGATAACTCTGCCCCTACCTGTAGGAGCGGATTCATCCGCGAACCGAACAGTGCGGTACCCCTATAAACCCCGGCCGTCGCGATCGCGCATGCCTAGCAGGTACAACACCCCATCCAAGCCCAGGGTCGAGATCGCCTGCTTGGCCGATTGCTTGACCAGCGGCTTGGCGCGAAACGCCACGCCCAGGCCTGCGATCGCCAGCATCGGCAAATCGTTGGCGCCATCGCCCACGGCAATCGTCTGCTCCAGGCTCAAACCTTCGCGCGCGGCCAGTTCGCGAAGCAAATCTGCCTTGCGCTGAGCGTCGACAATCGGCTCGATCGCAACGCCGGTGCACTTGCCGTCGACCACTTCCAGTTCGTTGGCATACACGTAGTCGATGCCCAGCTTGGCCTGCAACTGCTTGGCAAAATAGGTAAAGCCACCTGACAGGATCGCGGTCTTGTAACCCAGGCGCTTGAGCTCGGCAAACAGCACTTCGGCGCCTTCGGTCAGGCGCAGCGACGCACCAATGGCGTCCAGCACGCTGACGTCCAGGCCGTTGAGCAGGGCCAGGCGCTCCTTGAAGCTGGCACGGAAATCCAGCTCGCCACGCATGGCCCGCTCGGTAATTTCCGACACCCGCTCACCCACGCCATGGGCCTTGGCCAACTCGTCGATTACCTCGGCCTCGATCAGCGTCGAATCCATGTCGAACACGGCCAGGCGACGGTTGCGGCGAAACAGCGAGTCCTGCTGGAAGCCGATGTCGACATTCAGCTCCTGCGCCAAACCCAGGAACTCGGCACGCAGGGCTTGCCCATCGCTCGGTTCGCCACGCACGGAAAACTCGATGCAGGCCTTGCCATGGTCAGCGGGCGCATCCAAAGCCACGCGAGCCGACAGACGGTCAATCTTGTCGATGTCCAAACCGTAGCGGGTAGTGATCGAGCTCACCCGCTGCAGTTGCTCGGCAGTGACCTGGCGGCTCATCAGGGTAACGATGTGGCGCGACTTGCCCTGGCTGTCTACCCAATGCTGGTAATCCGCTTGCGCAACAGGTGTGAAGCGCACTTGCTGTTCGAGTTGCTGGGCCTTGAACAGCAGGTCCTTGCACACGGCACAGGCTTGTTCGTTGCTGGCAAAGTCCACCAGGAGGCCGAACGACAACGTGTCGTGGATCACCGCCTGACCAATATCAAGAATGGTCACGCCGCCTTGGGCGAGTACACCGGTAATGGCCGCAGTGAGGCCTGGGCGGTCCTCACCGGTGATGTTAATCAGGACGATTTCGCGCAAGGCGCACCCCGTTTCGTGGAAAAAATCGCATTCTACCTACTTTCAGTGACCATCGGGCACAGCGAGCGCTTTGCCGTACTGGGGTGCCTCGCTATACTGCGCAGCAACTTCACGGACAAAAGAGCCGAGCTCAGTGAACCGGCCCACGCCAGTCAAAACCGACAACTTCTTCCTGCTGATCTTTCGGGCACTGCGCCACCGCCGTGTACCGCTCGCATTACGCATTGCCAGCCATAACGTCTTCCTGGTCGCATTGGCCCTGGTGATCTATGCCTGCGTGATGGGTTTGCAGTTCAAGCAGGCCATGCACGAACAGGCCGATGCCCTTGGCCAGAGCCTGACCACGCAGACGGCGACGTCGGCGACGGAGCTCTTGGTGTCCAACGACATCCTCAGCCTGAACGTGCTACTCAATAACCTGGTGAAAAACCCGCTGGTGGCCCACGCTGCCATCTACAGCGTGGACAACCGCATCATGGCCGAAGCCGGCACCCGCCCCAAAAGCGGTTTGCTGGATGCTTCAAGCGGCCTGTATGAAACCAAGATCACCTTCCAGGACGTGACGGCCGGGCAACTGCGCATCAGCCTGGACATGAACCAGTTCCAGCAGCCGATGACCATCAGCCTGCAGAGCATGGGCATTCTCAGCGCGATCCTGCTGGCCCTGTCCCTGGCCTTCAGTTTGCGTTTGGGCCGCTACATCTCCACGCCCCTGCTGCAACTGCGGGTGTGGCTGCGCGACCTGGACGAAAACACCCCGGCCACCGACCGCCAGGATGAAATCGGCGACCTTGCGCGCCAGTTGCATACCCGCTTCGCCATCAAGCGCCCAGAGCCGGAGCCAGAGCCTGAGGCCGAGGAAGAGCCGGAAGACGACGAGCCAGTGTTCGAGGTGCGCAACCTGCGCGACCCAAGCTTCGACGAAACCCCTGCCCTGCCGGCCAAGCCTGCGCCTAAACGCATCTTGCATGCCGAGGAAGATGAGGACGAGGACGGCGACGACCCTTTTGCCGACCTGCGCGATCACTCGCCAGCGGTGGCCAAGCCCGTAAGCCCTGCACCTGCGGTGATCATCCCGCCAGCCCCCAGCCAGCCACAGTACAGCGCAGTCTTGGCCGTGCAACTGGGCGCTCAGGAGCAGCTGCGACGCCTGCCGCGCGCCCGCCTGATGGAGCTGCTGCAGCGCTACCGCGACTGCCTGGACCAGGCCGCGTCGCTGTGGGAAAGCGAACTGCACACCCTCAACGATGGCAGCACGCTGATGCTGTTCAATAGCGAGGCCAGCGGTGATGAATACCTGACCAACGCCATCTGCTGCGGCGAGTTGCTACGCGCCTTGGGCCACGCCCTGCAAATCGAGGTGGCCGACAGCGGCATCACCCTGCAATTGCAATTGGGCCTGGTACTGGGCGACAGCAACCTGGCTGGCATGAGCCAGATCGACCTGCTGCTGACCGAAACCGCCCAGGATGCCCTGGCACTGTCCCAGCACAGCCGTAACTTGTTATTGGTGGAGCGGCAGATCAGCGACGACCCGCTGATCCGCCAGCGCGCACGCATTCGCCCGATCGCCAGCCCCGAAGGCGCATGCTGCGTGGAGCGGCTGCTAGAGCCATACCCTTCGATGCTGGAGCGGCAACTGGCGCGCATGCATGAGGCGCGGGTTTAAGCGGGTCAGTCTTGACCCGCCTCCACCACTACCAGCAAATGTGCCAGCTGATCGCCGCAGGAGCGCACGCGATGGGGCTTTTGTGCATTGAACTGCAGCGCATCGCCGCGCTGCAGGATGATCCGCTCGCTGCCGAAGTCCACTTCCACGCAGCCCTCATGCACAAATAGGAACTCTTCCCCCTGGTGCTCCTTGAACGAGGAGCCACGGAATTCCTGTGGCGGATGCACCATGAAGGGCAACACGTTGCGCCGCCCCACCTGATGAGCGAGTACCGCATAGGCCGATGCCTGGCCATCCGCCCCCCACGGGCGACGGTCTTGCTCGCGCATCAAGCTGTAGCCGCCCTGCAACGGGGTGTCGGATTCTTCGGTAAACAACTCCTCGACCCTCACATTCAAGGCCTTCGCCAGCTTCAACCCAGCGGCAATCGACGGCATTGCCAGCCCGCGCTCGACCTTGGACAGGTAGCTCCTGGTCAAGCCGCACGCCTGAGCCAGACTCTCCAGTGACAGGCCCAACTTTTTTCGCAAAATCTTCAATTGAGTAGACATGTTTTTCCGAATGCTTCGGCAAGAGGATAAAGCGTTGCCAATGACACAGTGTGTCCTATAAGTTCATTCGTGTCATTTACCCGTACCACTGGAATGGACTTCATATGGCTCACTCAATGCAAGCGCCCAAGGCCGAACTGGTTGAACGCGCCCATCTGCAGATGCGCAGCTCCCTGGCCGGCAACAGCTGGACCTTGCGCCAGAAACTCGCGCTCACCTGTCGCATCCTCTTCGAAAATGGCCATGACGCTGGCCTGGCAGGGCAGATCAGCGCGCGCGGGCCCCAGCCCGGGACCTTTTATACCCAGCAACTAGGCCTGGGTTTCGACGAAATCACCGCGAGCAACCTGCTGCTGGTCAGCGAAGACCTGGAGGTGCTCGAAGGCCAGGGCATGGCCAACCCCGCCAATCGCTTCCATAGCTGGATCTATGCGGCACGCGCTGACGTGACGTGCATCATCCACACTCACCCGACCCACATCGCCGCGCTGTCAATGCTGGAGGTACCCCTGCAGATCTCGCACATGGACCTGGCGCCACTGTATGAGGAATGCGCATTCCTGGCTGCCTGGCCGGGTATTCCGGTGGGCAACGAAGAGGGCGAACTGATTGCCGGGGCCTTGGGCGAGCGGCGCGCCATCCTGCTCTCGCACCACGGCCAGGTCAGCACCGGCGCCACCGTCGAGCAGGCCTGCAGCATTGCCCTGCTGATCGAGCGAGCAGCCCAGTTGCAGTTACTGGCCAGTGCCGCAGGCACCATTCGGCCCATCTTGCCGGCATTGGGCCGAGAGGCTCGGGACTGGGTCAGTACGCCGCGACGCGAAACCGCCGCCTTCAACTACCAGGCCAGGCGCCACCTGCGGCAACACGCCGACTGCCTTAGCTGACCTTGCAATTACTTGCAATTACTTGAAACCGAAAGGACTCACATGCCTACTGCAGACATTCATGGAATCATCGGCTACACCGTCACCCCGTTCGACCTTGAAAGCGACGGGCTTGACCTCGGCGCCCTGAGCCGCTCCATCGAGCGCTTGATCGCCGCTGGCATAAACGCCATCGCCCCGCTGGGCAGCACCGGCGAAGGTGCCTACCTGAGCGATCAGGAATGGCAATTGGTGTGCAAACACAGCCTCAATCAGGTGGCACGCAGGGTGCCCACCATTGTCAGCGTCTCGGACCTGACCACCGCCAGCACCATCCGCCGCGCGCAATATGCCCAGGCCCATGGGGCCGACGCCGTGATGGTGCTGCCAATGTCCTACTGGAAGCTCAGCCCTGCGGAAATTCGCCAGCATTACCAGGCCATTGGCGACAGCATCGATATCCCGATCATGCTGTACAACAACCCGGCCACCAGTGGCACCGACATGTCCGTGGATCTGATCATGGATATCTACCGGTCAGTGCCCAACGTCACCATGGTCAAGGAAAGCACTGGGGACATTGAGCGCATGCATCGCCTGCGCGACTTGAGCCAAGGTCGCCTGCCTTTCTACAATGGTTGCAACCCGCTGGCCCTCGAAGCGTTCAAGGCCGGCGCCAAGGGCTGGTGTACCGCCGCCCCCAACCTGATACCGCAACAAAACATTCAACTGTATCAAGCGGTAAAAAATAACGATCTGCCGGCAGCCCAGCAGGTCTTCGACCGCCAACTGCCGCTACTCCAATTCATCCTCAAAGGCGGACTGCCGGCCACCATCAAGGCCGGGCTTGCCTTGACCGGATTGGTCGTTGGCGACCCCAGGCTGCCGGTGTTCGCCTTGGCGGAAAACGACCAGCGCCAGCTCTGGGAACTGTTGAACGAGCTGCGTTGAGGATAGCCGGGCAACTAATTGCCATAAAAAAGCCCGCATCGCTGCGGGCTTTTTTTGGCCGTCGATATCAGAAGCGGAACACTTCCATATCGGTGCGGATCGGTGCCGCCAACGGCATTTTCGGCTTGTCTGGTTCGTCCTGCTTGACCTTGGCCTGGGAAGGCTTGCGCACTTCCTCGGCCAGCGGTGGCTGGTTGGCCAGCGGCTTGACTGCGGCACTCAGCTGCTCGGCCAGGCGCTGCAACAATACGCCTTGCGCCTGCACCTGGGCTGCCGTGCCACCGTCGTGCTTCTCTTCGAGATGCACGATGCGGTTGTCACGCACCTGGCCACGGCGATCCAGCAGGCGCCATTGGGCGTCCAGGATGGCCGGTTGCTTGTCACCCGAGTCAAGCCGGGTAATCGACAGCAACACTTGCACGTCAGGCGTCGTGGAGGTAGCCGAAGGCGCCAGCATTACCCGCTGGCTGTCCAGCCGCCAGGCCAACTGGCGCAGCAGCAACTGATCGATGTCCGAAGACAAGCTACCCGCCCAGCGGCCATCGGTAGCGGCGGTGAGGCTGCCATCGGGCTGGCGCTGCAGCAAGGTTTCGCGTTGCAGGTAATCGGCAACCGATACAGGGCCCAGCAACACGGACATCCCCGCGCTTTGCTTGGGTTGGCCCGGGTTACCGCTATCAAGCTGATACAGCGAGACTGGCTGGTGCACCGCGCACCCCGCCAGGCCTAGCACGCCGGTCAGCAATAAAACCAAAGGAAGGCGCAGAACAGTCATCATCCCATCCAGGCGGTTGCCACAAGGCTAACCGCAGTGATACTCAACGAATTCGTCTGGACACTCAGCCACGCTGGTGCCTCAAGAGGGCATATCATCCGCGAATATGCGCCATGACTCCAGCGCTTAAGCGTCGATCTGCGCTTAAAAACCCAGACCGGCCGCTCTAAATCGCATCAGCCAGCGTTTTCGACAATTAATGCATCGACCCGCTGGAAGCCTCGGGGCAGTTTATTGCCACGGCGGCCACGCTCACCCTTGTAGTGCTCCAAGTCGTCAGCCTTCAGCGACAGAGTACGCTTGCCGGCTTGCAATACAAGGGTCGCGCCCTCGCAAAGCACCGCCAAATCCGTGACGTATTCCTCACGGCTGGCCACCCTGTCACCCGGGATACCGATGATTTTATTGCCCTTTCCTTTACCCAGCTGAGGCAGGTCGGCCACCTTGAAAATCAACAGGCGACCTTCCGTTGTGACGGCCGCCAGCCAGTTCAGCTCGCGATCAGCCACCGGGCGCGGCGCCAGCACCTTGGCTCCGTTTGGCAAACTGAGCAGCGCCTTGCCCGCCTTGTTCTTGGCTTGCAGGTCTTCACCCTTGACCACAAAGCCGTAGCCGGCATCGGAGGCCACCACGTACAGCGATTCGTCATCGGGCAGCAGCACGCACTCAAAACTTGCGCCAGGCGGCGGCGTCAGGCGCCCGGTGAGCGGTTCGCCCTGCCCTCGCGCCGACGGCAGCGTGTGGGCGGCCACCGAATAACTACGCCCGGTGGAATCGATAAACACCGCAAACTGGTTGGAGCGGCCATTGGACGCAGTCTTGAAGCCGTCACCGGCCTTGTACGAAAGCCCCGTGGCGTCGATATCATGGCCCTTGGCGCAGCGCACCCAGCCTTTTTCCGACAACACGACCGTTACCGGCTCGGTCGGCATCAGTTCGTTTTCCGACAGTGCCTTGGCTTCGCTGCGCGCCACGATTGGCGAGCGACGGTCATCACCGTAGGTTTCGGCATCCTTGATCAGCTCGGTGCGCACCAGCTTGCGCAGCTTGGTTTCACTGCCCAGCAAGGCTTTCAGGCGCGCTTGCTCCTTGGCCAGTTCATCCTGCTCATTGCGGATCTTCATCTCTTCCAGGCGCGCCAACTGACGCAGGCGCGTGTCCAGGATGTAGTCGGCCTGGATGTCGGTGAGCGCAAAACGCTCGATCAACACCGCCTTTGGGTGCTCCTCGGTACGGATGATGTGAATCACTTCATCCAGGTTGAGGAAGGCCACCAGCAAGCCATCCAACAGGTGCAAACGACGCTCGACCTTGTCGAGGCGGAACTGCAGGCGGCGACGGACGGTATTGATCCGGAATTCCAGCCATTCCACCAGCAGCGCCCGCAGGTTCTTCAACTGCGGCCGGCCGTCCAGGCCGATGATGTTGACGTTGACCCGGTAGCTGGACTCAAGCTCGGTGGTGGCGAACAAATGCTGCATCAACTCATCGAGGTCGACGCGGTTGGAGCGGGCGATGATGACGATGCGGCACGGGTTCTCGTGGTCCGACTCGTCACGCAGGTCGGCGACCATTGGCAGCTTTTTGGCCTGCATCTGCGCGGCGATCTGCTCCAGCACCTTGGCGCCGGAGACTTGGTGCGGCAGCGCGGTGACGATGATGTCGCCATCCTCGATGCGGTAGACCGCGCGCATGCGCACTGAACCGCGGCCGGTCTCGTAGATTTTCAGCAGGTCGGCACGCGGGGTGATGATTTCTGCTTCGGTCGGGTAGTCCGGGCCCTGGATGTGCTCGCACAGTTGCTCGACGGTAGCCTTGGGCTCATCAAGCAGGCGCACGCATGCCGTGGCCACTTCGCGCAGGTTGTGCGGCGGCACGTCGGTGGCCATGCCCACGGCGATACCGGTGGTACCGTTAAGCAGGATATTGGGCAAACGTGCCGGCAAAACCGCAGGCTCGTCCAGGGTACCGTCGAAGTTGGGCACCCAATCGGCAGTGCCCTGGCCCAGTTCGCTGAGCAGCACTTCGGAATAGCGCGACAACCGCGCCTCGGTATAACGCATGGCGGCGAACGACTTGGGATCGTCTGGCGCCCCCCAGTTACCCTGGCCGTCGACCAAGGTGTAGCGGTAACTGAACGGCTGCGCCATCAGCACCATGGCTTCGTAGCAGGCCGAGTCGCCATGGGGGTGGAACTTACCGAGCACGTCACCCACGGTACGGGCGGACTTCTTGTGCTTGGAATCGGCATCCAGACCCAACTCACTCATGGCATAGACGATGCGGCGCTGTACCGGCTTCAGGCCGTCGCCAATGTGCGGCAGTGCCCGGTCCATGATCACGTACATGGAGTAGTTGAGGTAGGCCTGTTCGGTGAAGTCAGCCAGGGACCGGCGTTCTACGCCATCAAGGCTGAGATCAAGGGAGTCGCTCATGCGGGCCTCATCATTTCGTAGTCTGGCGCAGCAGCAAATTGCCACCACGCTGGGTAAATTCAAGTTGTTTCAGGGCACTCATGCCCAACAAAATCTGCTCATCGTCCAGGCCAGGCATCACCACGGCGCGCACGCCTTTCAAGGTGATGTCGCCCAATTGCAAGCTGGCCAGTTGCGTCTGGTAGCCTTGGGTACGGCCATTGGCAGTATTGAGCGCAACAGGCATGCCACGTTCCAGCTCCAGGCGCCTGGCAACCGGCTCTGGCACCGCCACGAAGGTGGCGCCAGTGTCGACCATAAACTGCACTTTCTGCCCGTTTACCCGCCCATCGGCAACAAAATGCCCTTGGCGGTTACTCAGCAGGTTGACCTCTACATAACCCTGCCCATGTTGCGAGCCCACCACCTGATTGGGGTTTTCCTCGCGCTGCTCCCAGCCGGCAAAGAACCGCGTGGCCAGGTACAGGCCGGCGATCCAGGCCAGCAGGAAGAAAAAACGCCCCGCCCGCCTACCTGGCACCGGTGAACTCAAGGCTGCTCCCAACCACCATCCGGCGCGGCGAAGCGCCAGACGATCGGACGTTTTTCGCCGTCGTTGCGAGCTCCCTCGTTATTGTCGACCCCCACCCAGGCGCCGTCGGCATCAATCACCAGCGCTTCTTCCAGGCCGTATTCCTGGGCGTATTGCCGAGGCGTGGTCAACAGCTCGCCCGCATAAGACCAGCAACGTTCCAACACGGCGGTCTTGGCGTCGCGTCGGCAAATCTGATAGACATTACGTTCAAGGGTATAGAGCTTGCCTTTGTACAACGACACGTCGGAAAAATCACGGGACGCAAGCTTGGGGGTCGGGAACTGCGAGGGCTGCATGCGCGTGCCGCCTTCGTTCAACAGGATGCAGGTACCTGGCAAGCACCCCCAACTGCCGTCCGCACGCTTGCGCACCGACAGTATGCCGCGGTGTTCGCGCTCTGCTGCCAGCCACAGCTGGTCACCGGCGGCATTGATCGCCAAGCCTTCGAATATGGCGTTGAACTTGCGCAGCAAGCCTTTGGCGTGCGCCTCCTGAATCACGCTCGGGTCGATTTTCAACCAGTTTGGCGCGCCATCCACTGGCACCTGCAGCACGGCGGCAAAGCCTTCGCTGACCAGGTAGCGATTGCCCTTGGCGTCGCAGGTAATGCCTTCGAAGTCCAGCACCCCACCGCGGATCACCGAAGCCGCCTTGCCCACCGCGCGCAGCATTAGCGGCAGCCCGGTGTCGGGCACGGGCGGCACGTCGATGTGGACGTTCTCTGCCTTCCACACGGTATCGCTGGTATCGAGCCGGTAGATCAGGTCGTCATCGCGGTCGGACTCGGTCCACAGCCGGTCGCCGCACATCGCAAGGCCCGACAGGTTGCCGCCGCGCATCCCGTCTACCGGGTGCTCGGACAGCAACTTGAGCTCTGGCACCGGCTGCGCCAGCGCGGGCAAGGCAATCAGCAGCAGTGCTGCCAACCCCAACCGCATCAGGTCAGCACCTCGGCCAGGTTGCCTTTGGACTCAAGCCAGCTCTTACGGTCGCCGGCGCGTTTTTTCGCCAGCAGCATGTCCATGATTTCCGAGGCGTGGGCAAAATCGTCCAGCGTCAGCTGCACCAGCCGACGGGTGTTCGGGTCCATGGTGGTTTCACGCAGCTGCGGCGGATTCATCTCACCCAGGCCCTTGAATCGGGTGACCTGTGGTTTGCCGCGCTTCTTCTCGGCCACCAGGCGGTCGAGGATACCGTCACGTTCGGATTCGTCCAGGGCGTAGTAGATCTCTTTGCCCAGGTCGATGCGATACAGCGGCGGCATGGCCACGTAAACGTGCCCAGCATCCACCAGAGGGCGGAAATGCTGCACGAACAGTGCACACAGCAGCGTGGCGATGTGCAGGCCGTCGGAGTCGGCGTCGGCGAGGATGCAGATCTTGCCATAGCGCAACTGGCTCATGTCTGCCGCGCCCGGGTCTACACCGATGGCCACCGCGATGTTGTGCACTTCCTGGCTGGCCAGCACTTCGCTGCCATCCACTTCCCAGGTGTTGAGGATTTTACCGCGCAACGGCAGGATGGCCTGGAACTCCTTGTCCCGGGCCTGCTTGGCAGAACCGCCGGCAGAGTCACCCTCAACCAGGAACAGCTCGGAGCGCATAGGGTCTTGCCCGGCGCAGTCAGCCAGCTTGCCCGGCAACGCGGGGCCTTGGGTGATGCGCTTGCGCTCGACCTTCTTGCTGGCCTTGAGGCGACGCCCGGCGTTGTTGATGGCCAACTCTGCCAGTTGGTTACCCAGCTCCGGGTTGGCGTTGAGCCACAGGCTGAAAGCGTCCTTCACAACACCAGACACGAAGGCTGCGGCTTGGCGGGACGACAGGCGCTCTTTGGTCTGGCCAGAGAATTGCGCGTCTTGCATCTTCATCGACAGCACGAAGGCAATGCGCTCCCAGATGTCTTCCGGTGCCAGCTTCAGGCCGCGCGGCAGCAGGTTGCGGAACTCGCAGAACTCGCGCATCGCGTCCAGCAGGCCTTGGCGCAGGCCATTGACGTGGGTACCCCCCTGGGCCGTGGGGATCAGGTTGACGTAGCTTTCCTGCACGCTGTCGCCGCCCTCGGGCAGCCACAACAGGGCCCAATCCACCGCCTCGGTATTACCGGCCAGGCTGCCACAGAACGGCTCGTCGGGCAGGCGCACGAACTCGGTCACCGCGTCTACCAGGTAGGAGCGCAGGCCATCCTCATAATGCCACTCGACTTTTTCGCCGGTGGATTTGTCTTCGAAGCTGACCAGCAACCCCGGGCACAGCACGGCCTTGGCCTTGAGCACGTGCTTGAGGCGGCTGACCGAAAATTTCGGCGAATCGAAGTACTTGGGGTCTGGCGCAAAATATACGCTGGTACCGGTATTGCGCTTGCCAACGGTGCCGATCACCTCAAGCTCGGTGGCCTTGAAGCCATCGGCGAAGGTCATCTGGTACTCGTTGCCGTCGCGCTTGACCTTGACCCGCACCTGATTGGACAAGGCGTTGACCACCGAAATGCCCACGCCGTGCAGGCCGCCGGAAAACTGGTAGTTCTTGTTGGAGAACTTACCGCCCGCGTGCAGCTTGGTCAGGATCAGCTCGACGCCCGATACGCCCTCTTCAGGGTGAATATCCACCGGCATGCCGCGGCCGTCGTCACTCACTTCCAGCGAGTGGTCGGCGTGCAGGATCACCTGGATGGACTTGGCGTGCCCGGCCAATGCTTCGTCGACGCTGTTGTCGATGATTTCTTGGGCCAGGTGGTTGGGCCGCGTGGTATCGGTGTACATGCCCGGGCGTTTGCGCACCGGGTCGAGGCCCGAGAGGACTTCGATGGCGTCTGCGTTATAAGAGCTAGCGCTGGGAGTGGCCATGGGTTCTCGTCGTCAGTTGTTCGTGAAAAATAATAAAGGTTACAGCAGGGAAAAATCGATGGCCTGATACTGGGCAGACCCGATACCGGCAAAACTCAACAACGCCGGCAGGCTTGCGGCAAAGCCTTGGTAGCTATGGTCGCCACCGGCCTGTATACGCAGGGCGCACGCCCGGTAAAACAGCTCGGCGCGGCGGTAATCCAGGGTTTCATCACCGGTTTGCAGCCACACTTGAAAACGTTGGGGGTCGGTAGGTGCTGGCACTTCCAGTTCGGCCAATGCCTGAACGTGGTCGTGGGTCAGCTCCCAGCTCTCACCGGTATACAGGTTTTCTTGCGTGCCCAGGTAACCGTCGAACAGCTGGTGCGGATTGACTGCCGGGTTGATCAGCACAGCCTTCAAGCCATGGCGCTCGGCCAAGTGAGTCGCATAGTAGCCGCCGAGCGAACTTCCGACCAGCAACGGCGTGCCCAGTTCAGCGATCGCAGCCTCAAGCTGAGCTATGGCCTGGCGGGGATGATGGTGCAGGGCCGGCACGCGCAAATGCTCGACCAGGCCGATGCGCTGCATCACGTCGACCAGTTGCGTGGCCTTTTTGGAAGCCGGTGCGCTATTGAAACCATGGATATAAAGGATCGAACCCGACACGTTGCCGCCTCCATCATCAATGCTGCAAAGACGCCCAGTTTAACGCGCCGTGGGCGATTTGAAGCCCCTTCAGATGATTCGCAACGATTTATCAGCCATTTCGCTCAATACCCTTCCCCGGTCAGATCAACCGTGAACTGATGGCCGGTCACCCGCGAAACCCCGGTTTCAAGGTGCCCGTCGTTAAACAGGCGAAGCCAGCGATACCCCGGCGCCAGCTCATCCAGGGCAAAATCCTCGCTGCGCGGCTTGAACTGAATACAGGTCGACGGCGAAGCAATCAGCTGCACGCCGTTGCGCTCGCTGTTGAAGTCCTGATGGATATGCCCCCATAGCAACGCCTTGACCTGCGGGAAGCGGTCGAGCACGTCAAACAACGCATGCGGGTTGCGCAAACCGATGGGCTCCATCCATTTGCAATCGATGGACACCGGGTGATGGTGCAGGCACACCAAGTGATGGCGATCTGGCGCCTCGCTCAGAGATTGCGCCAGCAATTGCAGCTGATCATCGGCCAGGTAGCCGGGTACCGAGCCTGAGACCGCCGAGTTGAGCAGGGTAATCCGCCACTCGCCGACATCAATCACCGGCTCGAGGAAATCGCCACCGGCGGCGGCCTGCGCCATTTGCGGCATTTCATCGTGATTACCGGCAAACCAGTGGGCGGGCGCATTGATACGGGCGCTCAAGTCCCGAAAGGCCTGGTAGGACTGCAGCGTACCGTCCTGGGAAAGGTCGCCACTGGCCACCACCAGATCAATCGCCGGTTGCTCGGCCAACACCGTATCGATCACCCGCTGCAGGCTGTCGCGGGTGTTCATGCCCAGCAACGAGCCCTCGGCCTCGGCGAACAGATGGCTGTCCGAGAGTTGCACCACAAGTACCGATGTTTGGGGGGATGGGCTCGGCAATGCCGTCTCCTTGCGCGGGTTCAGCACCGATTATGGTGGGGTTGCGGGCAAGGGGCAAATGGCGGAGCGGGAAGTGGTGCACATTCAGAGACAAAAGAGCCGCAATCTGATGTTTGATACAGCGGACCTCAAGGCCTGCAAAAAGGCCCTGAAAACCGCCAGGGGATGATCAGCGCACGTACTCGTACTCATGCCCACACGCCAGGCAGTGGCTCAGCCATTCCCCCAGAAACAGGTTCAACTGGGCTTTTTCATCCGGCTGGTGCATGGCCGCATTGGGGTACGGGTACACGCTGCGAAAGCGTCGCGCGTGTTCGGCGCTGACCACTTCGGCCATGCGCGCGTCGTGGTACACCTGCACTTCCAGCTGCGGCACCGGCAGCCAAGGCAGGCTGTGTTCCTGGCGCACCTTGACCGTGGTGGTATAGGGGCAGGCGAGCACTACTTCCAGGGTCAGCACGCCCAGCATCTGCTCACCTTGGGTCATGGCCACCTTGCGCGAACGTTGCTCTTGCCGCATGTCCGGCAACAGGCGCATCAGGCGCGCGTAGTTGGCCTCGCAGGCTGCCTGCAAGCCGACCAGATCGACCCGATAGCGTTCGCGCAAAAGGTTCACGACCACATACCCCTGACTTCTTCGCGGTTCAACGCCAGCCACTGGACGGCGATGATCGTTGCCGCGTTGATGATTTTACCGTCGCGCACGGCCTGCAATACATCACCGAATGCCCAGACCCTGACGCGAATGTCTTCGTTTTCTTCTTTCAAACCATGCAAACCGCCAACCCCCTCGGTTTCACAGCGGCCCAGATACAGGTGCACGAATTCGTTGCTGCCGCCCGGCGACGGGAAATACTTGGTGATCGGCCACAACGCCTTCAGCGTCAGCCCAGCTTCCTCCTGCGCCTCGCGGTGTGCAACTTCTTCAGGTTGCTCGTCCTTGTCGATCAGACCAGCGACCATCTCGACCAACCAAGGGTTGGCGGTCTTCTCCATGCAGCCCACGCGGAACTGCTCCAGCAACACCACCTCATCGCGGTGCGGGTCGTAGCACAGCACGCACACGGCGTCGTGGCGCACGAACACTTCGCGGGTCATTTCATTGCTCATGCCGCCGGCGAACAGCTCATGACGCAGGTGCAGGCGATCAAGCTTGTAGAACCCTTTGTAGCAGTTCTCGCGCTTGAGAATCTCGACCTTGGTCGGGACAGAATTTGCACTATCAGTCATAAAAACCTCGTTACCCATCCATGCAGCTTCGCGCCATCCTAACTGTGATGTGCCGGTATTGCAGCCCCCCAGATGGAACGGGCGAGACCTGCGGGATAGGCGGCACCGGTATCAAACGATACTATTGAGCTTAGTGGCGAACTGAAGGCGATGCCGACAGTCCAAGCACGATAATCTTTAGCCCCGCTACGCAAGGATCACCATGTCGCTCCTGAAATTCACGTCCATGGCCTGCCTGGCCCTGACCCTGGGTGCCTGCCAGAGCTTGTTCCAGCCTAACCTGCGCGCCCCGCTGGAGGTCAAGCGCGACGCTTGGGAACACGTCAAGCCCGGCTGCGCCGCACAGGATTGCCCGCTGGTGAACATCGACACGGTGCACTTCCCCGCTGAGCCGCAATTGGACTCGATCGTGGAGCGTCGCCTGCTGCAACTGACCCGCACCGAGCCCGACGCGCCGCTGCCCGCCTCGCTCAAGGCCTACGAAGACCAGTACCTGAGCCAGGCCCAGGCGCGCAACAGCAGCTACCTGCAAGCCAAGGTACGCGAGCAGCATGACGGATTGGTGGTGGTCGAAGTGTCCAGTTACCTGGACACCGGCGGCGCCCACGGGCTGCCAGGGCGCGGCTTCATCAACTACTCGCGCCAGCAGCACAAAGTGCTGACCTTGCAGGACATGCTGGTACCGGGCCAGGAAGCGGCCTTTTGGAAAGCCGCCGAGGAAGCCCACCGGGGCTGGCTGGTGAATGCCAAGCTGGACCAGGACGCCGACTTCGTGAAGACCTGGCCCTTCAAGCAAACCCCGCACATTGCCCTGACGTACGGCGGGGTGATCCTCAAGTACGACGTGTACGCCATTGCGCCTTACGCGATGGGCCACCCGGAGCTGAAGATCGCCTACCCGCGCCTGAACGGCGTGATCAAGCCTGAGCTGTTTCCGGGCCGCGGCTGATCGCCCGCCCGAGCACATACTGCAGCACCCCTGCCAACAGCAATGACGGCAGGGTTGCGCCCACCTCGGGGTAGAGGTTGGCCAGCAGGTGATAGGTACTGATGCCACCCAGCCAGGCCAGCAACGCAGTCCAGCGCAATGGCACTTGCTGCACCTGGGCGCTGCGCTTGCGCAAGATGAAGTGGTCGACCAGCACCACGCCGAACAGCGGCGCGAACACCGAGCCGATCAACAGCAGGAAGTTCTGGTACTGCGCCAGCGGCGAGAAGCAGGCGATCAACGTGCACACCACGCCGATGATCAGCGCCAGGTGCTCGACTTTCAACTTGATTAGCAAACCGGTGGAAACCGCCGCCGAGTGGATATCGGCGAAGGCGTTTTCCGACTCGTCGAGCAAAATCAGCAGCAACGGGATGCCCATGCCGGCGCCAGCCAAGGCGATCAGCAAGGCATTGACGTCACCGCTCGGCGCAAATGCCAGGGTGTAGGCCACGCCCAGGCTCATCAGCCAGAAATTGCCGATAAAGAAACCGACCACGGTACCGCCGAATACGCCTTTGGCCGCACGGCCGAAACGCGAGTAGTCGGCGATCAGCGGCAACCATGACAACGGCATGGCGATGGCAATGTCAAAGCCCACGGCAAAGGCCATGCTGCCATCCCCGGCGCGCGCCCACAGGGCCGCCAGGTCAGCCTTGGCAAACAGATTCCAGGTCAGCCACAGGCAAGCAGCCAGCAACAACCAGATGCCCCACTTGCGCAATATCTGCCGCACGAATGTCAGCGGGCCGCTGACCGCCAGCAACGTGGCCAATGCGCCAAACAGCAAGGTCCAGACCATGGGGTTTGCCCACAAGCTACTTTCGCTGAACGCCCGCGCGCCGAGCAGGCTGGCCGCGTCGCGCATCACGATGATCTCGAATGCGCCCCAGCCGATCAGTTGCAGCAGGTTGAGGATGGCAGGCACCGAGGCACCGTAGCTGCCCAACGTGAGTTTGAGCGCTGCCATGGCGGACAAGCCGGTATCACTGCCAATCACGCCGACGGCGGCCAGCAGCAACACGCCGACGGCGGTGCCCAGGAAGATCGCCAGCAACGAGCCGGACAAGCCAAGGCCTGGGGCCAGCAGGGCACCGGTTTGTAGCACCATCAGGCCAATGCCTAGGGAGAACCACAGGGAAAACAGGTCGCGAGCGCCGAAAACGCGCTGGCTGGTGGGGACGGCGAGGTCCGGGGAGTAGTGGCTGGGTGTGTTCAATTTGGATCTCGGGGGAGATGGTTTTTTAATTTGGCGGCGGCGGCGCAGTGGCGTTACCGATCGACAGTCGATCGTGTAACGGCCACCACCGGCCGCCCGCGCGGCCTATTCCCGGATAAATCCGGCCCTACATTTGTCGCAACGTGCCACAGCCTGATGTGCAGGCGTTGATCGTTTTCTAGACTTTCTTGTAAAGCTGGCTGCCTTCCTGCTTGAAGCGCTCGGCCTGCTCGCGCATGCCCTCTTCCACGGAGACATCCACCGCGGCGATTTTCTGGTTGGCCGCGTACTCACGCACTTCCTGGGTGATTTTCATCGAGCAGAACTTCGGCCCGCACATCGAACAGAAATGCGCGACCTTGGCCGAGTCCTTCGGCAGGGTCTCGTCGTGGTAAGAACGCGCGGTATCCGGGTCCAGGCCCAGGTTGAACTGGTCTTCCCAACGGAACTCGAAACGTGCCTTGCTCAAGGCGTTGTCGCGAATCTGCGCGCCCGGGTGGCCCTTGGCAAGGTCGGCGGCATGGGCAGCGATCTTGTAGGTGATGATGCCGGTCTTCACGTCATCCTTGTTTGGCAGGCCCAGGTGTTCCTTGGGCGTGACATAGCAGAGCATGGCGCAACCGAACCAGCCGATCATCGCCGCACCGATGCCCGAGGTGATGTGGTCGTAGCCCGGAGCGATGTCAGTGGTCAGCGGGCCCAGGGTGTAGAACGGCGCCTCGTCGCAGCACTCCAACTGCTTGTCCATGTTCTCTTTGATCAGTTGCATCGGCACGTGGCCGGGGCCTTCGATCATGCACTGCACGTCGTGCTTCCAAGCGATCTTGGTCAGCTCGCCCAGGGTTTCCAATTCGCCGAATTGCGCTTCATCGTTGGCGTCGGCGATGGAGCCCGGGCGCAGGCCGTCACCCAGCGAGAAGCTGACGTCGTAGGCCTTCATGATTTCGCAGATCTCGTCGAAATGCGTGTACAGGAAGTTTTCCTTGTGGTGCGCCAAGCACCATTTGGCCATGATCGAGCCACCACGGGATACGATGCCGGTGACGCGCTTGGCGGTCATCGGCACGTAGCGCAGCAGCACGCCGGCGTGGATGGTGAAATAGTCCACGCCCTGCTCGGCCTGCTCGATCAGGGTGTCGCGAAACAGCTCCCAGGTCAGGTCTTCGGCCACGCCGCCGACCTTCTCCAGCGCCTGATAGATCGGCACAGTGCCGATCGGTACCGGCGAGTTGCGGATGATCCACTCGCGGGTTTCGTGGATGTGTTTGCCAGTGGACAAGTCCATGACCGTGTCCGAGCCCCAGCGGATGCCCCAGGTCAACTTGGCCACTTCTTCTTCGATGGAAGAACCCAGGGCACTGTTGCCGATGTTGCCGTTGATCTTCACCAGGAAGTTGCGGCCGATGATCATCGGCTCCAATTCCGTGTGGTTGATGTTGGCGGGGATGATCGCGCGGCCGCGGGCGATTTCCTCGCGCACGAATTCTGCGGTGATTTCTTTCGGGATGCTCGCGCCGAAGCTGTGGCCGGCATGTTGCTGCTTGAGCAAACCGGCAGCGCGAGCCTCGGCCAGCTTCATGTTCTCGCGGATGGCGACGTATTCCATCTCGGCGGTGATGATGCCTTGGCGGGCGTAATGCATCTGGCTGACGTTGGCGCCGGCCTTGGCCCGACGCGGGTTGCGCACGTGGGCAAAGCGCAGCTTGGTCAGCTCGGCATCGTCCAGGCGTTGCTGGCCGAAGTGCGAGCTGAGGCCCGGCAAGCGCTCGGTGTCGCCACGGTCGTCGATCCAGGCCGAGCGCACGTCGCCCAGGCCCTTGCGCACGTCAATGGTCACGGCGGGGTCGGTGTAGGGGCCGGAGGTGTCGTACACGGTAACCGGGGCGTTGATCTCGCCACCGAAATCGGTCGGGGTCACGTCCAGGCTGACTTCACGCATGGGCACGCGAATGTCGGGGCGCGAGCCCTGCACGTAGATTTTTTGCGAACGGGTAAAAGGCTGTACCGATTGCTCATCGACCTTGGCCGATTGGCTCAGGTGGGCAAGGTTTTTTTCTTGTTTACTCATCACAGGCTCTCCAGACAGCATCCAGCAGTGGGATGTCGGAGTGAACCTGAAAGGGCACGGATTGCACCTGTGGTATCGGTGCTGTGCTTTGTGCTCGAAAGCTGCTCAAAAATCGAACAACATCCCGGACCAAGCACAAGAGGACTCGCCGGGAGGACGAGAAATCTTGTTCCCTACGCAGGCGCTAACCTGATCAGGTTCAACGGGATCCGGAATTATCCGATCTCAGCCTCAACGCAAGGCACCCCGACAAGAACGCCCACAGTCTAATCACCACGACGCCCTGAAGCCAAGCGTTGATTCATGGCGTTCGATAAAAGGCGTAAATACCCGATTGTTGCGCAACGTGCGTACAACTACACTCGCTGGGCGTTTATCACCAAGGATTGCCTCATGCTGCGCAAACTCTCACTGGCCATCGCCGTGTCGTGTGCTACCAACGGATTGGCCTGGGCAGCCGAAGGCCCGCTGACCAACAAGACCGACCTGGTCAGCGTGTACCAGGAAGCGGCCAACAACAACTCGGACCTGGCGGCCTCCCGTGCAGGCTACGCCGCCCAGCGCGAAGTGGTGCCCCAGGCCCGTGCCGGCCTGCTGCCCAACCTGTCGGCGGGCGCCAACATCCAGAATACCCGCACCGAATTCGATAAGCCCGGGATGGTCGCCACCCGCAGCGGCAACTCCTGGCAGGCCACCCTGAGCCAACCGGTGTTCCGCATCGATCGCTGGTTCCAGCTCAAGGCCGCCGAAGCCGTGGACGAACAGGCGCAGCTGCAACTCTCGGCCACCGAGCAGAATCTGATTTTGCAAAGTGCCGAAGACTATTTCTCGGTACTGCGCGCCCAGGACACCCTGGCCTCGACCAAAGCTGAAGAGGCAGCGTTCAAACGCCAGCTGGACCAGTCCAACGAGCGCTTCGACGTGGGCCTGTCGGACAAGACCGACGTGCTGCAGTCCCAGGCCAGCTACGATACCGCGCGGGCCAACCGGATTGTCGCCCAGCGCCAGGTGGATGATGCCTTCGAGGCGCTGATCACCCTGACCAACCGCAACTACAACTCGATCCAGGGCATCGTCCACACCCTGCCGGTATTGGCACCAGTGCCCAACGACGCGAAAGCCTGGGTGGAGACCGCCTCACAGCAGAACCTCAACCTGCTGGCCAGCAACTACGGCGTGACCTCGGCCGAGGAAACCCTGCGCCAGCGCAAGGCCGGCCATGCTCCCACCGTGGATGCCGTGGCGCAGTACCAGAAAGGCGACAACGACAACCTGGGTTTTTCCAACCCGCAGCCGGGCGTGGTGTACGGCAGCGACGTGTCGCAGCGCAGCATCGGGCTACAGGTGAATATTCCGCTGTACAGCGGCGGGCTGACCAGCTCGCAAGTACGCGAGGCCTACCAGCGGCTTAATCAGAGCGAGCAACAACGCGAAAGCCTGCGCCGCCAGGTGGTGGAAAATACCCGCAACCTGCACCGCGCGGTGAACACCGACGTGGAACAGGTACAAGCGCGCAAGCAGTCGATCATCTCCAACCAGAGCGCGGTCGAGGCAACCGAGATTGGCTACCAGGTGGGCACGCGCAATATCGTCGACGTACTTGATGCCCAGCGCCAGCTTTACAGTTCGGTGCGCGACTACAACAACAGCCGCTACGACTACATCCTCGACAACCTGCGGCTCAAGCAAGCGGCCGGCACCCTGAGCCCGCAGGACTTGCAGGACCTGGCCCGCTACCTCAAACCCGACTACAACCCGGACAAGGACTTCCTGCCGCCGGACCTGGCCAAGGCGGCGCAAGACCTGCTAAAGCCCGCCAAGTAAGATCGCCGCCCGCTGTAGGAGCGGATTTATCCGCGAACAGAACGCCGCGGTATGCCAATGACTAAGCGGCGTCCTGTTCGCGGATAAGTCCGCTCCTACAAGGGTACGCGCAGCAATTGCGCCAAGGCACTCAGCAGCCGCTGCAACGCGCCCTGGTTGGCCTTCATCACCACAAGGCCAGCAGCGCCCATGCGCTGGGCATCCTGCGGCAACTCGATCAGGCGCTGCACCGCCACGGCCAAGCCGCTCGCATCATCAATCTCGACCAACGCCCCCGCGTCCCGCATCATCGCGGCGATTTCCAGGAAGTTGAACAGGTGTGGCCCGCAAATTACCGGCTTGGACAAGGCCGCAGGCTCAAGCAGGTTGTGCCCCCCGGTCGGCACCAGGCTGCCGCCGACGAAAGCACTGTCGGCCAGGGCATACAGAAACAGCAACTCACCCATGGTATCGCCCAGCAGCACGCTGTGTTCGGCGTTCACCGGCGCGCCGGTCGAGCGGCGTACCGTGTTCAAGCCCTGGCAAAGCTCGTGCACCCGATCAAACCGCTCGGGGTGGCGTGGCACCAAAATCAGCAAGGCGTCCGAATGCACCGCCAGCACTTGCCGGTGCGCAGCCAACACGATTTCGTCCTCACCTTCGTGGGTGCTCGCGGCAATCCATACCGGCCGCGCCGTGGCTTGCCACTGCCCGCGCAACTGGGCCGCGCGCTCGAGCAACTGGCGATCGATGTTCAAATCGAACTTGATCGAGCCGGTCACTTGCACGCATTCCGGCCGCGCACCCAATTGGCGGAAGCGCTGCGCCTCGGTTTCGGTCTGCACCGCGATCAGGCTCATCTCGGCCAACATGGGCTGGGTCAGCTTGGCGAAGCGGGCGTAACCGCGAGCGCTGCGCTCAGACAGCCGCGCATTGGCCAGCGCCACCGGGATGCCACGCTTGGCACATTGGTGGATATGGTTGGGCCAAAGCTCGGTTTCCATGATCACCCCCAGTACCGGCCGGGCCTTATCCAGGAAACGCCCGGCGGCCCATGGCAAGTCATAGGGCAGGTAGCAATGCTGGATGCGTGGCTCATCGGCGAACATCACCTTGATGCGCTCGGAGCCAGTGGGCGTCATGCACGTGATGGTGATGGGCAGCTGTGGATAACTCTTCAGCAGCTCACGAATCATCGGCGCGGCGGCGATGCTTTCGCCTACCGACACCGCATGCACCCAAATGCCACCGGGCTGCAAGGCCGGCAGGCCGAAGGCGAAGCGCTCGCCGATGCGCTTGGCATAGGCTGGCGCCTTGCGCGAACGCAGCCACAGTCGAACGGCCACCAATGGCAGGCCCAGATGAAACAGCAGGGTATAGAGGGTTCTATTCATGGGGGCGAAGTCTACTGGTTAACCGATGGCCTGCAAATGCAGGGTAAAGCGTTCGGCCAGCCAGCGCGCGGCAGGGCCAAGGGGTTCATCGCGGCGCCACACCAACTCTACCACCAGCGCAGGCGGTATCCAGTCGCTGGCCAGCTCCACCATCTGGCCCTGGTAGGCCGGGTATTGCACCACGTGGCGTGGCAGCCAGGCCCAACCTAAGCCGCGCATCAGCAGTTCGGCCATCACGTAAAAACTGTCGGCACGCCAGATTTGCGGGCTGATCGGGTCACCGCCGGGGTAGCTGCTCTGTTCGAAGGCGATCAGCAATTGCCGGTGCCGGGCCAATTGCTGGCGGGTCACTTGCTTGATGGTCGCCAGCGGATGATTGATTGCACACACCGTCACCATCTCGACACTGCCCAAGGCCCGCCGCTCAAGCTCGGTGGGCATCTGTTCATGGTGGAACAGCAGGCCCAGGTCGGCGCGGCGCTCCACCAGTTTGCGAGCCACCTCGCCCTGGGCGCCACTGGCCAATTGCACCTCGACCGTCGGGTAGCGTTCGGCCAACTCTTCAAGGCTATCGAGCACCGGCTGATAAGGCATGGCTTCATCCTGCGCCAAGCGCAATTGCGCCTCTTGCCCGCGCATCAATGCCAAGGCCCGGCCGTCCAGGCGCTCACACTGGCGCAATAACTCGCGGGCCTCCTCCAGCATGGCCTGGCCGGCGGCGGTCAGAACCGGCGCGCGGCCACTGCTGCGCTCGAACAGGTTCACGCCCAGGTCATCTTCCAGCATCGCGATGGAGCTGCTGACCGCCGACTGGGCTTTTTGCATTTCGCGGGCGACCGCCGAGAACGAGCGCTGCTCGGCCACTTTTACAAACAGGCGGATCTGCTCCAGGCTCCAGCGCTCAATCATCGAAACCTATCTCCCACATAGATAGGTATTCACTTTACCCCATCCGCCCACGCACTAAAATGGCAAGCCTATCGAGAGGGTTCATCCAATGTCTGCCTACTACTACCTGGCCATCGCCATCTGCGCCGAAGTCATTGCCACCACCTGCATGAAGGCCGTCAAGGGCTTCAGCACGCCTTTGCCTCTGCTGCTGGTGATCGCTGGCTATGCCATCGCATTCTGGATGCTGATCCTGGTGGTACGGGTGATCCCGGTAGGCGTCACCTATGCGATCTGGGCCGGCATGGGCATTGTCATGGTCAGCATCGCCGCGCTGGTGGTGTATGGGCAAAAGCTCGATCTGCCGGCGATCCTCGGCATGGCGCTGATCGTGCTGGGGGTGGTCGTGATCCAGCTGTTCTCGAAAACCACCGGGCATTGACCCAGGCGAGGTAACCGGCGCCCCAGGCTGTATACTGGGCGCTTGTATCTGCCACCGAGGTTGCTCCATGCCATCCGTAATTTCCACTGACGTACTGATCGTCGGCGCCGGCGTTGCCGGCCTCTGGCTCAATGCGCGCCTGCGCGGCCAGGGCTATTCAACGGTGCTGGTGGAAAGCGCGAGCCTGGGTGGCGGGCAAAGCCTCAAGTCCCAAGGCATTATCCACGGCGGCGCCAAATACGCCCTGCATGGCGCCCTCACCGGCGCCTCGGAGGCCATTGCCGACATGCCCCGGCGCTGGCGCGAGGCCTTGGCCGGTACTGGCGAGCTGGACCTGGCCAGCGTGCGGCTGTTGTCCGAGGCCCATTACCTGTGGTCGCCAGGCACCCTGGCGGGCAACCTCACCAGCTTCTTCGCCAGCAAGGCGGTGCGCGGCCGAGTCGACCAGGTCAAGGGCGACCAATTGCCGCCGGCCCTGCAAGACCGCGCCTTCAAGGGCAAGGTGTATCGCCTGGCCGAGCTGGTGGTCGACGTGCCGAGCCTGTTGGCGCGCCTGGCCGAATTGGCCGGTGACAGCCTACTGGCCGGGCAGTCCATCGAACCGCTGTTGGAAAACGACCGCCTGATAGGCCTGCGCGTCGATGGCCGCGAAATCCGCGCCCAACGCGTGGTGCTCAGCGCCGGCGAAGGCACCGCCGATCTGCTCAAGGCATTGGGCCTGGAACAGCCGGCCATGCAGCGCCGTCCGTTGCACATGGTGCTGGCCAAAGGGCCAAGCCTCAAGCCGCTGTACGCCCACTGCCTGGGCGGCGGGCCGAAACCGCGCATCACCGTGACCACCCACCCAGCGGCCGATGGCCAATGGGTCTGGTACATGGGCGGCGAGATCGCCGAGGCCGAAGGCGTGGCGCGCGAACCGGCGCAGCAGATCACCACCGCCCAGCAGGAAGTCGCCAGGCTGCTGCCCTGGGTCGACTTGAGCCACGTGCAGTGGGCCACCGTGCGTGTGAACCGCGCCGAGCCTGCGCAGTCCGGCCTGGTGCGCCCAGACAACGCCTTCCTCGCGGAAAAAGGTGCGTTGCTGGTGGGCTGGCCGACCAAGCTGGCCCTGGTGCCGGACTTCGCCGACCGCGTGTTTGCGGCGCTTGAGCGGGACGCCATCAAGCCAGGCGAACACCGGCCCCTACCCGCCCTGCCCAAGCCGCCCGAGGCGGTTCCCGTCTGGGAGCAACTGCTGCCATGACCATCGCCACCCTGCACGACCTGCACCGCCCGCTGGGCAGCACCGGTTTGAGCGTTTCGCCGCTGGGGCTGGGCACCGTGAAGCTGGGCCGCGACCAAGGGGTGAAATACCCCAGCGGCTTTACCATCCCCGATGATGCCCAAGCGCGCATGCTGCTCGACCAGGCCCGGCGACTGGGCATCAACCTGATCGACACCGCGCCCGCCTATGGCGTCAGCGAAGAGCGCCTGGGCCCGTTGTTGCGCGGCCAGCGCCAGGAATGGGTGATCGTCAGCAAGGTGGGCGAAGAATTCGACAACGGCCTGTCGCGTTTTGATTTCAGCGCCGAGCACACCCGGTTGTCCGTGGAGCGCAGCCTGAAACGTCTGGAAACTGATTTTATCGACTTGGTGCTGGTGCACTCCGACGGCAACGACCTGCAGGTGCTCAATGACACCGGCGTGTACGCAGCCCTCGCCCAGCTCAAGGCCGAAGGCAAGATCCGCGGCTATGGTTTTTCCGGCAAGACAGTGGCCGGAGGCCTACAAGCGCTGGCCCAGGGGGACTGCGCGATGGTGACCTACAATCTCAACGAACAGGGCGAAAAGCCGGTACTGGACTACGCTGCCGAACACGGCAAAGCGATCCTGGTGAAGAAAGCGCTGGCCAGCGGCCATGCGATTTTGCAGCCCGGCACCGACCCTGTACGCGCCAGCTTTGAATTGCTGTTTGAACACCCAGGCGTCGCCAGTGCTATTGTCGGTACCATCAACCCGTTGCACCTGGCGCACAACGTGGCCACCGCTGCGGCCGTGATCCGCGGGCGCTGATATGCCCTGAGCCGCCCACGCGGCCGACCCCGACGCAAGAAGGAGCCGACATGCCGCGAACGCTGATAAGAAAAAACCCCAGCAACTTCAAGACCCTGCCGCTGTTCGTCGAAGCCACCCCCGAAGGCCTGAGTTACCAAAGCGTGGGCATGCCGCTCAACTTTGCGCAAACCCTGCAACGGCGCAAGCCGGTAGAGGTCGCCGACAGCGAGCGCTTTGCCGTGGAGCTGGCCAACCTGGGCGTATCGGTACGCCTGACCCTGAACTGGCAGAACCGCGATTACTGGGTACTGGTGCGCCAGCGCCGCCAGGATCGCGGCGACGTGGTGCTCAAGCTGATTTCCGGCTACGTGCCGGCCCACGAGTTGAACCTGCCGCTGCACACCGCCGTGCAGGAAGTGGCCGAGGAGTGCCTGGTGGAAACCCCGGAGGGCTGGCTGGGCGGGCGCTTCAACGACACCTGGCTGCCCGCGCCCTACACCGGCGCCCTGCACTACCGCGAGGCCCTGCCTTTTCGCCTGACACCTCGTTCAGGCGCGGCAAGGCCGGTGCGCTGTGGCAGCCTGAACCTGATCGAACGGCCACGGGCCTACGTGCATTTGCCCACGGCTTCGTTGCAATTGATTTACGACCTGCGCCTGGAGATCCCGAAAGAGGCCAAGTCGGTGAGCCTGTTCCACGTCGACGAGCGCCTGGAAAAAGAGGAGCTGGTGGCACGCCTGGACCGTGGTAAACCCGACCTGTACCTGATGCCCCTCAAGGACGGCCAGCCCTGCGCCGAGCTCTACACCTTGAAAAAGGACCAGTTGCAGCCCGCCAGTACTCGCGGCCTGTACTTGGCCGAAAGCTTTGCCCCTCAGGTGGGCTGGCTGGTGCGAGAGGAGCGGATCAAATGGAAGGACTGGCTGCACCAACAAGGGCTGGCCGAAGCCAAGAAACCCCGCTCTGGCTTGCGCCGCCTGACCCATAAGGCACGGGCGCTGCTGCGCTTGGCGCGGGGTAGCTTGCACAAGTAGTTGTGTGCCACTGCTGCCCGGGCTCGCCCGGGAAGCAGGCACTGCCGCCATCAACGGCTGCGGATTTTCTCGACGATGGCGGTGGTCGAGCTGTTCTCCACCAACCCCAACACCTTCACGGTGCCGCCGTAGGCGCTGACGATGTCGGCACCTACCACCTGGTCCACCGAGTAGTCGCCACCCTTGACCAGCACGTCCGGGCGAACGTGGGCCAGCAGGTTTTCCGGGGTGCCTTCGGCAAAGCTGATCACCCAGTCCACCGCACCCAGGCCTGCCAGCACGGCCATGCGCCGGTCGACACTGTTGATCGGGCGGCCCGGGCCTTTCAATCGGCTCACCGAGGCGTCGTCGTTGACCGCGACGATCAACCGATCGCCTTGGGCCCGCGCCTGCTCAAGGTAAGTCACGTGGCCGGCATGCAAGATGTCGAAACAGCCGTTGGTGAACACGATGGTTTCATTGTGCGCACGGGCATCTTCGATCGCCAGTTGCAGTTGCTCCAGGCTCAGCACGCCACGCTCCGAACCCTCTTCGCGCTGGATGGCGCGACGCAGTTCCGGGGCGCTGATGGCGGCGGTACCCAGCTTGCCCACGACAATGCCAGCGGCGAGGTTAGCCAGCGCCACGGCATGGGGCAGGTCTTCACCGGCAGCGATCGCCGCGGCCAGGGTGGAGATCACGGTATCACCGGCGCCGGTCACATCGAATACTTCACGGGCACGGGCAGGCAGGTGCAGCGCCGGGTGATCCGGGCGCAGCAGGGTCATGCCGTGCTCGCCACGGGTCACCAGCAACGCGCCAAGCTCAAGCTCGCTCATCAACTTGGCGCCCTTGGCCACCAACTCCGCCTCATCGGCGCAGCCACCGACGATAGTTTCGAACTCGCTGAGGTTCGGCGTAATCAGGCTGGCACCACGGTAGATCGAGAAGTCCCTGCCCTTGGGGTCGGCAAGCACCGGAATGCCGCGGTCACGGGCGGCCTGGATCAGACTCTGGTGGTTTTTCAACGCGCCTTTGCCGTAGTCCGACAACACCAGCACCTTGATGCCCTCCAGCAGGCCGTCCACTTCGGCGCCCAGCGCCAGCGGGTCGGTGGCGAAGGGCTCTTCAAAGTCGATGCGCAGCAATTGCTGGTGGCGGCTCATGACCCGCAGCTTGACGATGGTCGGCTGGTGGGCGATGCGCTGGAAAATGGCGCGCACGCCGGCAGCCTCCAGGCTGTTGGCAAGGCTTTCGGCAGCCTCGTCCTGGCCGGTGACGCCGACCAGGGAGGCCGGTGCGCCAAGGGCTGCAATGTTCAAGGCAACGTTAGCCGCGCCGCCTGGGCGATCCTCGATCTGTTCGACCTTGACCACCGGCACCGGGGCCTCCGGCGAAATCCGTGAGGTACCGCCATGCCAGTAGCGGTCGAGCATGACATCGCCGACCACCAGAACAGGGGCTTGATCGAATCGCGGCATGGACAACTTCATGGGCAACCCACATACAAAAAATTAACAAGGGCGCGATATTAGCACAGGGTTCGCTACAGTCTGAGCACGGTGAAGCAGAGCCTAGGTCCTATCATTCAGAAAGCCGTCGCACCCAAAACAACTCATGGCGGCGCACTGCCTTGCGGAAAAACTCGTCCTCGCCAGTGGCCGGCCAACGCCGCCCGGCCAATACCTGCTGGATCAACCGGCGGATGCGCTTCTTCAAAGGGCGCTTGCCTTGCAGGTCGTGCTGCATGCCCAAGGCCATGGCCTTGTCCAATTGCACCGCAGGTGACAACAGCGGGCTCCACAGGGCATCGGCCGGCAACGGCTCGATGGCCGGTGGCAAGGCAATGCCAGTGCCGGCTGGGCCCATGGGCCAGCGGTCGTTGTCGTGCAAATGGTTGGCGTAGAACAGGGCGGTGTCCGGCTTCCACTGGCTTTGCGCTACTGCTTGCAGCAACGCTTGCGTGGTAGCGACGTGATCGGCGTGGGGGTCGAGTTGCGGGTGGGGGGTAACCAGCACCTGCGGGCGGAAATGCTCGAGCAACGCCACCAGGTCCGCCACCAGGTTGTGCCAGGTGGGCTGGCCGTCGGCATCGGCGGGCAGCGGCAGCGGGTTGTGCTGGCGTACGGTACGTACGTCCGCCTCGCCCGACTCGCGAGACCCGCATGCCGTGCCTGGCGCAGCGGCCATGGCCGGCAATTGCAGGCAGTAATAACCCAACTGCACGCAACGGCTGGCCGGCACCCCGCCCCACAGCGGCACCGCCAGGCTGTCCCAACTGCGCAGGCGGCCCTTCAGGCGTGCAGCCTGGGCTTTATCCAGCCCCAGCGCCTGGTAATCCTGGGCCTCGATTTCGCCTTGGGTGAGGGTGACGATACTGGTTTCGGCGCTGCGGCTATAAAGCCCGAAAGCCGCCAACTCGGCATCATCGGCATGGGGTGCCAGCACCATCACCCGGCGCCCGGCGTGGTCCGGGTTGCTCAAGACGTACAACTGCGCGCTGCCGGGCAACCTGCAAAACACGCCGCGCACACCGAGCGCACCGGCAACCAGGGCATCGCGCTGCCCGGACAGGTTGAGGTAGCGGCGCCCGGCAACCCCACGCTCGAACTCCTGCCGGTCATCGCCCAGTTGCACGTAAGGGTCGATCCAGCGGCCCAGCCAAGTGGTCTTGAGGCTCAACTCCAGGATCAGTGTCTCGCCTTCAGCCAGGGGCTGGCTGAGGCCAAGCACCGTGCCGAGGCTGACCGTCTGCTGGGGCGTACCCTCGGGAAAACGGTAGTGATAGTCATCACCGGGGCGGTAGAACAGATGGTCGGCAAACCACGCCTCATGGGCCACCCAGCCGAGCACCAGCAACACCGGCACCAGCCACCAGGCAATGAAGGTGCCGAGCAACGCCAGCACCAGCAGCGCGCCGATCAGGGTCAGGCGCTTGGCCCGGCGGTGGGCCTTGAGCAAAGCTTGCTTGCGGTCGCTCATGGGCAATTACACCTGGTAGACCGGCACCGTGTGGCACCAGCGGTCTTTGTATTCACGGTCGGCACGGCCAAAGGAATAGCGCAATGGCTTGCCCAGTGCCCGGGCAGCCTCCCACGCCTGCTGGGTGTTGACGAAGCTCAACACGCTGCCGGGGCTGAACTCGCGGCTTTGCGGGTCGACGCCGCCGTTGATGTATTCCAGCGACACCCAAGCTGGCGCCTCGACCTTGTACAAGATCTGGATCGCGACTGGCGCGCCTTCGAGCATCACCACGGAGCCAGTCATGAACTCGCGCATCAGTTCGAACACCTGGGCCAGGTGCGCCTTGCCGGGTGCTTCGAAATTCCAGCGGCGCTGGAACAGGTCGGCGTACATGGCCGCAAGCTCTGCCGGGGTAAAATCGAGGATGGGCTGCAAGGCACCGCCCGCCTCTTCCAGCAGCCGCTGTTCGCGGCGTTGGTTGTAGCGAAACTTCTTTGAGTAGTCTTCCGGCAAGCGCGCCAAGGCCAGGCCTTCGGGTTGGGGCTTGAGGGTGCTGACCACATTGGCGTTAAGCTCGGACACATAACGCGCGCGCTGGCGCACAGGCACCTGCACGCCTTCGGCCACCGGCAGGATGATCTCGGCATTGCCCAGGTCGAACAGGCCTTTTTTGCCGTGGCGCTTGAGCACGTCTTTGGACAGTGCCAGGTGCTGGCCCCAGCAGGGTAAGGCGGCGACGATTTCACCGCCCTGCACCCAACCCAGGTAGCGCACCGGGATCTGCGCAAGGCCGGCCAGGCGCTCAACCACCTGGGGGTGGGTCGCCACGCTGCCACCCAGGCGCTGCCAGGTGTCTGCGTAGGTCTGTGGGTCAATTGCTGTCCAGCCACGTTCACGCCAACCGCGCAACGCCCTCAGCATAGGTCGACCGCGTGCTCTGGCTGGGCGTCGCCGCCCTCTTCGAATTGCCTGGCGTGCAGACGCGAGTAGTAACCGTTCATGGCCAGCAGTTCGGCATGGGTGCCGCGCTCGACGATCCGGCCCTGGTCCATCACCAGGATCAGGTCGGCTTTCTCGATGGTGGTCAGGCGGTGCGCGATCACCAGGGTGGTGCGGTTCTTCATCACTTCGTCGAGCGCGCCCTGGATATGGCGCTCCGACTCGGTGTCCAGCGCCGAGGTGGCCTCGTCGAGGATCAACAGCGGTGCATTCTTGAGCAGCGCACGGGCAATCGCCAGGCGCTGACGCTGGCCGCCGGACAACAGCACGCCGTTCTCACCGACCAGGGTCTGGTAGCCGTTGGGCATTTTCTCGATGAACTCATCGGCGTAGGCCGCCGCCGCTGCACCCTTGATGTGTTCCAGCGGCGCACCGGCCAGGTCGCCGTAGGCGATGTTGTTGGCCACGGTGTCGTTGAACAGCGTGACGGCCTGGGTAACCAGGGCGATGTGCCGGCGCAAGTTGCGCAGGCGCAAGTCCTGGATCTCGACGCCGTCGAGCAGCACTTCACCCTGCTCGTGCTGGTAGAAGCGCGGTATCAGGCTGGCCAGGGTCGACTTGCCGCTACCCGAGCGGCCGACCAGGGCCACCATCTGCCCGGCTTCGGCAACGAAGCTGATGTCGTCCAGTACCAACTTGTCGGTGCCCGGGTACTGGAAGCTCAGGTTGCGCACTTCCAGGCGGCCGCTGACGTTGTCGCGCTCGACGCTGCCGTTGTCGACTTCGGCGGGCTCGTCCAGTTGCTCGAAAATGCTTTCGGCACCGGCCACGCCCTTCTGGATGGTGGAGCTGACTTCGGACAGCTGGCGGATTGGCTTGGGCAAAAGGCCGGCCATGGTGATGTAGGCCACCAGGTCCCCGGCAGAAGCATCACCGCGCAGGTACAGCACCAGGAACATCACGATGGCCATGCCGGAGTAGGTCACCAATTGCAGCATCGGGGTGTACACCGCGCCGGTCTTGGTCATCTTCAGCTGTTTCTCGGTATTGCCCAGGCTGGCATCCAGGAAGCGCTTCTGCTCGTAATCCTCGCCACCAAAGCTGCGAACCACGCGGTAGCCCTGGATGGTTTCGGAGGCCACGTGGGTCACGTCGCCCATGGACACCTGGATCTTCTTGCTCTGCTTGCGAAACTTACGGCTGGTGCTGTTCACCATCACCGCGATCAACGGCAGGATCGCCAGCATTACCAAGGTCAGGCGCCAGTTCATCCACAGCAGGGCACCGAACAGGAATACCACGGTCATACCTTCACGGATCACTACCTTGATGGCGTCGGTGGCGGCACCGGTGACCATGGTCACGTTAAAGGTGATACGCGAAATCAGGTGGCCAGAGTTATGGTTGTCGAAGTAGCGGTTGGGCAACTCCAGCAACTTGTTGAACAGCACCACCCGCAGGTCGTGCACCAGGCCCAGGGAAACCCGGGCCAGGAAGAAGTTGCCCAGGTACGAACCACCGCCCTGCCAGGCCGCGATCAGTACGATCATCAGCGGCACCGCCTGCAACAGCTGCAGGTGGGCCAGGTAGGGGTTGTTGGGGAACAGGCTGGCCTCGGGGTTGGAAAGCCCGTCGACGAAATACTTGAGGATGTAGGCCAGCATCGGCTGAGTCGATGCAAAAATCAGAAAGCCCACGATACTGAGCATGAACATGCCGATGTAGGGGCGCACATAAGTCAGCAGGCGCAGGTAGATCTTCAGCGTGGATTGGGCGCGAGGGTCAGGACTGCTCATCGGATTCCATACATGACTGTAAAAAAGAAAGATGATATCACACCCCCCAGGCCCCTCGAATGAAGCTGGTAACAGCCCAGAAACGTTCAGTTCGGGTAAGATGTGCGGCTTCTATCCGGGGACACCGCATGCAACCACTCGATCACAGCACCTACTTGGCACTGCGCGAAGGCGCAAACGTGCTGGAAGCCGATGGCTCCGGGGACAAAGTGCTGCAATTGCGTGATGGCCGTTTCCTGAAACTGTTTCGCCGCAAGCGCTTGCTCACCTCGGCCGCCCTGTACCCTTACGCTCAGCGTTTCGCCGACAATACAAAGGCCCTGCAGGAGCGCGATATCCCCTGCCCGGACATCCTGGCGGTGTACCGCATCGCCAGCATCGAACGCGATGCGGTGTACTACGAGCCATTGGCCGGCGACACCGTGCGCCACTTGATCGACCAGCCCGAACTGGCCGCGGTGCTGCGCATCCGCCTGGGTGGCTTTGTCGCGCAACTGCATGACGCCGGCGTTTACTTTCGGTCGCTGCACCTGGGTAACGTGGTAATCACCCCGGAGCAGCGCCTGGGGCTGATCGACATTGCCGACCTCAAGTGCCAACGCAGCCCCCTGACCATCCGTCGGCGCCTGCGCAATTTCCGTCACTTGATGCGTTACGAGCAGGATTACCGCTGGTTGCTCGGCGATGATGGAGGCAAGACCTTCCTGGCCGCCTATCAGGCAGCCCTGGCCCCACGCTCGAGCCGGCCGGGCATGATGGAACGCTTGCAGGAGTTGTTCTGCTGAAGCGCTGCTCGCAAGCACGCGAGCAACGCCTGGCGCTTACTTGACGGCCAACTGGTAGCGCAGCCGCACCCACAGCCGCTGCAACAGGCTGAGCGCCGGGCGCGGGCGTACCGGCAAGCTGACCGACTGGGCCAACTGCTTGCCCACCACCGAAAAGCTGTAGCGCTCCTCGGCAAGTGCCTGGCCGGCCTGGGCGATGCGCTGAATCAGGGCCGGGTCGGCCTGCAGCACCTTGATCTTGGCCACGGCCTCGTCGACGGTGCGGTACAGCACGACGTTGACCATGTCCTGGAAGCCTAACTGCGAGACCTCTTCCTGCCCCTGGTCGGTGGTCACCAACATGCAACCGCAGGCCATGGCCTCGAAGTTCTTGATCATGTACTCGCCCATGCCGGTATCGGCACTGACAAAGATCTGGATACGGTTGATGGCATCCCGGTAAGGGTTGCCAGACTTGGTGCGGGTAATGGCCAGGCTGGTGCTTTTCGCGATGCCGTTGAGCATCTGCAAGCGCTCGGTATAGGCGACGCCCTTGAGGCTGCCGATAAACCCCAGCGGCACGTCGCGCGGCCCATGCAGGTTTTGCAGCATCTGCTCGTCATAGCCCTTGGAGACAAACACCGCGTCGATGCCGTCTTCACGCAGGCGCCGCGCCACCACCGCGCCGGAACACAGCACACGGGCCGATGGCAACTGGCGATAAAACGAGGTGTACTTGCCCTGATACTTGCTGAACTGCATGTAGTTCTGGCACGCGTCATGTTCGACGAACACCAGCCCCGGAATGCATTTGAGCAATGACACCTGGTCCATCAGCCATTTCAGGCGGGCGAACACCACCACCCGGTCATAGGCCTGGTAATCGTTGGCGCGGAAAAACCTGCCCAGGTTTTTCTGCTGGGCCTTGCTCAGGCGGTAGATGTCGCACTGCCCGCAATGCTGTTGGAGCACCTCGTAGAGGTGGTCGAGGATGACTCTCTGCTCATCCATCACCAGCAACATGACCTTCATTGCAACGTCCCCCGCGAGCTGCTCGCCTTGCACGGGGCGGCTGCCAGCCAGATGATGTTCCTGGGCCTGTTCATGATTCCCTTTGAATGCAAAACCATCGAGTCCTGACATCAACTTACTCTCTCTAAGCGCTCAGCTCCTGCAGACGCAATTGTATTAGCCGGCGAAACAACCCTTGGATCGCTCACGGCCTTTTCACTTCAGGGCGTCCGAGCGCTCAGTCGCCAATCACCAGCACCGTGGCGCCTTTGCGATTGGCATAATGTTCCAGTACCTGCTTGTGTTCCCGGGCAAGCCAGGCCTGCAGCCATGGCTCATCCCCACGCGCCTCGACCAGGAAGTAACGATACTCCCCGACATGCGCCGGGCTCATTGCATCCTCGCGGGTAATGGTGGGTACTACGTACCCCCGACCTGCGTAATAGGCAATGCGCCCATCATCATAATAAACCGGTGTTGCAGCCTCTACATGCTCGGCCAGCCAATGGCCCGCCTGCACGTAATGGGTCTTTTGTGCCCCCAGCGTCAGCACGTTGTCGGTCATGACCAACAGTGCCAGCACCACGACGGCCTTGCCCAGGCGCGGAAAACGCTCGGCAAACACCATTAGCGCGACAGCTGCCAACGGTACTGCAAGCAGGTTCAAAAAACTCACGTAGCGTGAATTGAGAAACTGTTCGCGCAAATAAAACAACATCAACACAATCACGTAACACAACGCGGCCAGCGCCAACGGGCGGAACTCACGCCCATAGACACGTACCGCAGCCCAACTGCGCCGGTACAGGAACGGCGCGGCAAAGGGGCCTGACACCATCACGAACTTGATGAACAACGAGGCCAGCAAGCCAAAGAAGACGATGCGACCGGCTTCGTCCCGCGAGTACTTGTTGACCAGGCTGTTGCCGAACTGCTCGGACAAGGTATTGAACGCCCCCAGCACCTGATGCGGGTCGAGCATATTCAAGTAAACGCCGACGCGCCCGGAGTGAACGCCCCCATGGCTGAACAGCCACGCCGCCGCCAAAACCACCCCCAGAGCGGGCAAGGCAACGAATTGCAGGATACGCCCCCAGTGGCCGTCGCGCACCCCCAACAGTTGCCAGGCCAGCAACGCGGGCAGCAACATCAAGGCTTCCAGCCGGAACAGCGCCGCCGCGGCAATGGCCAGGTGAATCAGCAGCGCCTGCAGCCAGCCGCCCTTGGCCTGCCAGCGCATGGCCTGCCACAGCGCCAGCACGCAGAAGAACCAGAAGCCGAATTCGCGCAAGATGTCATAGCGGAACTGGTTGAACGCCGGCATCGCCAGCACCACCAGGCAGGCCCAGTAGCTGGCCGCCGGTACCCGTTGGCGCACGATATCGACCATCAAGGCGCAGGTACCGGCCATGAACAGCGCGCACCACAGGGTAGCGCTCAGCAACAGCGGCAGGTGCAACAGCGAATGGGTGCCCACCAGCAGGAAAATAAACCACGGCCAATCGAATATCTGGAAGGCCACCTGCGGGCCTTGCTCGATGATCCGTTGGGCAATCGTGAGGTAAAGCGCAGCGTCGCGATCGATGACGCTGGTGCCCAGCACTGCCACCAGGGAAAGCAGCAAGCTGCCAAAAAAAGCCAGCCGAACCGGGGACAACCCTTTCAGCCGGGAAAAAAGTTCGTGCACCCTTATCTCCAGATACCCGTTGCCTGCACGGCCTACGATTTAACCAACAGGCGCAAAACCTTGCGCACGTATGTCCAGCGCATCGCCTGGCCCGGGCTCAGCTGCCAGGCGCGCAAATAGAAGCGGCGCGCCGCTGCCGAATCTTGCGCCAACAACGCGCCGCGAAACAGTGAAAGATAGCTTTGCGCCTCGAAACGCCGGCGCAATGGCTGGCAGTCCGCGGGCAATTGGGCGAACGCCTCGCGGGCGACGTCCATGGCAAAGGCTTCTTCATTGTCGCGCCGGTGGCGCAAGCTGCCAGCATGCTTGTAGATCCGTGCCACGGGGTCAGCGGTCAGCGCCACGGGGGCACTGACCAGCAAGTAGGCGAACACCGGTATATCTTCACCGGTGCTGAGCATTTCCGGGTACGGACGCTGCAACAGCAGGTCGCGCCGGAACAACGTGCAACTGTGTGACACCGAGAGGGTTTTCTTCAGCAAGTAACGGCTGATCAACTCGCGCGCAGACAAGGCCGGTACCGGCGTGGGCTTGCGCACCCGCTCGCTACCGTCCGGATACACCGACACATAGGCCGCCAGCACGATGCCGGCATCTGGCGTTTCGGCCAGTGCCGCACTCAGGCTGGCCAGGGCAGTGGGCAATAGCTCATCGTCGGCATCCAGCAGCAACACGTGCCGCCCTTGCGCCAGGCGTATGCCGTGGTTGCGCGCCGACGCCGCCCCGCCATTGGCCTGGTCGACGACCTGCACTTGAGGGTAACGCGCCGCGTAATCGCCCAGCACCTGCAACGTGCCGTCGGTGGAGCCGTCATTGACGACGATCAGCTCCAGGCCGTCGCGCCACTGGCCCAGGACAGAGTCCAGGGCTCGCGGCAACAGGTGTGCATAGTTGTAGGCCGGGACGATGACGCTGATCTGCACTTCAGGGTGCGGCATGGCCACTCACGCTGTCCTTGACCACCAGGATGTCCTCCATGATCAAGTACTGCAGGTCCGAGCCGAAGAACATGTTCAGCGCGTCGGTTGGCGAGCAGATCATCGGTTCGCCACGACGGTTGAGCGAGGTGTTCAGGGACACGCCGTTGCCGGTCAGGTCCTCCAGCGCCTTCATCATGTCGTAGTAGCGCGGGTTGTATTCACGCTTGAGCACCTGGGCCCGCGAGGTGCCGTCTTCGTGGACGACTTCCGGCACGCGGGTCTTCCACTCATCCGACACCTCGAAGGTGAAGGTCATGAACGGCGCCGGGTGATCGACCTTGATCATCTGCGGGCCGA
This sequence comes from Pseudomonas abieticivorans, assembly GCF_023509015.1. NCBI lineage: Bacteria > Pseudomonadati > Pseudomonadota > Gammaproteobacteria > Pseudomonadales > Pseudomonadaceae > Pseudomonas > Pseudomonas abieticivorans. The sequence goes on from NZ_CP094975.1 coordinate 2,036,653, forward strand.
CGGTGTCGAGCATCGAGGGGCAGAAAGGCCTCCAGCGCTCGCGAAACTTGATTTGTTCGTTGATGCGGTTGGCCACGCCCGGCACGCTTGGGCAGCCGATGATGGAGCGACCGCCCAAGGCGCGCGGGCCGAACTCCATGCGGCCCTGGAACCAGGCCACTGGGTTGCCATCGACCATGATCTGGGCAATGCGCTGGGGCATGTTGTCGATTTTTTGCCAGGCCGGCTTGCTCGGGTGGCGAGCACAGGCGGCAATCACGTCTTCGTTGCTGTACTCGGGGCCCAGGTACACGTGCTCCATCTTCTCGACCGGTACGCCGCGGGCGTGGGACACATATGCCGCCGCGCCCACCGCGGTGCCGGCGTCGCCGGAAGCGGGCTGCACGAACAACTCCTTCACGTCGTCACGGGCGATGATCTTCTGGTTCAGCTTGACGTTCAGGGCGCAACCGCCGGCGAATGCCAGCTTGCCGGTTTCCTTGAGCACGTCGCCCAGGTAGTAGTCGATCATCTGCAGCGAGATTTTCTCGAACAGCGCCTGCATGCTGGCCGCGTAGTGGATGTAAGGCTCGTCGGCGATGTCGCCTTCGCGCTTTTTACCCAGCCATTCGATCAGTTTGGGCGAGAAGTAAAAACCCTTGCCCTTCTCTTTATAGCGACGCAGGCCGATGACGTTGGCGTAGTCGGTGTTGATTACCAGTTCGCCGTTTTCAAAGCTGGCCAGGCGCGAGAAGTCGTACTTGCTGGCGTCGCCATACGGCGCCATGCCCATGACCTTGAACTCGCCATCGAGCATCTCGAAGCCCAGGAATTCGGTGATCGAGCCGTACAGGCCGCCCAGCGAATCCGGGTCGAAGAATTCCTTGATCTTGTGGATCTTGCCGTTTTCGCCGTAGCCGAAAAAGGTGGTGGCGTACTCGCCCTTACCATCGATGCCCAGGATCGCGGTTTTCTCTTTGAAACCGGAGCAGTGGTAAGCGCTGGAGGCGTGGGCCAAGTGGTGTTCAACGGGCTCGATCTTGATTTTTTTCGCGTCGAAACCCAACTGCTCCAGGCAGAACACGATCTTGTTGCGGTAGCGCTTGTAGCGGCGGTTACCCATCAACAGTGCGTCGAGGGCACGGTCCGGGGCGTACCAATAACGCTTGGCGTAGTGCCAGCGCGCCTTGCCGAACAGGCTGATCGGGGCGAACGGGATCGCCACCACGTCAACGTCGGATGGCTTGATGCCGGCCTGTTCCAGGCAGAACTTCGCCGACTCGTAGGGCATGCGGTTCTTTGCATGTTTGTCCCGCACGAAGCGCTCTTCTTCGGCCGCTGCGATCAGCTTGCCGTCGATATACAGGGCCGCGGAGGGGTCATGGCTAAGGGCGCCGGACAAGCCAAGAATCGTCAATGCCAAGGGTCTAGCCTCTTTAATACGGAATATGTGCGCCAGCGGCCCGCGGGGCGACTGGCGGCGAAAGGCGGGGATTATAGCGTAATACGCGGGCGTGTAGCAGGCTTGGGCTGTATCGGGCTTGGCAGAATGGCGCTACGTAACGGCTACCTGTCCGCACCCAACCCATAGTATTTGCCCCCAGGGGGTACCTGCTTGAAAACAAATTGGTCAATGCGCAGCACCGACGCATACCCCTGGCCATCCCCGTCACGGGTCCAGAACCATTTTTGCAGGAACTGGGGCGGCAGCTGGCCCCTGAAATGGCTGTGCACGATATCCACACGTGAATTAGTGACCGGGAAGCCGGCGTTTTTTGCGGCATTTCGCACTTTAGCCCATGTATCGGGGCCAAAAAACTTGCAGCGCACCACCGCCGTGGCCGGCACGCAAAAGCTGTAGCTTTGCTGCTGGCCCAGCGCGTCGGTCACGGTAATGACGGTCGTCCCTGCACCTTTCGGCCACAGAGTGCCCGCCCCATCCACCACAGCCACCGCCGGGTTACTGGACGCGAACGCGTAAGGCGCCAGCCCGCCCGAAGGCAGATGCCCCATCTGGCTCAGTTGCGCCACGTACTGCGGATAGTCGACCAGCACCGGTACCAGTTGATTGCTTGCCCAACTCAAGGGTGAACTGCCGAGCGAGAGTGGCGGCTTGGTTGGCTCGACGATCACAGGGTCTGGTTCTGGGTCAGGCGGCACTTCCTCTTGCGCAACCCCGACCTCGAACTCAAGCGTTGCGCTGAGCCATTGCTCAGCGTCGCGCACCATGGCGTAAAAAAGCATCACCGGTTTGCCGGTATTGGCGGCTATGGCCGTATCCGCAATGAGAAACTCAACCCGGCCTGAAGTGCTGTCACCCCATCGCGGCTCCAAATCAGGTGTGCCATCGCCCGGTTCGCCCACCCAGTTCAGCGCCACCAAATCGCTGTCGCGCATGTCGGGGTAGCAGACCGTCACCTTCAACCCGGCGGCCTGCGGAACCAGCAACCCGTCGGCCAAACCCTCAAGCAGTGGCGCTGGCAACTCTGTGTCTTTGGTATTCATGCCCCATCCCTCGTCGCCGATTGAAAGTGCGGAACGTCACTGCGCCATGGTCTGGTCCGGTTGGTCATCCACCGCCCCGCCGCCCCTGAACACCGCCAAGGCCCAGGTGGCCAGCGTTGTGATCGCAGGCGCGCCGACCGGTTTGCGTGGGTGGTTCACGGCATCAGTGCCTGGTCTTCCAGGTGAAAGCTGAAGGTGGAAGGGATGCCGTCGCCCAGTAACACGCGCACCACGGGCAGCACCTTGCGGGTACTGTTGTAGTAGTCCTCCTGGATGTACTTGGCGCCCGCTAGCGCACCGGCAGCGTCACGCTCGTTGGCGTAGAAAATGGCTTCGAGGGGCAATTGCAGCGGAATATCCTGCGGCCAGGTTTCCAGCATGATTTCGTTATGTTGAGGCCGCTCGACAGGCGGAGAAAAATGCGCACGCACTGCCACGCTCAAGGCAAAGGCATCCTTGTTCGACGCGAAAGCGCATTGGTGCTGGTAACGAGAGTCCCCCCCACTGACCGCGTGGTAATGGCTGATCCACTTGGCAAGGGTGTCGACACCCAGTGACGAACAGTAAAGGCTGGTGGTGGGATAAAACCGGCTGGCACCGCAGCCCTGGTTGGCACGGAAGAGCGTTTGTGCATCGGACGGAAACGCGCATAGCAAGCGGATCGGCCGGTCACCCGCTTGCAGGGCCGAATCGAAATCCTTGAACACGACCCCCATCGACGCGGCCCAACTGAAATACTGCATACCCACGTCACGGCGAATGTAAGAAAAGGACACCCCCCCGCTGCTGACCGAGTTGGGGCTGGGGTTCCAGGAGTGAAAGCTGGCGCCGTAGCCAGTTACCCTCATCAGCACGCCATTGCAGTAGTAAGCCGCCCGACCATCGCAGTCATTGCGCGTGTCGTTGTAGCGAGCGTCTAGCCGCGCCGCAACCAACTTGCCATTTTCAATGCTGTCGGACGTCAGGGTCAGCTCAATCGGCGCCGAGACCTGCCACTCCTCCTGCCCTTGCACCTTGTAACGGTAAGACACTGAAACCCGCCGGCCGAGATTCTCCAGCAACCATGCCCTGGGCAATGCAAACCGCACGGGCTGGTCGCCTGTCACGACCTGCGCAGCAGTGGTGCGGGTTACCACACCGTCCCAGGTAACCTGCACCGTGTCATTGGCCGCCAGCCCCGCGTAGTACACCTGGGCCGTAGCGTCCTGCGCGACCCTGCTGATGTTGAGCACCCCGTCGACCGCCTCCACGACCTGGAAGGCCGGGTCATTTGCACTGCCCAGTACCTGCAGCGTGAGCGGGGCAGATAGTTGCTCGGCGCCTGTACCCCCCACCCTATAGGCGTAATTGAGTACCACCGTGTGCCCCAGGTTTTCTTCAATCCACGCCCTGGGCAATTGAAAGCGCAGCACGGTGGCTATAGCGACAGTCTTTGTTTCGGTGGTATGGCTGCGGGTGCCTTGCCAGGTCACACGCACGGCGTCACCGGGGCCCATGGGGTAGTAGACTTCTGCCGTGGCATGTTCACCCACTGCGGCCGGGTCCAGTTCGCCATTGGGCGCTTCGCTCAGGCGAAAAATCTCCAAGGCCCGCGCCGCGCTCATCATGAGCATTGGGCGGGGCGTTGGTTCAGGTTGCGGCGCTTGGCAGGCACTCAATGCAAGGCATAGCCCCCAACACCAAAGTCGACGATTGATCAGGCGCATCGAAAACCTCCTGCAAGGCAAAATTTGGTCGAGCGCCACCCCCGCAGGGTTTGATTGCCGGCGCCTGTGCAAGTAAAAAAGTGATCATGAATTGGGCGCCAATCGCCCCAGTCATGGCCTGTTATTGACCTAGAGCGTGATTCGCCATACCCGCGAAAACAGCAATGTTTCGCCGGGTATGCGCCGCAGTACGCTGTAGTTGATCAACACAGTTTTGCCGCGGTTCTCCGTGATCCAGGCCGCAGGAATGTTGAATTGCTCAACCCTGCCGGTAACCACATTCTGGTGGCCGGTGTCATGCACGACCACGCCGGTCCAGCGCACCCGAGCCGATTGCCCGCTAGCCAGCGCCGGGTAGGTCACCGACACCACCTGGTTATTCGCAGAGATGCGCGGCGCAGGCAAGTCGATGGGTTGCGGGCTGACGCGCAAAGTGAACTTGGCCGAGGTCGCCATCAGCACCCCGCCCCGGTAAACCGTGTACTCGATGAGCGCGGAGCGGCCTATCACGTCCACCACCTCAAGGCGCGGAACCGGGAAGTCGATAATGCGTGGAGTCGTGACCTCGACGATTTCTGACCAATAGACGATGGCATCGTGTGACCATCGGACCCGAATCGTAGTACCCGCCATACCGGTAAAAATAGGCACGCGAACATGAATGAAATCGCTGTCGTAGATATCCGGGAAGTTCAAGTAGTCGGTAGGCGCCTCCACGACAATTGGCCTTGGCGCGGTAATCGGGCCTGACGCCTGGAGCGTCAGTGGCAACGATGGAAAAGCCTGCGCCAGATGCTCCGGCAGGCTGCCATCGAAGCTGACTTTCAACTCTATAGCCAGGGGGGAAGGTGCCAGCAGCCCCTGAAGGTCGACCCGAGGCAGGGTAATGTTCAAACCTTGCGCAAATTCCTGCGGGGTAATTACGCGGCCCGCCGCCAATGTGATCACCCTGGCGGTCCCGTCGCTGGCCGTGCCCATGGCTCGCAGCCAGATTCTCTGGCCTGCGGTAATCAACGGCCAGCGCACGGCCAGCACCTGCGCATCCCCGATGAAGGCGTTGAGGTCCAGCACCAAGGTGCCGTTGGTTTGCGGCACCGTGGGCGCGGTGAGGTCGGCCTGGGAAAGGGCCAGCACTGCCAAGTCAAGGATGTCCGAGGTGTACTGTTCGCCGTCACGCAGCACCGCGTAAAACAAGGTGACCGACTTACCCAGGTTCGCGGCGATCGCAGAGACCGGTACCGACACATCGACAAACCCCATCACGCTGCCATTGATAGGCGCCAGGTCCGGCGTGCCGGGGCCGGCGGTGCCCAGCCACAGCACCGCAATCAGATCACTGGCGCGCATGTCATCGTAGCGAACCTGGGCCGTGGCGCCATTTTGCGCACTCATCGCAGGCAGCTGATCGGGGTTCTGCACCGCCTCGAGCACCCTGGGTGCCGGCCAAGGGGCGGTCGCCAGCGCGCCGTTCAAGACCGTAGCCTGCAGGGAAGCCGAACTGCCACCTGTGGCAAAGGCGCATAGGCCTTGAACTCTTTCACTTATTCTTCCCCACTATAATTAATAGCTGGAAACAGTAAACAGCACTGCACGGCGCACAGTAGCAAGCGACATGAAAGGCACTTTAAAAACCGCGCAATAGACCAAGCCAACACGTATAAAAAACTAGCTGATGGCCGTTATAAGTCCAGAAAAGAATAAATATTTTCCGCCAGTGTAAATGGTAATTTTCGTTTCAAAAAAACCATTCATAACATCAGAAAAATAAGTCCAACACCTCAAATAATAATTTACATCTTCAACTACCCATTAGCGCCAAACTGCTCATCTGTACCCATGAACAGTAACAACACTGCGGACTTCTGGACCTTGAACGATGGCGCTGAATTGAATGTAAATAATCGCCGCGGCTCACAGAAAAACTTCTGCGCACTGCAGGCAATGCCATGCAACGCCACCAAACTTATTACCCTGCAAGTTACGCATCGCTCCAATCCATTCTGTTAGGCGCCGCAGTACCGCTGCCTGCTTGGGCCAAGCAACTTACCTTGCAGCGTGAGCCACCGTGACTTCGCGAGCGGAGATACATTTCGGTGGGGCTTGACCCTGGGCGCCTGCTGATACCCGCTGCGCAGGTGAACCGTGGCGCGCCCTTCGCGGATAAATCCGTTCCTCAGAGGTGTCGCGGAGTTGGTAAACTTGTACCGATTAGTACATAGACAATTTCTGGACTGCCTTCCTCCATGATCCCACCCTTTCTGCGTCGCCGCAGCCTGCTCACCAGCCTGTTGCTGGCTAGCCCCCTTGCCCATGCCGATACGCCGGTCATCGTACTGGATTCAAGCGTAGTGACCGGTTCGCGCAGCGAGACCAGCACCTTTGACCTGCCGTATTCGGTTAACAGCGTCAGCCGCGAGCAGATTCGCGACGGCCAATTGGGCATCAACGCCTCCGAAGTACTGCAACGGGTGCCGGGTCTGGTGGTGCAAAACCGCCAGAACTACGCGCAGGACCTGCAAATATCTTCCCGAGGCTTTGGCGCACGCTCAGCCTTTGGCGTGCGCGGCCTGAAGCTGATCGCCGATGGCATCCCCGCCAGCACCCCGGACGGCCAAGGCCAGGCGGCGACGTTCAACCTGGACACCGCTGATCGCATCGAAGTGCTGCGCGGCCCAGCTGCCACGCTGTACGGCAGCAACGCCGGCGGGGTGATCCAGATGTTCTCCCGCGACGGCGAAGGCGCGCCAAGGCTGGGCGCCGAAACCCTGGTGGGCAGCGACGGCATGAGCAAGAACCATGTGTACGCCGAAGGCGCCGCCGAGGATGTCGGCTTCGTGCTGGACGCCTCGCGCATGGACACCGACGGCTACCGCGACCACAGCGCCGCGCGCCGCGACACCACCTTCGCCAAGGTCAACTTCAAGCCCGACGACGATAGCAAGATGGCGCTGATCTACAGCAGCCTGGAACAGAACGGCACCCAAGACCCGCTGGGCCAGAGTTGGGATGCCTATAAGGCCGACCCGCGCTCGGTGGCCACCAACGCCCTGACCTACAACACCCGCAAAAGCATTGACCACCAGCAACTGGGCCTCAATTACGAGCGCTACATTGGCGACGCCACGTTGCAGCTCACCAGCTACTACGGCACGCGCAACGTGATCCAGTACCTGTCGATCCCCAAGGGCACCCCGGCCGATACGCGCGGCGGTGGCGTGGTGGCCTTCGACCGCACCTTCTACGGTGGCAGCCTGCACTGGGTACAACCGATACTCAGCGCGCCCGGCGAGTTGAAAGTAATCGCCGGCCTTGATTACGACCGCAGCCAAGACGACCGCCAGGGCTACCAGAACTACGTGGGCAACACCCTGGGCGTGAAAGGCGCCATGGCTCGCGACGAAATCGACACCGCTACCAGCCTGGACCCGTTCGTGCAGGCCAACTGGGCCTTGGGCGACTGGACCTTTCAAGCGGGCGTGCGCCACAGCACCATGCAGATGGACGTGGATGATCATTTCCTGAGCAACGGCGATGCCAGCGGCAACAAGAAGTACCAGCAGAACTCGCCGTCGTTCAGCGCGATGTATGCCTTTACCGAAAACCTGCACGGCTACGTCAGCGTCGGCAAGGGCTTCGAAACCCCGACCCAGGCCGAGATGGCCTACGCACCGGGCAATGCCGAAGGCTTCAACTTCGCCCTCAAGCCGTCCACCAGCAAGCAATACGAAATCGGCCTGAAAGCGCGCATTGCCGAAGACACGCGCATCAATGCAGCGCTGTTCCAGATCAGCACCGACGATGAACTGGTGGTGGACGAATCCACCGGCGGGCGCACCAGCTACCAGAATGCCGGCAAAACCCTGCGCCGCGGCGTAGAAATTTCCCTGGACAGCCAATTGAGCGAACAGTGGAGCACCCAACTGGCCTATACGCACCTGGAAGCCACCTACGACAGCGACTTCATCAGCGGCAGCGGTACCACCGCCAAGCAGATCGACAAGGGCAACTACCTGCCGGGCGTGCCGAAGAACACCTTGTTCGGCGAGCTGAAATGGCAGCCGCGCGATTGGCTAAGCACCGCCCTGGAGGGCATGTACCGCAGCCAGGTGTACGTGGAAGACACCAACCAGGACAAGGCCGCACCGGCTTATGCGGTATTCAACTGGCGCACGCGGTTCGAGCAGAAGGTCGACCACTGGACCTTCCACCAGACCTTGCGGCTGGACAACCTACTGGACCGCCAGTACGTGGGCTCGGTAATCGTCGGCGACAGCAACAAGCGCTATTACGAGGCCGCGCCGGGGCGCTCGTGGTACGCGGGGGCGGGGGTCGAGTACGGCTTCTAACCCCAGCCCGTAGGAGCGGATTTATCCGCGAAAGGCCGCTGCGGTGTACTGTTAAACCACAGCGGCCTTTTGCGGATAAATCCGCCCCTACGGGGTCAGGAAGCGGATTTGGGCAACCGCGCATCCAGCAATTGATGCAGCGCACTGCCCACCGGCCAGTTGCGCAAGAACCGCGCACGGTCGCGTGCATAGGCTGGCGCAAAGCTACTGGCGCTCGAATGCTGGCACACCCCGTCCAGGTCGATCAGCGCCCAGCGCTGCTCGTGCCAGAACAGGTTGTAACCCTTCAGGTCACCATGGCTGATGCGCTCGCCGATTAGCTTGGCGAACAGTTGGTCCAGTGCCAACAACTCCTGCTCAGGCACCGCCCCGGTGTCGATGTGCGGCTCGAAGCGGCGCATCAGGTCGGGGCCGGCCAGGTGTCCGGTCACCAGGTACGCGGTGCTGCGCAGCCACAGGAAGCGCTTTTCCAGCACGGCCAGCGGCTTGGGCGTGGCGATGCCGAGGAAGGTCAGGCGGTTGCCCTCCACCCACGAGTGCCAGGCCCGGCTTGGCCGCCAGAAGCGCTTGAACCAGTGCATCAGGCCTTTGATGTTGTAGCGCTTTACCAGTAGCGTACGCCCTTGCAACTCGACCCGGCCGACCGTGGCGGCGCCACCGGTCTTGTAAAGCGTGCCTTGCATGAGCTGCGTGTCGGCATCGGCCAGCAGCGCCAGCATGGCTGGCTCTTCTTCCCGGCGCATGGCCCGCAGGCCAAAGGCGCCGCGGCTCACGCTGAACAACGAACACTCGCGGCCCACCTTGCTCAGCAGGTCCTTGAGCCGCCAACTGCGCACCTTGTCGATCTGTTTCTGCAAGGCTTCCAGGGGCAACGCATGTTCGCCATTGGCCATCAGGTACTGCACCAGCAGCTCTTCGGTATACGGCTCGAAGGCTTTAGGCAACTGGGCGAAAAACACCCCCAGATTCTGCAACACTCGCGGACGTGACAGCGGTTTGCCTGCGTCTTCGACGCAAATGCCGGCGCCGTCGATCAGGTACAACTGGCCGCCTAGGCGCAGCAGGTTGTCCAGGTGCAGGTCTTCCTGCCACAGGCCCTTGGCGTGCATCTGTGCCACTGCGGCCAGGGCCTCACCCAGTACTTGGGTCTGCTCATCGGCCAGCGGCGGCAGGTGTTCAACGCTGGCCCAGGCTTGCGCCAGGCTTTGCGCGCCTTCCAGAAATTCGAACAGCAGCCAGCCGCCTTCGCCGTCTTGCAAGCCTTCGGCCAGCAGCAACGGCGTGGTCAGGCCTTGCTCGGCCAGCAATCGAACACCATCACGCTCACGCTGAAAGTGCCGCGCGGCCTTGCTGCCTACCAACAATTTTGCCAGCACCGGCCGACCGCGCCACACCGCGGCGCCCACGTAACGCTGGCCGGGCAATACACGCAGTAGGCTAAGCACCTGCAGGTTGCCCGGGCCCGCAGCGTCGGCCAGCTCCAGCGTGAGCGGCAGTGCCGGTGTGCGGCCGGCGTCCTTGAGTTGCGACAGGCGCATCAATGGGCTCCCTTATGCTGGCGACGCTTGTGCAAGCGGCCGACCCAGGCCTGCAACAGCGGGCTGTCTTGTGGCGCACGCAGGTATACCGCCAAAAACTGCCGTACCTCGGTTTCGCCCCAGGCATCGGCACGGCGGAACAGCGGCTCCAGGTCCTTGACCCGATCACGCTGGCCAAACAGCCGCGGGCGCGTTTTTTCAAGATCAATCAACTGCGCCTGAAAGGCTTCGCCACGGGCGCGCAGGAAGATGTGCTTGGGATAGAAGCAGCCATGCACTTGCCCTGCGTCGTGCAGCGTGCGCGCCAGTTCACCGCAGGCAGCCACGATGGCCTGGCGCTGCGCCGGGTCGAAATCACCCCAGCGCTGCAACAGTTCATGCAGGTCGGTCCAACCGTCCAGCGCACGGGTCATGAGAATCGCGCGCATCTCGCCGTTCACTTTGCGCTGGCCGTAGTACACCGCCTGCAACGCCGGGATACCGAGCTTCTGGTAGCGGCTAATGTTGCGAAACTCGCGGGAAAAGGTCGGCTCGCCCAGCGGATGGTGCAAGGTACGGGTCAAGTAACCGCTCTGGCGCTTGAGGTAAAAGCCACGGCCCTCCAGCTCCAGGCGGTAGACGCTGCTCCAGCCGCCGCGCTCGGTGTTGGGCTCGTCCACCGCATCCAACTGCACTTGCCACAACTGATCGAAGTCAGCCAGGCCATGGCGCTCGAGCAGCGATTGCTCGGCACTTGCAAAGAAATCGCTCATTCGCGCCCCTCGAAAAACGTGACGATATGCCGAATACGCAGCTTGTCCGATGCATTCAGGCGCTCGCGCCTGCGGTATTGCAGGTAAAAGCGCAGCCGTTGGGTGCGGGACAGCTTGTATTTGGCTACCTTGTCCAGGCAGGCCAAGTCCTTGGTAATGCGATAGCGTAGCCAGAAGCTGACCCAGAACGCGCCGTTGGGGCAGTCGATAAAAAACAGCGTGTTTTGGTCGTCCACCAGCAGGTTGCGCCACTTCAGGTCGTTATGGGTGAAGTGGTTATCGTGCATGGTGCGGGTATAGGTCGCCAACTGCCGGCTGATGCCATCGACCCAGGCCCGGTCCGCCAGGCGCGCATCGTTGCGTTCGGCCAGTGCCGACAGGTCTTCGGTACGCGGCAGTTCGCGGGTGATCAGTGCGCCACGGCCGAATGCCGCCCCGCGCCGCTCCAGGCCGTGGGCAACGATTTCAGCGGTGGGGATGCCCCACTCGGCAAAGCGCTTGAGGTTCTGCCACTCGGACTTGACCCGTGGCCGGCCCAGGTAGCGGCGCAGGCCCTTGCCTGCCCCCACATAGCGTTTGACGTAGTAGTTGACGCCATCGCGCTGCACGCGCACCACTTCTGACAAGGGGTCGCGGGTCAGCCGTTCGCCTTGCAGCGCGAACACCGCCTCCAGGGTGCCGAAGTCGGCATGCAGGTGGGCGTAGGCAGGCTTGAGGTTCCAACCCGCCATCAGAGCGCATCCCCGTAGCGCAATTTGCGATCGTACAATTTGTTGGCCTTGGTTTGCAGCCAGCCGAGCAACGCGGCTTCGTCCTTCAGGATCTGGCGCAACGGCTGCTGGAAGTAGCCACGCAGGAAGCGCAGCTTGTCACGTTGGGTCAGGCCGATGTCCAGCGCCGAGAAGTACAGTGCGGCCAGGTCCTTGTCGCGCCAGCGGGTGGTGATGCTGGCACGGGTTTGCGCACGGTGCAGGTCAATCACCGACAGTTTGAAGTCATCGGCAGTCACCGGTTTGTCGGTGTGCAGCAAGAAATGGCAGATGTAGCAGTCGCGGTGGTTGACGCCTGCGCGGTGCATCATGCCGGTCATGCGCGCCACTTCGGCGATCAGCGCGCGCTTGAGCCGTGGCTGCGGCGGCTGGGTGCGCCAATTGATGCTGTAGTCTTCCAGGCTCTCGGTAGGCGCCAGCTCTTGGGTCACGATGAACGAATGCTGGTCGGCCGGGTTGCTGCCGCGCTCGCCGTAGGCCACGGCGGTCATGGTCGGTACACCGACTTCGTGCAGGCGCTGGATGGCTTTCCATTCCTGGCCGGCGCCGAGCACCGGCAGCTTGGCGGTGAACAGGTTCTTGAAGATCTCGCCCCAGCCGATGCCGCGGTGGATCTTGACGAAATACCCGCGCCCATCGACCTCGGTGCGCAGCGTGCGTCGTGCTTCCAGCTCGCGGTACACCTGGCCCTGCAGCGCTTCGACCTCGACGAAGGGGTCGCGCCCGGCCCACAGGCGTTTGAAGGGTTCGGCCAGCATCAGCTTCATGAGCGCGGCTCCGCGAGGATCACATCGGCCGCGTGCTGCGGCATGCTGTAGAGGTCAGCCGTCTCGGCAAATGCCAACCCGTTGCGGCCCCACGCTGCGCGGGCGCCGTCATCGGTCAACATCTGCGCCAGGTAGGCGTTCAACTGGCTTTGCTCGAACGGCTCGTCGAGCACCCGGCCGGCGTCGGCTTCGGCTATGTAATGGGCATAGCCGCACACTGCCGATACCAGCACCGGCAAACCCGCTACCAACGCTTCTAGCAGCACGGTACCGGTGTTTTCGTTGTACGCGGGGTGGATCAACAGGTCAGCGCCCAACAGAAAACGCGGGATGTCGCTGCGGCCCTTCATAATCTCGACCTGATCGCTCACGCCAAGGGCTGCGGCCTGCAACTGGAAATATTTGGGCTCGTCCTGGCCGATGACATACAGCCGGGTACGCTTTTTAAGTTCCGAAGGCAGCGCGGCCAAGGCTTTGAGGCTGCGGTCCACGCCCTTGGTCTTGAACCCGGAGCCAATCTGCACCAACAGCAAGTCATCTGCCTTGAGCTTGAACTCCTCGCGGAACTCGGCGCGGATCTGCGGTGCATTGGCTGGCGCGCGGCGGTCGTGGGTGATGCCGGGTGGCAGCAGGTGGAAGCGCTCCACTTGGGTACCGTAGTGCTTGATGAACAACGGCTGCTGCACTTCGGAGATCATCAGGATCTCGGTTTTGGACGCGCGATCGAATACCGCGCGCTCATACTCGGCGAAATGGCGATAGCGGCCCCAGCGCTTGTACAGCGGGTTGCGCAGGGTCTGGGCCTTGTCTTCGTAGCAGCCATCGGCCGCGTAATACACGTCCAGGCCCGGCATCTTGTTGAAGCCGATCAGGCGGTCGACCGGGCGCTTGGCCAGGTCGGCCTGCATCCAGGCGCTCATCTTGATGTTGCGGCTGTGGTTGGACCAGGCCTTGACCGGGATCACCAGCACCTCGAAGCCGGGCGGCACGTCGCCTTCCCAAATCAGGGTATAGACGCGGATCGTGTGCCCGCGCGCCTGGCACTCCAGGGCAATGCGCATGAAATCGCGCTGCAGCCCGCCAAACGGGAAATACTTGTAAAGCACAAACGCCAGTTGCATCAACGAAGATCCTCAGCCAGTAACAATGCGCTTAGTCGGCTCGCCACACGCTCGGGATTCAGGCGAGTGAAGCACAAAGGCCACTCGCGCTTGAGATCGAACCGACGCTGGTCTTCCGGCGTCGGCTGATAAGTACATTTTTTTTGCAGGCACGGTGCGCACGGGAAGTCGCTGCCCAGGTGCACCTGGCCCTTGCCGTAGGCACCGGTGAGCCCCGGGTTGGTGGGGCCGAACAGCGAAATGGTCGGCACGTCCAGCGCTGCCGCCAAGTGCCCCAGCCCGGTGTCCACGGCCACGCAGGCCTTGGCCTGGGCCAGCACCCTGGCCACCCCCGCCAGGTTCAATTTGGGCAGTACCACGGCGTTTTTCAAGCCTGCGGCAATACGTTCGGCGCGCTGGTGCTCGGCCAGGTTGCCCCAGGGCAGGCGCACCTCGATATTGGCGGCACCCAGGCGCTCGGCCATTTCCCGCCAATAGATTTCGGGCCAGTGCTTGGTGTCCCAAGTGGTGCCATGCAGGAACAGCACGAACGGTGTGGCGGGCGTTTTCTCGACCAGCCGCGCACGGTTGAGCCCATAGTCACCCAAGCCCTTGGGCAGGTCGTAGCCCAGCGCCACGGCAAACAATTGGCGCAAACGCTCCACGGCATGCTGCCCACGGCCCACGGCCAAGCGCCGGTCGTAAAAACGGCTGGCCAGGGGCTCGCGCGCCGATCGGCTGTCGAGCCCGGCAATCGGCGCCTTGACGTAACGGGTCAGCCAGGCACTTTTGACCAGCCCCTGGGCATCGATCACCAGGTCGTAGTGATGCTTGCCCAGGATTTGCTTGAAGCGGCGCCATTCACCGCTCCGGAACGTTTCCCAGAGGTTCTTGCGCCAACGGCGGATGGCCACCGGGATGACGTTATCCACCGCCGGGTGCCAGGACGGGATTTCCGCAAACCCCTCCTCCACCACCCAGTCAAACCGGATGCCGGGGATGGCACGCATGGCGTCGGTCAGCGCGGGCAGGGCGTGGATCACGTCCCCCAGCGAAGATGTCTTGATCAACAGTACCCGCAACTTACTCGACCCCAACGATGATTTCGACCGCAGCCGGCCCTTCGATCTTCTGCAGGGCCTCGGCGACGCGCTGGGGTTCCAGCAGGCGCAGGCAATTGTAGTGGCCGAACTTGCAGGTGCGTTCGAAACACGGGCTGCAATCCAGGCCCAGGCGCACCACTTCCACCTGGTCGGCCAACGGCGGGGTGAAGCCGGGCGAGGTGGACCCATACACGGCCACAAGCGGGCGGTTCAGCGCCGCCGCCACGTGCATCAGGCCCGAATCGTTGGACACTACGGCATCGGCGCACGACATCAGGTCGATGGCTTCGGCAAGCGACGTTTCGCCACTGAGGTTCACCGACTCCTCGCGCAGGCCCGGGATCAGTCGCTCGCGGATCGACTCACCCACTCCATGGTCGTTCTTGGAGCCAAACAACCACACCTGCCAGCCTTCGCGGATCTTGATTTCGGCGACCTTGGCATAGTGCTCCGACGGCCAGCGCTTGGACTCGCCAAACTCCGCGCCAGGGCACAGCGCCAGCACCGGGCGGTCCAGCGCCAGGCCGAACTTGGCCAACGCGGCTTCGCGGCTGGCAGGCTCGATGCGCAATGCCGGGCGCGGGTACGGTTTGGGCAAATCAACGCCCGGCTCGAAGGCCAAGGCCATGAACCGCTCGATCATCAGCGGGTAGCGAGCCTTGTCCAAGGTGCGCACGTCGTTGAGCAGGCCATAGCGGAACTCGCCACGCCAACCGGTACGTTTGGGGGTATCGGCGAAGAACGGCACCAGCGCCGACTTCAGCGAGTTGGGCAGCAAAATGGCTTGATCGTACTGGCCCTTGAGGGACTTGCCGATCTTGCGCCGCGTTGCCAATTCCAACGCGCCGTGGCCAAGCGGAAAGCTCAAGGCCTGGCGCACCTGGGGCATGCGTTCGAGGATCGGCCGGCTCCACTCGGGGGCCAACACGTCGATCACGCTGTCTGGGTGACGTTGCTTGAGGCACTCGAAGAGTGTCTGGGCCATCACCATGTCACCGACCCAACTGGGCCCAATGATCAAAATTCTCATGCTTATTCCAGAAACGACCGAGGAGGCAGCAGGCTGGTGTTCCACAGCCTGGCCTCCCCGTCTTGTCTTTTATTCAGGCGTTGACTGACCAGTGTACGCCTTCTGGTCAGGCAAGCCCCAACTGGGCCCAAATCCGCAACACTTCCCGACGCTGGGCACTGAACTGGTCGGCACCGATGACCCCGGCCTCTTTCTGCAAAGCCTGCCGGTGCGCGGCGGAGCGGTAGGCCTTGTAGGCCTCGCGCAGCAGGCTGGCATCGGTGGCGGCCATCAGGCCGGCCTCTTCAAGCCCTTCCAGGATGCGGATGTTATCGGTGTAACGCAGCAGGGCCGGATGTTCTCTGGACCACGCCAAGGCCGCGTATTGCACCATAAATTCAATATCGACGATACCACCGGCATCCTGCTTGATATCGAAGGGCGCGCTGGCCTCGAAGGCATTGGGCCCGGTGCCGGCAGCCGTGGCCCTGGTGCCGAGGTTGTCGCGCATCTTGGCGCGCATCTCGCTGACTTCGGCGCGCAACTTGGGCAAATCACGTTCGCGGCCCAATACCTGGGCGCGGACTTTTTCAAAACCTGTGCCCACGTTCGGGCAGCCTACCAATACCCGCGCCCGCACCAGGGCCTGGTGTTCCCAGGTCCAGGCTTCGTTTTCCTGGTAACGCTGAAACGCGCTCAGGGAACTGACCAACAGGCCCGAGGCCCCGGACGGCCGCAGGCGCATGTCCACGTACATACAATTGCCCGGAGTTGGTCTGGGTGGTCAGCAAGTGGATGATCCGCTGGCCCAGGCGAGTAAAGAACTGCGCGCCGTCGATCGGCTTGGCGCCATCGGTCTCGGCGTTCGGGTCGCCGTCATGAATGAACACCAGGTCAAGGTCCGAGCCATGACCCAACTCGATGCCGCCGACCTTGCCGTAGCCGACAATGATGAAGCCCGGGTCGCACGGGCTGCCGTCGGTACGTTGCGGCAGGCCATGGCGGGCCACGCTCTGGCGCCAGGCCAGGCGCAAGGTTTGTTCAAGGATGGCTTCGGCCAGCCAGGTCAGGTAGTCGCTGACTTTCATCAGGGGCAGGCTGCCGGCGATTTCCGATGCGGCCACCCGCAGGCTGTGGGCCAGCTTGAAGTGCCGCAAGGCCTCCATTTGCTGCTCCAGGTCGTCCTCGGGGATGCGCGTGAGGCGCTCGCGCAGCTCGGCGGCCAGTTCCGGTGCCAGGGGCGGATTGAACAACCGGCCTTCGTTGAGCAACTCGTCGAGCAACAATGGGAAGCGCGTGATCTGCTCGGCGATCCATGGGCTGGCGGCGCACAGGGTCAACAGGCGGCGCAGGGCCCCCGGGTTTTCGGTGAGCAACACCAGGTACGCCGAGCGGCGCGCCACGGCCTCGACCAGCGGCAGCACCCGCTCCAGCACCAGGTCGGGTGCGGCATGCTCCACAGCCTGGGCCAGCAAGCGTGGAATGAAGGCATCCAGGCGCTCGCGACCCAGGCGCTGCATGGCGCGCAGTTGCGGGCTGGCGCGCAGGCCGGCGAGCTGTTTCAGCGCCTTGGGCGCGTCGTTGAACCCGGCCTCTTCAAGCTGGCGACAGGCGGCTTCTTCATTCTGCTGTTCTTCCCACAGCGGCAGCCATTCGCCACCGACCATGACGTCGCCGCCATCGTCGCCTTCCTCTTCATCCGGGTCGGCGATCACTTGGCGGAAGTGCCAGTCGATGCGCCCGCGCCAATACATCAGTTTTTCATGGAAGGCCGCCCAATCGGCAAAACCCATCATGAAGGCAATGCGCGCGCGGTCCTGATCACTGTCGGGCAGCATCTGCGTCTGCCGGTCGGCAATGGCCTGGATGGCATGTTCGGTGTAACGCAAGAACTCATAGCCTTCGCGCATCTCGGCGATCACGGCTGGCGGCAGATAGCCCTGGCCTTCCAGCGTGGCCAGTACCTTGAGCAGCGGCCGCTGTTGCAGGCTCAGGTCACGCCCGCCATGAATGAGCTGGAACGCCTGGGCGATGAACTCCACCTCGCGGATGCCGCCCGAGCCCAGCTTGATATTCTCGGCCATGCCCTTGCGCCGCACCTCCTGCTGGATCAACTGCTTCATGGTGCGCAGCGCTTCGATGGCAGAGAAGTCCAGGTAGCGGCGATAAACGAACGGGCGCAGCATGTCGAGCAATTGCGCACCGGCCAACTGGTCACCCGCCACCACGCGCGCCTTGATCATGGCGTAGCGTTCCCAGTCGCGGCCTTGGTCCTGGTAGTACTGCTCCAGGGCGTTGAAGCTGAGCACCAACGCACCGGCAGAGCCGTAGGGGCGCAAGCGCATGTCCACGCGAAAAACAAACCCGTCGACGGTGATCGGGTCCAAGGCCTTGATCAATTTTTGACCCAGGCGAATAAAGAACTCCTGGTTATCCAGCGCGCGCTTGACCCCTTGGGTCTCGCCGCCCTCGGGGTAGGCGAAAATCAGGTCGATGTCCGACGAAAGGTTCAGCTCCACCGCGCCGAGCTTGCCCATGCCCAAAATCACCATGTGCTGCGGCTCGCCGCTGCGCCGGCCCACGGGGGTACCCAACTGCTGGCAATGGCGGCTGTACAGCCATTGGTAAGCCTGGTCGATACAGGCATCGGCCATGTCCGACAGATCACGGCAGGTCTGCACCAGGTCGGCCTGGCGGGTCAGGTCGCGCCAAATGATGCGCACCTGCTGGCGAGTGCGCTGGCGGCGCAATACTCGGCCCAGTTCGTCCTCGGTTTGCGCGCCCTGCACCACGCCAGCAATCTGCGCGCACATCTCGCCCGGGGCAAAGCTGCGGTCCAGTTCACCGCTGCTGGCCAAGGCCAGCATCATCACCGGGTCGACCGTGACCTGTTGCAGCACGAAGTCGCTGGCCGCGCAGATCCGGTCGAACTCGGCCCAACGCTGCGCCGTCCAGCCTGCAAACTGCGCCTCAAGGGAATGGGTGATGACCGCAGCCTCGAACGAGTGGCGGTTACGGCTGACTAATGGCAGGAGAATGGCCGGCAAATCGACCGGCGAAGGCAGGGTCATGGTCTATCCTTGATCGGCGTGCGAAGGCCCAAAACCACTGGTTGTATATAAAACCTGGCAGGTTGGACTGTCGTACAAAAGTGATAAATAGCTGAAATCTGATATTTTTCGGCAGAAACCATCGCACCTTACCCGCAAAGGACTTATTTTTTACCCGCAATAACGATTATCCTCACAAGTCGACAGGAGGCCATGAGCCTTTTGTCTGTAGTTTTACTACTGTCGACTGTTCGTCAAGACATGAAATGGCGAGCGATATGTAGTAAAACTACACGACGCCGGTACAACCTCCCGGTAATCCAAGAATCTATATCGTCTGCCCACAAGGCCGTCGCAAACTCTGGCTTCGATTCTGGAAGCCTTTCCGCCCTGGAGCAAGCCATGCAAGACCTCGATCCCGTCGAAACCCAGGAATGGCTGGACGCCCTGGAGTCGGTTCTCGACAAAGAAGGCGAAGACCGCGCTCACTACCTGATGACCCGTATGGGTGAATTGGCAACCCGTAGCGGCTCACAACTGCCCTACGCCATCACCACGCCATACCGCAACACCATCCCTGTTACCCACGAAGCACGCATGCCTGGCGACCTGTTCATGGAACGCCGCATTCGCTCGTTGGTACGCTGGAACGCGATGGCGATGGTAATGCGCACCAACCTGCGTGATTCGGACCTGGGCGGCCACATCTCCAGCTTCGCTTCCAGTGCGACCCTGTATGACATCGGCTTCAACTACTTCTTCCAGGCCCCGACCGAAGAACACGGCGGCGACCTGATCTACTTCCAGGGCCACACCTCGCCAGGCGTTTACGCCCGTGCGTTCATGGAAGGCCGCATCACCGAAGACCAGATGAACAACTTCCGCCAGGAAGTCGACGGCCAGGGCCTTTCGTCCTATCCGCACCCTTGGCTGATGCCTGATTTCTGGCAGTTCCCGACTGTATCCATGGGCTTGGGCCCGATCCAGGCGATCTACCAGGCACGCTTCATGAAGTACCTGGAACACCGCGGCTTCATCCAGCCAGGCAAGCAAAAAGTCTGGTGCTTCCTGGGCGATGGCGAGTGCGACGAGCCGGAATCCCTGGGCGCCATCTCCCTGGCCGGCCGCGAGAAACTGGACAACCTGATCTTCGTCATCAACTGCAACCTGCAGCGCCTCGACGGCCCGGTTCGCGGCAACGGCAAGATCATCCAGGAACTGGAAGGCGTGTTCCGCGGTGCTCAGTGGAACGTGACCAAAGTCATCTGGGGCCGCTTCTGGGACCCACTGCTGGCCAAGGACGTCGACGGCATACTGCAACGCCGCATGGACGAAGTCATCGACGGCGAGTACCAGAACTACAAGGCCAAAGACGGCGCGTTCGTACGCGAACACTTCTTCAACACGCCTGAACTCAAGGCGATGGTTGCCGACCTGTCCGACGACGAGATCTGGAAGCTCAACCGTGGCGGCCACGACCCGTACAAGGTCTACGCGGCGTACCACGAAGCGGTCAACCACAAAGAACAGCCTACCGTCATCCTGGCCAAGACCATCAAGGGTTACGGCACCGGCGCAGGCGAAGCGAAGAACACCGCGCACAACACCAAGAAAGTCGACGTCGACAGCTTGAAGTTGTTCCGCGACCGCTTCGACATCCCGGTCAAGGACGAAGAGCTGGAGAACCTGCCGTTCTTCAAGCCAGAGCCAAACAGCGCCGAAGCCCGCTACCTGAGCGAGCGTCGCACCGCACTGGGCGGTTTTGTCCCGCAGCGCCGCGCCAAAAGCTTCAACATCCCGACGCCGCCACTCGATACCCTCAAGGCTATCCTGGACGGTTCGGGCGACCGCGAAATCTCCACCACCATGGCCTTCGTGCGCATCCTGGCGCAACTGGTCAAGGACAAGGAAATCGGCCCGCGCATCGTTCCGATCATCCCGGACGAAGCCCGTACCTTCGGTATGGAAGGCATGTTCCGTCAGCTGGGCATCTACTCCTCCGTCGGCCAGCTCTACGAGCCAGTCGATAAAGACCAGGTGATGTTCTACAAGGAAGACCAGAAAGGTCAGATCCTTGAAGAAGGCATCAACGAAGCAGGCGCCATGAGCTCCTTCATCGCTGCCGGTACTTCGTACTCCAGCCACAACCAGCCGATGCTGCCGTTCTACATCTTCTACTCGATGTTCGGCTTCCAGCGTATCGGCGACCTGGCCTGGGCCGCTGGCGACAGCCGTACCCGTGGCTTCCTGATCGGCGGCACCGCCGGCCGTACCACCTTGAACGGTGAAGGCCTGCAGCACGAAGACGGCCACAGCCACCTGCTGGCTGCCACCATCCCGAACTGCCGCACCTATGATCCAACCTACGGCTACGAGCTGGCGGTGATCATCCAGGACGGCATGAAGAAGATGACCGAAGAGCAACAGGACGTCTTCTATTACATCACCGTGATGAACGAGTCCTACCAGCAGCCAGCCATGCCGGCCGGTGCCGAGGAAGGCATCAAGAAGGGCATGTACCTGCTTGAGGAAGACACCAAGGAAGCGGCGCACCACGTACAGCTGATGGGCTCCGGCACCATCCTGCGCGAAGTGCGTGAAGCGGCGAAGATCCTGCGCGAGCAGTTCAACGTGGGCGCCGATGTATGGAGCGTCACCAGCTTCAACGAACTGCGCCGCGACGGCCTGGCCGTGGAGCGCAGCAACCGTCTGCACCCGGGCCAGAAGCCACAGTTGACCTACGTCGAAGAGTGCCTGAACGGCCGTAAAGGTCCGGTCATCGCTTCCACCGACTACATGAAGCTGTTCGCCGAGCAGATTCGTCAGTGGGTTCCTTCCAAGGAATTCAAAGTCCTGGGTACCGATGGCTTCGGTCGCAGCGACAGCCGCAAGAAGCTGCGTCACTTCTTTGAAGTCGACCGTCACTTCGTTGTGCTGGCTGCCCTTGAAGCCCTGGCGGACCGTGGCGACATCGAACCTAAAGTGGTGGCCGAGGCCATCGTGAAGTTCGGTATCGACCCCGAGAAACGCAACCCACTGGACTGCTGAGGAGAATTTTGTGAGCGAACTCATTCGCGTACCTGACATCGGCAGCGGTGAAGGTGAAGTAATCGAACTGTTTGTGAAGGTCGGCGACCGTATCGAAGCCGACCAGAGCATCCTGACGCTGGAATCGGACAAGGCCAGCATGGAAGTGCCGGCGCCGAAAGCGGGCATCATCAAAAGCTTGAAAGTGAAGCTGGGCGACCGCCTGAAAGAAGGCGACGAACTGCTGGAGCTGGAAGTCGAGGGCGCCGCCCAGGCGCCAGCGGCGGCCGCGCCTGCGCCTGCCGCCAAGGCCGAAGCTGCGCCAGCCCCGGCTGCCGCAGCACCGGCAGCAGCCCCAGCGGCCGCCGCGAGCAAAGACATCCACGTGCCGGACATCGGCTCGTCGGGCAAGGCCCAGATCATCGAGATTTCGGTCAAGGTCGGCGATACCGTTGCCGCTGATCAATCGCTGATCACCCTGGAGTCGGACAAGGCCAGCATGGAGATCCCTTCTCCAGAGGCCGGCGTGGTCGAGAGCATCTCGGTCAAGCTGAACGACGAAGTGGGTACCGGCGACCTGATCCTGGTGCTGAAGGTTGCGGGCGCAGCCCCAGCCGCCGCACCGGCCCAGGCTGCTGCACCTGCAGCCCCGGCGCCGGCCGCTGCGCCTGCAGCCCCCAGCGTGCAAGACATCCACGTGCCGGACATCGGCTCGTCGGGCAAGGCCAAGATCATCGAGCTGTCGGTCAAGGTCGGCGACAGTGTCGAAGTTGATCAATCGCTGATCACCCTGGAATCGGACAAGGCCAGCATGGAGATCCCGTCTCCCGCAGCAGGCGTGGTCGAGAGCATCAGTGTCAAGCTGGACGACGAAGTCGGCACCGGCGACATGATCCTCAAGCTGAAAGTAGCCGGCGCAGCCCCAGCCGCGGCCCCTGCGCAAGCAGCTGCCGCACCGGCAGCTGCACCTGCCGCCGCACCGGCCAAGGCACAAGCGGCGCCGGCCCCGGCAGCAGCTCCAGCTGCCGCATCGGGCGCCAAGGTCCACGCCGGCCCTGCGGTCCGCCAACTGGCCCGCGAGTTTGGTGTCGAGCTGAGCGCTGTCGGCGCTACCGGCCCGCACGGTCGCGTGCTGAAGGAAGACGTGCAGGCGTACGTCAAAGCCATCATGACCAAGGCCAAGGAAGCACCTGCCGCTGCTGCAGGCGCAACTGGCGGCGCTGGTATCCCACCGATCCCGGTGGTGGATTTCAGCCGTTTCGGCGAAATCGAAGAAGTGCCGATGACCCGCCTGATGCAGGCTGGCGCCACTAACCTGCACCGCAGCTGGCTGAACGTGCCTCACGTCACCCAGTTCGACCAGGCCGACATCACCGAGCTGGAAGCTTTCCGCGTTGCGCAGAAAGCCGTGGCCGAGAAGGCTGGCGTCAAGCTGACCGTATTGCCATTGCTGCTCAAGGCCTGCGCCCACCTGCTCAAGGAGCTGCCGGACTTCAACGCCTCGCTGGCCCCAAGCGGCAAGGCGATCATCCGCAAGAAATACGTGAACATCGGCTTCGCGGTCGACACCCCTGAAGGCCTGCTGGTACCGGTCATCAAGAACGTCGACCAGAAGAGCCTGTTGCAACTGGCTGCCGAAGCTGCGGCCCTGGCTGAAAAAGCCCGGACCAAAAAGCTCTCGGCCGACGACATGCAGGGCGCCTGCTTCACCATTTCCAGCCTCGGCCACATTGGCGGCACCGGCTTCACGCCGATCGTCAACGCGCCGGAAGTGGCGATCCTGGGTGTTTCCAAGGCCACCATCCAGCCAGTCTGGGACGGCAAAGCCTTCCAGCCGAAACTGATGCTGCCACTGTCGCTGTCCTACGATCACCGTGTGATCAACGGCGCCGCCGCCGCACGCTTCACCAAGCGGCTGGGCGACCTGCTGACCGACATCCGCACCATGCTGTTGTAATGCTGCACTGCCCCCTTCTAGCGAAGGGGGCAACGCTACCGGTTTTTCGAGCTGCCACGCTCGTACCTCAACCCCGCCAATTTGGCGGGGCTTTTTTTGCCCGGCAAAAAACCACAACCCTGTACCTGGAGCCCCGCAGCGGACCTTTCGCGGATGAATCCGCTCCTACTGAGGCTCATCGGCTTCAGATTTTCGATTGCCTGCCGATAGGATAGAGGCACAGAGCCACTGTAGTACTTGTAAGCCTGAGCCGCATGATGCAACCTTGCCCCACGCTTAGTAGTCGGGGCACCCCTAGGCGCGACCAGCATTCTTGAAGCGAGCTCTCCATGAAAAGCCAACCCGATGCTGCCAGCCGTATGGCGGCCGAGGTCGTGACGCAATTACCGGTGCCCTCACGGCTCGGCATGCTGCGTTTCGAGCGGCTGAACGAGGCTAATTGGGCCTTGTTGTTTCTTGATCCAAACTGCGAGCGCCAGTTCGGCCTGCCCGCAGCGGAGCTGTGCGCGCTGGTGGGCTCGCCCTACGCCAGCCTGATGGAGCCAGAGGCCCGCTACAAGTTGCATGATTCCATCCAATTGCAACTGGCGACCCGCCCCTGCTACCTGATCCACTACACCCTGCACACCACCGAGGGCCCGCTCAGCCTGCTGGAAGTGGGCGAGCCGTTCAAACAGCACAATCGCCAGCTGTTGCGGGGCTACCTGCTGGTGGTCGAAGGCATGCAAGGCGTGGCCCATGCACTGGGTGCCACAGACCTTGAAACCCAGAACAACCGCCTGCAGATCGCCCTGGAACAAAACCAGATAGCCCAGCAAGAGCAGTTGCAGCACCTGGACCGGGTGCGTGCCCAGCAAAACCTGATTTTGCGCCTGGCGCGCCAGCGCTACAGCACCAACAACCCCCTGCTGGAAGCGGCGCAACTGATTACTCGCAACGCCTGCGAAATCTACGACATCGACAGCGCCAGCATCTGGAACCTGATCGAGCAGCGCCTGGAGCCGATCGCCGCCTACGACCATGTGCGCCAGGAGTATCGCTACCCCGAGCCGATCGACGTCAGTTTCTACCCCGACTACCTGGAGGCGCTGCACACCAGCCGCGCCGTGGACGTGAACAACGCCACCCTGGACCCGCGCACCCATGAGATGGCCGAGAGCTTGCGCTCGCGAGACATCAACGCGATCCTGGACGCCAGTATCCGCGTCGACGGCCAGGTGGTAGGCGTGCTCTGCCTGGAACAGACCGGCCTGACCCGGCCATGGCAGTCCGATGAAGTGGCATTTGCCGGCGAGTTGGCCGACCAGTTCGCCCAAGTGATCAACAATCACAACCGGCGCACCGCCACCAGCGCCCTGCACCTGTTCCAGCGTGCGGTCGAGCAAAGCGCCAACGCCTTTTTGCTGGTGAACTACGAGGGGGTGGTGGAGTACGTCAACCCCAGTTTTACCGCGATCACCCAGTACAGCACCGAAGAAGTCCACGGCTACAAACTGTCGGAACTGCCGGCGCTGGAAAACCTCAGCGGCATGCTGTTCGACGCGCCCTCAAGCCTTGCCAACAGCAACAGTTGGCAGGGCGAGTTCAAAAGCCGGCGCAAAAACCTGGAACCCTACTGGGGCCAGCTTTCGATTTCCAAGGTGTACGGCGACAACCGCGAGTTGACCCACTACATCGGCATTTACGAAGACATCACCCAGAGCAAACTGGCGCAACAACGCATCGAACGGCTGGCCTACACCGACAACCTGACCAGCCTGGGCAACCGCCCGGCGTTCATCCGTAACCTGGATGAACGTTTTGCCCGCGACAACGACACCCCGATCAGCCTGCTGCTGGTAGACATCGACAACTTCAAGCGGATCAACGACAGCCTCGGCCACCAGACCGGTGACAAGCTGCTGATCAGCCTGGCCCGGCGCCTGCGCAATAGCCTGAACCCCAGCGGCAGCCTGGCGCGCTTTGCCAGTAACGAATTTGCCGTGCTGCTCGACGACACCGACCTTGAGGCCGGCCAGCAGATTGCCGTGCAAGTGCTCAAAACCCTCGACAAGCCGATGTTCGTCGACAACCAGTTGATCAGCGTGACCGGCTCCGTGGGCCTGGCCTGCGCGCCGATCCATGGCCGTGACCCGCAAACCCTGATGAAAAACGCAGGCCTTGCGCTGCACAAGGCCAAGGCCAACGGCAAGCATCAGGTGCAGGTGTTCACCGAGGCGTTGAATGCCGAGGCCAGTTACAAGCTGTTCGTGGAAAACAACCTGCGCCGCGCCCTGACCCAGAACGAGCTGGAAGTGTTCTACCAGCCCAAGCTGTGCCTGCGCAGCGGGCGATTGCTGGGCATGGAAGCGCTGCTGCGCTGGAACCACCCGGAAAAGGGCATGATCCGCCCCGACCAGTTCATCAGCGTGGCAGAGGAAACCGGCCTGATCATCCCGATCGGCAAATGGATCGCCCGCCAGGCCTGCCGCATGAGCAAACAACTGACCGCCGCCGGCATGGGCAACTTGCAGGTGGCCATCAACCTGTCGCCCAAGCAGTTCTCCGACCCTGACCTGGTGGCCTCGATCGCCAACATCCTCAAGGAAGAACAACTGCCCGCGACGCTGCTGGAGCTGGAGCTCACCGAAGGCCTGCTGCTGGAAGCCACCGACGACACCCACCAGCAACTCGACCAGCTCAAGCAACTGGGCCTGACCTTGGCCATGGACGACTTCGGCACCGGCTATTCGTCGCTCAGCTACCTGAAAAAATTCCCGATCGACATCATCAAGATCGACCGCAGCTTCATCCACGAAATCCCGGACAACCAGGACGACATGGAGATCACTTCGGCGGTAATCGCCATGGCCCACAACCTCAAGCTCAAGGTGGTAGCCGAAGGCATCGAGACCGCCGAGCAGCTGAACTTCCTCCGTCGCCACCGGTGCGACGTCGGCCAGGGCTACCTGTTCGACCGCCCCATTCCGGGCGGCGAGCTGATTGTGCAGCTTAAACGCTACCCACGCGGACCAATGGCCTGACAGCCGGGCGACACTCGGGCACACTGTCGGGCTATCGACAACACCCCACGTGAGGAATGCTTTATGGTCCTGCGCTCGGAGATCCTGGTGAACAAGAACGTACTGCCCACTGCCCAACAAGCCCTGCCGGGCCGCGAGTCGCCCATGACCGTGCCGGCAGAACACTTCGTCAACGGCAACCCGCTGGTAGGCCCCTTCCCCGCCGGCATGGAGCAAGCATTGTTCGGGCTGGGCTGTTTCTGGGGTGCCGAACGCCTGCTGTGGCAACAGCCAGGCGTGTACACCACCGCCGTTGGCTATGCCGGTGGCTTTACCCCCAACCCCACCTACGAAGAAACCTGCTCGGGCCTGACGGGCCATACCGAAGTGGTCCTGGTGGTGTTCGATCCGAAGAAAACCAGCTACGAAGCCCTGCTGAAACAATTCTGGGAAGCCCACAACCCGACCCAAGGCATGCGCCAGGGTGGCGACATCGGCACCCAATACCGTTCTGCGCTGTATTGCTTCGATGACGAGCAGTTCGACGCGGCCACCGACAGCAGCGAACTGTTCCAAAAAGAACTGGAAAAAGCCGGTTTGGGCCCGATCACTACCGAGATCGCCATGGCGCCGGCGTTCTACTACGCCGAGGCGTACCACCAGCAGTACCTGGCCAAGAACCCCGAAGGGTATTGCGGCCTGGGCGGCACCGGCGTTTGCTTGCCGCCGTCACTGAATCGCTAACCCAGTAGGAGCGGATTAATCCGCGAAACGCTCAACGCGGTTTGCCTGATACACCGCAGCGTACGTTTCGCGGATAAATCCGCTCCTACAGTGGGGTTTGATTCATTCCGCGATCAACCAATCCATCTGCCAACCACCCTGGGTTTGCCCCAGCTGCTTGGACAACCATGGCAGCAGCTCGCGCAACTCCTCTTCCAAACCCCAGGGCGGGTTGGCAATCGCCATGCCCGAGCCGTTCAGGCTGCTGGGCGTATCCAACGGATGCACCAGCAATTCCACCCGCAACAGCTTGGGCGCGCCGCTGCCGGCCAAATCCTGATAGAAACGCTTGAGTGCGCGCTGGTCTTTGACCGGGTACCAGATTGCCGCCACCGTCTGGCGCATGCGGCCGATGGCTTCTTTCAGGGCCTTGGCGCAACGCTGCATTTCATCGAGCTGTTCGAACGGCGGGTCGATCAACATCAATGCGCGTTTTTCCGGCACCGGCAACAGCGCCCGTGGCACGTGCCAGCCTTCGCCCAAGTGCACGGCCACGCGGCGGTCGCCCTTCATGTTTTCTTTCAGCAGACGGCCGTCTTCCGGGTGTTTTTCGTTGAGCAGCACGCGATCGTTGTGCCGGGTCAGGCGCCGCGCCAGTTCCGGAGAACCCGGGTAATAGCGTAACTGGCCATCCGGGTTCATGTCGCGCAGCACCTTCAGGTAGTCCGCCGCCACGGCGGGCAGGTCATCGGCCTGCCATAGGCGGGCGATGCCTTCGAGGTACTCGCCCGTGCGGTTGGCCTGGTCGCCGCCCAGGTCATACAGGCCTAGCCCGGCATGGGTATCCAGGTAGGCGAACGGCTGCTCCTTGCGCGACATCAAGGCAATCAGGCGGGTAAGGACGATGTGTTTGAAGACGTCGGCATGGTTGCCGGCGTGGAAGGCGTGACGATAGTTCATGGCAACTCCTGCAAGTGCAGCAAGTTTACCCTGTCCGGCCCGCCAGCCAAAGGCTGCGGGCCGGGCAACCGATCATTTGCCGGTGTGGTACGCCGCCTCTGCCGCCTCGAAACGCGACAGCATCGCAGTCGAAGGGCCGCGGCCCAGCAGGCTGACCAGCACGATGGCAACGCTGGCGAAGATAAAGCCCGGGATGATTTCGTACAGCCCCAGCAGGTTCAGTTGCTTCCAGACGATCACCGTGATGGCGCCCACCAGGATCCCGGCCAACGCGCCATTGCGGGTCATGCCCTTCCACAGCACCGAGATCAGCACCACCGGCCCGAATGCCGCACCAAAGCCGGCCCAAGCGTAGCTCACCAGGCCCAGTACACGGTTTTCCGGATTGGCCGCCAGCACAATGGCCACCAAAGCCACCAGCAGCACCATGGCACGGCCCACCCATACCAACTCAACCTGGGAAGCACCCTTGCGCAGGAAGGTCTTGTAGAAGTCTTCGGTCAGGGCACTGGAGCACACCAGCAGTTGGCAGCTCAGGGTACTCATCACTGCCGCCAGGATCGCCGACAGCAGTACGCCGGCCACCCACGGGTTGAAGAGAATCTTCGCCAGCTCGATGAACACCCGCTCGTGGTTTTCATTCACGGCAGCGGCAAACTCGGGGTGCGCGGAAAAATAGGCGATGCCGAAAAAGCCCACCGCCACGGTGCCGCCCAGGCACAGGATCATCCAGGTCATGGAGATGCGTCGGGCCTTGGCGATAGATTTCACCGAGTCCGCGGCCATGAACCGCGCCAGGATGTGCGGCTGGCCGAAATAGCCCAGGCCCCAGCCCATCAGCGAGATGATGCCGATGAAAGTGGTGTTCTTCAGCATGTCGAAGTTCGTCGGGTCCTTGGCCTCGATGGCAAGGAAGGTGGTATCGATGCCACCGGTTGCCAGCATGACCACGATCGGCGTGAGGATCAGGGCGAAGATCATCAGCGTGGCCTGCACGGTATCCGTCCAACTGACCGCCAGGAAGCCACCGACAAAGGTGTAGGCGATGGTTGCCGCCGCACCGGCCCACAGGGCGGTTTCGTAGCTCATGCCGAATGTGCTTTCGAACAGACGGGCACCGGCAACGATACCGGAGGCACAGTAGATGGTGAAAAACACCAGGATCACGATGGCCGAAATGATACGCAGCAGCCCGCTGTGGTCTTCGAAGCGGCTGGCGAAGTAATCCGGCAGGGTCAGTGCATCACCACAATGCTCGGTTTGCACCCGCAGGCGACCGGCCACGAACAGCCAGTTCAGGTAGGCGCCGATGACAAGGCCGATGGCAATCCAGCTTTCCGACAGGCCCGACATGTAGATCGCGCCGGGCAGGCCCATCAGCAGCCAGCCGCTCATGTCCGAGGCGCCTGCAGACAACGCGGTGACCACGCTGCCGAGGCTGCGCCCACCGAGGATGTAGTCCGAGAGGTTGTTGGTTGCGCGGTACGCCATCAGCCCGATCAGGACCATGGCGGCGATGTAGATCACGAAGGTGATCAACGTAGGGTTGCTGACGCTCACTGTATGACTCCCGGTTGTTTTTATGGTTGGCAGAGGTTGCACCTGGGTCGCGCATGCTACTGGCTAAATAGAAGCAGGCGCAACCTTTCTGGCAAGGTAGTTGCACCTTGAATTACTTCTGCCAACCAGCAGGGTTTGTGCTTCCTTTGGGAGCAAATTCACCGATTTCAGGGGATGAACGCACCGTGTGTGTGCAGATTAACCACACCGATGTTTTTTTCTGACGGCAGGTTAAATTATTTCAAGATTTTAAGGTTGCACCTGGTTGCACCCAACATGAGGCAACGGCTAATCTTGCCGCCAGCTTTACTGCCACGCTTGTGTGGCCTTGATGAGGACAAGAAATTGGCAACGACCACCCTTGGGGTCAAACTTGACGACCCGACCCGCGAGCGGCTGAAGACGGCAGCACAGTCCATCGACCGTACGCCGCACTGGCTGATCAAACAGGCGATTTTCAATTACCTGGAAAAACTCGAGGGTGGTGCAACCCTGCCGGAGCTCAATGGCCAGGCGGGCCATGGCATCGACGATTCGGGCGAAGTACAGCCGGATCACAGCCACCAGTGCTTCCTGGAGTTCGCCGAAAGCATCCTGCCGCAATCGGTGCTGCGCGCAGCCATCACGGGCGCCTACCGCCGGCCAGAGCCGGAGGTAGTGCCGATGCTGCTGGAGCAGGCACGCTTGCCGCTTGCCATGGGCGAGGCCACCAACAAGCTGGCCGCCAGCATTGCTGAAAAACTGCGCAACCAGAAGAACGCCGGCGGCCGGGCCGGCATCGTCCAGGGTCTGCTGCAGGAATTCTCGCTGTCGTCCCAGGAAGGCGTGGCACTGATGTGCCTGGCCGAAGCGCTGCTGCGCATTCCCGACAAAGGCACCCGCGACGCACTTATCCGCGACAAGATCAGCAACGGCAACTGGCAGCCGCACCTGGGCAACAGCCCATCGCTGTTCGTCAACGCCGCCACCTGGGGCCTGCTGTTGACCGGTAAGCTGGTCGCCACCCATAACGAGGCCGGCCTGACCTCCTCGCTCAGCCGCATCATCGGCAAAAGCGGCGAACCGATGATCCGCAAGGGCGTCGACATGGCCATGCGCCTGATGGGCGAGCAGTTCGTCACCGGCGAAACCATCGCCGAGGCCCTGGCCAATGCCAGCAAGTTCGAAGCAAAGGGCTTTCGCTATTCCTACGACATGCTCGGTGAAGCCGCACTCACCGAGCACGATGCCCAGAAGTACCTGGCGTCGTACGAGCAAGCCATCCACTCGATCGGCAAGGCCTCCCACGGCCGTGGCATCTAT
Source organism: Pseudomonas abieticivorans (assembly GCF_023509015.1). Taxonomy (NCBI): domain Bacteria; kingdom Pseudomonadati; phylum Pseudomonadota; class Gammaproteobacteria; order Pseudomonadales; family Pseudomonadaceae; genus Pseudomonas; species Pseudomonas abieticivorans. The sequence continues at coordinate 2,067,809 of NZ_CP094975.1, forward strand.
GAAGGGCCGGGCATCTCGATCAAGCTGTCGGCGCTGCACCCGCGCTACAGCCGCGCCCAGTACGAACGCGTGATGGACGAGCTGTACCCGCGCCTGCTGTCGCTGACCTTGTTGGCCAAGCAGTACGACATCGGCCTGAACATCGACGCCGAGGAAGCCGACCGCCTGGAGCTGTCGCTCGACCTGCTGGAGCGCCTGTGCTTCGAGCCGCAACTGACCGGCTGGAACGGCATCGGCTTTGTCATCCAGGCGTACCAGAAGCGTTGCCCATACGTGATCGACTACGTCATCGACCTGGCCCGCCGCAGCCGCCATCGCCTGATGATCCGCCTGGTGAAGGGCGCCTATTGGGACAGCGAGATCAAGCGCGCCCAAATCGACGGCCTGGAAGGCTACCCGGTGTATACCCGCAAGGTGTACACCGACGTGTCCTACATTGCCTGCGCACGCAAGCTGCTGTCAGTGCCAGAAGTCATCTACCCGCAGTTCGCCACGCACAACGCCCACACCCTGTCGGCCATCTACCACATCGCCGGGCAGAACTACTACCCGGGCCAGTACGAGTTCCAGTGCCTGCATGGCATGGGCGAGCCACTGTACGAACAGGTGGTAGGCAAGGTCGCCGACGGCAAGCTGAACCGTCCGTGCCGCGTGTACGCACCGGTTGGCACCCATGAAACGCTGCTGGCCTACCTGGTGCGGCGCCTGCTGGAAAACGGCGCCAACACCTCGTTCGTCAACCGCATTGCCGACCAGTCCATATCCATCCAGGAACTGGTCGCCGACCCGGTGAGCACCATCGAGCAGATGGCCACCCAGGAAGGCGGATTCGGCCTGCCACACCCGCGCATCCCGTTGCCGCGTGACTTGTACGGCAGCGAGCGGGCCAACTCGGCCGGCATCGACCTGGCCAACGAACATCGCCTGGCCTCGCTGAGCTGCGCTTTGCTGGCCACTGCGCACAACGACTGGAAAGCCGTGCCGATGCTCGGCTGCCCGTCCAGCAACGAGCCCGCGCAACCGGTATTGAACCCGGCCGACCTGCGCGACGTGGTCGGCCACGTCCAGGAAGCCACGGTGGAAGATGTCGACAACGCCATCCTCTGCGCCATGAGCAACGGCCCGATCTGGCAGGCCACCCCGCCGGCCGAGCGCGCCGCAATCCTGGAGCGCGCCGCCGACCTGATGGAGGCCGAGATCCAGCCGTTGATGGGCCTGCTGGCCCGCGAAGCTGGCAAGACCTTCGCCAACGCCATCGCCGAAGTGCGTGAAGCCGTGGATTTCCTGCGTTACTACGCGGTGCAGGCACGCAACGACTTCAGCAATGACGCCCACCGCCCGTTGGGCCCGGTGGTGTGCATCAGCCCGTGGAACTTCCCGCTGGCGATCTTCAGTGGCCAAGTAGCCGCAGCACTGGCCGCCGGCAACCCGGTACTGGCCAAACCGGCCGAGCAAACCCCGCTGGTCGCGGCCCAGGCCGTGCGCCTGCTGCTGGAAGCCGGCATCCCGGAAGGCGTGGTGCAACTGTTGCCAGGCCGTGGCGAAACCGTCGGTGCGCGGCTGGTGGGTGACGAGCGCGTCAAAGGCGTGATGTTCACCGGTTCCACCGAAGTCGCGCGCTTGCTGCAACGCAACATCGCCGGGCGCCTGGACTCTCAGGGCCGGCCGATCCCGCTGATCGCCGAAACCGGCGGCCAGAACGCCATGATCGTCGACTCCTCGGCACTCACCGAGCAAGTGGTCATCGACGTGGTTTCCTCGGCCTTCGACAGTGCGGGCCAGCGTTGCTCGGCCCTGCGCGTGCTGTGCCTGCAAGAAGACTCGGCCGACCGCGTGATCGAAATGCTCAAGGGCGCCATGGCCGAATCGCGCCTGGGCAACCCCGAGCGCTTGAACGTGGACATTGGCCCGGTGATCGACGCCGAAGCCCGTGCTGGCATCGAGAAACACATCCAGGGCATGCGCGACAAGGGCCGTAGCGTGTACCAGATGGCCATCGCCAACGCCGAGGAAATCAAGCGCGGCACCTACGTGACGCCGACCCTGATCGAGCTGGAAAGCTTTGACGAGCTGCAACGCGAGATCTTCGGCCCGGTGCTGCACGTGGTGCGCTACAAGCGCAAGGAACTGGACCAGTTGATCGAACAGATCAATGCCTCCGGCTACGGCCTGACCCTGGGCGTGCACACCCGCATCGACGAAACCATCGCCAAAGTGGTGGATAACGTCAACGCCGGTAACGTCTACGTGAACCGCAACATCGTCGGCGCCGTGGTCGGCGTGCAGCCGTTCGGCGGCGAAGGCCTGTCTGGCACCGGCCCGAAAGCCGGCGGCCCGCTGTACCTTTATCGCTTGCTGGCGACCCGCCCGGAGGACGCCATCGAACGCACCTTCCAGGCGTCCGACGCCGCCAACGCCCCGGACGTGCGCCTGCGTGATGCCATGGCCAAGCCAGCCCAAGCCTTGCAGGCCTGGGCTGGCAGCAACCAGCACGGCGCATTGGCCGAGCTGTGCGCACAATTCGCCCAGCAATCGCAGAGCGGTGTGAGCCGCGTGCTCACCGGCCCAACCGGCGAGCGCAACAGCTACGCCATCCTGCCGCGCGAACACGTGCTGTGCCTGGCCGAAGTCGAAGCCGACCTGCTCAGCCAACTGGCTGCCGTGCTGGCCGTGGGCAGCCACGCGGTATGGACCGAGAGCGAACTGTGTAAAACCCTGCGCAACCGCCTGCCGAAGGAAGTGCAAGCGCGCATCCAACTGGTGGCCGAGTGGGCCAAGGACGACGTGGCGTTCGACGCCGTCATCCACCACGGCGACTCAGACCAACTGCGCGCGGTGTGCCAGCAGATCGCCAAGCGTGCCGGCGCCATCGTCGGCGTGCAGGGCTTGTCCCAAGGCGAAACCAACATCGCGCTGGAACGCCTGGTGATCGAGCGAGCCCTGAGCGTGAACACGGCGGCAGCGGGTGGTAATGCCAACCTGATGACCATCGGGTAACGGCATCACGCAGTAACCGGACCGCAGCCAACAAGCGTTGGCTGCGGTTTTTTGGTTTTATCACTCGCGTCAATCTTGGTAGGCACTTGGCGCGCGGGCTTCTAGACTCGGCCCATAACTCAAAAGGTGCCCTGTCATGTCCGAGACCCTGCTCAGCTCCCGCAACCTGGCTTTCGTAACTCTATGAGGTGCTGGACGCCGAAGCCCTGACCCAGCGCGAGCGCTTTGCCGAGCACAGCCGCGAGACGTTCGACGCTGCCATTGGCACGGCGCGCAGCATCGCCGAGAAGTACTTTGCCCCGCACAATCGCAAAAACGATGAGAACGAACCGCGCTATGAGAACGGCGAAGCGATCCTGATTCCCGAGGTCAAACCCGCGGTGGATGCGTTCCTGGAGGCGGGTTTTCTCAACGCCTCGCGCGACTTCGACGCCGGTGGCATGCAGTTGCCGACGCTGCTGTCACAAGCTTGCTTCGCGCACTTCCAGGCGGCCAACGCGGCCTCTACCTCGTACCCTTTCCTGACCATGGGCGCCGCCAACCTGCTGGAAAGTTTTGGCAGCGACGAGCAAAAACAACGCTTCCTGCAACCGATGATCGAAGGGCGCTTCTTCGGCACCATGGCATTGACCGAACCCCATGCAGGTTCCTCGCTATCAGACATTCGCACCCGCGCCGAACCCCAGGACGACGGTACCTATCGCCTCAAGGGCAACAAGATTTTTATTTCCGGTGGCGACCACCCATTGTCGGAAAACATCGTGCACATGGTGTTGGCCAAACTGCCGGGGGCACCGGCCGGGGTGAAAGGCATTTCACTGTTTATCGTGCCCAAGTATCTGGTTAACGACGATGGCAGCCTGGGCCAACGCAACGACGTGTTGCTGGCCGGGTTGTTCCACAAGATGGGCTGGCGCGGCACCACCTCCACGGCGCTTAATTTCGGCGATAAAGGCGAGTGTGTTGGCTATCTGGTCGGCAAACCGCACCATGGCCTGAGCTACATGTTCCAAATGATGAACGAGGCGCGCATTGGCGTCGGCCTGGGCGCAGTGATGCTCGGTTACTCGGGCTACCTGTATTCCCTGGAGTACGCCCGCGAGCGCCCGCAAGGCCGCCTGCCCGACAGCAAGGACCCGACCACCGCGCCGGTGTCGATCATCCAGCATGCCGACGTCAAGCGCATGTTGCTGACCCAAAAAGCTTACGTGGAAGGGGCCTTCGACCTGGCGCTGTACGCGTCGCGCCTGTTCGACGATAGCGTTACCGGCGACACCGAGGACAGTCGCAAACAGGCCCTCGAGTTGCTCGACCTACTGACGCCCATCGTCAAGTCCTGGCCTTCCGAGTTTTGCCTGAAGGCCAACGAACTGGCGATCCAGATCCTCGGGGGCCATGGCTATACGCGCGAATACCCGGTAGAGCAGTACTATCGCGACAACCGCCTGAACCCGATCCACGAAGGCACCCACGGCATCCAATCGCTGGACTTGCTGGGCCGCAAACTGGCGCAAAACTCAGGCGCCGGGCTTAAGCAACTGCTGCGCCTGATTGGCGATACGTGCGAGCGCGCCCAGACACACGATTCGCTGGCGAGCTTGCGCCAACCCCTGCAAGCGCTGGTGGCCCGCCTGCAAAGCGTGACCCTGGGCCTGCTGGCGGACCTGGGCAAGGGCCAAGTGAGCAGCACGCTCGCCAACTCGGCGCTGTACCTGAAGGTGTTTGGGCACACCGTGATCGGCTGGCGCTGGCTGGAACAAGCCATCCGTGCAGAGCAGGGCCTGCAACGCGGCAACCCGGCCGATGAGGCATTTTACCGGGGCAAATTGCAGGCCGCCCGGTACTTCCTGACATGGGAAGTACCGAGTTGCGCCCACGAACTGGCCATACTGGAAGCCCGGGACGACACCTGCCTGAGCATGCAGGACGGCTGGTTCTGACCTTTAGGGGGGAAAAAACCGCGCCGCAGCTCCACCTGGATAAACAGCCAAAGGGTCAGGCGGTAACTGGCTATGCCAGACCTCAGTGCTGGATGTGGGTCAGGTTCTGTTTATCCATCGCTTGGAGCAAGGCTGCCAGTGTCCAGAATTTTTGCCCATGCACTTTGTCCCAACTGGCACGCGACACACCGTAGAAGCCCAGATGCTTGGTAATGGGCGTGCGGTAAGTAGAGCCATCGCGGCTCAGGTGCACTATGGTGCGCTGCGTGCCGGTTTTCTCGATGTAAAACATACCGGCTCGCGTCAACCTCGGGCTGGCCGTGAACTGGCTGAGGCTACTGGCCGCCCCCGGCAACACCGATTCGGAAACCGCCAGGGCCGGCACCTCGACATCCAGTTGCAGATCGGCCTTGACCTGGCCACCTGGGCCCACCCTGCCTGACAGGTACTCGCCCGGATCGGCGATCAATACCGCGGCCTTGCCATGCTCAAGGTTGCCCACACGAATGCCGATGCCCTGGTTTAGCTCGGCAAGACCTGGCACGCCTTGATAGACGTTGGAATGGCTGTTGCCCACCAATGCGACCCACTTATGGGCGCCGCGTGCTTGCTGATGCGCGCTGATGATATGCGTGCCGTAAAAGCTGAACATCCGCTGCCGATGAGCCATCCCGCTGTAGTTCATGCCCTTGAGCCGATAGCTGGCAACGCAGTCCAGGGCCACGACTTCAATCCCGTGCCGGTTGGCTTCTAGCACCACATTTTCAAACGAGTAGGGCTGATTGCGCGGCACTTGATGCCCCTCATCCATGGCCCGCAAGTGCTTCGCCAAACGCGCGGGCATCTGCCCGGTGCTGTGCAAGGATTTCAAATCAATGCCGTCCAGATCGGTCAGTAAATGCTCCAGGTAGAGGGTCTTGACCCCTTGTTCCTTGAGTATCGCCATGTTGTCGATCAGTAGGCGCTTGGGCCCCACGTGTGCGTGGGACTCGCCGATGACCAACCCAGCCGCCTTGCCGTACACCGCCTCGATCAGCGAGCGATGCGAGGCATTGCCAGGCAAGGCGGGCAATTCGACGCGCGGCGGCACAACCTGCCGGGCCAGATAGGCATCAGCGTCTTGCAGCAACAGATCACGCTGGCGGGAAAACGCCGAGACCGCAGCCCAACGCCCATCGGTCGAACTGCCCTGCATGGGCGCGTAACGCACATCCAGCACCCGCGGGCGGTGCTCGGCAACCTGCAGCGTTTCGCGCATCACGTCTCGTTGCCCAGGGTCAATTTCATATTTGAAGGTCTCGGCCTGGGCGTCGACAGCCTCTTCCACGCCACGCCCGCGCCCGCCGCCCTTGCCACCCACGTCGCTATGCCCGACGAACCTGCCATCGGTACCTAGCCGTACCGGCTGTGCATAGCCCTTTTGCTGGGTAGGGCGTAACCGCAAGGTTTGTTCGCCAGGGCGCCGGAACACCTCGAAGGCACGAGAGTCCTGCCAAATGTAAAGCTTGCCATCCTGCTTCCACGTCCCCGCATCCGCCCCGGCCTGAGCCTTGGCCCCCACCAGGGTGACATCGACTTCATAACCCTTGAACGTCTCGACCTTAGAGCCTTTGAGCCTGACATCAATGGGCCGCCGGGAAGTTTTTGCCGCCTGCCGCGCGCCCACCGCACGGCGCACCGAGCGGGCCGCTACCGCACCTGGAACAAAGGTCAACAAGGCGAAACCGAAATTCAACTCAGCCGACGCCATACGCCGCAGCCCCAACGCCACTTCGCCGCGCGTGAAGGCATTGGCGGCTGCCGAGGCATCATTCCAGCCATCGTACAATTGCAACGCCGTGCCGATGCCCGGCAGGTAGCTCAAGCCCGAGAGTAGCAATTGCTTGCCCCCCGTTAGCAACTGCTGGTGAAACGCCTCGCGCACCTGCTCTCGGCTACGTGATACCGCCAGCGCTTCGCCAAGCAAGCGCTGCTTGCGCGCCTGCAACTGGCTCGCCGCCAACGGCCAGATATCGCCCGTCAACGGGACATAACCAAGAAAACCGCTGTAGCCCCGCTGCAGCGCCTGGCGCAGGTAGCTCTCACGCTCAGGTGTAGCGCTGGCCAGGCCACCTTGGCTGGCCAGCCAAGTCAGCAGCAAAGACTCGCCCAGGCGCAGCAACAATTTGGCAATGACGGCCTCACGGCTGGACTGCTGTATGAACACGCCCCCCAGCGGCGCATGAGGCAGATAAAGGAAAAACAACCCGGCTCGGCGCTCCTCGATCAGCACCAGGCTGCTGGGCAGGCCATGTTGCGAGCCGCCCAAACTCAACGTCACGGCCTCGAGCCGCAGGTCGAACGATGGGCTGGTTAACGACGACTGCGTTCGTGCCTGCGAGGCGTGCAACAACGCCTGGTAACCCGTTTCGTTGAGCCGCCCTTGGCGATACTCGGCAAGGGCTTCCAAAGCCAAGGCCGCCTGGTAAGGGGCCAGCAAGACTTGCGAGCGTACGTCACCCGCAAGCTCAGTACGCCCGCCTAAACCGAAGGTTTGCAAGACACTGACGCGGTATTGCGCCGCAACATCCAGCTCGATCACCAGCTTGCGCACGTATTCGCTATTCAAGCCCGGTATGACCAAGGGCTGATCGCTGCTGCGGTCAATAAATTGTGCAAACTGCAAGCGCAGGCTTACCGCCCGATCGATATTCAACAAAGCCAAGTCAACCAGGCTCAAACGTTGCGTGGCCTTGCTCGGTTTGAGAACTTGCGAAGGCACGTTGGGCACGGCTTTGGTTTCGACATGGTCTGGCAATTTCAACAAGACTTGTTCCGGATCGACGTCGCGCTTGAGGTCAGCTTTCAGTCGCGTCGCCAACAACTTGCTGGCAAACAGATGGATCAGTGTCGGCTCACCCTCAAGCATGCGCTCTTGCGCTTGCGCCGCTTGCAGGTAGGTGTCCAGACGTTCGCCATAATCACGACGAACCGACTCGGGCGCCAGCGATAACCAATCGGGGAGTTGTTGCAGTTGCATCTGGGTGCGGCGCTGCTCGGCAATGCGGTTGATCGACAAATCGCGAACATCGTTCACCGGCAGCGTCAGGGCAATGGCAAGGTCGCTGTAGCGACCCGGTACCGTCGCGTCTTGCGCAAGGTAATGATCGATTTGGTTGGCCACGCACCTTTCCAACCAGTCCTCTTCTATCGAGCGCACGACCAGTGGCTGCGCCCCCAGGCCCGGGCCGCGCGCCATGGCTTGGCGCGAGCTTTGCGAGTAGCGCCACCACAACGGGTTGAATGCTGGATCCTGCAGGCTCGCGCTCAAGCAAGCTTGCAGCTGCTCAAGCGACTCGAATTCGCGCAACCCGCCGTCACTGCCCGTCATGTAGAACAAGGCCGCCGAGTGGCTTGTTGGATCCTGCAGCGCCGCCTGGCGCGTGATGATCACGGCACCCGGCAGCGGGTAATGATAGAGCGCAGCGCCCACGGCCACCTCCAGCACCTGCGTTGTACTGGCCTGGCGCTGGGCCGCCGAGGGCTGGCTGATGGCATCGGCCAATAGAGCGAAGGCATCGTCGCTCAGCGAACCCTCGTAAACCTGCAATTGAGCCTCGTGCCCCAACCCAATCCCCGCCAGGGCAACCCACTGACGCAAACGAGACAAACCATTGTCATCCTTGTGCACCCAGTAATCGGCTGGCAGCCCCCCGCCTGGCAGCTCGGCCAGCAACCGTTGGGCCTTCGCCTGGGTCGATTGCAAGGCCGCATGTATTTGCCGGTACCGCTTATGCCCGTAACTGTCCGTGTCCTCGCCGATGTAGCCAAAAATGGCTTCCTGGGCGCTGGCCAAGCGCTCTTCTACGCCTGCGCTGGCGGTATCTGGCCCCAGGCTGGCGAAGGTCATCAAACCTTGCTGGCGGGCTGCATCGGCACGCCGTGCGGCGTTGATGAGCGTGGTGAAGGCCTCGGGCAAACCGCCGCCGAACCGTGCGGCGCGTACCTGTGCCCAAGACGGCAGATAGCCGCTGGCGTGTGCCCGCCGATCATTGCCAATGGCTTCTTCCAGCCCATGCTCCAGAAGCGACGACTTGATTGCGCCAAAGATTGTACTCAAGCCATAGCGGTCGAATTGCTCGGTGCGCCACGGCGCAGGGGCCAAGGCACGAATCAGTTCGCGCCACGCCTCGCCCTGCGTCGACAACACATGCTCGAGCAAGACCTGACCGGCCTGGGCCCGGCTCTCGAATTCAAAGACTTCCTGCTCCAACCCGACCACAACGGCCACGCAAGCCAATGGGGTTTCAATCAGCACGGTACCTGGCAGCATCACGCGGCTGTCATCACTGGCGCGCAGGCCAATGGCGTATAGCGCTGGCTGTTTGCCCTGGGTGGCACTTAGCGCGTCCTCCAACGCCTGCAAGGCCGGCTCGCTGAGCAGCCCCACCACGCTCAGTAACCGCGCCTTGCTGTGCAGATTGACCCGGCGCAATGCAAGCGCGTGCTCTCGACGTGAATGCTGGGTACCCACCGCCAGGTCGGCCCAGTACAAGCGTATGGCCTGCTCCTGTTCCATGGGCGCTTTTGCCATCAGGGCTTGCAAGGCGTGGCCGCTGTCCTCGATTGCTTCCAGCCATTGCCCAAGCGCGTTGAGCCGGGGTGTACGCCATTGCGTATTGCCCACGGCCACTTCCAGCAACGCCCCCAGTTTCCCGCCGTCCATAACGTCTTTCATGATCAGTTGCTCCTTGCCATTAAGAGACTGATCAACCTAAAGAACAGGGGCTGGCACAAGGGCGTAAATAAATAGCCTGGCCATGACCACGCCGGCTTTTTTCCTGCACACGCTTTGACACCCTTGTTGCGACACAGGTTAGAATCGCCTGGCACGCCGCCTGCATGAAGCAGGCCGCCAAGCCTTTCAGTTTTAGGGAGTAACGCCTTTGAATGCGACCACCATCAACAGCCTGTTCTTGATCGGCGCGTTGCTGGTAGGTGCTAGCATCCTGGTCAGTTCACTCTCCTCGCGTTTGGGCATCCCCATTCTGGTCATCATCCTGGCCGTCGGCATGACCGCCGGCGTGGACGGTGGCGGCATCATTTTCGACAACTACCCCACGGCCTATCTGGTGGGTAACCTTGCGCTGGCGGTGATCCTGCTCGACGGCGGGCTGCGCACGCGGGTGGCGAGTTTCCGCGTGGCCCTGTGGCCGGCCTTGTCGCTGGCCACGGTGGGGGTGCTGATCACCACCGGGCTAACCGGCATGATGGCCGCCTGGCTGTTTGACCTGAATATCATCCAGGGCCTGCTGATTGGTGCCATCGTCGGCTCCACTGACGCCGCAGCAGTGTTCTCGCTGCTGGGTGGCAAGGGCCTGAACGAACGGGTGACTGCCAGCCTGGAAATCGAATCGGGCAGCAACGACCCGATGGCCGTGTTCCTGACCGTGACGCTCATCGACATGCTTGCCAGCGGCCAGACCGGCCTGCACTGGAGCCTGCTGGGCCACCTGGTGCGCGAGTTCGGCATCGGCGGCATCATTGGCCTGGGCGGCGGCTGGCTGATGCTGCAATTGGTCAACCGCATCAACCTGGCCACCGGGCTGTACCCGATCTTGGTGGTAGCCGGCGGCCTGGTGGTGTTTGCCCTGACCAACGCCCTGCACGGCAGCGGCTTCCTGGCGGTGTACCTGTGCGGCCTGGTGATGGGCAACAAGCCCATCCGCAGCCGCCACGGTATCCTGCACATGCTCGATGGCATGGCCTGGTTGGCGCAGATCGGCATGTTCCTGGTACTGGGCTTGCTGGTCACCCCCCACGACCTGCTGCCCATCGCGTTGCCCGCCCTGGGCCTGGCGCTGTGGATGATTCTGTTCGCGCGCCCCTTGTCGGTGCTGGTCGGCCTGCTGCCGTTCAAGGCCTTCCACGGCCGTGAAAAAGCCTTTATCTCCTGGGTGGGCCTGCGCGGCGCGGTACCGATCATCCTTGCGGTGTTCCCGCTGATGGCAGGCCTGCCCCACGCCCAACTGTATTTCAACCTGGCGTTCTTTATCGTACTGGTCTCGCTGCTGGTGCAAGGCACCAGCTTGCCGTGGGTCGCCAAGCTGCTGAAAGTGACCGTACCGCCCGACCCTGCACCCATATCCCGCTCGGCCCTGGAAGTGCACATCACCAGTGAATGGGAGATGTTCGTGTACCGCCTTGGCGCCGAAAAATGGTGCATCGGCGCCGCCCTGCGTGAACTGAAAATGCCCGAAGGCACCCGTATCGCCGCGCTGTTTCGTGGCCAGCAACTGCTCCATCCGTCGGGTAGTACAGTGTTGGAGGTCGATGATTTACTCTGCGTCATTGGCCATGAACACAACTTGCCAGCCCTCGGAAAACTGTTCAGCCAGGCGCCGCAGCGCGGTCTGGATTTGCGCTTCTTCGGCGACTTCGTGCTCGAAGGGGACGCAGAACTGGGGCCTGTAGCGGCGTTGTACGGTTTGAAGCTCGACGGCCAGGACCCGAAAATGCCGCTGGGCAAGTTCATAACCCAGAAGGTTGGCGGCGCGCCGATCGTCGGCGACCACGTCGACTGGAACAACACAATCTGGACGGTGGCCGTCATGGAAGGGAACAAGATCCTCAAAGTGGGCGTCAAATTCCCCGAAGGAAGTCGCCCAGGCCCTGGGCTCTTCCTCTAAACTGCCATTCTCTATTCGAGCGTCACGACTTTTTACCTATGCCCACCCTGCGCACTTTTTTTTCCGCAGCCCTGCTAGGGCTGTGCCTGTCGGTTACTGCTGTACACGCTGCCGATCCCCCCACCAAAGACGCGGTGCAGCAAAGCATCGACAAGATCGCTGACCGCAAGCTCAGTGACAGCGACCAGAAAGCCCTGCAGCAGGTGCTTGAGCAAACCCTGGCATACCTGTCCAACCGCGACGACAGCGACCAGAAGCTGGCAGACCTCAAGCGCCAGCTCAACGACGCGCCGCGCCAGACGGCTGAAAACCAACGTGAGCTGGGTCGCCTCAAGGGCGTACACGTAATTGCGGTGGCCCAGCGCTATGCCAACCTGTCGGTGCCCCAGCTCGAACAATTGTTGACCCAGCGCGGCACCGAGCAGGCCGAACAGCAAAAAGCCTTGGCCGACGCCAACACCATGACCATCACTGCACAAACTCGCCCGGAGCGCGCGCAGACCGAAATCAGCAGCAACCAAAATCGTATCCAGCAGATCAACGGCATCCTCAAGACCGGCAAGGACGGCGGCAAAGTCATCTCCGCCGATCAGCGCAACCAGCTGAACGCGGAGCTGGCCTCGATCAACTCGCTGATCACCCTGCGCCGCCAGGAGCTGGCCGGCAATAGCCTGCTGCAAGACCTGGGCAACAGCCAGCATGACCTGCTGCTGGAAAAAACCAGCCGCCTGGACCAGGAAATCCAGGACCTGCAAACGCTGATCAACCAGAAGCGCCTGGCCCAGTCGCAACAGACCGTGACCGAGCAATCCATCGAGGCGCAAAAGGCCGGCGGCAGCAGCCTGCTGGCCACCGAGAGCGCGACCAACGTCAAGCTGTCCGACTACCTGCTCAAGAGTACCGACCGGCTCAACGACCTGACCCAGGAAAACCTCAAGACCAAGCAGCAACTGGACAGCGTGACCCAAAGCGACCAGGCCTTGGACGAGCAGATCAACGTGCTCAAGGGTAGCCTGTTGCTGTCCAAGATCCTCTACAAGCAGAAGCAGGCCCTGCCGCACTTAAAGGTCAACCGCGACCTGGCCGACGAAATCGCCGACATCCGCCTGTACCAGTTCGAGGTCAACCAACAGCGCGAAACCCTGGGCAACCCGGCCGCCTATGTGGACTCATTGCTAGCCGCGCAACCGCCAGAAGACGTGACCCCGCAGTTGCGCAAGAACCTGCTGGACCTGGCCGTGACCCGCAGCGATTTGCTGGAGCGCCTGAACCGCGAGTTGAGTGCATTGCTCAACGAATCGATCACCCTGCAGCTCAACCAAAAGCAACTGCTGACCACCGCCCAGGGCCTGCGCGCCACCCTCGATGAGCAGATGTTCTGGATCCCCAGCAACAAGCCGCTGGATTTCGAATGGCTGCAAGGCGTGCCCAACCACCTGACCAAGCAGGTCACCACCCTGCCCTGGGCCTCCAGCCTGACGGAGCTGGCCGACGGCCTGGTGCAGCGGCCGTTGCTGTTTTTGCCGTTGCTGTTGCTGATTGGCGGCCTGCTGTGGCGGCGCAAGTACCTGTATGCACGGCTGACCAAGGTGCACCAGGACATCGGCCACTTCAAACGTGACAGCCAGTGGCACACGCCCCAGGCCATTTTGGTCAACGTCTTGCTGGCAATGCCGCTGGCCCTGGCGCTGGCGCTGTGCGGTTACGCCCTGCTGATCGACGCCCGCGGGCAGAACGCCAGCCTGGGTTCGGCGATCCTGCAGATCGCCCAGGCCTGGCTGGTGTTCTACACCGCCTACCGGATCCTGGCACCGGGCGGCGTGGCCGAATTGCACTTTCGCTGGGAGAAACCCCAGGTCGAGTTTTTGCGTGGCTGGATCCGCCGGCTGGGCTTCGTGGTACTGGCACTGGTGTCGGTGGTGGCGGTTGCCGAACTGCAACCTTCGGCGCTGGCCGACGACGTACTGGGCATCGGCGTGGTACTGACCTGCTACGCGTTGATGGCCTGGTTGCTCAGCCGCCTGTTGATTAGCAGCCCTGCCCACAAGAATGCCTCGCTGTTCCGCAGAACCGTGGGTATTGTCTTCACTGCGCTGCCGATCGCACTGTTCGTCGCGGTGTGCTTTGGCTACTACTACACCGCTTTGAAACTCACCGACCGGCTGATCGATACCCTGTACCTGCTGATGTTCTGGCTGGTGATCGAAGCCGCCTTCGTGCGCGGCCTGGGCGTGGCAGCACGACGCCTGGCCTACCAGCGCGCCCTGAGCAAACGCCAGGCTGCCAAGGAAAGCGGCGACGGCGAGATCCCGGTCGAAGAGCCGACCCTGGACATCGAGCAGGTCAACCAACAGTCCCTGCGCCTGATTCGCCTGGCGCTGTTGGGCCTGTTCATCGGCTGCCTGTACTGGGTGTGGTCGGACCTGATCAGCGTGTTCGCCTACCTGGACAACATCACCCTGTACGAGTACACCAGCGGCACCGGCGCCAGCATAAGCATGGTGCCGATCAGCCTGGGCGACCTGCTGGGCGCATTGGTGATCATCGGCATCACCTTTGCGCTGGCCGGCAACTTGCCCGGCCTGCTGGAGGTGTTGGTGCTGTCGCGACTGAACCTGGCACAGGGCAGCGCCTACGCGACTACCACGCTGCTGTCCTACGTGATTGCCGGCGTCGGCTTCGTCTCCACGCTGTCGACCCTGGGGGTCAGCTGGGACAAGCTGCAATGGCTGGTGGCCGCGCTTTCCGTGGGCCTGGGTTTCGGCATGCAGGAGATCTTCGCCAACTTCATCTCCGGCATCATGATCCTGTTCGAACGCCCGGTGCGCATCGGCGACACCATCACCATCGGCAGCCTGTCGGGGACGGTCAGCAAAATCCGCATACGTGCCACCACCATCACCGACTTCGACCGCAAGGACATCATTGTCCCGAACAAAACGTTCATTACCGGGCAACTGATCAACTGGTCGCTGACCGATACCATCACCCGGGTCACGTTGAAGCTGGGCGTGGACTACGGCTCGGACCTGGACCTGGTCAAGTCGCTGCTGCTCAAGGGCGCCCAGGAAAACCCCCGCGTGCTCAAAGAGCCGGGCCCCAGCGTGTACTTCCTGAACTTTGGCGAAAGTACCCTGGACCACGAGTTGCGCATGCACGTGCGCGACCTGGGTGACCGCAACCCGGTGCTCGACGAAATGAACCGCTACATCAACCGCGAGTTCAAGGCCCACCACATCAACATTTCGTTCCGGCAAATGGAGGTGTACCTGAAAAACACCCAAGGTCAGGAATTCAAATTGGTACCGATGGAAAAGGTCGACCCGGCCCTGTTGCCAAGCCCTCCCGCCGCCAAGCAGATGCCAGAACCGCCCGACACTCATCTGGACTGACTGGACTCACAGGGGCCAACCCCAGCAGAATGCTCGGACATTCTGCTGGAGATGGCCGTTGAAAGCCCTCGACGAACTGACCTTCGACAACCGCTTTGCCCGCCTGGGCGACGCGTTCTCAACTTCGGTGCTGCCCGACCCCATCGAGGCGCCACGCCTGGTGGTGGCCAGCGAAGCCGCCATGCGCCTGCTCGACCTGGAACCCACCGAAGCCTATTCGCCGGTATTCGCCGAGCTGTTCAGTGGCCACAAGCTTTGGGGCGAGGCCGAGCCGCGGGCGATGGTGTATTCCGGCCACCAGTTCGGCCACTACAACCCCCGCCTGGGGGACGGCCGCGGGCTGCTGCTGGGCGAGGTGTACACCGACGCCGGCGAACACTGGGACCTGCACCTCAAGGGCGCCGGGCAAACGCCCTGGTCACGTGGGGCGGACGGCCGCGCCGTACTGCGCTCCTCGATCCGCGAATTCCTTGCCTCAGAAGCACTTTATGCCTTGGGCATCCCCAGCAGCCGCGCGCTGTGCGTGATCGGCTCGGACACCCCGGTGTGGCGCGAGAAACAAGAACGCGCGGCGATGCTGTTGCGCCTGGCACCGAGCCACGTGCGCTTTGGCCACTTCGAGTACTTCTACTACACCAAGCAACCGGAGCTGGCCAAGCAACTGGGCGAACACGTGCTGGCCATGCACTTCCCCGAGTGCCTGGAGCAACCCGAGCCGTACCTGGCCATGTACCGCCAGATCGTCGAACGCAACGCCCAATTGATCGCCAAATGGCAGGCCTACGGTTTTTGCCATGGCGTGATGAACACCGACAACATGTCGATCCTGGGTATTACCTTCGACTTCGGCCCGTTCGCCTTCCTCGACGACTTCGACGCCAATTTCATCTGCAACCATTCTGACCACGAAGGCCGCTACAGCTTCAGCAATCAGGTGCCCATCGCCCACTGGAACCTCAGCGCACTGGCCCAGGCCCTGACGCCGTTCATCAGCGTCGAGGCGTTGCGCGAAACCCTGGGGCTGTTCCTGCCCTTGTACGAGGCTCACTACGCAGACCTGATGCGCCGCAGGCTCGGCTTCACCACGGCTGAAGATGATGACAAGCAACTGCTGGAGCGCCTGTTCGCGCTGATGCAAAACAGCGCCGTGGACTACAACCTGTTCTTCCGCCGTTTGGGTGATGAAGCCGCCGAGGCCGCCGTGTTGAAGTTGCGCGACGACTTCATCGACCGCGATGCCTTTGACGCCTGGGCCACTGCCTACCTGGCACGCCTGAACCGCGAACCGGCCAGCAGCGACCGCACCGCGCGCATGCACGCGGTGAACCCTTTGTACGTGCTGCGCAATTACTTGGCGCAAAAAGCCATTGATGCAGCCGAGGACGGGGATTACGAGGAGGTTAGGCGCTTGCACAGGGTACTGACCCGGCCGTTCGAGGCGCAGGCGGGTATGGAGGCTTACGCGCAACGGCCACCGGAGTGGGGCAAGCATTTGGAGATCAGCTGTTCTTCTTGAGGGCTGGCGACAGGCACCGTGCTCCTGAGTAGGGAGCCATAGTCAGAGGTTTCCGACCTATTTTCCATACCGTCCCTACTTAGAGCACAGAGCTGACCCCTTACCAAGGACCCGGAGGCCGGCACCCTTGATTATTGCGCCCAAGAGCTCCAAATAAGCCACATCCCCCTTGATCGGAACCCACCATGCCCACCCCACTGGTAATCCCCTGCCCCCACTGCAACGGCCTCAACCGCATCCCTGCCGAGCGCGTGGGCGACCAACCCAAGTGCGGGCGCTGCAAGGCGTCGGTCATTCTCGACAAACCGTTCGAGTTGACCCAGGGCGACTACGCCAGCCAGATCAAGGGCGACCTGCCGTTGCTGGTAGACGTGTGGGCGGACTGGTGTGGGCCGTGCAAGTCATTTGCACCGATATTCGAGCAGGCGGCGGGGCAGTTGAGTGGTCGCTGCCGGTTGGCCAAGTTGGACAGCGAGGCCAATCAGCAACTGTCGGCGCAGTTGGGGATTCGCTCCATTCCCAGCCTGATCCTGTTCAAGAATGGCCGGGAAGTCGCACGCCAGAGCGGCGCGTTTCCGCTCCCGCAATTGTTGGCGTGGTTACGCACCCAGGGCATTTAAGCCGCGTTGTTTTCCAGCAACGCATGCAGCTCCACAAACTGCTGCGTCAGCTTGTGCCGCGGGTCCAGGAAGATCAGCGGCATGCTTGCCTGGTGCGACTCGCGCATGCGCACCGAGCTATTCAAATACACCGGTAACACCGGCAAGCCCTCGGCGATCAGTTCATCAAGGATCTGCTGCGGCAAGCTGGCGCGCGGCTGGAACTGGTTGACCACGATGCCTTCCACTTCCAGGCCTTCGTTGTGGTCATCGCGCAGTTCGGCGATCTCATTGATCAACCCGTACAACGCCTGGCGCGAAAAACTGTCGCAGTCGAAGGGGATCAGCACCCGGTCGGCGGCGATCAGTGCCGATACCGCGTAAAAATTTAACGCCGGCGGTGTGTCGAGGTAGATACGGTCGTAATCCTCCGACAGCTCGTCGAGCAATTTACGCAGTTTGTTGATCTTATGCTTGGCCTCAAGCTTGGGCTGCAGGTCGGCCAGTTCCGCCGTGGCGGTGACCACGTGCAGGTTGTCGAACGGCGTCTCGTAGATGTCCACCGTGTTCTTTTTGGCAAACGGCCCGGAAGACAGTGTCTGCTTGAAGAAATCGGCAATGCCCATGGGGATGTCGTCACCCGTGAGGCCCGTGAGGTATTGGGTGGAGTTGGCCTGTGCATCCAGGTCGATCAACAGCGTCCGGTAACCCTCCTGCGCACTTACCGCCGCCAGATTACAGGCAATGCTCGACTTGCCTACGCCGCCTTTCTGATTGAACACCACGCGCCGCATGAAAAGACCTCCGTGTACATAGGAATGCCCGAGTGTAGTGGCCGTGGGGGCGGATTAGCCAGCACCGTTGAGAGGACGGGGCCTACTTAGTTTTCAGAAATGAGCTCGCTGCGGCCATCGTGGCCTTAAAGCTACAGGCGAAAGATGAATAAGATCGAACACTTCCTGTGCGCTTGAGAAATAGCAGCGGAAATACCCAGATAGAGGCCAATTGCCAGCCTTTTACTGAATGCACGGGCCAATAATGCCGTAACCACCCATCGCCGACTTTGTACAGTTTATGTAACCAATGTTTGCTACACACCTATCCTACCCGGATAATGCCCGCCTCTCGGCCATTGCACCACGTCATGGTTAGTCGTTGCCCGAGTGGACTGCCATGGACTGCAAGCCCCTGCGGGCGGGAATTACACCACTGTGATCACCTTCAACATCGAGCAATGGCGCGCCTGGGCACCCGGGTTGACGTCGGCCGACGACTGGCGGCGCTGGGGCACCAGCCCTTGCGTCGTTCAGTGCCCCGGCGCTGCGCCCGACGTTTCATTCCTGCCGGCCATGCAGCGCCGCCGCCTGGGCCATCTGGCGCGCATGGCCTTTGATGTCGGCTGGCCCTTGGCCGAAGGTCGCGAACCGATGCCGCTGGTGTTTGTTTCCCGCCATGGCGAAACGCCACGCACCTTCGACATCCTGAGTGACCTGGCCGCCGAGCAGCCGTTGTCGCCCACCCAGTTCAGCCTGTCGGTGCATAACGCAGTGATCGGCTTGTGGTCGATTCTGCGCGGCGATACGTGCGAGATGACCGCCTTGGCCGCAGCCGGCGACGGCCTGGAGCATGGTTTGCTCGAGGCCGCCGCGCTGCTGGCCGAAGGTGCCCCGCAGGTGTTGCTGGTGGTCACCGAGGAGCAGCCACCCGCGGCCTATGCCAGTTGGATCAATGACGTGCCCTTTGCCTATGCGCTGGGTTTGCTGATCACCCCGGGCAAGGGCTGGGAACTGTCCCTTGGCCCGGCGCACGCGAACGTTGCCAAGAGCCCTTGGCCCCACGCCTTAAGCTTGTTGCAGCACATGCTGGGCTCAAGCACTTCCTTCCAACACGCATGGCATGGCCGAACATGGAACTGGCAGCGCAGCCCGTGAATAAACGCCGCGACGGCTACCTGTGGCGCCTGCTGGCGACGGCCGCAAGCTTTGCGCTGTTCGGCCTGGGCGGGTTATGCCTGCGCGTGCTGGTGTTCCCGCTGTTGGCGTGCCTGCCGGGGGACAAACAGGCCCACCGCCAGCGTGCCCGCCGGGTGGTCAGCCAGTTGTTCTGGGTGTTCATCCGCTTCATGGCCCGCACCGGCGTGCTCACCTATGAAGTCGAAGGCGCCGACAAACTCGGGCGGCCGGGGCAAATGATCATCGCCAACCACCCCTCGTTGATCGACGTGGTGTTTCTGATCGGCCTGGTGCGCAATGCCAACTGCGTGGTCAAGCAAAGCCTGTGGCAAAACCCGTTCATGCATGGCGCCGTGCGCGAAGCGGATTACATCAGCAACGACGGCAGCATGGACATGCTCGACGCCGCGGCAGACGCCCTGCAAGGCGGGCAAACCCTGATTATTTTCCCGGAAGGCACGCGCACCGAGCCCGGCCAGCCACCGGCCTTTCATCGCGGCGCCGCCGCAATCGCGCTGCGGGGTGCGAGAATCATCACCCCGGTGACCATCAAGGTCAGCCCCACCACCTTGACCAAGGCCGAGCCCTGGTACCGGATCCCCCATCGGCGCGTGCACTTCAGTTTGCGCGTGGGTGCCGATATAGACACATACGCCTTTGCCGCGCTGGGGCCAGCCCCCCAGGCCTCGCGCAAGCTCAATGAACATTTGCACCACTACTTTATCAAGGAGCTCGCCACAGATGAGCGTTCCAAACCCTGCACTCAACCTTGAAATCAAGGAGCTGATCATCGACGCCCTGGGCCTGGAAGACATCAGCGCGCAGGACATCGGCGACGAGCAGACGCTGTTCGGCGAAGGCCTGGGCCTGGACTCGGTCGACGCGCTGGAACTCGGCCTGGCCATCCAGAAGCGTTACGGCATCAAGATCGACGCCGACGCCAAGGACACCCGCAACCATTTCAACAACGTGGCCAGCCTTGCGGCGTTCGTCACGGCAAAACAGGCAGCGTGAGACAGCACCATGCAAACCCGTGAAGACATCTTCAATACCCTGCAAGCGGCCATGGTCGAACTGTTCGAACTGGAACCTGAGCGCGTGACGCTGGAAGCCAACCTGTACCAGGACCTGGAAATCGACAGCATCGACGCCGTGGACCTGATCGACCACATCAAGCGCAAGACCGGCAAGAAGATCGCCGCCGATGAGTTCAAGGCCGTACGCACCGTCGGCGACGTGGTCGAGGCGGTGTACCGCCTGGTCAACGCGGCCGCATGAGCCGACTGATCGGCGCCGGCCTATTGCTGGCCGGCCTGTTGTACCCGTTCGCGGTGTATTTCGGCCTGGCCCACTTCGCCCCCTGGCAGTTTGGCCTGTTGCTCGGCTCGCTCTGGCTGGCCCGCGTGCTTACCGGCAAGCGCCAGCCCGGCAGCCTGTGGATGGCGTTGGCCGCGATCGGCTTCTGCCTGTTGCTGGCGTTGTTCAACAGCTCGCACCTGCTGCGTTGGTACCCGGTGCTGGTCTCAAGCTTCATGCTCACGTTGTTCGGCCTGAGCCTCAAGCATGGCATGCCCGTGGCCGAACGCCTGGCACGCCTGAGCGAGCCTGACCTGCCGGCGGTGGCCATCCCTTATACCCGCAAGGTGACCCAGGCCTGGTGCCTGTTTTTCCTGGGCAACGGGCTGGTCGCTGCCGCGTTGACCCTATGGGCGCCACTGAGCTGGTGGACCCTTTACAACGGCCTGATCGCCTATGCGCTGATGGGCCTGCTGTTCGCTGGCGAATGGCTGATCAGACAACGCGTACGAGGCCGCGCATGACATGGATTTCACTTGAGCAGCAGCTGCTGCGAGGTCACCCCGAGCGCAGCGTCAGCTTCACACCCGCGCTGAACCACGCCCAGCTCTGCGATCAGGCCCTGCGCCTGGCTGGCGGCCTGCAAGCGCGGGGCATCAAGCGCCTGGCGCTGTACCTGGAAGACGCCGCCGAGCTGGCAGTCGCCTTGCTCGGGGCCTGGCGTGCCGGCGTCAGCGTGCTGCTGCCCGCCGACCTGCAAAGCCAGACACGCCAGCGCTGGGACAGCCAGGTCGACTTATGGATCACCGCCGAGCAGCCCCTGGCCGAACTGTACGCCGAGCCCTTGCCCCCCGCAGCCCTGGACCTGGACACCTGCCGGCTGAGTCTGTGCACGTCTGGTTCCAGCGGCGAGCCCAAGCGTATCGACAAGTGCCTGCGCCAACTGGCCAATGAAGTGCGGGCCCTCGACGATTTGTGGTCTGCCGACCTCGGTGAGGCCTGCATCATCGGCAGCGTCGCCACCCAACACATCTATGGCCTGCTGTTTCGCGTACTCTGGCCGCTGTGCGCCGGGCGCCCGTTTTTGCGCCAGCAGTTGCCCTTCCCCGAAGACCTGCAACGAGCCAGCCGCGAGCACGCCGAATTTGCCTGGGTCACCAGCCCCGCGCTGCTCAAGCGCATGGGCGACAACCTCGACTGGCCCACACTGAGCGCGGTCAAACGGGTGTTCTCATCGGGCGGTGCGCTGCCAGAAGAGGCCGCCGCAGCGCTTGAGCTGCGCATCGGCCAGCGCCCCACCGAGATCCTCGGCAGCTCCGAAACCGGCGGCATCGCCTGGCGCCAGCGGGACAGCTGGTGGCAAGCTTTCGACGGCATTCGCCTGACCCAGGACGAGCAAGGCGCCTTGTGCATCGAATCGCCCTACCTGCCCGCCGGGCACATTGAACACAGCGCCGATGCCGCGCAATTCAACGACCTGGGCCGCTTCCAACTGCTCGGTCGGCTTGACCGCATCATCAAGCTGGAAGAAAAACGTATCTCCCTGCCGATGCTGGAACAGGCGCTGCTCGCCCATCCTTGGGTGCAAGACACCCGCCTGGGCGTGGTGCAGGAAGCACGCGCATCGCTGGGCGCCTTGCTGGTGCTCAGCGCTAGCGGCCTGCACGCCTTGCAGAGCCAAGGTCGGCGCGCGCTCACCGATGCCTTGCGCAAGCATCTGAGTGCCCACTGCGAAGCTCTGGCCCTGCCCCGCCGCTGGCGCTTGCTGAGCCAGTTGCCGTTCAACAGCCAGGGCAAACTGCCGCAAAACCTGGTGGACAGCATCCTGTTGGACCCTCGTCCAAAAATGCCCGAAGTGCTCGGCCAGCAGCAGGTCGAAAACGAACTGCACGTGCAACTGATGGTGCCGCCGGACCTTGCCTGTTTCAGCGGGCACTTCCCCCAGGCACCGGTGTTGCCAGGGGTGGTGCAAGTGGATTGGGCCATGGCCTTGGGGCAGCAATTGCTGGCCCTGCCACCCCGATTCGCCGGCATGCAAGTGCTGAAGTTCCAGCAACTGGTGCGCCCCGGCGATCAACTGCTGCTGACCCTGCGTTTCGACGCCGAGCGCGGCAAACTCTATTTCGCCTACCGCCGTGGTACCGCCGCCTGTGCCAGTGGCCGCATCCTGTTGGAGGCCGCCCATGCATAAGCCGTGTGCAGTGATCCCGGTGTACGACCATGAAGGCGCGGTGCCTGCGGTGGTCGCCGAACTGTTGGGCGCCGGCCTGCCCTGCATCCTGGTCGATGACGCCAGCAGCCCGGCCTGCGCGCAGGTGCTCAAGCACCTGGCGCAGCAGGATCAGGTCGCCTTGGTCAGCCTGGCGGTCAACCAGGGCAAAGGCGGCGCGGTGATGGCCGGCCTGCGCGAGGCGGCCCGGCTGGGCTACAGCCACGCCCTGCAAGTGGACGCCGACGGCCAGCACGACCTGCACGACGTCGCCCTGTTCCTGGATGCCTCGCGCCAGCAACCCGACGCGCTGATTTGCGGCTACCCGCAGTACGATGCCAGCGTGCCCAAGGGCCGCCTGTACGCCCGTTACCTGACCCACGTGTGGGTATGGATCAACAGCCTGTCGCTGCGCATCCCCGACTCCATGTGCGGCTTTCGGGTGTACCCCTTGCCCGTGTGCCTGCGCCTGATTGACTCGGTCAAACTCGGCAAACGCATGGACTTCGACCCCGAGATCCTCGTGCGCCTGGCCTGGCGCAACCAGCCCATGCACTGGCTGCCGACCAAGGTGCATTACCCGCAGGACGGCCTGTCGCATTTCCGCTTGTTCCACGACAACGCGCTGATCAGCAAGATGCACACCAAGCTGTTCTTCGGCATGTTGCTGCGCTTTCCGCTGATCCTTTGGCGGCGGTGGCAGGCGTGAGCGAACAACACTGGGCCAGGCATGAAGAGCGCGGCAGCTTCTGGCTGATGAAACTCACCGCCTGGGGCGTGCGCGTGCTCGGGCGCCGGGTGCTCAGCCCGATCCTCTACGCCATCGTGTTTTATTTCTTCCTGTTTGGCCGCCGCGCCCGGCGCAGTGCCTGGCAATACCAGCAACGCCTGGCGCAGTGGAGCGGCCAGGCGACGCCTGCGCCCAACCATTGGCGGGTGTTCAAGCAGTTCATGGCCTTCGCCGACGCCCTGCTGGACAAGCTCGATGTGTGGAACGGCAAGCTGAGCATCGAGCAGATCAAGATCGTCGACCCCGCGCACCTGCGCGAACAATTGCGCGGCAGCCGCGGGCAGATGCTGGTGGGCGCGCACCTGGGCAATCTCGAGGTGTGCCGGGCGCTGGCCGAGCTTGGCGAAAAGGTGACCATGAACGTGCTGGTGCACACCAAGCACGCCGAACGCTTCAACCGCCTGCTGGGCGAGGCCGGGGCGACCAACCTGCGGCTGATCCAGGTGAGCGAGCTGGACCCGGCCATCATGCTGCAACTGAGCCAACGCCTGGACCGGGGTGAATGGCTGGCGATTGCCGGTGACCGCGTGCCGCTGCACGGCGGGCGCAACGTGCGGGTGGACTTTCTCGGCCACCCAGCCGCCTTCCCGCAAGGCCCCTGGCTGCTGGCCGGGTTGCTCAAGTGCCCGATCAACTTGCTGCTGTGCCTCAAGCAACAGGGCCGCTACCAGGTGATTCTGGAACCGTTTGCCGCCGCCATCGAATGGCGCCGCAGCGATCGCCAGCAGGTGATCGCCCACTGGGCCGGACGCTACGCCGAACGCCTGGGCCACTACTGCCTGCAAGCGCCACACCAGTGGTTCAATTTCTACCCTTTCTGGAAGACCGATGACGATGCCAACGCTTGAGCCCGTAACCTTCGGCCAAACCCCGCTCAGCATCGAAGACGTGCTGGCCCTGGCCAACCGCCAGGTCGAAACCCGCCTGCAGGATGATCACCAATACCGTGAGCGCATCGCCAAGGGCGCGCGTTTCCTGGACTCGCTGCTGGACAAGGAAGGCGTGATCTACGGGGTGACCACCGGCTACGGCGACTCCTGCGTGGTGGCCGTGCCGCTGGAGCATGTCGAGGCCCTGCCGCGCCACTTGTACACCTTCCACGGCTGCGGTTTGGGCAAAATGCTGGACGCCCAGGCCACCCGCGCCGTGCTTGCCGCGCGCCTGCAGTCGCTGTGCCATGGCGTTTCGGGCGTGCGCATCGAACTGCTGGAGCGGCTGCAAGCGTTCCTGCATCACGACATTTTGCCGCTGATCCCGGAAGAGGGCTCGGTGGGCGCCAGCGGCGACCTGACGCCGCTGTCCTACGTGGCAGCCACCCTGTCCGGGGAGCGTGAAGTGCTGTATCGCGGCGAGCGCCGCAACGCCTGCGACGTCCACCGCGAGCTGGGCTGGCAGCCGCTGGTACTGCGGCCCAAGGAAGCCCTGGCGCTGATGAACGGCACAGCGGTGATGACCGGGCTTGCTTGCCTGGCCTTCGCCCGCGCCGACTACCTGCTCAAACTGGCCACCCGCATCACCGCGCTGAACGTGGTGGCGCTGCAGGGCAACCCGGAACACTTCGACGAGCGCCTGTTCGCCGCCAAGCCCCATCCTGGGCAAATGCAGGTGGCGGCCTGGTTGCGCGAAGACCTGGCCATCGATGCCCCCACCGCGCCCCTGCACCGCTTGCAAGACCGCTACTCGCTGCGCTGCGCGCCCCATGTGCTGGGCGTGCTGGCCGACAGCCTGGGCTGGCTGCGCGGCTTTATCGAAACCGAACTGAACAGTGCCAACGACAATCCGATCATCGATGCCGAGGCCGAGCGCGTGCTGCACGGCGGGCACTTCTACGGCGGGCATATCGCCTTCGCCATGGACAGCCTGAAAACCCTGGTGGCCAACGTGGCCGACCTGCTGGACCGGCAATTGGCCCTGTTGGTAGACGTGCGCTACAACCACGGCCTGCCCAGCAACCTGTCGGGCGCAAGTGCCGAACGGGCGATGCTCAACCACGGTTTCAAGGCCGTGCAGATCGGCGCCAGCGCCTGGACCGCCGAAGCGCTGAAAAACACCATGCCGGCCAGCGTGTTCTCGCGCTCCACCGAGTGCCACAACCAGGACAAAGTGAGCATGGGCACCATCGCTGCCCGCGACGCCCTGCGGGTGCTGGAGTTGACCGAACAGGTAGCGGCGGCCACGCTGCTGGCCGCCCAGCAAGGCGTATGGCTACGCAGCCTTGATACCAATGCGCGGCCCCTGCCACCGGCGCTGGCCGCCATGCACCGGCACCTGGCCGAAGACTTCGCGCCGGTCATCGAAGACCGAGCCCTGGACGCCGAACTGCGCCTGTGCCTGAAACGTATCGCCGAGCAACACTGGAGGCTGCATGCGTAGCCCGGGTGTGATCCACGCCGACACCGAAATCCTGGTGCCGTTTTTCGACATCGATACGATGCACGTCGTCTGGCACGGCCATTACGTCAAGTACCTGGAAGTGGCCCGCTGTACGCTGCTCGACCAGATTGGCCACAACTACAACCACATGCGCGATGCAGGCTACGCGTGGCCGGTGATCGACCTGCAACTGCGCTACGTGCGTGGCGCCACCTTTGGCCAACGCATCAATGTGCGCGCCAGCCTGGTGGAGTGGGAGAACCGCCTGAAGATCAACTACCTGATCAGCGACGCGGTAACCGGCGAGCGCCTGACCCGCGCCAGTTCCGTGCAGGTGGCGGTGGACATTGCCAGCCGCGAAATGCAACTGGCCTCGCCCCAAGTGTTCATTGATGCCGTCACGAGGCACCTGCCATGAGAGCGTTGATTGTGTTGGGCCTGCTGATGCTCTCGGGCCTGGCCCAGGCCTTCGGCCTGCAAGACCTGAGCGCGCAACTGGGCAAACCCGGCGTGGTGCGCGGCCCCTTCGTGCAGGAAAAACACCTGCGCGCCCTGCCCCAACCGTTGGTCAGCCAGGGCCGCTTCGTACTGGCCAAGGACCACGGCTTGCTGTGGTTACTCGCCAGCCCCGTGAAGCAGGACTACCGTATCAACGCTCAGGGCATCGCCCGGCGCGATGCCGGTGGCTGGCAAACGTTGCCGAGCCAGAGCGCCGGTGCCCAGCAAAACAAACTGTTCTTCGCCGTGCTGCAAGGCGACAGTTCGGCGCTTGAACGCGACTTCGAGCTGGCACTGCAAGGCGACGCGCAACACTGGCAGGTGCACCTGACCCCACGCTCGCTGCTGCTCAAGCAGATCTTCACGCAGATCAACATCGCAGGCGGCCAGTACGTCGAGCGCATCGAACTGCTCGAAACCCAGGGCGACAGCACCGTGCTGCGCATGTCGCAAAGCACCGGCGCCCCGGATTTGAACGACGCGGAGCGCCTCGATTTTGCCGAGTGAGCGCCTGTTACCGCGGCTGTTCCTGACCTTGCTGGTGGCTGTCATGGCCCTGGCTGGCTGGCAATGGCACGCCGGCGCGCCGCTGTCGGCCAACCTGATGGAGCTTGTGCCCGGCGCCACGCCCGACCCGCTCGAGCAGCGCGCCGAACAACGCATGCAAGAACCGCTGAACCGCGAAATGCTGGTGCTGGTGGGCCACAACGACAAGGATAAGGCCATCGCCCTGGCCCAAACCCTGGCTACGCAATGGCAGGCCAGCGGCCTGTTCGAAAAGGTCCAGTGGAACCTGCAGGCCGACCTGCCGGCCTTGCGCACGCAACTGCTGCAAGGGCGCCTGGCGATGCTGCCGACAGCCGACCGCAGCGCCCTGGTCGACCATCCCGACGCGTTTATCCAGCAGCGCGTGCAAAGCCTGTTCGACCCCTTCGCCGGTTTCAGCCTGGTCGCCAGCCAAGACGATTGGCTGGGCCTGACCGGGCGTATCCTCCAAGGCCAACCCAAGCATGGCTCGGTGCAAATGGACCTGGGCAGCGGCGCGCTGATCGCCACCGCCGACGGCAAGAGCTGGGTGCTGCTGCGCGCCCGTACCGAAGGCAACGCCTTTGACCTGCGGCTACCGCTCAAGGTCGACGACCTGCTCGGCCAGGCTCGCCAACAAGCTCAAGCCGCCGGCGGGCAACTGCTGGCGGCCAGCGGCCTGCTGTACGCCGCCAACGGCCAGCGTGACGCCACCCGGGAAATCACCTGGGTAGGTGGCGGCGCAACCTTGGGCATTCTCCTGCTGCTGTTGTTGGCCTTTCGCCGCTGGCGGGTGCTGCTGGCATTTATCCCGGTGCTGGTCGGCATGCTGTTTGGCGCAGTGGCGTGCGTGGGGCTGTTCGGCCACCTGCACGTGATGACCTTGGTGCTGGGCTCAAGCTTGATCGGCGTGGCGGTTGACTACCCACTGCACTATTTGTCCAAATCCTGGAGCCTGAAGCCCTGGCGTAGTTGGCCGGCCTTGCGCCTGACGCTGCCGGGCCTGAGCCTGAGCCTGGCCACCAGTTGCATCGGCTATTTGGCGCTGGCCTTCACGCCGTTCCCGGCCCTGACCCAGATCGCCGCATTCTCGGCAGCCGGGCTGGTAGGCGCCTACCTCGCCGCCGTATGCCTGCTGCCGGCGCTGTTGAATAACGTGCAACTGGCCCCTGCGGCCTGGCCTCTGAACCTGGCCAACGCCCTGATCAACCTGCGCCTGGCGCTGCTCAAGCGCCTACCCAGCCCTTGGCTGCTGGCCTTGCTGATGCTGTTTTGCGCAGGCGGCCTGTGGCACCTGAGCGTCAAGAATGACATCCGCCAATGGGTTGGGGCGCCACCGCAACTGCTTCAAGAGGCCCAGGCCATCGCACGCATCACCGGCTACCAGCCCACCAGCCAGTTCTTCCTGTTGCGCGCGGCCAACGCGCAGCAATTGCTGGAGCGTGAAAGCGCCCTCACCGAACGGCTGCAGGTATTGGTGCACCAAGACAAACTCAAGGGTTACCTGGCGCTGAACCAACTGCTGGCGACCTCGGCGCAGCAGCAACAACTGCGCACTGCGCTGGACGCATTGCCAGCCCACTGGCAACCGCTGGTGGCCCTGGGCGTTCCGATCAGCGCCTTGCAAACCGAGCTTGCCCAGCTCAAGGCCCTGCCGGGGCAAACCATCGACCAAGCCCTGGCCGGCCCCTTGAGCGAACCGTGGCGCTTGCTGTGGCTAGGCAACAGCGGCCAAGGTGTGGCCTCGATGATCAGCCTGCAGGGCATGACCAACAGCTCGCTGTTGAAGTCGGCAGCCCAAGGCCTGCCTGGCGTACAACTGGTAGACCGCCTGGGCGACCTCAACCAGGTGTTCGCCGCCACCCAGGTCAGCGCCGCAGAGCTCAAGCTGCTGTCGTGTGGCCTGATCGTGTTGTTGCTGATCTTGCCGTTCGGCCTGGGCGGCGCACTGCGTATTGTCGCCCTGCCCCTGCTGGCCGCCCTGTGCAGCCTGGCCAGCCTGGGTTGGCTGGGCCAGCCGCTGACACTGTTCAGCCTGTTCGGCCTGCTGCTGGTCACGGCCATCAGCGTCGATTACGCGATCCTGATGCGCGAACGCATCGGCGGCGCTGCCGTGAGCCTGCTGGGCACCCTGCTTGCCGCCACCACCACCTGGTTGTCGTTTGGCCTGCTGGCGGTGTCCAGCACGCCTGCGGTCAGCAACTTCGGCCTGTCGGTCAGCCTGGGCCTGGCCTTCAGCTTTTTGCTGGCGCCCTGGTCCGGTGAAGCCAAACACAGCGCGCAGGTGAGCCCATGACAGTCCTGCTGTTCTGGCTAGGGGCCCTTGGCCTGTTTGGCCTGGCGAGCGACCTGGGCAAACGCCTGGGCCTGGCCGCCACGCTGCTACCTGCACTGGCCGGGCTCAACCCAACCCCATTGAACACCGCACACGCGGCAAGGAGGCCACATGCCAAACATTGAAAGGGAACAGCGCCAGGTCGTGGTGATCGGCGCCGGGCCTTCCGGCGCCATCGCCGCCGCGTTGCTCAAGCGCAACGGCCACGACGTGCTGATCATCGAGCGCCAGCGCTTCCCACGCTTTTCCATCGGCGAAAGCCTGCTGTCGCACTGCATCGACTTCATCGAAGAAGCCGGCATGCTTGAAGCGGTCCAGGCGGCGGGTTTCCAGGTCAAGAAGGGCGCGGCATTTGCCTGGGGCGAACGCTACAGTGCGTTCGACTTTGGCGACACGTTCAGCAACGGCAAACCCACCACCTTCCAAGTGCAGCGCGCCGACTTCGACAAGCTGCTGGCCGACCAGGCCGAGTTGCAGGGCGTGGAAATCCGCTACGAAGAAACCATCACGGCTGCCGACTTCAACGCCGCGCAACCGCAGTTGACGGTGCAGCGCGCCGATGGCAGCGAGTACGTCGTGCAGAGCGAGTTCGTGCTCGACGCCAGCGGCTATGGCCGCGTGCTACCGCGTCTATTGGAGCTGGAAGCGCCCTCGAATTTCCCGCTGCGCCAGGCCATCTTCACCCACGTCGAAGACCGCATTGACTGCCATACCTTCGACCGCGAGAAGATCCTGGTGACCACCCACCCCACCCAGCGCGATATCTGGTTCTGGACCATCCCGTTCAGCAACGGCCGTTGCTCGGTAGGCGTGGTGGCGGCGGCCGAGCACTTGCAAGGCGCAACCGACCTGGACGCCTGCCTGAAAGGCTTCGTGCAAGCGACTCCAAGCCTTGCAAAGGTGCTGCAAAATGCTCAATGGGACACCCCGGCACGGACCATCGGCGGCTACTCGGCCAACGTCAAGGCTCTGCACGGGCCCGGTTTCGCCTTGCTCGGCAATGCCGCGGAATTCCTCGACCCGGTGTTCTCCTCGGGCGTGACCATCGCCATGCGCTCGGCCAGCATGGCCGCAGGTTTGCTGCACCGCCAGCTGAGCGGCGTGGCGGTGGACTGGCAAAATGAGTTCGCCGTGCCCCTCAAGCGCGGCGTCGATACCTTCCGCGCGTATGTCGAAGGTTGGTACAACGGCAGCTTCCAGGACGTGATCTACCACCCTGGCAGCTCGGCCGAGATCCGCCGCATGATCAGCTCGATCCTGGCCGGCTACGCCTGGGACCAACGCAACCCCTTCGTGGCCGAACCCGTGCGCCGCCTGCGCATGCTCGCCGAAGTGTGCGCGAGTACGCCAGCATGAGCGGCCCACAGTACCTGAGCGACACCTACGTCGAAGAAACCCGCTTCGGCTTCTGGTTCCTGCGCAGCCACACCTGGCAGCACCACGTGCTGCGTGTGGCGATCAACGACCTGCGCGGGCTGTTCAGCGAGGCGCCACCGGCCCAGGCCGTGCTGCTGGATGCCGGCTGCGGCCAAGGCAAGTCGTTCCAGTATTTGCAGCAGGTATTCAAGCCGGCCCGGCTGATGGGCCTGGATGCCGACTTGCACAGCATCGAGCTGAGTTCCCAGGAAGCCAAGCGCCTGAACCTGGAGGTGCAGTTGCAAGCCAATGACTGCGCCAAGCTGCAGATGCCCGATGCCAGCGTCGACCTGCTGTTCTGCCACCAAACCTTCCATCACCTGGTGGAACAGGAAAAAGCCCTGGCCGAGTTCTACCGGGTGCTCAAGCCCGGTGGCTACCTGCTGTTCGCCGAATCCACCGAAGCCTACATCGACACCTGGGTGATACGCTGGCTGTTCCGCCACCCCATGCACGTGCAAAAAAGCGCTGAAGGTTACCTGCAAATGCTCCGTGAACAGGGCTTCGAATTTGGCCCGCAGAACATCTCGTACCCCTACTTGTGGTGGAGCCGCGCCAAGGATTTCGGCCTGCTGGAGCGTGCTGGCCTGCGCCGGCCAAAACCCTTTGGCCAACGGCAAGAAACCCTGGTCAACGTGGTGGCGCGCAAACCACTGGCCAGCGGGGCCACGGCATGATCCGCGCACTGCTGCTCGGTTGTCTGCTGCTGCTGAGCGCCTGCAGCGGCAGGCCGCCGCTGCCCGAGCAAACGCCTAACCTGGCGCTGCCGATGCAGCTGCATGTGGTGCGCCTGCAAGCCGGTCAGCGCCAGGACTGGTTGCTGGTGATCCAGGCCGAGGACGGCGGCTTGCGCTGGTCGATGATGGATTTCCTCGGCATCCCCCAGGCCCGCCAACGCTTGATCGACGGCAAGTGGCAGGCTGACGGCCTGCTGCCGCCCAACCCGCAGGCACGCGAGCTGTTCGGCGCCCTGCTGTTTGCCTTTACCGAACCTGCGCGCTTGCCCGCCAGCTACCCCAAGGCCGAACAACAGGGTAACCAGCGCCACCTGGGCGAGCGCTGGCAGGTTACCTACCGCGGCCCGCAAGACTTCACCGTGCAGTTGAGCCAAGGCTTGAGCTACCAGGTCAGCCCACTGCCCGACGAGGTGTCGCCGTGACGGCCTACCTCAATGCGCTGGGGCTGGTTTGCGCCCTGGGCCGGGACAAGGCCGAGGTCGCCCGCCGCCTGTTCGCCGGTGACTGCAGCGGCATGCAGCTGCAAGCCGGCTGGGTACCGGACAAAACCTTGCCGGTGGCCGCCGTGCCCGGCCCCCTGGCCGATATGCCCAAGCACCTTGCGCAGCAAGGCAGCCGCAACAACCAGCTGTTGCTGCAGGCCGCGCGGCAGATAGAAGGCGATATCCAACAGGCCATCCAGAGCTATGGCCCCGGGCGCATCGGGGTCGTCCTGGGCACCAGCACCTCGGGCATCGACGAGGCCAGCCGCGACATCGCCGCCTACCTGCGCGACCGGCAGTTTCCGACCGGGTATGCCTATGCCCAGCAGGAACTCAGCGCACCGGCCAATTTTCTTGCCCAGTGGCTGCAGTTGAGCGGCCCGGCATACGTGATCTCCACGGCCTGCACCTCCAGCGCCCGCGCGTTGATGAGTGCCCGGCGCCTGTTGGACCTGGGCCTGTGCGATGCGGTGCTGTGCGGTGGCGTGGACAGCCTGTGCAAGCTCACCCTCAACGGCTTCAGCGCACTGGAAGCGGTGTCCTCGAAACGCTGCAATCCGTTTTCGCGCAACCGCGACGGCATCAATATCGGCGAAGCCGCGGTGTTGTTCCTGATGACCCGCGAACACCTCGCAGGCAACGCCAGGCCGGTCGCCCTGCTCGGCGCCGGGGCCAGCTGCGACGCCCATCATATTTCCGCGCCCGAACCCGCCGGCCGAGGCGCACTACAAGCCATGAACAAGGCCTTGCAGCAAGCCAGGCTTGCCCCGGGGCAAATCGATTACCTGAACCTGCACGGCACCGCCACGGCCCACAACGACGCCATGGAAAGCATCGCCGTGAACAGCCTGTTCCCAGGTGGCGTGCCTTGCTCGTCGACCAAACCGATGACCGGCCACACCCTGGGCGCCGCCGGTGCGTTGGAAGCGGCGTTCTGCTGGCTCAGCCTTGGCAACGCGCAAGGCTTGCTGGCGCCCCATGTATGGGATGCCCAGGCCGATCCCGAGCTGCCCGCCTTGCAGTGGGTGACACCGGGCCAAACCATGGCCGCCAGCCCCTCTCGTCGGCTGATGAGCAATTCCTTCGCCTTTGGCGGCAACAATGTCAGCCTTATTCTGGGAGACCCTCGATGATTGCCTGGCCCATCGCCGACCTGATACCCCATGCCGGCGACATGATCCTGGTCGACCAGGTGCTGGCGTTCGACGACGACAGCATCCATACCCAACTGGTGGTGCGCCCTGGCGGCCTGTTCAACCGCGAAGACGGCAGCCTGCCGGCCTGGATCGGCATCGAGCTGATGGCCCAGAGCGTGGCCGCGTTTGCCGGATGCCAGGCGCGCCTGCGCGGGCAGCCGGTGGAGTTGGGCTTTTTGCTCGGCACGCGCAAGTTCGAATGCAATGTTGAACACTTTCCAGCCGGCACCGAACTGACCATCCACGGCCTGCGCTCGCTGCAAGACGACAGCGGCATGGGCGTGTTCGAGTGCCACCTCACAGGCCCCGGCATCCACGCCCAGGCCCGCCTCAACGTTTATCGCCCGCCGCAGGCCGCCGAGTACCTGGCTGCTGCGCCCGCACAGGAGTCTTCCCATGACTGAATCCATACTGGTCACCGGCTCCAGCCGTGGCATCGGCCGCGCCATCGCCCTGCGCCTGGCGCAGGCAGGCTTCGACCTGGTGCTGCATTGCCGCAGCGGCCGCGCCGAGGCAAACGCCGTGCAGGCCGAAGTCAAGGCTTTGGGCCGCAACGCCCGCGTGCTGCAGTTCGACGTGGCCGACCGTGCCGCGTGTGCACACATTCTGCTCGATGACGTCCAGACGCACGGTGCCTACTACGGCGTGGTGTGCAATGCCGGCCTGACCCGCGACGGCGCCTTCCCGGCCCTGAGCGAGGAGGACTGGGACCTGGTGATGCGTACCAACCTGGACGGTTTCTACAACGTGCTGCACCCGGTGATGATGCCGATGATCCGCCGTCGCGCGCCAGGCCGCATCGTCTGCATCACCTCGGTGTCGGGCTTGATTGGCAACCGCGGCCAGGTGAACTACAGCGCTTCCAAGGCCGGCATCATCGGTGCGGCGAAAGCGCTGGCCATTGAGCTGGGCAAGCGCAAGATCACCGTCAACTGCGTGGCACCCGGCTTGATCGACACGGCCATGCTCGACGAACACGTGCCCGTCGAAGAGCTGATGAAAATGATCCCGGCGCAGCGCATGGGCACCCCGGAAGAAGTCGCCGGCGCGGTCAATTTTTTGATGTCGGCAGAAGCCTCGTACATCACCCGCCAAGTGCTGGCAGTCAACGGAGGGTTGTGCTGATGAAGCGCGTCGTCGTCACCGGCATGGCCGGCATCACTTCGCTGGGCAACGACTGGGCGACCATCGCCGGGCATTTCGCCGGCAACCGCAGCGGCATCCGGCGCATGGACGAATGGGACCGGTTCGAAGAACTGAACACCCGCCTGGCCGGGCCCATCGATGACTTCAAGGTACCCGCTGCCTGGACTCGCAAGCAGTTGCGCAGCATGGGCCGCGTGTCGCGCCTGGCGGTAGCTGCCGCAGAGCGGGCGCTGTTGGACGCAGGCCTGCTGGGCGACCCGATCATCCGTGACGGGCGCATGGGCGTGGCCTGTGGCTCGTCCACCGGCAGCACCGACGAGATCAAGGCCTTCGGCAACATGCTGCTCAACTCGGTGGCCGAGGGCCTGAACGCCAACTCCTACGTGCGCATGATGCCGCACACCACGGCGGCCAACATCAGCATCTTTTTCGGCCTGACCGGGCGTCTGATCCCCACTTCCAGCGCCTGCACCAGCGGCAGCCAGGGCATTGGCTATGCGTACGAGGCCATCAAGTTCGGCCGCCTGCCACTGATGCTCGCCGGTGGCGCCGAAGAGCTGTGCCCCACCGAAGCCATGGTGTTCGACGCGCTGTACGCCACCAGCCTGAAAAACGACGCGCCACACACTAGCCCACGGCCCTACGACAGCGGCCGCGACGGCCTGGTGATCGGTGAAGGCGGCGGCATGCTGGTGCTCGAAGAGCTGGAACATGCAGTGGCACGCGGGGCACACATCCACGCCGAAATCGTTGGTTTTGGCAGCAACGCCGACGGGCAACATACCACCCGCCCAGAGCAGGCCACCATGCGCCGGGCCATGGAGCTGGCGTTGGAAGATGCCCACCTCGCACCCGCTGCCATCGGCTATGTGAACGGCCACGGCACCGCCACCGAGCAAGGCGACATCGCCGAGACCCTGGCCACCAGCAGCCTGTTCGGCCCGCGCATGCCCATCAGTTCGCAAAAGAGCTTCCTGGGCCACACCCTGGGGGCCTGCGGCGCGCTGGAGTCCTGGTTCAGCATCGAGATGATGAACCGCGACAGCTACGTGCACACGCTCAACCTGGACGAGATCGACCCGCTGTGTGGCGAGCTGGATTACCTGCGCGGCGAGTTCCGGCAGATGAGCAACCAGTACGTGATGAACAACAATTTTGCCTTTGGTGGCGTCAACACCTCGTTGATTTTCCGCCGCTGGAATTAAGTGAAACCTTCAAGGAGAGAAACCATGCAAATCAAGACTTGGGCCACTGCGGCCGCCTTCACCCTGTGCGCCCTGCCGGGCATCAGCCAGGCCCGCGATACCCAATTGTTTTTGCCGTTCGAGAAGGTCATCAGCGAAATGACCAGCGCCGGCAAGCTCGATGGCAGCGTGAAGTTCTACCTGGCGGGCGTGCAGCCCAAGGGCCCAGTGAGCGTTATCAGCCCAGGCGCCGTGACCAACAAGAAAACCAACGCCTTCAACAAGACCGACCAAGCCGCCTGCGAGTGGGCCCTGCAATCGGCTATTTTGTCGCTCAACAGCGCAGCGAAGAATGCCGGTGCCAATGCGGTGACCAACATCGTCAGCTTCTACAAGAGCAACGTGCGCAAGGATGCCAGCACCTATGAGTGCCATGCCGGCGCGATCATGGCGGGTGTGGCGTTGAAGGGCGACCTTTCCACGGTGAAGTAGGTTCATCTGCAAGCTGCAAGCGGCAAGAGTCAGCGGCGATGTGCGCCATGCTGCCTCTTGAGGCTTGCAGCCTGAAGCTTTAACCCTTAAAGCTGGAACTTCCCGACCATGCCTTTGAGGTCATGGGACAACCCCGACAACGCCTGGCTGGCACTGTCGATCTGGCTTGCGCCTTCCGACGTCTGCAACGACAAATCACGAATATTGACCAAGTTACGGTCAATCTCACGGGCTACCTGCGCCTGTTCTTCCGAGGCGCTGGCGATCACCAGGTTGCGTTCGTGGATCAGCGAGATGGCCTGGCCGATCTCGTCCAGTGCGGTGCCTGCGGTCTTGGCGGTGTCGAGGGTGGCCAAGGCCTGATCGTTGTTGGCCTGCATGGTCGCCACCACCTTGGAAGTACCCGACTGGATGGCCGCGACCATCTGCTCGATTTCCTGGGTGGAGGTTTGGGTACGCCCGGCCAGCGCGCGCACCTCATCGGCCACCACCGCAAAGCCACGCCCGGCTTCACCGGCGCGGGCCGCTTCGATGGCGGCGTTCAGCGCCAACAAGTTGGTCTGTTCGGCCACGCCACGGATCACGTCGAGGATCTTACCGATGTCCTGGGAATGCGCGGCCAGCTCCTTGACCTGCTCGGAAGCGTCTTCCACCCGTTCGCCCATGCGCTGGATGGCGCGGATGGTGGTATCGACCCGCTCGCGGCCCAGTTGCGTGGTGGTGGTCGAGGCGCTTGAGGCGTCGGCGGTGGACACCGCGTTACGCGCCACTTCCTCCACCGCGGCAGTCATCTCATTGACCGCCGTGGCCGCCTGTTGAATTTCGGCGTTCTGGTTGTTCAGGTCGCCCGAGGTCTGGTTGGTGATGGCCGTCATTTCTTCGGCCGCCGCCGCCAACTGGTGCGATGAGTCGCCAATCAGGCGCAAGGTATCGATCAGGCTTTGTTGCATGTCCGCCAGCGAGCGCTGCAGGTCGGCCACCTCGTCGGCGCCCTCCACTTCGATGCGTCCGGTCAGGTTACCCTGGGCAATACGCTTGGCCAGTTCGATAGCCCTGGCAAGGGGGTGGACGATGCTGCGGGTCAGCGCCCAGGCCAGCAGCACGGTCAGGATAAACACCAGCGCCAGCACGCCCACCGTAGTGCGTATGGCCGTGTCATAGCTGGCCTTGGCCGCTTGCGTGTAAAGGCCGGACTCCTTGACGTTGATCGTCACCAACTCGTTGAACAAGTCGCCGGTCTGGTTCGACAGGTCCTGGATGGGACCGTTGAGCAAGGCCTGCATGGCCGCCACGTCACCTTGGTCGGACAGGCTCTGGTAGCGGCCCAGGATGTCCTGATAGCGCGTCACCACTCCTTGCATCTGGCTAAAGGATGAACGCGCGACTTCGGGCGCCACCTGGCTGTAACCAGCGATGGCCTTGTCCAGTTCGCCACGCAGAAACACCATGCGCTGGATCGACGGCGCCAGCACCGCAGGGTCGCGGTTGATCAACAGGCGGAAGGTCAGCACGCGGATGCCCAGCGAGTTGTCGCGGATGCTGCCCAGCCAGCGCGTACCTGCGTGGGACACTTCCTCGGTATGGATCACCGCTTCACGCATGTGGGTGATCTGGTTCATCGAGAAAATACCAAAGCCCAACACCAACACACTGATCAGGCCGAAACTGAGGAAAGCACGGGTAGAAATACGCAGCTGACGAACGTTCATACAGGCTCCATGTGATGACTGGCTGTGAAGCTCATCGGCCCGCCGCTCGGCAACTTGAACGCACCGGTTAGACCATTTATCGAAATACTGACCGGTCACACCTGTTTGGCGGCGTGCCGGGTCAGCAAATCGACGAAAGCCTTGGCCATTGCCGAAGGTACCTCCCTGCGCTGCACCAACCACACGGCGGTCATGGCCTCGGGGTCGAGCAAGCGCCGGTACACCACGCCATCGATGCGCATGCGCTGGTAGGAGGCGGGCAACACCGACACCCCAAGGCCTGCCGCCACCAGCCCGATGATGGTCATGGCCTCGCCCGCCTCCTGGGCGATGTGTGGGCTGAACCCGGCGCTGCGCGCAAGGCTGAGCAATTGCGCGTACAGCCCACTGCCGTAGTTACGTGGGAAAAACACGAAGGGCTCGTCGGCCAGCGCCTTCATGTGCAGCCCTGCCTCGGTGCCGGCCGCCAACGGGTGCTCGGCGCTGAGCACCACCACCAACGGTTCGCGCAGCAGTTCCACATGGGTCAAGTGATCGGACAGCACCAGCGGGCGAATCAAGCCCACCTCGATAGAGCCTTCCAGCAGCGCATCGGTCACCGCCTGGCTGCTCATCTCCTCAAGGTTCAGGTGTACCGCCGGGTAGCTCTGGCGGAACACCGAAATGGATTTGGGGATACTGGAATTGAACGGCGCCGACGAGGTGAAGCCGATTTTCATCTCGCCCAGTTCGCCCAATTGCGCGCGCCGTGCCACGTCGGCGGCCTTGTCCATTTGCGCGAGCACCAACCGCGCTTCTTCCAGGAACAGCCGGCCGGCCTCACTCAACGCAACCCGACGATTGGTACGGTCGAACAAGCGTGCCCCCAATTCCTGCTCCAACGCTTGGATCTGCTGGCTCAGAGGCGGCTGGGAAATGCCCAGGCGCTCTGCCGCGCGGCCGAAATGCAGCTCTTCGGCCACAGCGATGAAGTAGCGCAGGTGACGCAATTCCATATCAACCTCGATTAAGACGTTTAACCTATCAAACAGGTGGAACAATATATTGGAAAGAATGATTAGCCAGCTATATGCTTTTTCACATTCCTTCCTCCCACTGCGCCCTTGCAGAGGTTTTGCGTGAAAACTGCCGTTGTTCCACAGGCTCAAGAAATACCCGACACCTCCCTGGCCGATGTCGCTGCCGTGCTGAGCGAAGCCTACATCGAGAAAGGCACCCCGCTGTTCATGCGCACGGTACTGGCGCTGTTCTCCGGTGGTTTCGCCACCTTCGCGCTGCTGTACTGCGTGCAGCCGATGATGCCGATCCTGTCCCACGAATTTTCCATCAATGCCGCCCAGAGCAGCCTGATCCTGTCGGTGTCCACCGGCATGCTCGCCATCGGCCTGCTGATCACCGGGCCGATCTCCGACGCCATTGGCCGTAAGCCGGTGATGGTGTTTGCCCTGTTTGCGGCCGCTTTGTGCACCATCGCCAGTGCCATGATGCCCACCTGGCAAGGCATCCTGGTGATGCGCGCGCTCACCGGCTTGTCCTTGAGCGGGCTGGCGGCCGTGGCCATGACCTATCTGAGCGAAGAGATTCACCCCCAGCACATCGGCCTGGCCATGGGCTTGTACATCGGCGGCAACGCCATTGGTGGCATGAGCGGGCGGTTGATCACCGGCGTGCTGATCGACTTTGTCAGCTGGCACACCGCGATGCTGGTGATCGGCGGCCTGGCGCTGCTGGCGGCGATCATTTTCCTCAAGATCCTGCCCGAGTCGCGCAACTTCCGCCCCCGCAAGATGAACCCGCGCGGGCTGCTGGAAGGCTTCACCATGCACTTCAAGGATGCCGGCCTGCCCTGGCTGTTCCTCGAAGGCTTCCTGTTGATGGGCAGCTTCGTCACCCTGTTCAACTACATCGGCTACCGCCTGCTGGCAAGCCCATACCACATGAGCCAAGCCCTGGTCGGCCTGCTGTCGGTGGTGTACCTGGCCGGCATCTACAGCTCGGCGAAAATCGGCTCGCTGGCCGACAAGCACGGCCGCCGCAAAGTGTTCTGGATGAGCCTGGTGCTAATGTTCGCAGGCCTGCTGGTGACCCTGCTCACCCCGCTGCCGGCGATCGTGCTGGGCATGCTGATGTTCACCTTCGGCTTTTTCGGTGCCCACTCGGTGGCCAGCAGCTGGATCGGCCGCCGCGCCACCAAGGCCAAGGGCCAGGCCAGTTCCTTGTACCTGTTCAGCTATTACGTGGGCTCCAGCGTGGCCGGCACCCTGGGCGGCGTGGCCTGGAACTACGGCGGCTGGAACGGGATCGGCTGGTTTATCAGCGGGCTGTTGGTGGTGGCGTTGGTGGTGGCGGCCAAGTTGGCCAAACTTGCGCCGCTGGGGGGGAATGTGAAGGCTTGAGTCCGCCCGACGCAGCCGCTGGCGGTTTAGGCCAATATTTGTAGTGACTGCTTGGCGGATGAATCCGCTCTACAGGGTGAGGTTACCCCCCCTTGTAGGAGCGGATTCATCCGCGAAGAGGGCACCGCCGGCCGTAACGTTTCCTGACTTATTTCCCGCCTCGACTCCCATCAAACTTCATACAATCCGAAAGCCTTGAAGGAAATTTCCGAGTCGCTTTTTTGGGGTGTTTGCTAGGGAAATATCTCTCTATAGTTTCCGCCGTCGCACTGTCTGCGACCCGGATTTAGCAGTCCTGTCATCATCCCAGTGAAACTCGCTTATTAAGCGATTCGTGCTTTATCGCCTCGATTTTAATGCTATGGCGATTGCGTACGGGGCATCTTCGGATGCGCCGGTTTTGCTGGGTTGACTGGTCTGCTAACCCGTACGCAATTGCCACCCTAAATACTAGGGGCGGCGTAATGGACTCTACGAGGCTTTGCCCATGACCACTTTCCAAGCCGTCACCAGCAACACCACACCCACCCCAGTGCTCTACATCAACGCCCAGGCCCCGTTGGCCGACCTCTACGAATTCGCCGATACCGGCGTGCGCGCCGTGCGGGACATGGTCAAGAGCCTAGCCAGCATGAGCATCCGCAGCGGCGACGATGCCGACCTGGCCCGCTTCGCCACCGTGGCGTACTTGTTGCTGGAGCCGTGCTGCAATGCGTTCGAGATCATCGACCAACGTACCCATGCCGGTGAGGCGATTCGCTGACGGGCACTATCCCCACTTCATCCTTCGCAACACCCTTACCCCCGCCCACTCATGCTTTACCACCGCCAGCACATGCAGCACCACCAACGCCGCCAGCAGCACGTTCAGCCCCACGTGCAGAACGTGAAAGCGCTGCAGCCACAGCGGGTCAAGCAAAGGTTGCGGCAAGGTCAGCCAACTGAAGATTTCGATTGGGCGGTTCATCATCAGCACGCCGGTGGCCAGCACCAGGCCCGTGACGCTGTAGATCAGGTTGTGTACCCAGCCGGCCAGGCGCTCGCCAGGGCTGTGGCCGTGGGCGCGCAAGTGGCGAATGCGCAACCAGGTGCGCACGGCGAAGAAAGGAATGAACAACATGGAGAGGGAGACGTTCAGTGCCGCGATCATTGCCTTGAACGTCGCTGACACGTTGAATAACGCCACGTAGCTGCCCATCACCAATGCCCAGATGATAAACAGCGCCGATAGCCAATGCAGGGCTATCTGGCCCCAAGTGTAATGTGAAGTGCGCATGCGATAGCCCCTGCCATAAACCTGCGGCTCAAGAAAAATGCGTGCACGTGCCGCACGCTGCCATGAGGGGCCGATGACTGGGCTTGTTATTGAAACTGATGGCGAAACGATGCTACACCATCAAAGCGAATAGGAATCGCTCGCGAACGAAATTTCATCTTTGCCGCGCCAGGCCACCTCGCTGTAAACGATAAGCGGGTGGGCCCGGGCAGTAACTAGGACAGGTTGCACAACGTTCGCAGGAAACACGAAGTGCTCGTTAGGAAAAAGCCTACGGCCGCTAAAGGCGGGCGGCCGCAACTCGCTTAATGGTGGTACTGCGCCGAGAACTCGTGCACCGCGTTGATAAACGCGCCGGCGTGCTCCGGGTCGACTTCCGGGGTAATGCCGTGGCCCAGGTTGAACACGTGGCCGGTGCCGGTGCCGTAGCTGGCCAGGATGCGCGCAACTTCAGCGCGAATGGCCGCAGGCTTGGCGTAGAGCACGGTGGGGTCCATGTTGCCTTGCAGGGCGACTTTGCTGCCGACGCGCCGGCGTGCTTCACCGATATCGCAGGTCCAGTCCAGGCCCAGGGCGTCGGCGCCAGCATCGGCGATGCTTTCCAACCACAGGCCGCCATTCTTGGTGAACAGGATGACAGGAACCTTGCGCCCGTCATGTTCGCGGATCAGGCCGCTGACGATCTTGCGCATGTAGGCCAGCGAGAATTCCTGGTAGGCCGCCGCCGACAGGTTGCCGCCCCAGGTGTCGAAGATTTGCACGGCCTGGGCGCCGGCCAGGATCTGCCCGTTGAGGTAGCTGGTGACCGATTGGGCCAGTTTGTCCAGCAGCAGGTGCATGGCCTGCGGGTTGTCGTAGAGCATGGCCTTGGTCTTGCGGAAGTCTTTCGACGAGCCGCCTTCGACCATGTAGGTGGCCAGGGTCCAGGGGCTGCCCGAAAAGCCGATCAGCGGCACGCGGCCGTTCAGCTCGCGGCGGATTGTGCTGACGGCGTCCATCACGTAGCCCAGATCCTTCTGCGGATCAGGGATCGGCAAGGCTTCGATGTCGGCCAGGCTGCTGATCACCTTCTTGAAGCGCGGGCCTTCGCCGGTCTCGAAGTACAGGCCTTGGCCCATGGCATCGGGGATGGTGAGGATGTCGGAGAACAGGATGGCCGCGTCCAACGGGTAACGCTCAAGCGGTTGCAGGGTGACTTCGCAAGCGAACTCCGGGTTCATGCACAGGCTCATGAAATCGCCGGCCTTGGCGCGACTGGCGCGGTATTCCGGCAGGTAGCGACCGGCCTGACGCATCATCCACACGGGGGTCACGTCAACGGGTTGCTTGAGCAAGGCGCGAAGGAATCGGTCGTTCTTCAGGGCAGTCATGTCGTCATCCGGCAGATAAGTGCCGGCATTTTCTCAGACCGGGAAGCAAAAGGCACGGAACCAGCCTTGCCTTTTATCTATCGGGGCGATTTGTCACGCCTGCCCGCGCTTGCAACAGCGCCCCCTTTGGTTGCAATGCCAGGCTGTGCAGGTGCGCGCCAGCCGCTTCCAGGCCCTGCAACCAGGCCAATACCGCCAGCGCATCGCCCGCCACGGCCACATTCAGCATGGGCCCGGCGATGTCCAGTTGTTGCAGTTCAAGGTTGGCGCGCTGGGCACTTTCACTGATAAACGGGGCCAGTGGTTGTTGCGGGCCGGTTTGCCGAACGGGTTGCGCCTGGGCCAGCCGGTTCGCCAGTTCAAGCTGTTGCTCGACGCGCAGCGTGGCCTGCGCCAAATTCTGCCGTGCAGGCTGCCACACGCCGACCACCATCAGCGTGCCCAGCACGAAGGCTGCCAGCCCCCACAACGCACGGCGCTCGGATGGGCGCAAGGGCTTCATAGGGCAGGCTCCCATAACAGCACCGCATCGACATGGGCCTTGCCCTGGCTTGCGCTGCCAAGGCGCAAGGGCAGATCGTCGCGCTCGCTTAAGCGTTGCAGGGTCGCAAGATCGCTGGCGCGCACTTGCAGCGTCCAGCCCTGCCCGGCGCTCCAGGTCATCTGGCTGACGTGTACATCGCCATTGGCCACCAAGGCGTGGGCCAGCGCCTGCAAGCTGGCCATCGGCCCAATGGCCGGTTGCTGCGCCAAACGTTGCAGCGCACTGAGTTGCGCCGCCAGGTCTGCCTGTTGGGTATGGGCGGGGTAGAGTTGGCTGAAGCGCTGCTGGTTTGCAAGGGCCAGGTCATTGGCCTGCTGCGCCAGGCCTGCGGTTTGTAGCCAGAGGCTGGCCACGCCCATCAAGCCCATCAGTGCCAGGCTCAAAGCCAGGGTCCGCCAGGGCCAGGCGGGTGGCGCGGGCCCCAGCAAGTTCAGCGCCGCGTGGGTGCCCAGCAAGCCGGCCAGGCCGTCCTCCCGGGGGGCTTTCAACGAGCGCAAGGCCGCCGGCAACTGCGCCTGCAACGATGCCAGGCAGTTATCAGGCAACGCCAACCGCGCGGGCAGGCCGCCCCCCAGCAGCCAACGCCCGGCGGCCCAGACGGCACGCGGCCGGTCGGTTGCCAGCAGGTCGGCATCCACGTAAACCGCCGTGGCGTTGATGCCCAAGGCGTTAATCAAGTGCAACAGCGCTTCAAACGGCTCGCGCTCGGTGACCCACAGGCCGTAGCGCTGCTGGGCATCGGCGGCACTGGCAAACAGCTGCAAGGTATCCGGATCGCTGGCCAACTGCTCTTCCAGCGAGTAGGCCAAGGCCTGCACGCCTGGCACGCGCCCGGCCCAGGGTTCGCTGAGCAACCAACTGAACATCTCCATGGGCAACAGCAGCGTGACTGGCAGGCCACCTAACTGCGCCGAGGCGTCGGCCAGCGTGAGGGTGGCAGATGCCGGGGCCAGCAGTTGGCAGGGCCACTGTTCGTCGCGCAGGGCCAAGCCGGCGGGCAACAGATACAAGCAGTGGGTCATGGCAATGCCTCCCCCGGCCACAAGCGCCGTTGCACCAACCTGGCCTGGCGAGTCTT
The DNA here is from genome assembly GCF_023509015.1 of Pseudomonas abieticivorans. Taxonomy (NCBI): domain Bacteria; kingdom Pseudomonadati; phylum Pseudomonadota; class Gammaproteobacteria; order Pseudomonadales; family Pseudomonadaceae; genus Pseudomonas; species Pseudomonas abieticivorans. Next base: position 2,111,925 of record NZ_CP094975.1, read on the forward strand.
GCGGTCCAGTTCGAAATCGCTGGCCAGCAGCAACTGGCGCTGGCCCAGCACCACCCGCACCCGCACCTGGAACCACAGGCTGCTGAGGCTCAAGCCTTGGGCAGTCAAGCCCAGCCCCTGGGCCAACGGTTGGGCCAGGAACGCCTGGACACTGCGATAACCTTCAACGGGGCGTTGGGCCAACAGCGTCGCGGCTGTCGCTGGCGGTAGCCCGTGCAACTGCAGCGCGGCCTGGCTCGCGGTATTGAGGTTCAAACCGGCATGGGTCGGTAGCAAGGCCAGCCGCGATTGCCAGGCCTGCGCTACGCTTGGCTCCAGCCCCGACCACTCACTGAGACCGCTCAAGCCTCGGCTCAACGGTTGCTTGGGCAACTCCAGCCCGGGCAAGCGAAGCCCTGAGACAATCGCCGCGTTGAGGTTGTAGCGCCCGGCCAGGTCTTCGATTTCGACCGCAAGCGTGCCCCCCGGCGGCACGAATGGCACCCGCGCCGTGGCCCAGGGCTGGCTCAGGTTCACCGGCACGAACAGCCCCAACGGCAACTGTTGACGGGCCCAGTGCTCGCCAGCCAGTGCCCATTGGCGCAATTCCAGGTACTGGATCTGTTGCCCGCTGCTATGCAGCAACAGGCGATGGTTGCGAAGCAGGCTGGCGGTCAACAGCAGCGCCAGGGCCATGATCAGCAATACACTGATCAACGCGATGCCTTGCTGTGCTTTCATGTGCCGGCACCGGGCACGGCCCAGATGCGCCGGATGGCGCCGAAACGCTCGGTGCTCAGGCTGACTTCCAGCGCAACCATGGCAGCGCGCGGAGTTTTCAAGCTCGCGTGCCAGTTGCCCTGGCTGTCCAGCAGGCGCCATTGCACGCCTAGCAACCGGCCCGCCAGCAGCGCCTGGGTTTGCTGTTGGCCGTGGTCGCCGTGACTGAGCCGCCACAAGGTCGCGCGTTCGTAGCGGTAGGTCACTGCCTGAAACTCGCTGCGGGGCAACGCCAGGGGATTGGCCCAGTGGCCTCGCCATACGTTCAGTACGCCGGCCTCAAGCCCGAGCCCCGACACGCTGTGCAACACGTCGCGCTCGATCAACGCCAAAGCCCGCTGCAAGGCGCGCAATTCATTGGCGTGGGCTGACACCTGTCGCTCGGCACGCACGACCGTGTCGAACAGGCGCGAGGTGGCCGCGCCCAGCACGGCAAACATTGCCAGCGCGATCAGCACCTCAAGCAAAGTAAAGCCTTGCTCGCGCTTCATCGGGCCGGCAACCAACCGTGCAAACGGTAGGTATCGTCAAGCGTGAGCACTACCGCATCACCGTCCACGCGCTGCCTGAGTTGCCAGTGCCGGCCAGCAAAAACAGGGGTATACCACTGTTCACCGAACGGCGGGCGTGGGCCCAGTCGCAGCTCGGTGAGACGGTTGTCCAACAGCCACGCAGCAAGCACCCGGCGCTCCAGCCCGGCCGATTGGTTGACCGCGTACTGGCTGGCGCCAAGCACGGCTGCGGCCAAGATGGCAAATACGGCCAGGGCCACGAGCATTTCCAGCAAGGTAAAACCGCGCTCAGCCTTCATCGATTTGCAACTCATCAATCCCATCGCCAGCGATGTGCAGCAGCCGGCGTTGCGCAGACTCCAGGTAAAGATTGAACGCGGTGTATTCATCGTTGCTCAGTATCAGCACGTGCGGCACCGTCGGCTCCGCAGCCAATGGCACACTCAAGCCGTCCTGCTCCAGGTGCCAGGCCAACCCGGGCGTCAGGGCTTCCTGGCGTTGCAGCGGCTGCCAACGCTGGCCCTGCCATTGCCAAAGTTGATAACCGTGGTGCGTGAACGCGATGCCAAGCTGGCGACCCTCCAGAACCGCCTGCTGGCGACTGGCGTCCAGCAAGGCCACCAGGCCCTGCGCCTGATACCGTGCATCGCGACCCAGGTTGGGACCGGCGGCCAGGTTGACCATGCCGGCCACCACGGCGATCAGCACCAGCACCACCAACACTTCCAACAGGGTGAAACCACGCACGTCGACCATCGTCACTCATCCCAGTTGCCAATATCCGCGGCCAGCGCCTCGCCGCCGGGCACGCCATCGGCACCCAGGCTGTAGAGGTCGTAGGGCACCGTGGCCCGCTGCCCCGGGTTCAGGTATTGGTACACGTTGCCCCAGGGGTCGCGGGGCAGGCTGCGCAAGTAACCCTGGGCGCTCCAGTTGCGTGGTAGCGGCGGGTCGGAGGGGCGTTTGACCAGCGCCTGCAAGCCCTGTTGCGTGGTGGGGTAGGCGAAGTTGTCCAGCCGGTACATTTCCAGTGCCGTGGCCAGGGCCTGCAGGTCGCTGCGCGCAGCGGTGACCTTGGCCTGGTCGGGGCGGTTCATGAACTGTGGCACCACCAGGGCGCCGAGCACACCGATGATCACCACCACGACCATGATTTCGATCAGAGTGAAGCCGCGCTGACCGCGTTTGTTGTTCATTCAATTCACCAATTGGTTGAGACTGAGGATGGGCAGCAGGATGGCCATGACGATCAACAGCACCACGCCGCCCATCACCACCAGCATGAGTGGCTCGAACAGGCTGACCAGCAAGGCGATCTGCGCGGCGAGGGTTTTCTCCTGCTGGTCGGCGGCGCGCTGCAGCATGTGGTCCAGTTCGCCCACCCGCTCACCACTGGCGATCATGTGCAGCATCATCGGCGGGATGTCGCCGCTGCTCGTCAGTGCCTGGGTCAAGCTGGCGCCCTCGCTCACCGCTTGGGCCACGCGGTGCAGGCGCGCACGAATGGCCAGGTTGCCGACCACGCTGGCGGCGATGTGCAGTGCGTCCAACAGCGGCACTGCGCTGCGGCCCATGATTGAAAGGGTGCTGGCAAAGCGCGCCGCCTCCACCGCCCGCACGGTGCTGCCGAGCACCGGCAGGCGCAACAGCCAGGCGTGCCACCCCTGGCGTACCCGGGGCTTGCGCAAGGCGGCGGCACTGGCCAGTACCGCCAAGCCCGCCACGATCGGCAACAGCCAGCCATGCCGGCGCAGCGCGCCGCTGACGGCGATCAGCGCCTCGGTGAGTAAAGGCAGGGCCTGGCCGCTGTCGACGAACATCGCCACCACGTCCGGCACCACGTACCCCAGCAGGAAAGTAACGATGGCCACCGACGCCAGCAGCAGAATCAGCGGGTACACCAGCGCCATCTGCAGCCGTTGCGCCGCAGCCTGGCGGGCCTGGGTGTAGTCGGCCAGTTGTTCGAGCACTGCCCCCAGGTGCCCGCTGCGCTCGCCGGCCGCCACCGTGGCGCGGAACAGTTCCGGGAAGGCACGCGGGTAAAGCGCCAATGCCTGGGCCAGGCTGTGCCCTTCCAGGATATGCTTGCGCAAAGCGTGCACCAGGCCGACCAAGCGAGGCTTTGCAGCATGCGCCGCCACTGCGGCCAGGGCCTCTTCCAGCGGCATGGCGGCCTGTATCAGCGTGGCCAACTGACGGGTCAGCAACGCCAGGTCTGCCTTGCCCAGCACTGCTGGCCAACCCAGCAGCCATGAGCGCACCGGTGCCAGGCTCAGCACCCGCAGGCCCTTGTCGCGCAGCAGTTGGCGTGCCTGACGCGGCGTGTCGGCCTGCTGCTGGCCGGTGTGGCGCCGCCCATCAGAGGCTTGGGCACGGTAACGAAACTGGCCCATGTTCAGGTGTCCCGGCTCACGCGTAACAACTCATCGACACTGGTCACGCCGTCCAGCACCAGGCGTACGCCATCCTGGAACAGCCCTGGCCCGGCCAGGCGAGCCGCCGCCTGCAGGTCGCCCTCGCTGGCCGCCGCGTGGATCAGCCGGGCAAGCGTTGCATCGACTACCAGCAATTCGTAGATCCCCTGGCGGCCGTGGTAACCCTGCTGGCAGTGTTGGCACCCCTTTGCGGCATAGACCTGGGCGGCGCAATCGCCCGACAGCCCAAGGCGCTGCTGTTCGGCGGGCGCCAACGGGCAGGCGACCTTGCAGTGCGCGCACAACACCCGAACCAGCCGCTGGGCCAGCACCGCCACCAGTGAAGACGCCAGCAGATAGGCATCCACGCCCATGTCCATCAACCGCGTGACCGCGCTCACGGCGCTGTTTGTATGCAGCGTCGACAGCACCAGATGGCCGGTCAGCGAGGCCTGCACGGCGATCTCGGCCGTTTCGCGGTCGCGGATCTCACCCACCATCACCACGTCGGGGTCTTGGCGCAGGATGGCACGCAAACCACGGGCAAACGTCATGTCGACCTTTGGGTTGACCGGCGTTTGGCCGATGCCGGGCAGGTGGTATTCCACCGGGTCTTCGACGGTGAGGATGTTGCGGGTTTGGTCGTTGAGGGCCATCAGTGCCGCGTACAAGCTGGTGGTCTTGCCCGAACCGGTAGGCCCGGTGGCCAGTACGATGCCATGCGGCCGCGCCAGCACCTCGCGCAGGCGCGCCAGAGTAGCCGCGGGCAAACCCAACCCTTCGAGGTTGAAGCGCCCGGCCTGCTTGTCGAGCAGGCGCAACACCACGCGCTCGCCGTGAGCCGATGGCAGGGTCGATACCCGCACATCCACTTCATGCCCGGCCAGGCGTAGCGCCATGCGCCCGTCCTGGGGCACGCGGCGTTCGGCAATATCCAGACGGGCCATGACCTTGAGCCGCGACACCAGCAGATTGGCCAGCTCACGGCGCGGGCGCAGGATTTCGCGCAACTGACCGTCGATGCGCAGGCGCACGCTCAGGTGATGCTCGTAGGTTTCCAGGTGCACATCCGAGGCCTGCGCGCGCACGGCCTCGGCGAGCAATGCATTGATCAAACGGATGATCGGCGCATCGCCCTCTTGCTCCAGCAGATCGGCGGTCTGTGGCAGTTGGTCGGCCACGCTGACCAGGTCCAGGTCGCTGTCCAAGTCCCCGGCCACTTGCTCGGCGGCGCTGCGCCCATCCCGATACGCCTGGGCCAATTGTTCGGCATAGGCCTCGCCATCCACCACTTGCACCTGGACGGGTGCGCCACAGCTACGCATGGCTTCGGCCAAGGCAGTGAGCGGTGCGCCCTGGCGCAACAGGTAGCGCTGGCCTTGGTCGGCCAGGCACACGCCCTGGCGGCGAGCGAAGGCAAACGGCAGGCCGCTCATTGCGCTTGCCCTTGGCCGAACACATCCTTGAGCTCGTTGGGCAGCAGCACTGGATCGTTGCCACGCTGCGAGCCGCGCAACTGCTGGTAGCTGCCTTCGCTGAAGCGCCCGATGTCCTGTTTGCCACGCACGATGGTGGGCCGCAGGAATACCATCAGGTTGGTCTTGACCTGCTCGTCGCGGTTCCAGCTGAACAGCCGGCCGGCCCAGGGAATATGGCGCAACAAAGGCACGCCGGTTTCCTGTTGGCGCACGCTGTCTTTCATCAGGCCGCCGATCACGATGATCTCGCCATCATCGGCCAGGATGGTGCTTTTCAACGCCCGCTTGTTGGTGATCAAGTCGGAGGCGGTGCTGCCAGGGGCGATTTCCGAGCTCTCTTGCTCCACCTCCAACCGCAGGGTCGCGCCTTGGTTGATGTGCGGGCGGATCTTCAGGCTGATGCCGACGTCCTTGCGCTCCACGGTAGTGAAGGGGTTGTCGGCACCGCTGCTGGAGGTGGTGTAACTGCCCGTTTGAAACGGCACGTTCTGCCCCACCAAAATCTCTGCCTGCTGGTTATCCAGGGTCAACAGGCTCGGGGTGGAGAGTAGATTGCTGTGGCTGTTGCTGGCCAGGGCGCTGACCAGCACGCCAAAACGGTCGCTGCCCACGCCCAACACCGCCCCTTGCGGCCATATGAGCTCGCCCTTGCCGAACAGGTTGCCAGGGCTTATGCCAGCGCCTGGAAAGTTGATACCGCCGCTGACATCACCACGGTTCAAGCCCCACTGCACGCCTAACGCCTCACTGACGTCACCGGACACCTCGACGATCGCCGCCTGGATCAGCACCTGAGCGCGCGGCTGGTCAAGTTGCTGGACGATCCGCGCCAGGGTTCGCAGTTGCGCTGGCTCGGCAATCAGCACCAGGGCGTTCTGGCTTTCATCGGCGCGTACCAGCACCTCGCTGGCGGCCGCCAGCGGCGCCTTGCCTACGCCAGGGTTAGCCACCTGGCCCATGCGCTGCGCCACTGAATCGAGCACTTCGGCCAACTGCCCGGCATCGCCGTGACGCAAGCGCAGCACCAGCGAGTTGTCTGCCTTGTCGTTGGCCGGGGTGTCCAGCGAGCGAGCCAGGCCGACCAGGCGGCGACGCGCCTGATCACTGCCAATGACCAGCAGGCGATTGCCGCGGGTGTCGGCAATCACTTGGCCCATGCCTTCGCCAACCGCCTTGCCGGGTGAAGGTTCGAGCAACTTGGCCACCTCGCTGGCCAGGCCATGGCGCAGCTCCAGCACTTCATGGGACAGGTTGGCGCCCGAGTCGAGTTGGCGCACCAAGGCTTCGAGGCGCCTGACATTGCTTGCGCTGTCGGTCATGACCAAGGCATTGGCCGACGGCAGCGAGCCGATGTAGCCGTTGGCCGAAACCAGGGGCCGCAGCAGGCTGGCGATGTCTGCCGCCACGGCGGTATGCAGCGGTATCACCCGGGTGGTGAAATGCGCGCTGGCGGGCTGCACGCCGCCCCACCCCTTGGCTTCGCCCGCCGGAATGACCAGCAGGCGATCACCCTCATCGATAGCGGCAAAGCCATTGGCCTCCAGTACCGAGTGGAACAGTTGGCGCACGCCTTCACGGTCCAGCTGCTGCTCGGACATCACGGTAATGCGGCCTTTCACCCGCGGATCCAGCACAACGGTAACGCCAAGGATCGCCGAGACCTCATGGACCACGTCGCGCAACTCGGCATCCTTCATTGACAGCTGCCAACGGCGGTCATCGGCAGATGCCAGGCCGACAAACATCAGCAAGGCCAACAGGTACCCGCGGGGCATGTTCATGGGGGGCTCGATACAGGCGCGGCAGTGGGCCACAAATGGACGGGAGGGTTGTTCACTGCTGGCATGGCTGCGCTCAACCATACAGTGGCCGGTTGCAGCCCCAGGCGCTGTTCACGACTTGTCTTGCCAGAGCACCACACGCCCGGCTTCCACTCGTCGCAGCCGGGCACCACCCGGCAAGGCATCGCCCACCCGGTACCATTGCTCGGTACCTGCATGGGCCATGAGCGCGGCAGGCTGGCCACCGTGCGAGGCAACCGTAGCTTTCAAGACGACACCACCACCCTGCACCTCGGCCTGCTCTGCCAGGCCCAGCACCGCCGCGATGGCCTGCCCCTGAAAAGCGACAGGCTCGGCGGCTGGCACAGGCTCTGGTGGCGCTATTGCCGTGGCCGAGCGGCGCCCCCCTTCTTGCCAGGCCAGCCAACCGGCCTGCCCCAACACCACCATCGGCAAGATCAGCAACAAGGCACGGGGCAATGCCCGCCAACAGCGACGGGCATACAGGGCGGCGATCACCCGCATGGGCGCTTATCGCTCCAGCCAGGCCTGCGTCCAGGCAAACCCTATGCCTGGTTCATACTGAGTGGCGGAGGCGTTGTAGCTATTGCACCAACTTGCCAGTTGGTCGGACTTGCACTCGTACACCTTGCCATTCTTCGGTTGCAGTACCAGGGTTGCGCCCTTGTAGGTACCAAGCCCCTGCGGGAAAACATGCTCGTAAGCGCTGTCCTCGCCGGTCAGTTGCACCGTCTTCAGGTCCTGCAGGTTAATGCGCTCATCCTCGCTCGTGGCCACCAGCTTGATGTTATGCAGACCCGGCCGGCTGCCAACCCTGACGGTCAGGTTCGCGGTGGTGGCATCGACCACCTGGCTCTGCTTGCCGACCTGCTTGGCGTCCTGATCGAAAACAGTCACCTCGACCAGCAATTTGCGATTAGTGGCCACGCTGAAGTCGATATCTACCTGGCCCTTGACCAGTTCGTACTCCGCTTGCAGGTTTTCCAGGCGAGCAAATGCATCGGGGTCGCCCACCAGGTCAAAACGTGTGGCGTATGAGGTGATGCCGCTTTCCGGCTTCGCAAAGAAGGCATTGAGCCCTCGAATGGGTTCGATGTTGCCCTGCTGGTCCCGCACGCCCGCACGCACCAGGGGATGTTGGTCGTTGACCTTGTTGGCCAGGGCCAGGCTCCAGTTATCGGCCACGCCATCTTGCGCCGACAGGATCGGCAGGGTGACCGTGTACTGGTCATTTTCGACACCGCCGACAAACGCCCTGGCGACCACTGCGTCACCCGCGATCAGGGGCCGCAGTGGCCCCAGCGCGCCCAATTGCTTCCAGCCATCGTCAAAACCATCGGCCTGGATGTTGACGTCAACCGCCTTGTGGAAGGCCATCGGCGTGTCGTCCACCGTCCACACGCCGTAGATCACATGGTAACCATTGCGATCGCCGGGTAGTTGGCAGCGATGCTTTTCGAAGAGGTTGCCATTGTCCTTGGCGGGCATGGCACCGTTGAGCTCCACTTTGCAGAAAGGCGCCAAGTCGAAGGAAGCACGCGCCAGCGGCACATTGGGGTTCCAACCAACCTTGGTGATGAAATACTCGAAGCGCGTCGCTTTATGGGCAGTGGTGAAATACCAGTCGAACTCGATCGCGCGGTCCTGCACTTCAAACTGATGCCAGCGCGAGGAGGACTGAATGTTCATGGCGGCGAAATTGTTGGCCCCGCCGCTGACGAGCTCGCCATCCTTGATGGGCGAGTTTGGAAAGCCCTTGGTGGTTTCACCCACGCTTTGCGGCTCGTCGGCTGCCGCGCCACAACCGCTGTTCAGTGGTGGCGTACCGCGACAAGCGAAGTCCCGCGACGGCGGGCTGCTGATGTAGCCATGGGCCGCTGCCTGCTGGCTGGCCAGCAAAAGGGCCGAGAGAGAAACCAGCGCGGCAATGCCGGCGCCTTTGCGTAGGTAAGTGGTTGGCATCGTGAGATTCCCTGATGATGCACCACCAGTAACCGCAGAAACATGCGATCTCGTTCAAGTTAGTGCATGCACTGGGATTCTAGGGAGGGGGCGCCGGGCAATCAGTCAGGCCGATCCGACCACAAACAGGAAACTTCTGAATGGAGCGTAGGAGAATGGCCCAGACCGGCGACCACCAAGCAAAACGGCCGCAAGCGCGGCCGTTTTGAGTCAAGCGCGTCTCAGACGCCCAGGTAATCCATGATCCCTTCAGCCGCGTTGCGGCCTTCGAAGATCGCGGTAACCACCAGGTCAGAACCGCGCACCATGTCGCCGCCCGCGAAGATCTTCGGGTTGCTGGTCTGGTGCTTGTACTGCGCCTGCTCCGGGGCCACCACGCGGCCCTGGCTGTCGGTGCTGATCGCAAACTGCTCGAACCACGGCGCCGGGCTTGGGCGGAAACCGAACGCGATGACCACGGCGTCGGCCGGGATGATCTCTTCGGAACCCGGGATCGGCTCGGGGCTGCGACGGCCACGGGCATCAGGCTCGCCGAGACGGGTCTCGACCACCTTCACGCCTTCAACCTTGTCCTCGCCAACGATGGCGATTGGCTGGCGGTTGTAGAGGAACTTCACGCCTTCTTCCTTGGCGTTCTTCACCTCTTTGCGCGAGCCCGGCATGTTCGCTTCGTCACGACGATAGGCACAGGTAACGGCCTTGGCGCCTTGGCGGATGGAGGTGCGGTTGCAGTCCATCGCCGTGTCACCGCCGCCCAGTACCACCACGCGCTTGCCTTTCATGTCGACGAAATCTTCCGGCGACTTTTCAAAGCCCAGGTTGCGGTTGACGTTGGCGATCAGGAAGTCCAACGCGTCATGCACGCCTGGCAGGTCTTCACCGGCAAAGCCGCCCTTCATGTAGGTGTAGGTGCCCATGCCCATGAATACGGCATCGTATTCTTCGAGCAGTTGCTCCATGGTCACGTCCTTGCCCACCTCGGTGTTCAGGCGGAACTCGATGCCCATGCCGCTGAACACTTCGCGGCGATGGCTGAGCACGGTTTTTTCCAGCTTGAACTCCGGGATACCGAAGGTCAGCAGGCCACCGATTTCCGGGTTCTTGTCGAACACCACCGGGGTCACGCCGCCGCGCACCAGCACATCGGCGCAGCCCAGGCCGGCAGGCCCGGCGCCAATGATGGCGACACGCTTGCCGGTTGGTTTGACCTTGGACATGTCCGGGCGCCAGCCCATGGCGAACGCGGTGTCGGTGATGTACTTCTCCACCGAACCGATGGTCACCGCGCCAAAACCGTCGTTCAGGGTGCAGGCACCCTCGCACAGGCGGTCTTGCGGGCATACGCGGCCGCACACTTCGGGCAGCGTGTTGGTTTGGTGCGACAGCTCGGCGGCGGCGAGGATGTTGCCCTCGGCCACCAGCTTCAACCAGTTGGGAATGAAGTTGTGCACCGGGCACTTCCATTCGCAATACGGGTTACCGCAACCCAGGCAGCGGTGGGCCTGGTCGGCCGACTGCTGGGGTTTGAAGGGTTCGTAGATCTCTACGAACTCTTTCTTGCGTTGACGCAACAGTTTCTTCTTCGGATCCTTGCGCCCGACCTCGATGAACTGGAAGTCATTACTCAGACGTTCAGCCATGTTAAAACCTCTTGTATGCAGCCTCAAGCCGTGAGCTTGAGGCCACAAGAAAATCACATTCCGCAACACTCAACACTGCCCAGCTTCTAGCTTGCAGCTTAAAGCTTGCAGCTACTGGGGGTTTGCGCGAGTGCTGCTCAGCAGAGATTTCAAGCTCGCTGCTTTAGGCTTGACCAACCAGAAGCGGCGCAGGTAGTCGTCCAGGTTTTCCCAGACGTTTCGGCCCCACTCGCTGTCGGTTTCTTCGACGTACTCAGCCAGGACGCGCTGGATATGGCTGCGGTAGGCTTCCATCGCCTCGCCGCTGATGCGCTGGATTTCAACCAGTTCGTGGTTTACCCGGTCAACGAAAGAGTTGTCCAGGTCCAGCACGTAGGCGAAACCACCGGTCATGCCGGAGCCGAAGTTGTAACCCGTCTTGCCCAGTACGCAGACAAAACCACCGGTCATGTATTCACAGCAATGGTCACCCGTGCCTTCCACGACCGTGTGGGCGCCGGAGTTACGCACCGCGAAACGCTCGCCCGCGGTACCAGCGGCAAACAGCTTGCCGCCCGTGGCGCCGTACAGGCAGGTGTTGCCGATGATGGCACTGTCCTGGGTTTTGAACGGGCTGCCTTTAGGCGGCACGATTACCAGCTTGCCGCCGGTCATGCCTTTGCCGACGTAGTCGTTGGCATCGCCTTGCAGGTACATGTTCAAGCCACCGGCGTTCCACACCCCGAAGCTCTGGCCTGCAGTGCCGTTGAAGCGGAAGGTCACCGGGTCGTTGGCCATGCCTTGGTTGCCATGGGCCCGGGCGATTTCACCGGAGATGCGCGCGCCGATCGAACGGTCGCAGTTGCAGATGTCCAGGCTGTAGTCGCCGCCAGACTTGGCCGCGATAGCGCCCTTGGCCAGCTCCACCATCTCTTCGGCCAGCAGGCCTTTGTCGAACGGTGGGTTGCGGTCCACTTCGCAGAACTGCGGCTTGTCGGCCGGGATGTGCGAGCTGCCCAGCAACGGCGTCAGGTCCAGGTGGTTCTGCTTGGCGGTTTCGCCTTCCAGGATCTCGAGCAGGTCGGTACGCCCGATCAGCTCGCCCAGGGAACGCACGCCCAGCTTGGCCAGCCACTCACGGGTTTCTTCAGCCACGTAGGTGAAGAAGTTGATCACCATGTCGACGGTGCCGATGTAGTGGTCTTTACGCAGCTTCTCGTTCTGAGTGGCAACACCGGTGGCGCAGTTGTTCAGGTGGCAGATACGCAAGTATTTGCAACCCAGGGCGATCATTGGCGCGGTGCCGAAGCCGAAGCTTTCAGCGCCCAGAATAGCGGCCTTGATCACGTCCAGGCCGGTTTTCAGGCCGCCATCGGTCTGTACCCGGACCTTGCCGCGCAGGTCGTTGCCGCGCAGGGTCTGGTGGGTTTCCGCCAGGCCCAGTTCCCACGGGGCGCCCGCGTACTTGATGGAGGTCAGTGGTGATGCACCGGTGCCGCCGTCGTAGCCGGAGATGGTGATCAGGTCGGCATAGGCCTTGGCCACGCCGGCGGCGATGGTGCCCACGCCAGCTTCGGCAACCAGCTTGACCGAGACCAGCGCCTGCGGGTTGACCTGCTTGAGGTCAAAAATCAGCTGCGACAAGTCTTCGATCGAGTAGATGTCGTGGTGCGGCGGTGGCGAGATCAGGGTCACGCCTGGCACCGCGTAACGCAGCTTGGCGATCAGGCCATTGACTTTGCCGCCTGGCAACTGGCCGCCTTCGCCCGGCTTGGCGCCCTGGGCTACCTTGATCTGCAGTACTTCAGCGTTAACCAGGTATTCCGGGGTGACCCCGAAACGGCCGGTGGCCACTTGCTTGATCTTGGAGCTTTTGATGGTGCCGTAGCGAGCAGGGTCTTCACCGCCCTCGCCGGAGTTGGAGCGTGCGCCCATGCGGTTCATGGCTTCGGCCAAGGCTTCGTGCGCCTCGGGCGACAGCGCACCCAGCGAGATACCCGCCGAGTCGAAACGCTTGAGGATGGCTTCCAGTGGCTCGATCTCGTCGATGGCCAGCGGGGTGTCCAGCTCCTTGACCTTGAACAGGTCGCGGATCATCGACACCGGGCGGGTGTCGACCAGCGCGGTGTATTCCTTGAACTTGGCGTAGTCACCCTGCTGCACGGCAGCTTGCAGGGTGCTGACCACGTCAGGGTTGTAGGCATGGTATTCACCGCCGTACACAAACTTCAGCAGGCCGCCTTGCTGGATCGGCTTGCGCGGGCTCCAGGCTTCGGCCGCCAGGGCTTTTTGTTCGGCTTCGATGTCGACGAAACGCGCACCCTTGATGCGGCTCGGCACGCCACGGAAGCTCAGCTCGCACACTTCTTCGGACAGGCCGATGGCCTCGAACAGCTGCGCACCGCGGTACGAGGCCACGGTCGAGATGCCCATTTTCGAGAGGATCTTGAGCAGGCCCTTGGTGATGCCCTTGCGGTAGTTCTTGAACACCTCATAGAGGTCGCCCAGTACTTCACCGGTACGGATCAGGTCGCCCAGCACTTCGTAGGCCAGGAACGGGTACACCGCCGAGGCGCCAAAGCCGATCAGCACGGCAAAGTGGTGCGGGTCACGCGCGGTGGCGGTCTCGACCAGGATGTTGCTGTCGCAGCGCAGGCCTTTTTCGGTGAGGCGGTGGTGCACCGCGCCGGTGGCCAGGGATGCGTGAACCGGCAGCTTGCCCGGGGCAATGTGCCGGTCGCTCAGCACGATCTGGGTACGACCGCTGCGCACGGCTTCTTCGGCCTGGTCGGCGATGTTGCGCACGGCCGCTTCCAGGCCCACGCTCTCGTCGTAGTTCAGGTCGATGATCTGCCGCTCGAAGCCTGGCAGGTCCAGGTTCATCAGCGAGCGCCACTTGGCCGGGGAGATGACCGGCGAGCTGAGGATTACGCGCGAAGCATGCTCCGGCGACTCCTGGAAGATGTTGCGCTCGGCACCCAGGCAGATTTCCAGCGACATCACGATCGCTTCGCGCAGCGGGTCGATCGGCGGGTTGGTGACCTGCGCGAACTGCTGGCGGAAGTAGTCGTAAGGCGTGCGCACACGGCGCGACAGCACGGCCATTGGCGTATCGTCGCCCATGGAGCCGACCGCTTCGTAGCCCTGCTCGCCCAATGGGCGCAGTACCTGGTCACGCTCTTCGAACGTTACCTGGTACATCTTCATGTATTGCTTGAGCTGGTCACCATTGTAGAAGGCCGACCCGTGGTCGTTGTCTTCCATGGTCGCCTGGATGCGCAGGGCACTCTTGCGCAGCCATTGCTTGTACGGGTGGCGCGACTTCAAGCGGTTGTCGATGGCGTCGGTGTCGAGGATCTGGCCGGTTTCGGTGTCCACGGCAAAGATCTGGCCCGGGCCTACGCGGCCCTTGGCGATGACGTCTTCTGGCTTGTAGTTCCACACGCCGATTTCCGAGGCGAGGGTGATGTAGCCATTTTTGGTAGTCACCCAGCGCGCCGGTCGCAGGCCGTTGCGGTCGAGCAGGCACACGGCGTGGCGACCTTCGGTCAGCACGACGCCGGCCGGGCCGTCCCACGGCTCCATGTGCATGGAGTTGTACTCATAGAACGCCCGCAGGTCGGGGTCCATGGTTTCCACGTTCTGCCACGCTGGCGGAATCAGCATGCGCACGCCGCGGAACAGGTCGATGCCACCGGTCACCATCAGTTCCAGCATGTTGTCCATGCTGGAGGAGTCCGAGCCTACGCGGTTGACCAGCGGGCCGAGTTCTTCAAGGTCCGGGATCAAATCGTTGGCGAACTTGGTGCGACGGGCCTGGGCCCAGTTGCGGTTGCCGGTGATGGTGTTGATCTCGCCGTTGTGGGCGAGGAAGCGGAAGGGCTGGGCCAGCGGCCACTTCGGCAGGGTGTTGGTGGAGAAGCGCTGGTGGAAGACCGCAATCGCGGTTTGCAGGCGCTCATCGCTCAGGTCCGGGAAGAATGCCGTGAAATCACGCGGCATCATCAGGCCTTTGTAGATGATGGTCTTGTGCGAAAAGCTGCAGATGTAGTGGTCGGTATCGGCGGCGTTGGCCACGGACGAGCGACGACGGGCACTGAACAGCTTGATCGCGAATTCCTGATCGCTCAGGCCTTCGCCACCAATGAACACCTGCTCGATTTTCGGCAGGCGCTCCAAGGCCAGGCGGCCCAGGACGCTGGTGTCGATAGGCACCTGGCGCCAGCCGAACAACGTCAGGCCAGCGGCGAGGATCTCGCGGTTCATGTTTTCGCGGGCTGCGTCGGCGCGGGCGTCGCCCTTGTTCAGGAACACCATGCCCACGGCGTATTGCTTGGGCAATTCAATGCCGAACGCGTCCTTGGCGGTGGCGCGCAGGAACAGGTCAGGTTTCTGCATGAGCAGACCGCAACCGTCACCGGTCTTGCCGTCGGCGTTGATCCCACCGCGGTGGGTCATGCAGGTCAGGGCCTCAATGGCCGTCTGCAAC
Source organism: Pseudomonas abieticivorans (assembly GCF_023509015.1). Taxonomy (NCBI): domain Bacteria; kingdom Pseudomonadati; phylum Pseudomonadota; class Gammaproteobacteria; order Pseudomonadales; family Pseudomonadaceae; genus Pseudomonas; species Pseudomonas abieticivorans. Next base: position 2,126,960 of record NZ_CP094975.1, read on the forward strand.
AGGTGGTGACTGGGTTCGCCCGTCATATGGGCAATCAGCCCGAAACCACAGTTGTCCTTGAATTCATCGGGTTGGTACAGACCTGTTTTCATAGACACTTTCTCACCAGGCTGCCTCCGTTAGAGGCAAATTTCTTTTCAATTCAACCGCTTACCAACCGCGCCGAACGTACGCCAGCTTTGCAGGGGCAAAAGGGAGGTCATTGTACACAGCGACAGGGTCGCCCACAAATTTAGCGACGAAACCGCGTAAATTCATGTCGCATTTCTGAATGTTTTTAAGCGACATGTCGTGATAGCGACATTTGCTTGAGTCTGAAGCTTATCAGCCTGGACAGCAATAGCGGGTAGCCATAAACCGTCTGGGACGCAAAAGCCTGCCGCGGTTTACGCAGCAGGCTCTGGTTCGTTTCAGGAGACGCTCAGCGGTAGGCGGGGATGGTGCCAACCGACATTTAGCGAGCCGCCGACAGTTCCTGTTGAACGCTGGCGACTGTCCGAGGCCAAGGTTTACCAGCCTGGACCTTCGCTGGCAAGTTCTTGATTGCCGCAACCGCTGCATCGCGGTTGGCAAAACTGCCGTAGGTAATCACGTACAGGGGTTTGCCCTGCAGGGTTTTCTTGAAGTAACGGTACTCGCCGCCCTGCTCGCGCACGTAGGTTTGGGCCGTGGCTTCGGAGCTTGTGCCAAGGATCTGCACCACGTAGTTACCCGGCGCCTGGGCGGTGTACCACCCACCGCCGGCCACGGCTTTGGCCACTGGCTTCTCGGCGGCCTTGGCTGGCGCAGGCTTCTCTGCAGCGGCAACGTGCGCAGGCTTGGCGGCCGGGGCGGGTGCGGGCTTGGCGGCGGCCACAGGCGCTGCTGGGCGCGGCGCCGGGGTTGGCAGCGGCACTGGCGTTGGCGCAGGGCCTGCCTGCACGCCAGGTGGTGGAGCGGTGGTGGTCACCGTGGGTGGCTGCAGCGCAGTATTGGCCGCAAGGGTGTTTTCTTCGCCATCACCGGAGCCGGTGGCATCGGCCAGCGGGCCGCGCATGACGGGTTGCGACTGGCCGACCAACGGCAGTGGCATGGGCTTGGAGGAACCCGCGAATTCGATCGCCGGGCCGCCGTCCTGATTAGCCTGGGCGTTACCCGGCGTGCCTTGGCCCAGCGGCAACTGTGCCTGCTCGGTAGCGGGCGCGGCCGGGGTAGTGGGCGCCTTGTTGCGACCCGGAAGCAAAGCAGCCGCGGCCACTGCGACGACAACGACCGCAGTCAGTGCCAGTACGTGTTTTTTTGGCATTTTGAACCCCATAGATGGACGCTTCACCGCCGAGCGGCTTGCGATCATGGCCTCGATCATTGCATCGCGGGCGACCTGGTTGATTGCGCCAGGCCAGCCTTCGGAATTCTCATGAATATCGGCAATCTGATCATTGGTGAACAACTGAATCCCTTGACCGGCCCCTTCCAGACGCTGGGCCAGGTACTCGCGGGTTTCATCGACGCTATACGGTTGCAGCTCGATAACATGGAAGCGTTCCTGCTCGCCTGCCAGGGTTTCCAGGCCGTCGATGACCGTGGCCTCGCCAAACAGGAACACGTGCGGGCGACCTTCCGGCGTACCGGCTGCCAACGTCAGCAGGGCTTCGAGTGCGGAATGCTCAAGTTGTTCCGCATCGTCCACCAGCAAATACACTTCCTGGCCAGTGAGTGCCAGTTGCACCACCTGCGAGAGGATTTGCGTGGTATCGGCCTGCTGTACGTTCAACGCCTGGGCGATCTGGCCCAGGACGCTGCCGGCATCACCCGCACCACGTGCGGAAATGACCACGCTTTGCACCGACTGCTTGTTGGTGCTGGCGACCAGGGCCTGGCGCAGCAGGGTCTTGCCGCTGCCCTGAGGCCCGGTGACCACCAGCAGCAACTGGCTGTAGCGCGCCAGGTGGTGCAACTGCCCCAGTACCGGTTTGCGCTGGGCCGGGAAGAACTTGAAGCCAGGCACCCGCGCAGCGAAGGGGTCATGATCCAACTGGAAGTGGCCCAGGAAGGCCTCATCGGCATGCAGACTTGTCATGGAGCTCTCATTAACCTCAAAGCGGAGCCGCGATGGCGTGGTAATCCGCCGCCAGCGTGGCTTGAAGAACCTCTTGCGGATAGTCGTCGGTCACCACGGCCTCGCCGATGTGACGCAACAACACCAGGCGCATACGGCCGTCGATCACTTTCTTGTCGATGGCCATGTGCTGCAGAAAATCGGCAGGTGTCATTTCCTGCGGCGGTACCACCGGCAAGCCGGCGCGCTTCATCAAACGGATACCGCGGTCGCGCGCCTGCTGGCTGATCCAGCCCAGGCGCATGGACATTTCCAGCGCCATGGCCGTGCCGGCGGCAACTGCCTCACCATGCAGCCACACACCATACCCCATCTGGGTCTCGATGGCGTGGCCGAAGGTGTGGCCCAAATTCAGGGTGGCGCGCACGCCAGTCTCGCGCTCATCGGCATTCACCACGGCGGCCTTGGCCTCGCAGGAGCGCTTGATGGCGACCGTCAGGGCCGCCTGGTCAACCGCGCGCAGGGCCTCGACATTGTCCTCCAGCCAGGCCAGGAAAGGCTCGTCGCAAATCAGCCCGTACTTGATCACCTCGGCCAGGCCCGCGGACAGTTCACGCGGCGGCAGGGTTTTCAAGGTGCCGGTATCGATCAGCACGGCTTGCGGCTGATAGAAGGCGCCGACCATATTCTTGCCCAGCGGGTGGTTGATGCCGGTCTTGCCGCCCACCGACGAATCGACTTGGGACAACAGGGTAGTCGGGATCTGGATAAAGTCGATGCCGCGCTGATAGCAGGCCGCGGCAAAACCGGCCATGTCACCGATCACACCGCCACCCAGGGCAATAATGGTGGCGCGACGGTCCAGGCGTGCGGTCAGCAGCGCGTCGAAAATGGTCTGCAGGGTTTCCCAATTCTTGTGCGCCTCACCATCGGGCAACACCACCGGCACCACCGAGTAGGCTCCCAGGGAGCCGGTCAGTGTTTCAAGGTAGAGGGGCGCGACCGTCTCGTTGGAAACGATGGCCACCTGGCGGCCACGAATATGCGGCGCCAGCAACTGCGCCTGGCCCAGCAGGCCTTCGCCGATATGGATGGGGTAGCTGCGCTCGCCCAGTTCAACCTTGATTGTCTGCATGTGTCCCCACAGTGAAGCCGGGCGCTAGCGCCCTGTCTCAGAATAGAAAGGCCCGGGCGTTACCGTGGCGGCAACTGCTGCAGGCGCTCCAGAATATCCAATACCACCATGCGCGGCGGGCGTTCGTCGGTTTCGACCACCAGGTCCGCGATCTCGCGGTACAGCGGGTCGCGGATTTCCAGCAAGGCGCGCAACGTGGCCTCGGGGTTGGCGGTACGCAGCAACGGGCGATTGCGATCGCGTGCGGTACGGCCGACCTGCTGTTCGACCGAGGCATGCAGATACACCACGCGACCGCCGGCATGCAGCGCCTCGCGATTTTTATCGCGCATCACCGCACCACCGCCGGTCGCAAGGACCAGGCCGTCGTGTTCGCATAGTTCGATCAGCATGGCCTGTTCGCGGTCACGAAAACCCACTTCACCCTCTTGATCGAAGATCCATGGAATATTGGCGCCCGTGCGCTGTTCGATTTCCTTGTCGGAATCCTTGAACGGCAACCGAAGCTCTTTGGCCAGCAATCGACCGATGGTGCTTTTGCCAGCACCCATCGGTCCAACAAGTATCAAATTTCGCACAGAATCAACGACTCACAGCAATCGCCTGGTTATTCATGATACGCGGTGTCAAGAATACCAACAGCTCGGATTTTGCTTCCGACACAGTATCGTTGCGGAAAAGGCGGCCAACATAAGGCACATCGCCCAAAAATGGCACCTTTTCTACAGTTTTTGTTTGGGTGTTGGAGAATACCCCACCAATCACTATGGTTTCACCGTCATTGATCAGGACTTTGGCGTTCACCTCGTTCTTTTTGATCGGCGGCTGCCCAAGCACTTCATTCAGGTAGTCAGGCTCATCCTTGGTGACCTTCACTTCCATGATGATGCGGTTGTCCGGGGTGATCTGCGGGGTCACCTCCAGCGACAGCGCAGCCTCCTTGAACATCACCGACGTGGCGCCGCTGGAGCTGGACTCCTGGTACGGCACTTCGGTGCCCTTGAGGATCTTGGCGGTCTCTTTGTCGGAGGTCACCACCTTGGGTTGCGACACCACCTCGCCGTTACCGGTTTTTTCCATGGCCGTCAGTTCAAGGTCCAGCAATACGTTGTTGGTCACGAAGCCCAGGCCAATGCCGGAGGTAGCATTGGAAGCCCCCAGGTCGACGAACGGCGTGGTGGTACCGGCTGCGGTGGTGGTGCTCGTGGTGCTGCTGCCACCGTACGCAGTGAAATTACTGTTGCCGGAGGTATTGCTCTGGCCGCCCCAACGCACGCCCAGGCTCTTGTCGTAATCGACGTTGGCCTCCACGATACGCGCCTCGATCATCACCTGGCGCACCGGGATGTCCAGTTGGGCGACGATGCGGCGCAGTTCGTCCAGGCTTTCCTGGGTTTGATAGGCGATGATGCTGTTGGTGCGATCATCGACGGTGATCGACCCACGCTCCTCGGTTTTACCCGCCTTGCCGGAATTGGTCACCGACTGGAACAGCTTGGCGATGTCGGCCGCCTTAGCGTAGTTCACCTGCAGCAATTCCCGACGCAGCGGCGCCAGCTCCTGGATCTGCTTTTGCGACTCCAGCTCCTGGCGTTCGCGCGCGGCGATCTCTTCAGCCGGCGCCACCAACAACACGTTGCCAACCTTGCGCTTGTCCAGCCCCTTGGTTTTCAAGATCAGGTCCAGCGCCTGGTCCCAAGGCACGTTTTGCAGGCGTAAAGTGATGCCACCCTGCACGGTGTCACTGGCCACCAGGTTCAAGTGGGTGAAGTCGGCGATCAGTTGCAGCACCGAGCGCACGTCGATGTCCTGGAAGTTCAGCGACAGCTTCTCGCCGGTGTACACGAAATGCTCGGCATTGCGGCGGGTCACGTCTTCGTTGGTCAGCGGGCGCACGCTGATGGTCAGCTTGTTCTCAGTCTGGTAGGCGGAGTAGTCGAACGCGCCCACCGGCTCGATGACGATGCTGGCGTTGTCACCCGATGCGCTGGAGTTGACGAACTGCACCGGCGTGGCGAAATCCTTCACATCCAGCCGCACGCGCAGCGCTTCCGGCAGTTGGGTCTTGTTGAAGTTGACGCGGATCTGCCCGCCCTGCTCCTGGATATCCGGACTGATGGACGGGTCGGTCAGGTCGATGACGACGTTGCCCTCGCCCAGTTCGCCCCGCTGGAAGTCGACATTGCGGATGGCCCGGCCAGGCGGCACGGGCGCCTTGAACGCAACGGGCGCTGACGCAGCAGGCAAAGTGCGAGCCGGGGCCGCAGTGGCACCCTGCAGTTCCTTGGCACCTTGGCCGATCATCACATAGAGGTTGTTGCCATCGACCCGCGAGCTATAGGGCGCAAGGTTGGTCAGGTTAATGATCAGCCGGGTACGATCCTTGGCCTCGACCACCACCAGGCCGCGGGCATTGCCCACGCCCAGGTCACGGGTCTTGCTGGCCAGGCGGTTGACCACGCCGGGCATGTCCAGGGCAATACGCGCCGGCTGCTCGGTGGTGTAGCCACGCGGCGCGATGGCCGGGCCGTCAAAGCCCAGCTTGAGCTCGACCCGATCACCGGGCAGCGCCGCGACGTCCAGGGTCTTGAGCGTCGTCGCCGCGACAATCGGCGAAACCAGCGCTATCCATAGCGAAATGCCGAAGGCTGAAAGAATCCTGTTCATTATCGATTTCCACTATGCATGCTTGACCCGGTTCTCATGAACGCTCTTTGAGGGGAATGGAGCGTGGCCGCTCCAGCCAGCCCCCTTCCCCGTCAGGAACAATTTCGACGACATCGACCTGCGAGTCGGTGATGGTAACGATGCGGCCTTCGTTGCGCCCCAGATAATCACCTACTTTGATCCGATAAACCCCGCCGGCACCCTTGATAAGGGCGAATTTGCCGGTGTCGTTGGCCAGCGTGCCGACCATCTCGAACTGCTCGATATTGAAGCCTTCGAGAAACTGCTTGACCCGCGTCGGGTCCGGCTTGACCTGCCTGGCCCCCTTCTGCCGGCTTGCCAGGTCGATCTTGATCGGTGGCTGGAACGGGCTGCGCAGGTTGGCGGCTTCATAGGTAAAGGCCTGGTACGGCGGGAACTGCGGGATCGGTTCGATCACACCCTTGGGCCGCGCCTTGACCTCGGCCATGAAGGCCTTGAGGTCGGCAAAGTCACCACTGTCGCCGCAACCGCTCAACAGCAACACCCAGGCCACCAATACACCACTGAGGAGCGCTTTCATTTCTGCAGCCCCTTGTCGTTGTAGCGGTAGGTCTTGGCCAGGATGCTCATGCGCAACTGGTTGGGGTTGGTATCGGCCACAGGCTTAACTTCAAAGTCATGCAGGGTCACGATGCGCGGCAAACTGGCGACGCCGCTGACGAACGTCGCCAGGTCGTGATAGCTGCCGGTCACTGTGATCTGTATCGGCAGCTCGATATAAAACTGCTGGGTGACTTCGGGCAGCAGCTTGATCTCTTCGAACTCAAGCCCGGCGCCCAAGCCGGTGCGCGTGATGTCTTCGAGCAGCCCCGGCACCTCGGTGTCGCTGGGCAGTTGGCGCAGCATGGCGCCAAAGGAGGTTTCCATCTCCTTCATCTGTTCGGTGTAGGTTTCCAGATTGGCCGCCAGGAAGGCCTTTTTCGTGTACTGATCTTTCAGCGTGGCCTCTTCGGCACGCTTCTGGTCCAACTGGGCATCCAGATCACTGATATGGAAGTTGTACCCAAGGCCCAGGATCAAGGCCATCACCAGTACCCCGGCAATCGTCTTGACCGCCACGGGCCACGAGCCCAGGTTGTTCAGGTCCAGATCACTGAGTTCGACCTTGCGCAGGTCTTCCAGCCATTGCGAGATATTCATTTGGCGTCGCCCTCCAGTGGTGGGCGAGTCTGGCGTACCGACAACTGGAAATTGTTGTTTTGCGCCACTTCACCGTTGGGCTTGGCCTTGACCTCGGCCAGTGTCGGCGCCTCGAGCCAGGGCGACGCTTCCAGGTTGCGCATCAAGTCGGATACACGATTGTTGGATTCGGCGGTGCCAGCGATGGCAATGTTCTTGTCGACCATCTTCACATCGGAAAAATACACCCCGTCCGGCAGGGTGCGCGCCAACTGATCGAAGATCCGCCCGATGACCGGCCGGTTACCTTGCAGGTCTTCGATGATCTTCATGCGCTCCAGCAATTGCTGGCGGCGTACCTTGAGCTCGCTGATCTGCTTGATGCGGCCATCGAGCACGGTGATTTCCTTTTGCACGAACTCGTTGCGCGCCGTCTGCCGGTCGATCTGGCTGTCGTAGTACTGGTCGGTGAGCAAAATGATGCCCACACCCGCCACGACCACGCCGGCCAATGCCGTGAGGAAGCGTTTCTTGCGTTCTTCGCGCAGCTGCTCGCGCCACGGCAGCAGGTTGATCCTTGCCATCAGTCAAAGCTCCTCAGCGCCAGGCCGCAGGCAATCATCAGGGCCGGCGCATCGCTGGCCAGCGCACCGGCATTGACCTTGCTGCTCAAGGCCATGTCGGCGAAGGGGTTGGCAACCATGGCCGGGGTGCCCAGGCGCAGCTGAATCAGGTGATCGAGCCCGGAGATGGACGCGGTGCCGCCGGCCAGCATGATGTAGTCGACCGCATTGAACTGGCCGGCCGCGAAGAAAAACTGCAGGGAGCGCGATACCTGCTGCACCACGGCATCCTTGAACGGCTGCAACACTTCGGCGTTGTAGTCGTCCGGCAGGCCGCCCTGCTTCTTCGCAAGCCCCGCTTCTTCCATCGACAAGCCGTAGCGGCGCTGGATTTCTTCGGTCAGCTGGCGGCCGCCGAACAGTTGCTCGCGGGTATAGATGATGCGGCCGTTGTGCAGCACGCTGAGGGTGGTCATGGTGGCGCCGATGTCGACCACCGCCACGGTGAGCGGCTTGTCGCCGTCCACCAGTTGCTCGGTCAGCAGGCCAAACGCGCGCTCCAGGGCATAGGCCTCGACATCGACCACTCGCGCACTGAGCCCGGCCAACGCCAGGGCGGCTTCGCGCACCTCGACGTTTTCCTTGCGGCAGGCCGCCAGCAGCACGTCGACGCGCTCGGGGTTGCGGGCCGAATAGCCCTGCACCTCGAAGTCGATGGCCACCTCTTCAAGCGGATAGGGGATGTACTGGTCGGCCTCGACCTTGAGCTGGTTTTCCATGTCGTCTTCGGACAAGGTGGCGTCCATTTCGATGATCTTGGTGATCACCGCGGAGCCAGCCACGGCCACGGCTGCGCTTTTGCAGGACGAGTGGGCCTTGACCAGCACGCGACTGATCGCCTGCCCGACCCCTTCGAGTTCAGCAATGTTTTTTTCAACCACGGCATTGGCCGGCAACGGTTCGACGGCGTAGGCCTCGACCTTGTAGCGGTTACCGGTACGGCTGAGTTCCAGCAGCTTCACCGAGGTGGAGCTGATGTCGATCCCCAAAAGCGAATTCGCTTTCTTGCTGAAGAGTCCAAGCACAACCGATTCCCTATTACTATCCGTGACTTACGGAATCTTTATAGTAGAGGGCATTTAATAGCAGTCTTGACAGAAGCGCAAATGACGCTTCGTACCGAAAAATGCTTATAATGCCCAGCGCTTTTTTCCCTGTCGCCGGCTGTGCGCCTAACCCATTCTTTTATCTGGAAATCCAAAAGCCTTGATACGTTTGCTGAAGTTTTTCGGGTGGTCTTTCCTCGCTGTTTTCTGCGCGCTGGCGCTCGGTCTGAGCGGTGCCTACCTCTATCTTAGCCCTGGTCTGCCGTCTGTTGAGACGCTCAAGAGCGTGCAACTGCAAATCCCGCTTCGGGTCTACAGCAGTGATGGCAAACTCATAGCAGAGTTCGGTGAAATGCGCCGTTCGCCGATTAAGTTCGCCGACATCCCGCCGCACTTCATCCAGGCCCTGCTCTCGGCCGAAGACGACAATTTCGAAAACCACTATGGCGTCGACCCCAGCAGCCTGGTGCGCGCCGCTGCCCAGCTGTTCAAAAGCGGGCACATTCAGACCGGCGGTAGCACCATCACCATGCAGGTGGCGAAAAACTACTTCCTCAGCAGCGAGCGTAGCTTCTCGCGCAAAACCAATGAAATCCTGTTGGCCTTGCAGATCGAGCGTCAGTTGACCAAGGACGAGATCCTCGAGCTGTACGTGAACAAGATCTACCTGGGTAACCGTGCCTACGGTATCGAAGCTGCCGCCCAGGTGTACTACGGTAAATCGATTCGGGATGTGAGCCTGGCGCAGATGGCGATGATCGCCGGCCTGCCCAAGGCCCCGTCACGCTTCAACCCGTTGGCCAACCCCGTGCGCGCCAAAGAGCGCCGCGACTGGATCCTGGGCCGTATGTTCAAGCTTGGCAAGATCACCGATGCGGACTACCAGGCCGCCCTGGCCGAGCCTATCAATGCCAGCTACCACGTGCCGACGCCTGAGCTGAACGCACCGTGGATCGCCGAGATGGCTCGCGCCGAAATGGTCGGGCGCTATGGCGCCGAGGCCTATACCGAAGGCTTCCGGGTAACCACCACCGTGCCGAGCAACCTGCAGGACGACGCCAACAAGGCGGTCTCCGACGGGCTGATCGCCTACGACCAGCGCCACGGCTACCGTGGCCCGGAATCGCGCCTGCCGGGCAAAACCCGCGAAGCGTGGATCACCGAGCTTGGCAAGCAGCGCCCCCTCAACGGCCTGGAGCCGGTCATCGTCACCCAGGTGGACCGTGGCGGGCTGAGCGTGATCAATCGCGACGGCAAGCAGGAGCACGTGGCTTGGGACACCATGAAATGGGCCCGCCCATTCCTGAATACCAACAGCATGGGCCGGATGCCGACACAACCTTCGGACGTGGCACAAGTGGGCGACCTGATCCGCGTGCAGCGTCAAGCCGATGACAGCCTGAAATTCAGCCAGGCACCTACCGCACAGAGCGCGCTGGTGTCCCTGGACCCGCAAAATGGCGCCATCCGTGCACTGGTCGGCGGCTTCGCCTTCGAGCAGAGCAACTACAACCGCGCCATGCAGGCCAAGCGCCAGCCGGGTTCGAGCTTCAAGCCGTTCATCTACGCCACCGCCCTGGACAACGGTTACACGCCGGCCAGCCTGGTCAACGACGCACCGATCGTGTTCGTCGACGAGTACCTGGACAAGGTCTGGCGGCCGAAAAACGACACCAACACCTTTCTGGGCCCCATCCGCCTGCGCGAAGCGCTGTACAAGTCGCGCAACCTGGTCTCGATCCGCTTGCTGCAAGCCTTGGGCGTGGATCGCACCATCGACTACATCACCCGCTTTGGCTTCAACAAGCAGGACCTGCCACGCAACCTGTCGCTGGCACTGGGTACCGCGACGCTGACGCCAATGGAAATCGCCACCGGCTGGAGCACCTTCGCCAACGGCGGCTACAAGGTGAGCCCTTACCTGATCGAACGCATCGAAAGCCGCAGCGGCGACACCCTGTTCGTCGCCAACCCGGCGCGCGTGCCAGCCGACGAAACCAAGGCCAGCAGCGTACCGGTGGCCGCGCCAGAAACACCGGCGATCACCGACTCGGGCAACCCCAATGCCATCCAGGCGCCAGCGGTGGCCGAGCGCATCGTTGACGGGCGGACCACGTTTATCCTCAACAGCATGCTCGAGGACGTGATCAAGAAAGGTACCGGCCGCCGCGCCATGGCCCTGGGCCGCAGCGACCTGGCGGGCAAGACCGGTACCACCAACGATTCCAAGGATGCTTGGTTCTCGGGCTACAACGCCGACTACATGACCACCGTGTGGACCGGTTTCGACCAGCCGGAGACCCTGGGCCACAAGGAGTTTGGCGGCACCGTGGCACTGCCGATCTGGATGAGCTACATGGGCGCGGCGCTCAAGGACAAGCCAGCGCACACCCAAGCGGAACCCGAAGGCATCGTCAGCCTGCGGGTAGACCCGGTCAGCGGACGCGCCGCCAGCCCGAGCACGCCGAACGCCTACTTCGAGCTGTTCAAGAGCGAAGACACGCCGCCGTCGGTCAACGAACTGGGCAACGGCTCTGCGCCAGGCAGCCCGCTGCCGGCGGACGAGTCGGCGCCGATCGATTTGTTCTGATGTAGCGCGGTGCTCTTTCGCGGACAAATCCGCTCCTACTGGCACTGTAGGAGCGGATTTATCCGCGAAGCCCCCCCCCCCCACACGGTTCGGCTTAAAACAAAAAAAGCCCCGACTCTCACGAGCCGGGGCTTTTTATTGAGCGCTACAACGGCTTAGCCGTTGAACACGTCGTCCACGCTTTTGAGCGGGTAGTTGCTTGGGTACGGCAGGGTCGCCACACCGGTCTCGATCGCGGCCTTGGCCACGGCGTCGGAGATCACGGTGATCAAGCGGGCGTCCATTGGCTTCGGAATGATGTACTCACGCCCGAATTCCAGGGAGATGCCGCCATAGGCGTCGCACACTTCCTGTGGCACCGGCAACTTGGCCAGTTCACGCAGGGCGTTGGCCGCGGCGATTTTCATTTCTTCGTTGATGCGCTTGGCGCGAACGTCCAGGGCACCACGGAAGATGAACGGGAAGCCCAACACGTTGTTGACCTGGTTCGGGTAGTCCGAACGGCCGGTGGCCATGATCACGTCGTTGCGAGTGGCGTGAGCCAGCTCTGGCGAGATTTCCGGGTCTGGGTTGGAGCAGGCGAACACGATCGGGTTCGGCGCCATGCGGTTCAGGTTTTCCGGGCTCAGCAGGTTCGGGCCGGACAGGCCGACAAACACGTCAGCGCCTTCCATCGCGTCAGCCAGGCTGCGCTTCTCGGTGGCGTGGGCGAACACGGCCTTGTACTGGTTCAGGTCGTCACGGCCAGCGTGGATCACGCCGGTACGGTCGACCATGAAGATGTTTTCGATCTTGGCACCCATGCTCACCAGCAACTTCATGCAGGAGATAGCGGCCGCACCGGCGCCCAGGCAGACGATTTTTGCGTCTTCCAGGGTTTTGCCAGCGATTTCCAGGGCGTTGATCATGCCGGCGGCGGTCACGATAGCGGTGCCGTGCTGGTCATCGTGGAATACCGGGATGTCGCACTGCTCGATCAGGGCGCGCTCGATCTCGAAGCACTCAGGTGCCTTGATGTCTTCCAGGTTGATGCCGCCGAAGGTGATGGAGATGCGCTTCACGGTATCGATGAACGCTTGCGGGCTTTCGGAATCGACTTCGATGTCGAACACGTCGATACCGGCGAAACGCTTGAACAGAACGCCTTTACCTTCCATCACAGGCTTGGAAGCCAATGGGCCCAGGTTACCCAGGCCGAGGATGGCGGTGCCGTCTGAGATTACTGCAACCAGGTTGCCTTTGCCGGTGTACTTGTAGGCCAGTTCCGGGTCACGCGCGATTTCGCGGACCGGCTCGGCGACGCCCGGGCTGTAGGCCAGCGACAGGTCGCGGGCGGTGGCGGTAGGTTTGGTGAGCTCGACACTCAGTTTCCCAGGGCGAGGCTGGGCATGGTATTCGAGAGCGGCAGTTTTCAAATCTGACATGGTGGCGTTCCGCTTTTGCTATGGACTTTTCGGAGCGCCGAGGATACTCGCAGAGCCAAGACCCGACAAGACTGGTCGGTCACTGGTGTCAAGGGCCGCACCGTTAGACTTTCTGCCAAGGCCCACGGCTGGCGCGGGCTAGACTGTTCACAATCAAAACAAATAATGTCTACAATTTATTTTCCGGGCACAAAAAAACGCCCCGGAGGGCGCCTTTTCGTACAACTCGATCAGGAAGATCAGGCCTTTTTGGCACCGAAGCTGCCGAAACGAGTCTTGAAGCGGTCAACACGGCCGCCAACATCCAGAGTCTTCTGTTTGCCGGTGTAGAACGGGTGGCACTCGGAGCAAACGTCGAGGCTCAGTGGCTTGGCCAGAGTCGAACGGGTTTTGATGACATTGCCGCAGCTGCAGGTGGCGTCAATGGCTTCGTATACTGGATGGATATCAGCTTTCATGATTACTTCCTCAGGCTGCGTGCCGCCACTCAACACCATTGTTGAATACCGCACGTAATTAGGCCGCAAATCATACCAGACACTGTCAATGACGCAAGTTTTCACTTGTACCGACTGTCGTCTGCTAGGATTCGCCCCTGCCACACACTGCCTTTTGCCCCACTCGAGAACCCCCGCGTGCCCGACGTCATCCTGCGCCTCGCCCTGCCCTCACCGCTGCGCCGGCTGTTCGACTACCGGGCACCGGCAGGCATGAAAGCCGCCGATTTCGCCCCAGGCATGCGCCTGCGAGTGCCGTTTGGCCGCCGCGAAATGATTGGCATGCTGGTGGAAGTGGCCGACCATAGCGAAGTGCCGGCCGACAAGCTCAAGCCGGCCATCGCCCTGCTCGACCCGGTCACCCCGTTGCCGCCGGCGCTGTTCAAGTTGTGCCTGTGGACCGCGCAGTATTATCAGCACAGCCTGGGCGATACCTTGAGCTGGGCGCTGCCGGTGCTGCTACGCCAGGGCGAGCCGGCCGAGGCGCGCCAGGAACGCTTCTGGCAGGTGGCGCCCGGCGCACGCATGGACGATGCACGCATCAAAAACGCCCCCAAACAGCGTGAAGCCATGGCCACCCTGGCCCAGCACCCGCACGGCGTGCCGCATCAGCTATTAAGCAAGTTGGGGCTGAACAAGACCAGCCTGGATCTGTTGCTGGACAAGCACATGGTCGAGATCCAAGTACGCCGGCACGCCCCCGGGGCGCGCCACGAACGTTGGCTGGCCCAGCCCGAGCTGCCGCTGAACCCAGAGCAGCGCGCAGCCTTTGAAGCAGTGCGCGCCGGCTTTGACACCTTTCATGCCTTTTTGCTGGCCGGGGTCACGGGCAGTGGCAAGACCGAAGTCTACCTGCAGCTGATTCGCGAAACCCTGGAAGCCGGCAAGCAGGCGCTGGTGCTGATCCCGGAAATCAACCTGGGCCCGCAAACCCTGGCGCGCTTCGAGCAGCGATTCAACGCCCGCATCGCCCTGCTGCACTCGGCGGTCAACGACCGCGAGCGCCTGGACGCCTGGCTGGCGGCCCGCGACGGCGAGGCAGACATCATCATCGGTACGCGCTCGGCACTGTTCACGCCCATGAAGAACCCCGGCCTGATCATCATCGACGAAGAGCACGACGGCTCTTATAAGCAGCAGGAAGGCCTGCGTTACCACGCCCGCGACCTGGCTTTGGTACGCGCCCGCCAAGAAAACATTCCGATTGTGCTGGGCTCGGCCACGCCCTCGTTGGAAAGCCTGCACAACGCCTACACCGGGCGCTACGGCCTGCTGAAAATGGAACACCGCGCCGGCGGCGCACAGCCACCAAAATTCATGCGCCTGGACGTCAAGAGCCGGCCATTGGACAGCGGCATCAGCGGCCCGATGCAACAAGCCATCGGCCAGACACTGGCCAAGGGCCAACAGGTATTGGTGTTCCTGAACCGCCGCGGCTTTGCGCCGACGCTGTTGTGCCATGACTGCGGCTGGTTGTCCGAGTGCCCGCGCTGCGACGCGCGCACCACGGTGCACCAGCGTTCGCGCGAGCTGCGCTGCCACCACTGCGGTTACGTCGAACCGGTGCCGCGCCAGTGCCCCAAGTGCAACACCGTGGACCTGCGCCCGGTGGGCGCAGGCACCGAGCGCGCCGAAGAGCGCCTGAGCATCTTGTTCCCGGATTACCCAGTGTTGCGCGTCGACCGCGACAGCACCTCGCGCAAGGATGCGATGAATCAGTTGTTCGCCACCATCCAGAAGGGCCAGCCGTGCATTCTGGTCGGCACACAGATGCTTGCCAAAGGCCATCACTTCCCGCGAGTGACCCTGGTCTCGATCCTGGACGCCGACGGCGGGCTGTTTTCCGGCGATTTCCGCGCCAGCGAGCGCATGGCCCAACTGATCGTGCAGGTGGCTGGCCGCGCCGGGCGCGCCGAAGAGCCGGGCAAGGTGATCATCCAGACCCACCTGGCCGACCACCCGCTGCTGGTGCAACTGACCGAACAAGGTTACTTCGCCTTTGCCGAGCAAGCCCTGAGCGAGCGCCGCGCCGCCGGCCTGCCGCCGTTCGCGCACCTGGCGCTGCTGCGCGCCGAAGCCCATAAGCCGGGGCAAGCCGAAGCATTCCTGGACGAAGCCTGCAGCGCCGCCGAGCAACTATTGAACGACCTGAAGCTGGGCGGCATCGAACTTCTCGGCCCGGTCCCGGCCCCCATGGAACGCCGCGCCGGCCGCTATCGCGCCCAGCTACTCTTGCAAGCCGGTGCCCGCGCACCGCTGCATCGGCTGCTCAGCAGTTGGTTGCTGCACCTGGAGCAGATGCCTGCGGGGCGGCAAGTACGCTGGTCGTTGGATGTCGATCCGGTAGACCTTTATTGACGCGGTGTTTTTTCGCAGATCAATCAGCGCCTAAAGGTGCGCTGCAACCCCCGTAGGAGCGGATTTATCCGCGAGCCAGGCGACGCGATCCGGCCATTGGGCGCATCACCGGTTGGCAACCCGGACATAGCCACGGATAATACCCCGTTTTTCCACCCGCGCTTCCAGGCGCCGCCGCGCTTGCGGTCGAAAGAGAGCCCCATGAAAGACACCATTCGCCAGCTGATTCAACAAGCCCTCGCCCATCTCGTCAAAGAAGGTGTGTTGCCTGAAGGCCTGACGCCGGCGATCCAGGTGGAAAACGCCCGGGACAAGAAAAACGGCGACTTCGCCAGCAACATCGCCATGATGCTGGCCAAGCCTGCAGGCATGAAACCCCGCGACCTGGCAGAGAAACTCATCGCCGCACTGCCGGCTGACGAGCAGATCAGCAAGGTCGAGATCGCCGGCCCCGGCTTTCTGAATTTCTTCCAGAACACCCAGGCCCTGGCGCAGCGCCTGGACGCCGCCCTGGCCGACGCCCGTGTCGGCGTACAAAAGGCCGGTAGCGCCCAGCGCGTGGTGGTCGACCTGTCGGCACCCAACCTGGCCAAAGAGATGCACGTGGGCCATTTGCGCTCCACCATCATTGGTGATGGCGTGGCACGCGTACTGGAGTTTTTGGGTGACACGGTGATCCGCCAGAACCACGTGGGCGACTGGGGCACCCAGTTCGGCATGTTGATGGCGTACCTGCAGGAAAACCCGATCACCAGCGACGAGCTGTCTGACCTGGAAAACTTCTACCGCGCGGCCAAGCAGCGTTTCGACGAGTCCGAAGCATTCGCCGACCGTGCCCGTGGCCTGGTCGTCAAGCTGCAGGCCGGCGACCCGGAATGCCTGGCGCTGTGGACCAAGTTCAAGGACATCTCGCTGTCGCACTGCCAGAAGATCTACGAGCTGTTGAACGTCAAGCTGACCATGGCCGACGTGATGGGCGAAAGCGCCTACAACGATGACCTGATCAACGTGGTCAACGACCTGAAGGCCGCCGGCATGCTGGTCGAGAGCAACGGCGCACAGTGCGTGTTCCTGGATGAGTTCAAGAACGCCGATGGCGACCCGCTGCCGGTGATCATCGTCAAGGCCGACGGCGGCTACCTGTACGCTACCACCGACCTTGCCGCCGTGCGCTACCGCAGCGGCAAGCTCAAAGCCGACCGCGCCCTGTATTTCGTCGACCAGCGCCAGGCGCTGCACTTCCAGCAGGTGTTCGCCGTGGCCCGCAAGGCCGGCTTCGTGACCCACCCCATGGAAATGGAACACATGGGCTTCGGCACCATGAACGGCGCTGACGGGCGCCCATTCAAAACCCGTGATGGCGGCACCGTGAAGCTGATCGACCTGCTGGTCGAAGCGCAGGAACGCGCCTACACGCTGGTAAAAGACAAGAACCCGACCCTGGCCGAAGATGAGTTGCGCAACATCGCCAAGGTGGTGGGCATCGGCTCGGTGAAATACGCCGACCTGTCCAAGCACCGCACCAGTGACTACAGCTTCAACTTCGACCTGATGCTCAACTTCGAAGGCAACACCGCGCCGTACCTGCTTTACGCCTTCACCCGCGTGGCCGGCATTTTCCGCAAGCTGGGCAAGGATTTCAGCGAGGTGCAAGGCCAGATCATCCTGGAGGCCGCGCAAGAGCAGGACCTGGCCGCGCGCCTGGCGCAGTTTGGCGAAACCCTGAACAACGTCGCCGAGAAAGGTACCCCCCACGTGCTGTGCAGCTACCTGTACGATGTGGCCGGGTTGTTCTCGAGTTTCTACGAGAACTGCCCGATCCTCTCCGCCGACTCGCCCGAGCAGCAGCAGAGCCGCCTGCGCCTGGCTGCCCTGACGGGTCGTACCCTCAAGCAAGGCCTGGAGTTGCTGGGCCTGGAAACATTGGAGCGTATGTAAGTTGGTTGCCAAGAAAAAACCTGCTCCCAAGCGTGGCGCCAGCCGTTACCAAGCTCCTGCAAAACAGCCGATCCCGGGATGGGTATGGATGGCGGTCGGCCTCACGGTCGGCGCCTTCATCGTGTTCCTGATGAAGCTGGACCCTGGCAAAGGTGACGACATCAAGCGCGTCAAGCCCGAGGCCCAGCAAAAGGCTGACCGTATCGCCGAGGCCAACAAGACGCCGCCAAGCCCGCAGCAACCGGTGAAGCCCAAATACGACTTCTACACCCTGCTGCCGGAGTCCGAGGTGATCGTGCCACCGGAAGCGGTGCCTGAGAAAACCCCGCCGATCCCGGCGCAACCGCCAGTGACCCCGGCGGAAGCGGCGAAGATCGACACGGCCAGAGCCCAGGCAGCCCTGAGCGGCCAGACCCCGCCGCCGCCGCCGGCGGTGATCAAGCCGGCCGCGACCACGCAGTTCTTCCTGCAGGCCGGCTCGTTCCGCAAGCAAACCGACGCCGACAAGGTGCGCGCGCAGATCATCCTGCTGGGCCAAGCCGTGGCAGTGGAGTCGGGCACGGTGAAAGATGAAACCTGGTACCGCGTGCTGGTCGGCCCGTTCAGCAACCGCGAACAGTTGAGCACCGCCCAGAAGCAACTGGCTGGCAGCGGCTTCAGCAACCTGCTGTTACAACAACGCCAGACCCGCCAGTAAGCGGCGCCTGTTTCCCGGGCACGCCCGGTCCCCCATTATTTTGTGGGACCAGGCGTGCCCGGGAAAGGCCGACTCGGTTTCGCCGTCCATCCGCAGCGCTTGAAATCCCCCTCCCCACCCCCATATGAGTTTCCATACAGGCATTTTCGCCTCGCTGCGTGGAGATTCTCCCTTGACCACCATCGTTTCAGTTCGTCGCCACGGCAAAGTCGTCATGGGCGGCGACGGCCAGGTTTCCCTCGGTAATACCGTGATGAAAGGCAACGCCAAAAAAGTGCGCCGCCTGTACCACGGCCAGGTGATTGCCGGTTTCGCCGGCGCCACTGCCGACGCCTTCACCCTGTTCGAGCGCTTTGAAGGCCAACTTGAGAAACATCAGGGCCACCTGGTGCGTGCCGCCGTGGAACTGGCCAAGGAGTGGCGTACCGACCGCTCCCTCAGCCGCCTGGAAGCCATGTTGGCCGTGGCCAACAAAGATGCCTCGCTGATCATCACCGGCAACGGCGACGTGGTCGAGCCTGAAGACGGCCTGATCGCCATGGGCTCCGGTGGCGCCTTCGCCCAGGCCGCCGCGCGCGCCCTGCTGATGAAGACCGACCTCTCGGCCCGCGAAATTGCCGAAACCGCGCTGGGCATTGCCGGCGACATCTGCGTATTCACCAACCACAACGTCACCATCGAGGAGCAGGACCTCGCCGAATAACGAGCTGTTCTGGCGCCCGCAGCCACTGCGGGCTTTCCCACGCTTGTTGATCTGCTAGAGGCCGCATACACCATGTCCATGACCCCCCGCGAAATCGTCCACGAACTCAACCGCCACATCATCGGCCAGGACGATGCCAAGCGCGCCGTCGCCATCGCCCTGCGCAACCGCTGGCGCCGCATGCAGTTGCCCGAAGAGCTGCGCGTGGAAGTGACCCCCAAGAACATCCTGATGATCGGCCCGACTGGTGTCGGCAAAACCGAGATCGCCCGCCGCCTGGCCAAGCTGGCCAACGCGCCGTTCATCAAGGTCGAAGCCACCAAGTTCACTGAAGTGGGCTACGTGGGCCGTGACGTCGAATCGATCATTCGCGACCTGGCCGACGCTGCCATCAAGCTGCTGCGCGAGCAAGAGATCGTCAAGGTCAAGCATCGCGCCGAAGACGCCGCCGAAGAGCGCATCCTCGACGCCCTGCTGCCACCGGCACGCGGCTTCAGCGAAGAAGCGGCGCCCAGCGACTCCAATACCCGTCAGCTGTTCCGCAAGCGCCTGCGCGAAGGCCAGTTGGACGACAAGGAAATCGAGATCGAAGTGGCTGACGTCGCCGGGGTCGATATCTCTGCGCCGCCGGGCATGGAAGAAATGACCAACCAGCTGCAAAACCTGTTTGCCAACATGGGCAAGGGCAAGCGCAAAAGCCGCAAGATCAAGGTCAAGGAAGCGCTCAAGCTGGTGCGCGACGAAGAGGCCAGCCGCCTGGTCAATGACGAAGAGCTCAAGGCCAAAGCGCTGGAAGCTGTCGAGCAACACGGCATTGTGTTCATCGACGAAATCGACAAAGTGGCCAAGCGCGGCAATTCCGGCGGCGTCGATGTGTCCCGCGAAGGCGTGCAGCGCGACCTGCTGCCACTGATCGAGGGCTGCACGGTGAACACCAAGCTGGGCATGGTCAAAACCGACCACATCCTGTTCATTGCCTCTGGCGCCTTCCACCTGAGCAAGCCCAGCGACCTGGTGCCCGAACTGCAAGGGCGCCTGCCGATCCGCGTGGAACTCAAGGCCCTGAGCCCGGAAGACTTCGAACGCATCCTCAGCGAACCGCACGCCTCGTTGACCGAGCAATACCGCGAGCTGCTGAAGACCGAAGGCCTGCAGATCGAGTTCGCTCCGGAAGGCATCAAGCGCCTGGCCGAAATCGCCTGGCAGGTGAACGAGAAAACCGAGAACATCGGTGCCCGTCGCCTGCACACGCTGCTTGAGCGCCTGCTGGAAGAAGTCTCGTTCAGCGCCGGCGACCTGGCCAGCGCCCACAGCGAAGCGCCGATCCGCATCGACGCCGAGTACGTCAACAGCCACCTGGGCGAATTGGCCGAGAACGAAGACCTGTCTCGTTATATTCTGTAAGCCTCAGCCCGCTCCCGTGTAGGAGCGGATTCATCTGCGAAGGGATCGCCGCACTGCGTCAGTAAAACCGCAGCGGCCTTTTCGCGGATCAATCCGCTCCTACAGTAAGGTAGGGCGTTGTTACAGAGATGCCTGCCATGACCAAACTCCCCACCGCGATCAACCTGCACAAAGCCTCGAAAACCCTCACGCTCACCTACGGGCCTGACGAAGTCTATGACTTGCCCGCCGAACTGCTGCGCGTGCACTCGCCTTCCGCCGAGGTCCAAGGCCACGGCAAACCCATCCTGCAATACGGCAAGCTCAATGTCGGCCTGAGCAAGATCGAACCCGCCGGGCAATACGCACTGAAATTGACCTTCGATGACGGCCATGACTCAGGATTGTTCACGTGGGACTACCTCTATCAGTTGGCTGTTCGTCAGGAATCCCTGTGGGCGGATTATTTGGAAGAGTTGAGAAGCGCCGGAAAATCCCGCGATCCTGCCGAATCCATCGTCAAGCTGATGCTCTAGCCCGCACCCCTTATTTTCTAGAGGGCATTTTCTAATTCTATTTGCTTGAATGCCTTGGCAAGGGAGCCGCCATGGGCTTCCTTGCGGTTTGCAAGAAAGTCGGGTAACCAATGCAAGTGGCAAGCTCTCTGCATCACAGGAGAGCTACACAACTGTTCGCTATCACTGGTCACCCGAGCAGTAGTACTGGGCATGTGACAGTGCAGAGCACATGGCAGTACTCGTCTCAGGACAACGGAGCGTCGTAGATGAGCAACAAGAACAGCGATGAGCTGAAGCATCAAGCCTCGGAAAACACCCTGGGCATGAACCCTATTATCGGCTTGCGTCGCAAAGACCTGCTGACCTCGGCCAGGATGGTGTTGCGTCAGGCGCTCAAGCAACCGCTGCACAGCGCCAAGCACGTCGCCCATTTTGGCGTGGAACTGAAGAATGTGATCTTCGGCAAGTCGGCCCTGCAACCGGAGGGTGATGACCGCCGCTTCGCAGACCCCGCCTGGAGCCAAAACCCGCTGTACCGCCGCTACCTGCAAACGTACCTGGCGTGGCGCAAAGAGCTGCATTCCTGGATCGATGAAAGCAGCCTGTCGCCACAGGATGTCGCCCGCGGGCACTTTGTCATCAACCTGATGACCGAGGCCATGGCCCCCACCAACAGCGCGGCCAACCCGGCGGCGGTCAAACGCTTCTTCGAAACCGGCGGCAAGAGCCTGCTCGACGGCCTTTCGCACCTGGCCAAGGACATCGTCAACAACGGTGGCATGCCCAGCCAGGTCAACATGGACGCCTTTGAAGTGGGCAAGAACCTGGGCACCAGCGAGGGCTCGGTGGTGTACCGCAACGACGTGCTGGAGCTGATCCAGTACCGGCCGATCACCGAGCAGGTGCTGGAGCGGCCGATGCTGGTGGTGCCGCCGCAGATCAATAAATTCTACGTGTTCGACCTGAGCCCGGAAAAAAGCCTGGCGCGCTTCTGCCTGCGCAACAACGTGCAGACCTTTATCGTCAGCTGGCGCAACCCCACCAAGGCGCAACGCGAATGGGGCCTGTCGACCTACATCGACGCCTTGAAAGAAGCGGTGGATGCGGTGATCGCCATCACCGGCAGCAAGGATGTGAACATGCTCGGCGCCTGCTCGGGCGGTATCACCTGCACCGCGCTGCTGGGCCACTACGCCGCCTTGGGCGAGAAAAAGGTCCACGCCCTGACCCTGCTGGTGAGCGTGCTGGACACCACCATGGATACCCAGGTGGCGCTGTTCGTCGACGAGCAGACCCTGGAGGCGGCCAAGCGCCACTCCTATCAGGCCGGCGTGCTGGAAGGCAGCGACATGGCCAAGGTGTTCGCCTGGATGCGCCCCAACGACCTGATCTGGAACTACTGGGTCAACAACTACCTGCTGGGCAACGAGCCGCCGGTCTTCGACATCCTGTTCTGGAACAACGACACCACGCGCCTGCCCGCCGCCTTCCATGGCGACCTGATCGAGATGTTCAAGAACAACCCACTGACCCGTGCCGACGCACTGGAAGTGTGCGGCACGCCAATCGACCTTAAAAAAGTCACCTGCGATATCTTTTCCCTGGCCGGCACCAACGACCACATCACCCCGTGGACTTCGTGCTACAAGTCGGCACAGCTGTTTGGTGGCAAAGTCGAGTTCGTGCTATCCAACAGTGGCCATATCCAGAGCATCCTGAACCCGCCGGGCAACCCCAAGGCGCGTTTCATGACCAACTCCGAAATGAGTTCAACCCCCAAGGACTGGCAGGAAAACTCCAACAAGCACACCGATTCCTGGTGGTTGCATTGGGCCGGCTGGTTGACCGAGCGCTCGGGCAAGCTGAAAAAGGCACCCACCACGCTGGGCGACAAGACGTTTACCGCAGGCGAGGCTGCACCCGGGACCTACGTGCATGAGCGTTGATGCATAGGGCCCTGGGCTGCGGCCCATCACACGATTATTAATAGGGCTTCGTGCATGCCGCTACCGTACGTCTTCAGAACCGTGAACATCGACGGTCAGATGATCCGCACCGCGGTACGCCCCGGCAAACCGCACCTGACGCCATTGCTGGTGTTCAACGGGATCGGCGCCAACCTGGAGTTGGTGTTCCCGTTTGTCCAGGCATTGGACCCGGACCTGGAAGTGATTGCCTTCGACGTACCGGGCGTGGGCGGCTCGTCCACGCCGCGCACGCCGTACCGGTTTCCCGGGTTGGCGCGGCTGACGGCACGGATGCTGGACTACCTGAACTACGGGCAGGTCAACGTGATCGGCGTGTCCTGGGGCGGCGCGTTGGCCCAGCAGTTTGCCTACGACCACCCCGAGCGCTGCAAAAAATTGGTGCTGGCCGCGACAGCCGCAGGTGCGGTGATGGTGCCGGGCAAGCCTAAGGTGCTGTGGATGATGGCCAGCCCCCGGCGCTACATCCAGCCCTCCCACGTAGTGCGTATCGCGCCGGAGATCTATGGCGGCGCGTTCCGGCGCAACCCGGACCTGGCCATGAACCATGCGAGCAAGGTGCGCTCCTCGGGCAAGCTGGGCTACTACTGGCAGCTGTTCGCCGGCCTTGGCTGGACCAGCATCCACTGGCTGCACAAGATCAACCAGCCGACCTTGGTGCTGGCCGGCGACGATGACCCGCTGATCCCCTTGATCAACATGCGCCTGCTGGCCTGGCGCATCCCCAATGCCCAGCTACACATAATCGACGATGGTCATCTGTTCCTGATCACCCGCGCCGAAGCAGTGGCACCGATCATCATGAAATTCCTCGAAGAAGAGCGCCAGCGTGCAGTGATGCACCCGCAACCGGCGCCCTTCAGCGGGCCGTAGGTCCGCAGTGTCTGATGGTGGCTTGACGAAGGAGTGTTGAATCATGAAAGACAAACCCGCGAAAGGCTCCCCGCCTGCGCCCGCAACGTACATCAACGCGCAAAGCGCCATCACCGGCCTGCGCGGTCGCGACCTGATGGCCACCCTGCGCAGCGTCGCCCGGCATAGCCTCAAGCACCCGCTGCACAGCGCCAAGCATGCCTTGGCACTGGGCGGGCAATTGAGTCGGGTCTTGATCGGCGACACCCTGCATCAGCCCAACCCTCGCGACTCGCGCTTCAACGACCCGGCTTGGAGCCTCAACCCGTTTTATCGGCGCGGCCTGCAGGCCTACCTCAGCTGGCAGAAAGAGGTGCGCAGTTGGATTGATGAGAGCCAGATGCCCGAGGACGACCGAGCCCGGGCGCACTTTGTTTTTTCGCTACTCAATGACGCGATGTCGCCGACCAACTCGCTGCTCAACCCATTGGCGCTCAAGGAGCTGTTCAATTCCGGCGGCCTGAGCCTGTTCAAGGGCATCAACCACCTGATCGACGATTTGCGCAACAACAATGGCCTACCCCGCCAGGTGGGCCGCGAAGCGTTTGAAATCGGCAAGACGGTGGCCACCACGCCCGGTGCGGTGGTGTTTCGCAACGAGGTACTGGAGCTGATCCAGTACAAGCCGATGAGCGAGAAGCAGTACTCCAAGCCGCTTTTGGTGGTGCCCCCACAGATCAACAAGTACTACATCTTTGACCTCAGCCCCACTAACAGCTTCGTGCAGTACGCCCTGAAAAACGGCCTGCAGGTGTTCATGGTCAGCTGGCGCAACCCCGATGCGCGGCACCGCGAGTGGGGGCTGTCGAGCTACGTAGAGGCCCTGGAACAGGCGTTGAACATCTGCCGCGCCATTACCGGCGCACGCGAGGTCAACCTGATGGGCGCCTGCGCCGGCGGCTTGACCATGGCAGCGCTGCAGGGGCACCTGCAGGCCAAGCGCCAGTTGCGTCGAGTGTCCAGCGCCACCTACCTGGTCAGCTTGCTGGACAGCGAGATCGAAAGCCCGGCCACGCTGTTTGTCGACGAGCAAACACTGGAGGCGGCCAAGCGGCGCTCCTACCAGCACGGCGTGCTGGACGGCCGCGACATGGCCAAAGTGTTCGCCTGGATGCGCCCCAACGACCTGATCTGGAACTACTTCGTCAACAACTACCTGATGGGCAAGGAGCCGCCGCCCTTCGACATCCTCTACTGGAACAATGACAACACCCGCCTGCCAGCCGCCCTGCACGGCGACATGCTGGATTTTTTCAAGCACAACCCGCTCAAGCACGCCGGGGGCCTGGAGGTGTGCGGCACGCCGATCGACCTGCAAAAGGTCACGGTGGACAGCTTCAACGTGGCCGGCATCAACGACCACATCACGCCGTGGGACGCGGTGTATCGCTCCACGCTGCTGCTGGGCGGTGAACGCCGCTTCGTGCTGGCCAACGCCGGGCACGTGCAAAGCATCCTCAACCCGCCCGGCCACCCCAAGGCCACTTACGCCCAGAACCCGAAGATGAGCAGCGACCCCCGGGCCTGGTACTACGACGCGAAAAACACCGAAGGCAGTTGGTGGCCCGAATGGCTCGCCTGGGTGCAGGAGCGTTCCGGCGCCCAGCATCCCACGCTGATGACCCTGGGCAACGCCAACTACCCGCCCATGGACCCGGCGCCCGGCACCTACGTGCGGGTGCGTTGAGCCTGTATTTCAAGGAACGATGAACAGACCGCATGAAAACTCGTGACCGCATTCTGGAATGCGCCCTGCAACTGTTCAACCAGCAGGGCGAGCCCAATGTCTCGACCATGGAAATCGCCAATGAAATGGGGATCAGCCCAGGCAACCTGTATTACCACTTCCACGGCAAGGAGCCCTTGATACTGGGCTTGTTCGAGCGCTTCGAAGAAGAACTCACGCCCCTGCTCGACCCACCCGAGGACGTGCAACTGAGCGCCGAGGACTACTGGCTGTTCCTGCACCTGATCGTCGAGCGCATGGCGCAATACCGCTTTCTGTTCCAGGACCTGTCGAACCTGGCCGGTCGCCTGCCCAAGCTCGCCCGCGGCGTGCGCAGCCTGCTCAATGCACTGAAACGCACCCTGGCCGCGCTGTTGGCCAGCCTCAAGGCCCAGGGCCAAGTGATCAGCGACACCCGTGCCCTGGGGCAACTGGTGGAGCAGATCACCATGACCCTGGTGTTTTCGCTGGATTACCAACGCATCATCGGCCGCCCGGGCGAGGTTGGGGTGGTGGTGTACCAGGTAATGATGCTGGTAGCGCCGCACTTGCAAAGCGAGCCCAGGCAGGAGGCGGAGCAGTTGGCGTTGAGGTATTTGGAAACTTGACCGCAAGCCCTCACCCTAGCCCTCTCCCAGTGCGTGCACCGGGGCAACGGGCACACACAAAAACGCCCGGCCGTTTCAAGGGCCGGGCGTTCGGGTCAGCCCTTTAAAATCAGGACTGGCTAGCCGGTGCCGTTGTGGCGGCCGGGGTGCTGGCCGGTGCTGCAGGGGCCGCGCTGTTGGCGGTGCTCGGTGCGGCGGCGGGTGCCGCAGCGGCCGGTTTGGCCGCGACGGGCTTGGCGGCGGCTGGCTTTTTCACGGCCGGCTTTTTCGCCGCGGCAGGCTTGGCAGCGGGTTTGGCTGCTGGCTTGGCCGCTGCGGTTTTAGCCGCAGGTTTGGCGGCCGGCTTGGCAACGGTTTTTGCCACTGCCTTCGCTGCCGCTACCGGTTTGGCCGCTGCCTTGGCAGCTGGTTTTGCCGCTGCAGTTTTGGCAGCCGGCTTAGCGGCAGGTTTGGCGGCAGGTTTTGCCGCTGCCTTGGCCAATGGCTTGGCAGCTGGTTTAGCCGCAGGCTTGGCCGCTGCCGTTTTGCTGGAGATCGGCGTGACCGACGCACCCGTCAGCTTCTCGATCTGCTTGGTCAAGGTGTCCACCTTGCCATGCAGCGCCTTCACTTCTTGGCGGCTGGGCACACCCAGCCGCGAGATCGCGCTGTTGAGGCGCTTGTCGAATGCCTCCTCCAGCTCGCCCCATTTGCCCAGCGCACGATCTTTCACATCGCTGACCCGTGATTTCGCCGACTTGGCGGAGGATTTTACCGAATCGACACCCTTGTCGACCTCGGCCTTGGCCTGGGTTTCGGCTTTCTCACCGTCCTTGACCAGCGTTTCGAAAAGCTTACTGCCGTCATTGCTGATCTTCGAGTAAGCGCCCAAACCGGCAAGCCAGATCTGACGGGAGTATTTTTCTACTTCGCCGACCCACGAGCTGCCTTCTTTCTCAACCTTCTTTTTGCCAGCCATCCCGCTCTCCTTATTGTTTACGCGCGACACGTTCGAGCAATGCCGTCAGCTCATCGAGCTTAGCAGAGAGTGTCTCAACGTCATGTTTAGACGGAATGCCAATGCGATTCAAGGCACTGGCCACTCGGGTGTCGAACGCGCTTTCGATCTTGTCCAGTTGCAACTCGACCTTGCCCTTAACGCTGGTGAGTTCGGTCTTGATGTCGCTTTTGGCTTCATCGATCTGAGTGTTGGCGGCCTTGAGCTCCTTGTTGATGAGCTTCTTGCCGTCCTTCTCCACCGTTTCGCCGGTCTTGATCAGGTCTTTGATGTAGCTGACGCTTTCCTTGCCAGCCTTGGCGTAGGCGCCCAGGCCCGCCAACCAGATCTTGCGCGCATAAGAGCGCACTTCGCCGATGGCCTGCTCGGCAGGCACTTCGACTTTTTTCTTCAGGGTAACTTTTGCCATGGTGCACCTCACGCTTTGAAAGGTTCGAGGACGGCCCGACGAACTCGGGGCTTGAGCACACATTAGTGACAATTTTTAGAATGCTCACCCTAAGTGATCCCAGCCCATAAAACCTTGTGTAAGATTTTTGACGAAAATCTCACATTTCAAGCGTTAGGATGCGGCACGCATTTTTCTGAGCAGCTTGCCTGAGCCCCTTCAAAGGCCGAACGGCGTGAACCCGCTCACCTAGAGTTGAATTCTATGACCACAGCACAACAGGCCCCCGCCGCCCGCAACCGTACCGACTGGGCGGGTATTGGCTGGCTTTTTCTGTTCTTCTGGTACTTCTCCGGCGTGACCCAGGGCTTGATCCTGATGACCGGCACTACCGGTTTCGAGGGCTTCCGCCAGGCCTTCCTGCTCAGCGCGCTGTGGTTGATCCCGGTGCTGTTGTTCCCCTCGCGCACCCGCGCCATCAGCGCAGTGCTGGGGGTCATCCTGTTCCTCTGCTCGCTGGGTAGCTTTGGCTATTTCCTGATCTACAAACAGGAATTCTCGCAGAGCGTGATCTTTATTATGTTCGAGTCCAACAACGCCGAGGCTGGTGAATACCTGGGGCAGTATTTTGCCTGGTGGATGGTCCCGGCGTTCCTGGCCTACGCCGCCGTGGCAGTGTTCCTCTGGACCCGCCTGCGCCCGGTGTACATTTCCAAGACCAAGGCGCTGGTGGTCAGCCTGGCGCTGTTCCTGTCGCTGCTGGTGTGGCCGCTGGTCAAGCAGGTCAAGCGCCAGCAGGATTTCGACGCCGGCATGGAGAAGTTCCAGGACCGCCTGGAGCCTGCGGTGCCGTGGCAGTTGGTGATCGGCTACAGCAATTACCTCAAGCAGCTCGATGGCATGCAGGAGATGATGGCCCAGGGTGCGAAAATCCTGCCGCTCAAGAACATGAAAGACACCATGGCCGGCCAACCGTCGACCTTGGTGCTGGTGATAGGCGAGTCGACTAACCGCGGGCACATGAGCCTTTACGGCTATGGCCGGGATACCAACCCCAACCTCGAAAAAATGCGCGACCAGTTGGATATTTTCAACAATGTCGTGACCCCGCGCCCCTACACCATTGAAGCGCTGCAACAGGTGCTGACCTTTGCCGACGAAGAGCACCCGGACCTGTTCCTGAAGACCCCGTCGATCGTCAGCATGATGAAACAGGCAGGCTACAAGACCTTCTGGATCACCAACCAGCAGACGCTGACCAAGCGCAACACCATGCTCACCACCTTCTCCGAACAGGCAGACGAGCAGTCGTACCTGAACAACAACCGCAACCAGAATGCCCGCCAGTACGACGGCGACGTGATCGAACCATTCGCCAAGGCTCTGACCGACAGCGCCCCGCGCAAACTGATCGTGATTCACCTGCTGGGCACCCACGTGGCCTACCAGTACCGCTTCCCGCCCGAGTACGCGAAGTTCAGCGACACCCAAGGCGCACCGCAAGGGTTCACTGGCGAAAAACTGCAGACCTACAACGACTATGACAATGCCGTGCTGTACAACGACTACGTCATTTCGAGCCTGATCAAGACCTACTCGGCCACCGACCCGAACGGCTTCTTGCTGTACCTGTCGGACCACGGCGAAGACGTGTACGACTCGGGCGACCACACCACCCTGGGCCGCAACGAAGGCGCACCGACGGCGCCCATGTACACCATTCCGTTCATGACCTGGGCCTCGCCCAAGTGGCGCAATGACCACGCCTGGGCTTTTGCCGGCGACGTCAACCGCCCCTACAGCAGCGCCAACCTGATCCACACCTTCGCCGACATGGCGGGCCTGAGCTTCGACGAGCTGGACCCAAGCAAGAGCCTGATCAATGCCAAGTTCAGCGAGCACACCCGCTGGATCGGCGACCCGTACAAGAGCAACGGGTTGATCGATTTCGCGACCATCGAAGACAAGAAGGTGAGTGGCGACAAGGCGGTGGTCAAGCAATAACCGGTGGGTGCAAAGCTTGCTTGCGGCAGGGAGCCAAGCGGTCTGGCGTCAGATCGCACGGCTTCTTCGCAAGCAAGCTTGCTCCCACAGTCAGGCCAAGGCTTTATCCAAGGCCTTCTCGATCTCGCCCTTGATGGTGCCGCCCATCATCGACAGCATCATCCCAAGCTTGATGTCGACGCGGATGTTGTCGTCGCCAATGCGGATGGTGCCGTTGGCGCCGCTGCGTTTGATCTCCACGGTGTCGCCTTCCCAGCGGGCCTGCAGGTCATATTCGCGGGCCAGTTTGTCCACCAGTGCTTCGGCTTTCTGGCGGGCGGCCTCGCGGCCCAGGCTATGTTGGCGCTCTACGCTGATCTGCGTCATTCAACCGTTCTCGAATCATTGATTTAGCTGCCTATAGTATCCCGGATGGCGTCGATATCCATCTGCTGCCAGCCTTGCCAAGACAAAGCAGGCCATGGGGATTAGAATGGCCAGTAATTTTTCCCGGTGACAGCGATATGAATGATCAGCGCAAAGGCAGCGATGCCGAACCCACCACCCATTTCGGCTACAAAAACGTGCCGGAAAGCCAAAAGGCCGACAAGGTCGCCGAGGT
Source organism: Pseudomonas abieticivorans (assembly GCF_023509015.1). NCBI lineage: Bacteria > Pseudomonadati > Pseudomonadota > Gammaproteobacteria > Pseudomonadales > Pseudomonadaceae > Pseudomonas > Pseudomonas abieticivorans. The sequence goes on from NZ_CP094975.1 coordinate 2,156,959, forward strand.
ATTCCACTCGGTAGCGGCCAAGTACGACCTGATGAATGACGTGCTCTCGGGCGGCATGCACCGGTTGTGGAAACGCTTTGCCATCGAACTGTCGGGCGTGCGCAGCGGCAACCGGGTGTTGGACATCGCCGGCGGCACGGGCGACCTGACCCGCAAGTTCTCGCAACTGGTGGGCAGCACCGGCGAAGTGGTGCTGGCCGACATCAACGAATCGATGCTCAAGGTCGGCCGCGATCGCCTGCTGGACTTGGGCGTGGCCGGCAACGTCAAGTTCGTCCAGGCCGACGCTGAAAAGCTGCCGTTCCCCGACAACTACTTCGACTGCGTGACCATCGCCTTCGGCCTGCGCAACGTCACCCACAAGGACGACGCCATCGCCTCGATGCTGCGCGTGCTCAAACCGGGCGGCCGTCTGCTGGTGCTGGAGTTCTCCAAGCCCACCAACAAGTTCATGTCCAAGGTCTACGACGCCTACTCGTTCGCCTTCATGCCGTTGGCCGGCAAGCTGATCACCAATGACTCCGAGAGCTACCGCTACCTCGCCGAGTCGATCCGCATGCACCCAGACCAGGAAACCCTGAAGGCCATGATGGTACAGGCCGGCTTCGACCGCGTGACCTACCACAACATGACCTCTGGCATCGTCGCCCTGCACCGCGGTATCAAGCCCTGATGCTTTACCGCGGCCTGCTCGCCAGCGTCGAACACGGCATAAACCGTGTGTTGCGCCTGGACAGCACGGCATTGCCGCGCCTGGCCCGCCTGGAAGGCAAGGTGATCGAAGTCGATTGCCAAAACCCGGCCATGAGCCTATTCATCCTGCCCAGCGGCGAGGGCCTACTGCTGGCCAGCCAATGGGCGGCCGAGCCGGACTGCACGTTGCGCGCGCCGGCCAGCAGCCTGCTGCAACTGGCCACCAGCAAGGACAAGTCGGCGGTGCTGCATAGCCCGCAGGTGGACCTTGCCGGTGACAGTTCGGTACTGCTGGAGCTGACCGCGGTACTGCAAGACCTGGAACTGGACTGGGAATACGAGCTGCAACGCTGGCTCGGCCCGGTGGCCAGCCACCTGATCGGCGGCCATGTGCGCAGCCGTGCCCGCTGGACCCGCCAGGGCCTGGGCAGCCTTAATCAGAACCTGGCCGAATACCTGAGCGAAGAAAGCCGTACACTGGTCGGCAAACACGAAGCCGAAGCACGATTTTCTGAACTCGATGAGCTGAAAACCGATCTAGAACGCCTGGAGGCGCGTATCGAGCGCCTCACCCGATCCCTCAACTCCAGCGATAATGCATGAAGCTGCTTGCCGTCCGCCGTTTGTTGCGCATCCAGCGCGTCGTGATTCGCTACCGCCTCGATGACCTGCTGTTCGCCCTGCCACTGCCGTGGTTCCTGCGTGCGCTGCGCTTTGCCATGCCTTGGCGCTGGCTGCCACGCAAGGCCCTGGAGCTGAGCCGTGGCGCACGCCTGCGCCTGGCCCTGCAGGACCTGGGGCCGATTTTCATCAAGTTCGGGCAACTGTTGTCCACTCGCCGCGACCTGCTGCCAGAAGACATCGCCGATGAACTGATGCTGCTGCAGGACCGCGTGCCGCCCTTCGACCCGCAACTGGCGATCAAGCTGATCGAAGAGCAACTGGGCGCGACCATCGCCCAGGTGTTCAGCCGCTTCGATGTCGAGCCGCTGGCCTCCGCGTCGGTTGCGCAGGTGCATGCCGCGCGGCTCAAAAGCGGTGAAGAGGTGGTGGTCAAGGTGGTGCGCCCGGGCCTCAAGCCTGTGATCGGCCAAGACCTGGCGTGGCTGTTCCTGCTGGCACGCTGGGCCGAGCACTTTTCGGCCGACGCGCGCCTGCTGCACCCGGTGGACGTGGTGGCCGACTACGAAAAAACCATCTACGACGAACTCGACCTGCTGCGCGAGGCCGCCAACTCCAGCCAGTTGCGGCGCAACTTCGAAGGCTCGGACATGCTCTACGTGCCTCAGGTCTACTGGGACTGGTGCCGGCCCAAAGTGCTGGTGATGGAGCGCATCTATGGCATCCAGGTCACCGACCTTGCCACCCTGGCCGACCAGCGCACCGACATGAAACTGCTGGCCGAACGCGGCGTGGAGATCTTCTTCACCCAGGTGTTCCGCGACAGCTTCTTCCATGCCGACATGCACCCGGGCAACATTTTCATCAGCACCGTGGCGCCCTGGAGCCCGAAGTACATCGCCATCGACTGCGGCATCGTCGGCAGCCTGACACCTGAAGACCAGGACTACCTGGCGCGCAACCTGTTTGCCTTCTTCAAGCGTGACTACCGCCGCGTCGCCCAACTGCACATCGACTCGGGCTGGGTACCGGCGGAAACCAAGCTCAACGAATTCGAAGCGGCTATCCGTACCGTGTGCGAGCCGATCTTCGAAAAACCGTTGAAGGATATTTCCTTCGGCCAGGTGCTGATGCGCTTATTCCAAACGGCCCGGCGCTTCAACATGGAAGTGCAGCCGCAGTTGGTATTGCTGCAAAAAACCCTGTTGAATATCGAAGGCCTGGGCCGCCAGCTTTATCCGGACCTGGACCTGTGGAGCACTGCACAGCCGTTCCTGGAGCGCTGGATGCGCGAACGCGTGAGCCCCAAGACGCTGTTGGGCAACCTGCAATCGCAGGTGGAGCAACTGCCGCACCTGGCCAACATGACCCGCGACCTGCTTGAACGCATGTCGCAACCGCACGCCAAAGACCCTGCGCCGCCCTGGCAGCGCCGCAACGATGGCTGGGCATTGCGCTTGTTGGGTGGCGCGTTGCTGGCCGGTGGTGCGACACTGGCAGCCAGTGGCGCGGCCATCGACACCCTGGCCGCCTGGCCCGCGTGGATCATGCTGGCGGCAGGCCTTTACCTGGTCGTGCGCCGATAGCCAGCCCACCCTGGGGCTGGCACACTAGTGATGGGTTCGCCGCGTGAGCGAACCCGGTTGTCGGAGTGGAACATGAAAGACTGGCTGGACGAGATCAACTGGAACAGCGACGGCCTGGTACCGGCCATCGCCCAGGATCACAAAACCGGGCGCGTGTTGATGATGGCCTGGATGAACCGCGAAGCGCTGAGCCTGACAGCCAGCGAAAACCGTGCGATCTATTTCTCCCGTTCGCGCAACAAGCTGTGGCGCAAGGGTGAAGAGTCCGGCCACGTGCAGCATCTGCACGAAATGCGCCTGGACTGCGACGCCGACGTGGTGATCCTGATGGTTGAGCAGGTCGGTCATATCGCCTGCCACACCGGCCGCGAAAGCTGCTTCTACCGCGTCTACGAGAACGGCGACTGGAAAACCGTCGACCCGGTGCTCAAGGACCCGCACGCCATCTACTCGCCAGGACACAGCCATGAGTGACACCCTGACCCGCCTGGCCCAAGTGCTGGAGTCGCGCAAGGGCGCCGACGCCGACAGCTCTTACGTCGCCAGCCTGTACCACAAGGGCTTGAACAAGATTCTGGAAAAGGTCGGCGAAGAGTCGGTCGAGACCATCATCGCTGCCAAGGACGCCGCCGTGAGCGGAGATTGCAGCGATGTCATCTACGAAACCGCCGATCTGTGGTTCCATAGCATGGTCATGCTCGCCGCCCTCGGCCAGCATCCCCAGGCTGTCCTGGACGAACTGGACCGCCGCTTCGGCCTGTCCGGCCACGACGAGAAGGCTGCACGTCAGCCGTCCGCCTAACGCTTTATTACGAGGAGCTGCATCATGGGTCTTTTTGACTGGAAACACTGGATCGTCATCCTGATAGTCGTGGTACTGGTTTTCGGCACCAAAAAGCTGAAAAACCTGGGCACCGACGTGGGCGAATCGATCAAAGGCTTTCGCAAAGCCATGAATGACGAAGAAAAACCTTCCGAGCCGGTGCCACCTGCCCAGCCGGTTCACCCACAGGCCTCCACTTCGCCTCTGAACCAGCCGCACACCATCGATGCCCAGGCTCAGAAAGTCGAAGAACCGATCAGGAAAGACTGATAAATGTTCGGGATCAGCTTCAGTGAACTGCTGCTCGTGGGCCTCGTCGCCCTGTTGGTGCTCGGCCCCGAGCGCCTGCCCGGTGCCGCGCGCACGGCTGGCCTGTGGATTGGCCGCTTGAAGCGCAGCTTCAATGCCATCAAGGCCGAAGTGGAGCGCGAGATCGGCGCGGACGAAATCCGCCGGCAACTGCACAACGAGCACATCCTGTCGCTGGAGCAGGAGGCGAAAAAATTTCTCAACCCGCTGAGCGAACCCGTGGCCACCCAGCCTCCGGTGACGCCACCACCGGTGGCCGCGGCAGTTGACGCGCCTACTTCACCGCAGTCGGTGATCGAGCCACACACGCCCCCTGCGGCCCCGAGCCCGGCCGTTGAAGCGCCGATGCCCCACGACCCAACATTGCCACCGCGAGCCCCATGAGCAAGATCCCCGAAAACGACCAGCCGATGCCGCTGGTTTCGCACCTCACCGAGTTGCGTACTCGCCTGCTGCGTTGTGTAGCGGCCATTTTCATCATCTTCGCCGGGCTGTTTTCGTTTACCCAACAAATCTACACCTTCGTCTCTACCCCGCTGCGCCAGTACCTGCCAGTGGGCGCGACGATGATCGCCACGGACGTGTCCTCGCCGTTCCTCACGCCGCTGAAACTCACCATGATGGTTTCGCTGTTTTTGGCGATCCCAGTGATCCTGCATCAGATCTGGGGCTTCATCGCGCCCGGCCTGTACAAACATGAAAAGCGCATCGCGGTGCCGTTGCTGGTGTCCAGCATCCTGCTGTTCTACTGCGGCATGGCCTTTGCCTACTTCCTGGTGTTCCCGCTGATCTTCAAGTTCTTCGCTGCCGCCACCCCGGCCGGCGTGGAGATGATGACCGACATCACCAGCTACCTCGACTTCGTAATGACGCTGTTCTTCGCCTTTGGCGTGGCGTTCGAAATTCCGGTGGCCGTGGTGCTGCTGGTGTGGATCGGCGTGGTCGACGTGAAGGCGCTGAAAAAAATGCGCCCCTACGTGATCATTGGTTGCTTCGTGGTGGGCATGATCCTGACCCCGCCCGACATCTTCTCGCAGACGCTGTTGGCCGTGCCCATGTGGATGCTCTTTGAAATCGGCCTGCTGTTTGGCGGCCTGATCAAGAAGCGCGGCGACCATGAAGAGTCAGCCGACAACGACGGCAACGACCAACCGCCAGCGACCCAGCCGTGAACCTGCTGCTACTGGAAGAGGCCGACTTTATCGCGGCCGACCGGGTGGTGCTGCGTGATCGGCGCCTGACGCACATGCAGGAAGTACACCGCTGCGAGGTCGGCGACAGCATGCGCGTGGGCCGCATCGGCGGCCTGATGGGCACGGCCGAGGTGGTGCGCCTGGAGGCGGGCGAAGCAGAGCTGGTGGTACGCCTTGACCTGCCGCCACCCGCCAAACTGCCACTGACCCTGGTACTGGCCCTGCCCCGACCGAAGATGCTGCGCCGGGTGTTCCAGACGGTTGCGACCATGGGCGTACCCAAGCTGATCCTGGTGAACAGCTACCGGGTCGAAAAAAGCTTCTGGCAAACCCCCTTCCTGGAGCCCGAGGCCATTCGCGAACAACTGATCCTGGGCCTGGAGCAGGCTCGCGACAGCGTGTTGCCGGAAGTGGTCATAGAAAAGCGCTTCAAGCCCTTCGTCGAAGACCGCCTGCCGGCCATTAGCGAAGGCACCCTGGGGCTGGTTGGCCACCCCGGCAACCATCCATCCTGCCCGCGCGGGCTGGCTGAACCGGTGACCCTGGCCATTGGGCCGGAAGGTGGCTGGATACCCTACGAAATCGAACTGCTGGGTAAATCGGGATTACAGCCGGTACAGCTTGGCGAACGGATCCTGCGGGTGGAGACAGCGGTAACTGCGCTGCTCGCCAGACTCTTCTAAAAAGTCCGATTCACGGTAGTCAACTTCCTGTGTTGGGGGCCGATATAGTGGCACGCTAGTAGCAATTTGCTTAGCCTGCCCGCTATGGAGTGCACCCCACATGTACGCTTGGATCTCCCTGAAACTGGGACATATTGGTGTGAGCCGTAAACTCATGATCGGCTTCGGCCTGGTCCTGCTGTGCACGCTGCTCATCATGTTCACCGGCTGGAGTGGCCTGAACAGCCTGATCGATCGTGGCAACAAGATCGGCACCATCGCGCACATCAGCGAATTGACCCGCGACCTGCGGATCAACCAGCAGGGCATCGCGGTGCAGGGCGGCAATAACACCGGGGATGCGCTCAAACGCACCCTTGGCGAGTTGCCACGGGCGATTGAGGCGGCAAAGCAGCAACTGACTCGACCCCAGGACCTCACCCGCCTAGACCAGCAACTGAGCGCGACCAGCGAATACCAACGCGCACTGGGCCAACTCGACCAAGCCCTGCAGAACCGCGAGAACGCCCGTAGCGCCTTGGGCGGAACCGCCGACAAGGCCGTCGAGCTGATCGGCAACGTCGAAAAGGGGCTGCTGCAAGGGGAAAACCTGCAGCGCTTCAATAGCGTGGTGACCCTGAGCAAACTGATCCAGCAGGCACGCTTCCAGGTGCGCGGCTACACCTACAGCGGCCGCCCCGAGGCTGAGCAACCGGCACTGGATGCCATCGAGCAGGCCGAAACAGCCACGGCCACCCTGGCCGGCAGCCTGAGCATCGAATACATGCGCAATTTGCAGCAGGCCACCGAGTCAATCAAGGGCTACCGCGCGGCCGTCGGCCAATACCGCGACTCTCAAGTGGCCAGTGCCCAGGCACTCAAGGTGATGGATGAGCAGGGCCTGCGCTTGCTCGACCTGAGCCAGCAATTGACCACCGGGCAGAACGACATGCGCGACAGCGACGCTTCGCACGCCAAGTCGATGCTGATGATTGCCACCGCGCTGGCGGTATTCTTCAGCGTATTGGCCGGCTGGGCGATCACCCGGCAGATCATGATCCCGCTGACCCACGTCGGCCGTGTCGTGGACCAGGTGGCAGCCGGCGACTTGACGCAAAACATCGACTCCAAGCGCCGCGACGAACTGGGCCAGTTGATGCGCGGCGTGCAACGCATGATCAGCGGCCTGCGCGAGCTGGTCAGTGGTATCAACGAAGGCGCTACGCAAATCGCCAGCGCCGCCGAAGAGCTGTCAGCCGTTACCGAGCAAACCCGCACCGGGGTTAACAGCCAGAAGGTGGAGACCGATCAGGTGGCCACCGCCATGAACGAAATGGCTGCCACGGTGCAGGAAGTGGCGCGTAACGCCGAGCAAGCCTCTGAAGCAGCAATGGCTGCTGACCAGCAGGCCCGTGAAGGCGACAAGGTGGTGAACGAGGCCATCGCCCAGATCGAGCGCCTGGCCAAGGAGGTGGGCAACTCCACCGAAGCCATGGGCCAGCTCAAGCGCGAAAGCGACAAGATCGGCGGCGTGCTAGACGTGATCAAGTCCGTGGCCCAGCAAACCAACCTGCTGGCCCTGAACGCCGCCATCGAGGCGGCCCGTGCGGGCGAGGCCGGCCGCGGCTTTGCCGTGGTCGCCGACGAAGTGCGCAGCCTGGCCCAGCGCACGCAGAAATCCACGGAAGAAATCGAAGAACTGATCGCCGGCCTGCAAAGCGGCACCCAGCAAGTGGCGATGGTAATGGACAACAGCCGCACGCTCACCGACAGCAGCGTGGAACTGACCCGCAAGGCTGGCGGTTCACTGGAAAACATCACCCGCACGGTGTCGGCCATCCAGGCGATGAACCAGCAGATTGCCGCTGCTGCCGAGCAACAGAGCGCGGTGGCCGAGGAGATCAACCGGAGCGTGCTGAACGTGCGTGACGTGTCGGACCAAACCTCGGCAGCCAGTGAAGAGACGGCGGCCTCCAGTGTTGAGCTGGCGCGATTGGGGACGCACTTGCAGGCGTTGGTGGGCAAGTTTCGGGTTTGATCCATAATCGCTGCCGCAGGCTGCGTGGGTATTTTAAAACACGCAGTCTACGGCATCGGCTACACGGTCATTACAACGGGCCACTGCCCAAGTAACAAACAAAGGAAGTAGAGGTGTCAAGCAACGCGCCAGAGCGGAACAACTTGTAAAATATCTCACATCGACTTCCGTGCTGTTTCAGCTCAATGAACGTAGCACCTGTGACCCAGACTGCTTTGGCTTCAAGTGTAGCAATAGTGTAGGTTGAAAGTGACTTTTGATAAGTGCCTACCTTTGCGATCAACTCGATCTGATCACCCGCTCTAAAACCGGGATCAAGCGGTACCCATACGGTGCCCCCACTGGCATAGCCCGGAAAGCCACCTCCCGCAGCCACACCATCTAGGTTAGGCGTGTACAGCATCATTACAGCACTATCGTCTTTATCATTCATTTTGCACACCTCAATTATATTGATGACGACACCGTGTCGCCCCCATAATTAAAGTACTTCTATTATTTACATTCACGACCAGACGTCGCAAAATAATAACTATCAAAAGTGCGCATCTGGATTTTATATTTTCATGCTGCACTGCATTAACATTCTTCCGTCTGCACGCCGCACTTTTGATCGCCACCAAAGTGTCGAAGCGCGGCGTGCAGCAAACGTTAATTTTTACAACACCTGGCGCAAGAATGCCTGAGCCCGTGCATCTTTCGGCGCATCAAAGAAGGCTTCTGGCGTCGAATCTTCCAGCAGCTTGCCATGGTCGAAAAACAACACCCGATCAGCCACTTCCCGGGCAAAACCCATCTCGTGGGTCACGCAGATCATGGTCATGCCTTCCAGTGCCAGGGTCTTCATCACATCCAGCACTTCGCCGACCATTTCCGGGTCCAGCGCCGAGGTGGGCTCGTCGAACAGCATCACCTTGGGGTCCATGGCCAACGCCCGGGCAATGGCCACGCGCTGTTGCTGACCGCCCGAAAGGCGTGACGGGAACTCGTTGGCTTTCTGGCCGATGCCGACCTTTTCCAACAGGGCCCGGGCCTTTTCCTCGCGTTCCTTCTTGTTGCGCTTGCGCACCACTTTCTGCGCCAGGCACAGGTTTTCCAGCACGGTCATGTGCGGGAACAGGTTGAAGTGCTGGAACACCATGCCCACTTCGCGGCGATAGGCATTCACGTCGGTCTTGGGGTCGGCCAGTTGCAGGCCGTCGATGCTCACCGAGCCTTCGTCAAAGCTTTCCAGGCCATTCAGGCAGCGCAAAAAGGTCGACTTGCCCGACCCCGAAGGGCCGACCACCACTAGCACCTCGCCCCTGGCGACGTGGGTGCTGACGTGATCTACCGCACGCACCACGTGGCCGCGGGTATCGAAGACTTTTACCAGGTCACGAACTTCAATCACTTTGCGCAAGCCTCCGCTCAAGCCGGCTGGCGAAGTGCGACAGCGGCAGGTTGATCAGCAAATACAGGGCAGCCACGCAGAACCAGATCTCGAAGGTGGAGAACGATGTGGTGATCGCCTCGCGGCCGCTCTTGGTCAGCTCGGTGATGGAGATCACCGACACCAGTGAGGTGTCTTTCACCAAGCTGATGAACTGCCCGGCCAACGGTGGCAGCACGCGCTTGAACGCCTGCGGCAGTATCACGTGGCGCATCGACTGGTTGGCACTCAAGCCCAGCGAACGCGCCGCTTCACCTTGGCCACGGGCAATCGACTGCACGCCGGCACGCACGATCTCGGCCACGTAGGCACCGGTGAACAGTGCCAATGCGGCAACCCCTGCGAACTCGCGGGACAGGTTGAGCACGGTACCGATGAAAAAGTAGAAAATGAAGATCTGCACCAACAGCGGCGTACCGCGCACAAGTTCCACGTATACCGTCGACAGGTCACGCAGGGTCGGGTTGTTGGACAGCCGACACAGGCCGGCGAACAAACCGATCACCAAGCCCATGACGCCAGACACCAACGAAATCCAGATGGTGGTCCACAAGCCCCAGGCCAACGGCCCGGCCGCCCAGTGGCGGGTCACGCCAACGGCGTCGCCTTCGGACACGTCATCGCCTTCGCTCATGTGCACGCTGTCTTGCGCCACGTCGAGCACTTGGTCGTCACCGTCCTCGCCCTTGATAGTGACCCGGGCCATGTCGCCCTGCACCACGATGGACTCAAGGATGCCGTTGCTGGCCGCGCGCTGGGTGTCCTCGGCCTTGTAGGCAAAGTACTGGGGCACGCGGTTCCAGCGCCATTCGTAAGAAATCATCGACGTCGCGTAAAACAGGCAAACCGCCAGCCCGACAAGGACCAGCGCCGTCAACCCATGCCAGGGCCACTGGGCTTTCTTGTGTTTGATCACTGCTGCATTCCTAAAAGCGAACGCGCAGCCAAGGCTGCGCGCTAGGTCTCAAGCTAAGGAAGCTTGAGGCTTATTCCATCTCTTTGAGCCAGGTCTTATTCTTGAACCACTTGTCATGAATACGATCGTAGGAACCGTCTTCATGAGCCTGGCGCAGGTAGTTGTTGATGAAGTTCAGGCTGTCGTAATCGCCCTTCTTCAGGCCAAAGGCCAGCGGCTCGTAGGTGAACGGCTGGTCGAGGAACAGCAACTTGCCGTTGCCGGCTTTATCCACGGCCACTACGTTGTAGGGCGAGTCGTAGATAAAGGCATCCGCCTTGCCATTGACCACGTCCATCACCGCTTCCTGCTCGTTGTCGTAGCCGTGGTACTGGGCCTTGGCGATCAACTTGCGGGCGACGAACTCACCGGTGGTACCCACCTTGGAAGTGATGCGGTAGTCGGCAGTGTTCAGGTCTTTATAGGTTTTGACCTTGTCGGCCAACTCCTTGCGAATCAGCAGCGTTTGGCCGACCACGATGAAGGGGTCGCTGAAGTTGATGCGCAGGTTACGCTCCTGGGTCACGGTCAGGCCGCTGCCGATCAGGTCGAACTTGTCGGTCATCAACGCCGGGATGATCCCGTCCAAGCTGGTGGACACCAGTTCCAGCTTGACGCCCATGGTCTTGGCCATGGCCTTGAGCAGGTCCACTTCAAAACCGATGATCTCGCCGCGCTTGTTGGTCATTTCGAACGGCATGTAGGTCGGGTCCATGCCCACCCGCAGGGTGCCGCGCTTGACCGCCTCATCGATGGCACCGGCTTGGGCCGCACCGATCCCGCCCCACGCCATGACGCCGAGCAGCACCATCGACAGAAACTTTTTCATCACCCACTCCCCTCACTTACGGATATCGCCACCGGCGTTCACGTTGCCGCCAGGCAGATTCAGGCGCAACGCATCGGCGACGCACCATTTCGGGGTGCGATCCTAACGTGTTCGTGAGCTAGTACAAGGGCTGGGGACGACTTTGTTACTCAATGGCACATGAAAAATGCGGCCAAGAGTGTAAGAAATAGCTTCAACGAACTGAAACGGGCCCTTGAGCTGTTCACTCAAGGGCCCGTGTTTTCAGGCGTTTGCCAGGGTAGTCGGGGTTAGCGACTGGGGAACAAGCGGTAACAACGGTGAATGCGGGTCGGCATCGATCGACTTGCGCCAGGCATCGAGCCAGGCCGAATTGCCCTCGCTCCAAACCAGTGCATGCAACCGTGACAACGCCACAGGATCGCTCAGCAACTGCAGGCGGGTGTTGCCATCAAGGCTCGCCGGCCCCGCTTCCAATGCCTTGCGGATACGCGCTTCACGCATGTTTTCCACAGGCACGGCACCGGAACGGTGACGGGCGGTGGCCAGGCCACAGGCCAGGGCGTTTTGCTGCGGGTCGACCACGGCGCGCACAAAACCGTCTTTCAATGCATGCCAGCGGTTTTCGTGGGTGTACTGGTCGGTCGAGATCAGCTCTTGCGGCGTGTCGTATTCCTCGGGGATCAGGAACAGCTTCTCGTCGCGAGCACTCAGGCCCAGGTTGGTGCGGCTGGAAATCACCGACACCGGGATCGACAGCATCAACGAACCGACGATTGGCGTCAGCCACCACAGGAAGCTTGGGTTCAGCCAGCACACCAACAGCGCCCACAGGAAGCCCAGCAGGGTTTGCGGGCCGTGGCGACGAATCGCCTCGCTCCAGGGGGTGGAGTCATCGTCACGCTGCGGCGAGTTCCAGGTCGCGGCCCAACCCAGGAACGCAGCCAGCACGAACCGGGTGTGGAACAGCATGCGCACCGGCGCCAGCAGCATGGAGAACAGCATCTCCATCAGCATCGACATCGTGACCTTGATACGACCGCCGTATTCCTTCGCGCCCTTGGCCCAGATCAGAATGATGCTGAGCAATTTGGGCAGGAACAACAGCACGATGGTGGTGGAGAACAGCGCGATGGCCTTGTCCGGGTGCCACTGTGGCCATAGCGGGTAAAGCTGCCGTGGTTCCAGGAAGTAGGCCGGCTCCATCAGCGTGTTCACGGCCAGCAAGGCGGTGGACAGCACCAGGAAGAAGAACCACAACGGCGCCGACAGGTAAGACATCACGCCGGTCAGGAACACCGCGCGGTGCACCGGGTGCATGCCTTTTACCAGGAACAACCGGAAGTTCATCAGGTTGCCGTGGCACCAGCGACGGTCGCGCTTGAGTTCGTCGAGCAAGTTGGGCGGCAGTTCTTCATAGCTGCCCGGCAAGTCGTAGGCGATCCACACGCCCCAGCCGGCACGGCGCATCAGCGCAGCTTCAACGAAGTCGTGGGACAGGATCGCACCGGCGAAGGCGCCCTTGCCGGGCAACGGCGCCAGGGCGCAATGCTCGATGAACGGCTTCATGCGGATGATCGCATTGTGGCCCCAGTAGTGGGATTCACCCAACTGCCAGAAGTGCAGGCCGGCGGTAAACAGCGGGCCGTAGACGCGGGTGGCGAACTGCTGCATGCGGGCATACAGGGTGTCCATGCCCGAGGCTTTGGGCGCCGTCTGGATGATGCCGGCGTCTGGCGTGGCTTCCATCAAGCGCACCAGGCTGGTCAGGCATTCACCGCTCATCACGCTGTCGGCATCCAGCACCACCATGTAGCGGTAGTCGCCGCCCCAGCGACGGCAGAAGTCGTCGAGGTTGCCGCTTTTACGTTTTACCCGACGGCGACGGCGACGGTAGAAGATCTTGCCGAAGCCCTTGGCCTCACGGCAAACGTCCAGCCAGGCCTGTTGCTCGGCCACGGCAATGTCGGTGTCGTTGGTGTCGGAGAGAATAAAGAAGTCGAAGCGGTCCAGGTCGCCCGTGGCGGCCACCGATTCGAAGGTGGCGCGCAAACCGGCGAACACCCGAGGCACGTCTTCGTTGCAAATCGGCATTACCAGTGCGGTACGCGCACCGGCCTCGATCGGCTCGTTACCGGCGCTGGCACCCGAGATGCGGTACTTGTCGCGCCCGGTCAGCAGTTCCAGGAAGCCCATCAAGGCGGTCCAGAAACCGGCCGATACCCAGCAAAACAGGATCCCGAACAAGATCAGGATGCTGGTTTGCAGCGCATACGGAAGTACTTGTTGCGCGGTGAGCAGCAACGGCTGGTGCAGCACTTCGTCCAGATCGACGAACGACCAGCCCTGGTACGGCATGATGCCTTTCATGTAGTAGCCGGCGACAATCGTCTGGCCAAGCATCAGCACCAGCAGAATGTAGCGGCGCAACGACCCTACCCAGCGCCAGCGGGCCTTGGGTAGCTCCCGCTTGTCGCTCTTGGGCTCTGGCGGGTTGGTGCGCCCGGTCAGGCGCCGCCAGCCGCGGATCAGAATATTGGTTTTCCAAGGCTCTGGTACCACCCGGGTACGCTTGATCGGCGGCGTGGCCTTCAGGCACACGCGGCCGTCTGCGTCGAGGACGAGCATCTCGGCCTCTTCCAACTCGGCCGCACTGTCGAGTGTCAGCCGGCGGCCGACCGAAGCTTGTACCGCTTCGGCCGTTTCGCCCACTGGCTTCTGGGACAGACGCTCATGCAGCTCGCCAAAGGATGTGCAACGCGCCAGTTCCGCGCGTTGCTCCTCGCTCAGGGGCAGATGTGCCAGGTACTCGCTCAGAGACTCTGGCCGTGCTGGGGAATTACTCATCGGCAGGCAACTGATAGCTCCAGGTCTCGGTCAGCACTTGTTCAGTCTTGACCGGTTCCTCAGGGGTGGGCGCAGCCGCAGGTTCTGGCTGCTTCTCGACCTTGGCGGCCTTGTCATGCTTGGCGTCGGCCTTGGCATGCTTGGCGGCAGGCTTCTCTTCCTTAACCGGGGCTGCTGGCTTGGCAGGCTCTGGCAACGGCATGTCCTTGACCAGGGCGGCGCGCATTTCCACGGATTTTTTCGGGTCGGTGACCTTCAACCGCAGGGTCAGGCGCCAGCCTTTGGTTTCAGGATTGTAGCGCAGGCTGTTTTCGACCAGTTCGGCGTTGTCGCCGGTGCTGACCTGGCTACGCACCTGGGCGTCTTCGGGCAGTGCCGCGAGCACCGGGCCGGTGAAGTCAACCAGGAAGGCCACGCTGCCGTCTGGCTGGCGGATCAGGTTGGACTGTTTCACGTCACCGGTCGAACGCAGGGTCTGCTTGACCCAGGCGATGTCTGGCGAGTGCAACTGCTCTTCGTTGTTGGTGAAGCGAATACGGTAGTTGTGCTCTAGCGCAACGCCCGGCTCCGGCATTTTTTCCGGGCTCCAGAACGCAACGATGTTGTCGTTGGTTTCATCGGCAGTCGGGATCTCGACCAGGTCGACGGTGCCCTTGCCCCAGTCACCCTTAGGCTCTACCCAGGCGCTTGGGCGCTTGTCGTAGCGGTCGTCGAGGTCTTCGTACTGGCTGAAGTCGCGGTTACGTTGCAGCAAGCCGAAACCTTTCGGGTTCTCTACCGAGAAGTTGCTCACCGCCAGGTGTTTCGGGTTGTTCAGCGGGCGCCAGATCCACTCGCCATTGCCGGCGTGGATGGACAGGCCGCTGGAGTCATGCAGTTCGTGGCGGTAGTTGAGCACGCGCGACGGCTGGTTGGCACCGAACAGGTACATGCTGGTCAGCGGCGCGATACCCAGGCGGCTGACGTGGTCACGCAGGAACACCTTGGAGCGCACGTCGACCACCGAATCGCTGCCAGGGCGCAGGATCAGCTTGTAGGCGCCGGTGGAACGCGGCGAGTCCAGCAGGGCGTAGATCACCAGGTGCTTGTCGGTCGGCTTGGGCTTCTCGATCCAGAACTCGGTGAAGCGCGGGAACTCTTCGCCCGACGGCAGGGCGGTGTCGATGGCCAGGCCACGGGCCGAAAGGCCGTAGGTTTGGCCGGCGCCGATGACGCGGAAATAGCTCGCGCCCAGGACGGTCATGATCTCGTCCTGTTTATCCGGCTTGTTGATCGGGTAAGTGACCTTGAAACCGGCATAGCCGAGCTTTTCGGTGGACTTGGGGTCGAACTTCAGGTCACCAAATTCGAACCGGCTCGGGTCGTATTTGATCTCTTGGACCTGGTCGGCGGTGACTTCATTGATCTTGACCGGGGTGTCGAAATGCATGCCCTGGTGATAGAAGGAAATCTTGAAGGGGGTTTTGTCGGCCGCCCACTCGGCTTTTTCCGGCAGGAAGCGGATTTTCTGGTAGTCCGCGAACTTCATGTCACGGAATTCACCCGGCAGATTGCTTTTGGGTGCTTCGAATTTCTGCCCGGCAAGATCCTTCGCCTTGGCTGCAACGTCATCCAGACCGAACGCCCAGACGTGGCTGGTGCCCAACAGACAGAGCAGTGCAGACCCGGCCATTAGCGCGCTACGAAGGCGCTTGCCTGGGACTCTTGGTGCATTACAGGGACTAACAATCACGAGCAACCCTCGCCGAAAAACATATCAAAGAACCAACGGCCAGCTTCATGCGCCGGGTTGGCGAGCAATGTTCCGACTCCGAAAGGGCCTAATGATTCCCCAATCAGTGTCAGAGCATGCTCGAACTCAAGCAAAATGGACCAACGAACGCAGATCCCGGTAGCGCGCGATTATCTAGCAGGGCGCGTTACAACGCATCAGGGTAGATGAAGTATTTATGCTACAAACCCCCTGTTTCTCGTACAAATGAAGGTTTTTTGAGTCTTTACGTTTCCAACATGAAGGTAACTGGCCCATCGTTGACCAGATGGACCTGCATGTCGGCACCAAAAATACCCGCGGCGACCGTTTCATGGGCCGCCCTTGCCTGCTCCAGCAAGTACTCGTACAACTCGATGCCCAAGGCTGGCGGCGCCGCCGTCGAGAAGCTGGGGCGCATGCCGCTCTTGGTATCGGCGGCCAGGGTGAACTGCGAAACCAGCAACAGGCCACCGCCGATGTCCTTCAGCGACAGGTTCATCTTGCCTTGATCGTCGCTGAACACCCGATAGTTAAGCAGCTTGTGCAAAAGTTTGTCGGCGTTGGCCCGGGTATCCCCGGGCTCCACCGCCACCAGCACCAGCAGGCCTTGATCGACGGCGCCGACCACCTCACCCGCTACCTCGACCCGCGCACTGCTGACCCGTTGCAGCAGCCCCCTCACGCCTCCTCCAGAGGCAGATCAAGCAGGCGTCGTGCCATCTGGTCGGCGGCACGCACCAAGGCGTCGGTAATGCCCGGTTCGGAGGCCGCGTGGCCAGCGTCGCGGATCACCTGCAGCTCGCTGTTGGGCCAGGCCTGATGCAGCTCCCAGGCATTGTCCAGCGGGCAGATGACATCGTAGCGACCGTGCACGATGACCGCCGGCAGGTGGGCGATCTTCGGTACGTCGCGGATCAATTGGTCCGGCTCCAGGAACGCGTTGTTCATGAAGTAGTGGCATTCGATGCGGGCAATGGACAGCGCGCGTTGCGGCTCGGAGAAGCGATCGACCACCAACGGGTTGGGGCGCAGCGTGGCGGTGCGGCCTTCCCAGGTGGACCAGGCCTTGGCGGCGTGCATCTGGGCGATCTGGTCGTTGCCGGTCAGGCGCTTGTGGAAAGCGTGCAACAGGTTGCCGCGCTCATCCGCCGGGATCGGCGCGATGTAGTCCTGCCAGTAGTCCGGGAACATGCGGCTGGCACCAGCCTGGTAGAACCAGTCGATTTCTTGCGGCCGGCACAGGAACACCCCGCGCAGGATCAGCCCCATCACGCGCTCCGGGTGGGTTTGCGCGTAGGCCAAAGCCAGGGTCGAACCCCATGAGCCACCGAACAGCACCCATTTTTCGATGCCCAGGTGCTCACGGATTCGCTCCATGTCGGCCACCAGGTCCCAGGTGGTGTTGTTTTCCAGGTTCGCGTGCGGCGTCGAGCGCCCACAACCGCGCTGGTCGAAAGTAACGATCCGATACAAATTCGGATCGAAATAGCAGCGGCTCTGCGCATCGCAGCCAGCCCCCGGGCCACCGTGAATGAACACCACCGGCAAACCTTCAGGGGAACCGCTCTCATCGACATACAGCACATGCGGTTCTTGCACGGCCAGATCGTGCCGGGCGTAGGGTTTGATCTGTGGGTACAAAGTCAGCATTGCGCACTCCGTCGGGATTATTCTGCTGTGGGGCATCATAAACCCGAATCGAAGTTTGAGCATGCCCCTGTGGTTTATGGGGTTGCCCTAGAGGGCCTCTTCGCGGATGAATCCGCTCCTACGGGCTGCGGTTACCCGTACTTCTTTTGCCCCCAGGCCAACACCTCGCCCAACAACGCCTTCAACACTTTTTGTGTCGGCGCCGCCAGGTCCTCGCGGTACTTGAATGGCTCGAACTCTTCCATGTAGGTGCTTTGCGCAAGCTCCAACTGCACTGCGTGAATATTGCGCGCAGGGTCACCAAAGTGGCGGGTGATGTGCCCACCCTTGAAGCGCCCGTTGAGCACATGGCTGTAGTCACCGAAACCTGCGCATACGTTTTCCAGCAAACCGGCCAACTGCGGGTCGCAACTGGCGCCATTGAACGTGCCTAGGTTGAAGTCTGGCAACTTACCGTCGAACAGGTGCGGCACGTGGGAGCGGATCGAGTGGGCGTCCCACAGCAGCGCATAGCCGAACTCGTCGCGAAGGCGCGCCAGTTCTTGCTCGATGGTGCGGTGGTAAGGCACCCAGATCTGTTGCAGGTAGCTGTCGCGCTCGGCCTGCGTGGGCGTGAGGCCCTCGCCAAACAGCGGCACACCGTCGAACAGGGTTTCCGGGTACAGCCCGGTGGTGGCGCCGGCGTACAGCGGTTTGTTGTCCGAAGGCCGGTTCAGGTCGATGACAAAGCGCGAGTACTCGGCGCTGACGATACTGGCGCCCAGTTCATCGGCAAAATCGTACAGCTGCGGGATATGCCAGTCAGTGTCTGGCAGGCTTTTGGCCTCATCGATCAAGCCCGCTTGGACCGCAGGCGTCAGACGCAGGCCGGCGTGGGGCATGCTGATCAGCAGCGGCACGCGGCCCTTTTTAAAGGTCAGTACGTTATCCACAGGCAAACTCCTAGATCGTGACTTCGGCGCCGTGACGCACGACGCGCTTGTTCAATTCACCGCCCAGCCAATAGGCCAGGTCCGCCGGGCGTTCGATGTCCCAGGCGATGAAGTCGGCCACCTTGCCAACCTCCAGCGAGCCATGGGTGGCGCCCATGCCCAACGCCTTGGCGGCGTTCAAGGTGACGCCGGCCAGGGCCTCTTCAGGGGTCATGCGAAACAGCGTGCAGCCCATGTTCAGCATCAGGCGCACCGACAATGCAGGGGACGTACCGGGGTTCAGGTCGCTGGCAAGCGCAATGGCCACGCCGTGCTTGCGCAGGGCGTCCATCGGTGGCAATTGGGTTTCGCGCAAAAAGTAATAGGCCCCCGGCAACAATACCGCCACGGTACCCGCCTGGCCCATGGCGATGGCGTCGTCCTCGGTCATGAACTCCAGGTGGTCTGCCGACAACGCCTGGTATCGCGCCGCCAGGCTGGAACCCGCCAGGGACGACAACTGCTCGGCGTGCAGTTTTACCGGCAGGCCCAATTCATGAGCCTTGATAAACACCCGCTCGACCTGTGCCGGGGAGAACGCCAGGTACTCGCAGAACGCATCCACCGCGTCCACCAGCCCTTCGGCCGCCAGGGCCGGGAGCATCTCGTCGCAGATGTGCGCAATGTAGTCGTCGGCGCGGTCCTTGTACTCCGGGGGCAACGCGTGGGCCGCCAGGCAGGTGGCACGCACGGTGACCGGCAGCTCGTGGCCCAGGCGGCGGATCACGCTGAGCAATTTGCGCTCGCTGGCCAGGTCCAGGCCGTAGCCGGACTTGATCTCTACGGTGGTCACGCCATCACGCAACAGGCTGACCAGCCGGCGACGGGCGCTGGCCAACAGCTCTTCTTCACTGGCAGCCCGCGTGGCGCGCACGGTGCTGGCGATGCCACCGCCGGCTGCGGCGATCTCGGCATAGCTCACGCCCTGCAGGCGCTGCTCGAATTCATTGCTGCGGTTGCCGCCAAATACGGCGTGGGTGTGGCAGTCGATCAGGCCCGGGGTTACCCAGGCGCCATTCAAGTCGACGAATTCGACGCCCTCGCCCACCAGTGCATCTACCCGCGGGCCAATCCAGTGGATGTGGCCGTCGTGGGTGAGGATGGCCGCATCTTCGATGATCGAATACGTGCCGCCGGCCATGCTGGCGACGTGGCAGTTCTGCCAAAGGGTTTTCATCGGGGTGCCTCCTTAAAGCAAATCTGGAAAGGTTTGAACCAGCAGGCTCGGATTCTTTAACAGGGCGGCGCTGCTGGCGATGTCGGGGGCCAGCCAGCGGTCCTGGTCATAAGGCGGAATCTGTTCGCGCAGCAAGCGCCAGGCGATGTCGGTACCTGCGCCGAAGCGTTGGTTTTTCAAGAATTCAAAGGCCTGCGCTGCCAGCAGGTATTCGATGGCAAGGATCTGGGTGACGTTTTCCAGGGCCCGGTGCAGCTTGAGCGAGGCGTTTGTGCCCATGCTCAGGTGGTCCTCCTGCAGGCCCGAGGTCACGAAGTTATCCACAACCGCCGGTTGCGCCAGTTGGCGGTTTTCGGCACACAGGGAAGCGGCGACATACTGCACGATCATCATCCCCGAGTTGACCCCCGGCTGGCTGACCAGGAACGCCGGCAGGCCGCTGACCAACGGGTTGATCATGCGGTCCAGGCGGCGCTCGGCGATGGCACCGATCTCGGCCACGGTAATCGCCAGCATGTCCGCGGCCATGGCCACCGACTGGCCATGGGGGTTGGCCTGGGACATCACCCGGTAATCATCCGGGGTACCGAGCAGCAGCGGGTTGTCGGTGGCCGAGTTCAGCTCGATCTCGATCTGCCGCGCCGCATGGTTCAACTGGTCGCGGGCAGCGCCGTGCACCTGGGGGATGGAGCGGATGCTCAGGGCGTCCTGGGTGCGAATGCCACGGCTGCTGGCAATCACTTCGCTGCCGTCCAGCAGTGCCCGCAGGTTTTGCCCCACCACCTGCATGCCGGGGTGCGGCTTGAGGGCGATGATCTCGGGGTCGAAGGCGTCGATCTGGCCGCGCAGGGCTTCAAAGCTCATGGCACCGATCACGTCGGCCCAGCCGCTCAAGCGGTAGGCGTCGTCCAGGGCCAGGCAACTGAGGCCGGTCATGCAGGGCGTGCCGTTGACCAGGCACAGGCCATCCTTGGCGCCCAGGTGCACGGGCTCAAGGTCCTCGGCGGCCAAGGCCTGGCTGGCCGGCACGATTTCGCCGCGATAACTGACCGGGCCCACGCCCAGCAAGCTGATGCCGATATGCGCCATGTGGGTCAGGTAACCCACCGAGCCCTGGGAGGGCACCTGTGGGGTAATGCCCCGATTCAGCAGCGCCAGCAGCCCCTGGACCACCCGCCGATGCAAGCCGGACTTGCCCTGGCAGAAGTTGATGATGGCCGCGCAGATGATCGCCCGGGTTTGCTCGTCGGTGAGCGGCTTGCCCACGCCGCAGGCATGGCTGAGCAAGGTGTTGCGCGACAACTGGCCAAGCTGCTCGTCTTGCAGCGAGACGTTGCACAGCGCCCCCAGGCCAGTGTTCACGCCATAGGCGCGCTCACCGCTGGCGACGATGCGCTGCACAATGGCCTGGGCATTGTCGATGCGCGCCCAGGCCTGTTCCGACAGTTCCAGAAAAAAACCATGGCGGGCTACGGCCACCACATCCTGCCAACGCAACGGGGCATCGGCGATTACGACTTTCCGGGCCTGCAACATCTACAACGCTCCTCACCAAATCACTTATAGGTTGGCTACCCGGCGCTGCACGAAACGATCAACGTAGTCGTCGGCAGGCTGGTAGAGAATTTCCCTGGGCGTGCCCACCTGGATCAGGCGGCCGTCCTTGAGGATGGCAATGCGGTTGCCCAGGCGAATCGCTTCGTCCAGGTCATGGGTAATGAACACGATGGTTTTGTGCAGGCTTTGCTGCAGTTCCAACAACTGGTCCTGCATCTCGGCGCGGATCAGCGGGTCGAGGGCGCTGAATGCCTCGTCCATCAAAATGATTTCGGTATCGGCCGCCAATGCTCGCGCCAAGCCCACCCGTTGGCGCATGCCGCCCGACAGCTGGTGCGGCCAGGACTGCTCGTAGCCTTGCAGGCCGACGATGCCGATCCAATGCGCCGCCCGTGCCTGGCAGGTGGCCTTGCTTTCACCACGCACCTTCAGCCCGTAGGCGACGTTTTCCAATACCGTGCGGTGGGGCATCAGGCCGAAGCTCTGGAACACCATGCTGATGCGGGTACGGCGAAATTCGCGCAAGGCCGGCAGGTCGAGCTTGAGGATGTCTTGGCCATCCACCAGGATCTGCCCGCCGGTGGGGTCGATCAACCGGTTGATATGGCGCACCAGGGTTGACTTGCCCGAGCCGGACAGGCCCATCACCACGAAAATCTCGCCGGCCTCGATACTCAACGACAGGTCATTGACCCCCACCACGCAACCCGTGGCGGCCAGTACCTGATCCTTGCCCTGGCCCTGGCTGATCAACGCCAAGGCCTTGTCCGGGTGCGGCCCGAAAATCTTGAAGACGTTCCTCACTTCGATTTTGGCGGTCATTTGCCCACCTCGTGGCGCGGGCGACCGTAAGCTTGGGTGATGCGGTCGATGACCACCGCCAGGATCACGATGGCCAACCCTGCCTCCAGCCCCAGGCCGACGTTGAGTGTCTGGATGCCCACCAGCACATCCTCGCCCAGCCCGCGCGCGCCAATCATCGAGGCGATCACCACCATCGACAGCGCCATCATGGTGGTCTGGTTGACCCCGGCCATGATGCTCGGCATCGCCAACGGCAACTGCACGCCAAACAGCTGCTGCCAGCGGCTGGCGCCAAACGCGTTGGCGGCTTCCATCACTTCGCGGTCGACCTGGCGAATGCCCAGGTCGGTGAGGCGGATCAACGGCGGGGCGGCGTAGATCACCGTGGCGAAGATCGCCGGCACCTTGCCCAGGCCGAACAGCATCAGCACCGGGATCAGGTACACGAAGCTGGGCAGCGTTTGCATGATGTCCAGCAGCGGCATCAGCACCGCCCGCAGGCGTGTGCTGCGTGCGGCCAGCATGCCCAGCGGGATGGCGATGAGCACCGAAATCAACGTGGCCACCAGCATCAATGCCAGTGTTTGCATCAGTTTTTCCCACAACCCCACCGCGCCCACCAGAAACAGCAGACCGACGATCACCAGGCTCGTGAACACCTTGCGCGTGGCGTGCCAGGCAATTGCGCCGACGATCAGCAGCACCAGCCACCAGGGCGTGGCCCGCAACAGGGTTTCCAGGCTGACGATGACCCACAGCAGTGAGTCCGAGACCTGGCGGAACAGGTCTCCATAGTGTGTCACCAGGGCATCGACCCAGGTGTTCACCGTGTCAGCGATGGAAAAAGTCAGGTTGTCGGGAAACATAAGCGGCTCTCAACGTCAGAAGGACCCTTGAGGTATAGCCTGCCCTGCCGGTTGCTGGACCACGGCGTCTTCGACGGGCAGGATCAGCCGCTCTGGAATTTCGCTGTGCCAGCGCTTGGCAACCCCGTAATACAAGGCCGCAGGCACCACCAGGCCAATGATCCAGGAGATGTCGGTATCGCCCAGGCTCGCCACCAGGGGGCCGGTGTAGAAGTGCGTGGAAATGAACGGCATCTGCACCAGCACGCCGAAGAGGTAGATGCTGATGCCCGCCACGTTCCAACGCCCGTAACGGCCTTTGGGGTTGGACAGCGCCGGGATGTCATAACGCTCTTTGGTGATGCAGTAGAAGTCCACCAGGTTGATCGCGCTCCAAGGCGTGAAAAACGCCAGCAGGAACAGGATGAACGCCGAGAAGTCCTTCAGGAACGAGTCCTTGCCCAGCAGCGCCAGCACGGTGGCCATGCCGACCATCGCCAGTATGTACAACAAGCGAACCGCACCGGAGATGTGCCGGTTGCCACGGAAGCCGCTGATAATGGTGGCGATCGACATGAAGCTGCCGTAGGCGTTGAGTGTGGTGATGGTAACTTTGCCGAAGGCCACGGCGAAGTACAGCAGCGCCGCGACCAGGCCAGTACCGCCCAGGCTTACGATGAACGACACCTCGTGGTGGGCGAACTGCGAGCCGGCCAAAGCCGCGGCGAATACGCCGAACACCATGGCCGCCTGCGCGCCGAGCACCGAACCCAGGCCCACGGCCCAGAAGGTGCCGGGCACTGAGGTTTTGCTCGGCAGGTAGCGCGAGTAGTCCGCCACGTAGGGGCCAAAGGCGATCTGCCAGGAGGCCGACAGCGAGATCGCCAGCAAAAAGCTGCTCAGCGAGAAATGTTTGTTACCCAGCAGCGCGCCAATGTCGTTGCCGGCCAGCAATTTATAGAACAGGTACATGAACGCGATCACGCCGAGCACGCTGGCCACGCGGCCAATCATGTGGATCACCCGATAGCCTAAAATGGTCAGCAGCACGATCAAGCCGGCAAAGATCACGATGCCTTTCCAGTCGTCCACCTGGATCAACTGGGCGATGGCCTGGCCGGCCAGCAACGAGCCGCTGGCAGAAAAGCCGATGTACATCAGGCACACCAGCACCAACGGGATCACCGCGCCGTACACACCAAACTGCACGCGGCTGGAGATCATCTGCGGCAGGCCCAGGCGCGGGCCCTGGGCGGCATGCAAGGCCATCACCCCGCCACCGAGCAATTGCCCCAGCAGCAGGCCGATCAACGACCAGAACACGTCGCCGCCCAACACCACGGCCAGGGCCCCGGTGACGATGGCGGTGATTTGCAGGTTGGCTCCCAGCCACAAGGTGAATTGGCTAAACAGTCGGCCATGACGTTCGCTTTCCGGAATGTAATCTATCGAACGTTTTTCGATCAGGGGCTTTGAACCAGTCATACTGCGACCTTCCTGCAAAAGTGACGGCAATGGTTATTTTTATTCAGCGTTGCGTTGCTGATGGCTGGACACGAACTGGCGGAAGCGCTCGGTAGGCAGGCCTTCGAACAGTTCAGCCGGTGTGCCTTGTGCGTCGATCAGGCCACCGTGCATGTACACCACGCGGTTGGAGACGTGGCGGGCAAAGCCCATCTCGTGGGTCACCACCAGCATGGTGCGGCCCTCTTCGGCCAGCGAGCGCATCACGCGCAACACTTCGCCGACCAGTTCCGGGTCCAGTGCCGAGGTGGGTTCGTCGAACAGCATTACCTGGGGGTTCATCGCCAGCGCCCGGGCAATGGCCACGCGCTGTTGCTGGCCGCCGGACAGGTGCGCCGGGTAGTAGTCGCGGCGGTCGTACAGGCCGACCTTGTGCAGCAGTTGCTCGGCCTCTTCCACACACTCGGCGCGCGAACGCTTGAGCACGCGCATCGGGCCCTCGATAACATTTTGCAAAACGGTCATGTGCGACCACAGGTTGAAGCTCTGGAACACCATGCCCAGCTTGCTGCGCATGGCTTCAACCTGGCGGCTGTTGCTGGGCAGCAGGCGACCGTCGCGGTGGCGCTTCATCTCGATGGTTTCGCCGTCGAGCACGATTTGGCCTTCGTCGGGGGTTTCCAGCAGGTTGATGCAGCGCAAAAAGGTACTTTTGCCCGAGCCGCTGGCGCCGAGAATGGAGATCACGTCGCCCTTGTGCGCATCAAGGGAGATGCCCTTGAGGACCTGCGCCGAACCGAAGGACTTCTGGATGTTGGCGACCGACAGCGCGGTCTGGTTTTGAGTGCTCATGACAGGGCTCCGGTTCAGGAAGGGGTAGAGACTTTGGCGGCAGGCTTGGCGATGGCATCCTGCGGGCGTTCACGCAGGTGCGGCGACAGGCGATGCTCGATCCACGCCACGGCGCGGACTACCAAAAAGTTGAGGACCAGGTAGATCAGCGCGGCGCAGATGAACACTTCCATGGTGCGGTAGGTGCGCTGGATGATCTGCTGCGCCACGCCGGTCACGTCCCACACGGTGACCAGGCTGGCCAGGGCGGTAGACTTGACCAGCAAAATGGCCTCGGTGGAGTAGGCAGGCAAAGCCTGGCGCAGGGTAACCGGGCCGATTACGCGGTACAGCAGGGTCCAGCGGTTCATGCCCACGGCCTGGCCGGCCTCGATCTGGCCATGGGGCACGCTCAGCAGGCCGCCACGGATGATCTCGGCGGTGTAGCCGGCGGTGCACATGGCCAAAGACACCACGGCGCAGCCGTACGGTGATTTCAGTACGACCCAGAAAATGCTCTCGCGTACCGCCGGGAACTGGCCCAGGCCGTAGTAGATCAGGAACATCTGGATCAGCAGCGGCGTGCCGCGAAACAGCATGATGTAGAAGCGCGCCGGGTAACTGAGGATGGCCCAGCGGCTGACGCGCATCGAAACCACGCCCAGGGACAGGATCAAGCCCAGCAACAGCGACGAGAAAAACAGCGCCAGGGTAGTCGGCAGCGCCGCCAGCAGTTTGAGCATGGTGTCGGCGAGAAAGGCGAAATCGATCATGGGTGCTTTCCCGTCTCAGGAGTTAGTGGGATTGCGCCGCTGCGTGCGCTGCACGCGAGCTTCGGCAATGTTGAAAAAGCGGCCCGAGAGCCCAGTGAGGATCAGGTAGCAAATCCCGCCAACGATGTAGAAGGTGAAGTACTGGCGGGTCGAACCGGCTGCCACTTGGCTGGCACGCATCAACTCCACCAGGCCGATCACCGAAATCAGTGCCGAGTCTTTCAGGCTCATCTGCCATACGTTGCCCAGGCCCGGCAGGGCGAAACGCCAGATCTGCGGGATCAGTACGCGGCGGATGCGCATGCCACGGCTCATGCCGATGGCCAGCGCAGCCTCCAGTTCACCCTTGGACACGGCGATGAAAGCACCGCGGTAGACTTCGGCCTGGTAAGACGCCGAGATCAAGCCCACGGCGATGGCGCCGACCAAAAACGGCGGCACGTCGATGTAGCCTTCGCCTCCAAACCAATGGGCAACCGCCGAGACCACGGTGGCGCCACCGAAATAAAACAGGTAGATCACCAGCAGTTCAGGAATCCCTCTGAACAGAATCGAGTACGCATCGCCCAAGTAGCGCAGGGCCCGGCGCTTCGACAACTTGGCCGCGGCAATCACGCTGCCAACCACGGCGCCCACCAGCAACGCCGCCAGGGTCAACAGCAACGTCGTGGCGGCGGCCTTGAGCAAGGCCATCCCCCAACCGGTCTCACCGAAACTGAGCATCTGCAAGAGATTCATGAGTTGTTCCTACCACTTACACGTTGAAAACCCGGCGCTGCTGCCAGCGCCGGACCCGCGACATCAGGACTTGGGCGTGAGGTCCAGCTTGAACCACTTCTCGCTGAGCTTCTTGACCGTACCGTCGGCCAGGGCCTCTTTGAGCGCGGCGTCGAACTTGGCTTTCAGGTCTTCGTCTTTCAAGCGGAAACCGAACGCTTCGCCCTCGCCCCAGATCGGGCCACCAATCTGCGGGCCGGTGTAGGCCAGGTTGGCGTTTTCCGGCTTGGCTTTCAGCGAGTCGAGGAAAGTGGTGTCGTCGAACGCCACGTCGATCCGCCCTGCCTGCAAGTCGAGGATAGTGTCGGCCGAGTTGCTGTATTCGCGGATGGTGGCGATGTCCTTGAAGTGGTCATCGATGAACGGGGTGTAGATGGTGCCCGAGGCGATACCGATGGTCTTGCCCTTGAGCGCCTTGCGCAACTCGGCAATGGCGTCGCCGATCTGCTTCTCGTCGGTGCCCAGGGTAATTTCATTGGCCGGGCCAGGCTTGCCCGGCAGGATGTTGGCATCCAGGGCGACGAAGCTGGCCGGGGTGCGTGCGTAAGGGATCGAGAAGGCCATGACCTTCTTGCGGTCTTCGGTGATGACCACGGCGTCCATCAGCACATCGAACTTGCCGGTGTTGAGGCTGGCGATCATGCCGTCCCAATTCTGCACCGCGATGTTGCATTTGAGGTTCATGCGCTGGCAGAGGATTTCCATTAGCTCAGGCTCGAAGCCGCCGATCTTGCCACCTGGCAAGGTCAGGTTCCAGGGCTCGTAGGCGCCCTCGGTAGCGATGTTGACGCTGGTCCAGTCCTTGGCCTGTGCAGCGGGCATCGCTGCCAGCATGGCCACGGTCAAAGCCAAAGATCCAAACAAGCCGATTTTCTGCGACATCGTGATCCTTCCTGCCAAGTCAAATGAGAGAGAGTTACAAGCAATCACCTATGCTTGTACATACAACCACAAGCAATTACGAAGCCAACGCGGCCCGGTCCGCGGCCGTACGGCAACCGACCGGGCGGTAGATCATTTGATCATCGGCAGGTTCAGGCCTTGTTCCTTGGCGCAGTCGATGGCGATCTGGTAGCCGGCATCGGCATGGCGCATCACGCCGGTGGCCGGGTCGTTGTGCAACACGCGGGCGATACGCTCGGCCGCTTCGTCAGAACCGTCACACACGATGACCATCCCTGAATGCTGGCTGAAGCCCATGCCCACGCCACCGCCATGGTGCAGCGACACCCAGGTGGCGCCGCTGGCGGTGTTCAGCAGGGCGTTCAGCAGCGGCCAGTCAGACACCGCATCGCTGCCGTCCTGCATGGATTCGGTTTCGCGGTTAGGGCTGGAAACAGAACCGGAGTCCAGGTGGTCGCGGCCGATCACTACCGGAGCCGACAGCTCGCCGCGGCGCACCATTTCGTTGAACGCCAGGCCCAGCTTGGCGCGCTGGCCCAGGCCGACCCAGCAGATGCGTGCCGGCAGGCCCTGGAAGCTGATGCGCTCGCGGGCCATGTCCAGCCAGTTGTGCAGGTGGGCGTCGTCCGGGATCAGTTCCTTGACCTTGGCGTCGGTCTTGTAGATGTCTTCGGCATTACCCGACAGCGCGGCCCAGCGGAACGGCCCCACGCCACGGCAAAACAGTGGGCGGATGTAGGCCGGCACAAAGCCCGGGAAGTCGAAAGCATTGGTAACGCCCTCTTCCTTGGCCATCTGGCGGATGTTGTTGCCGTAGTCGAAGGTCGGGATGCCTTGTTTCTGGAAGTCCAGCATGGCCTGCACGTGCACGGCCATCGATTGCTTGGCGGCTTTCACCACGGCAGCCGGCTCGGTTTGGGCGCGGTCGCGATACTGCTCCCAAGTCCAGCCGGCCGGCAGGTAGCCGTTCAACGGGTCGTGGGCGCTGGTCTGGTCGGTGACCATGTCCGGGCGCACGCCACGCTTCACCAGTTCCGGCAGGATTTCGGCGGCGTTGCCCAGCAGGGCGATGGAGATGGCCTTGCCTTCGGCGGTGTATTTGGCGATTCGCGCCAGGGCGTCGTCCAGGTCGGTGGCCTGCTCGTCGACATAACGGCTGGCCAGGCGGAAGTCGATGCGGCTCTGCTGGCACTCGATGTTCAGCGAACACGCACCGGCCAAGGTGGCGGCCAGTGGCTGCGCGCCGCCCATGCCGCCCAGGCCTGCGGTCAGTACCCACTTACCTTGCAGGCTGCCGTTGTAGTGCTGGCGACCGGCTTCGACGAAGGTTTCGTAGGTGCCTTGCACGATGCCTTGGCTGCCGATGTAGATCCAGCTGCCGGCGGTCATCTGGCCGTACATGGCCAGGCCCTTGGCGTCCAGTTCGTTGAAGTGCTCCCAAGTGGCCCAGTGCGGCACCAGGTTGGAGTTGGCGATCAGTACACGCGGGGCATTGCTGTGGGTCTTGAACACGCCGACCGGCTTGCCGGATTGCACCAGCAGGGTCTCGTCGTCGTTCAGGTTGGTCAGGCTCTCGACGATCTTGTCGTAGCACTCCCAGTTACGCGCGGCACGGCCGATGCCGCCGTACACCACCAGCTCTTTCGGGTTCTCGGCCACTTCCGGGTCAAGGTTGTTCATCAACATGCGCAGCGGCGCTTCGGTCAGCCAGCTCTTGGCGGTCAGCGTGTTACCGCGTGCGGCACGGATCTCAACGTCACGAAATTTGTTGTCAGCCACGAACGAAACTCCTCAGCGATCGAATAAAGAGCAAAGCCCGTGCACTCTCATGGTCACGTCTTTACTTGTACATACAAGCATATGCAATTGAGTTGCCAAGTTTTCAGGCGGTGCGTTTTCGAGGGCAGGATGCAGGCGTGCAGGGCTTCTGGATTGCGGCTTGGCGCTTTATGAAAATTATTTGGGTAGAGGATAGCCGCTGGGGGGCGGGCTGTTACTGCGATGAGGTTTTGCGCTGTTTTGGGGCTTTAGGTAACAAGATGGTGCGGGGTGGGAACACACCTCCGGGGGAGCTTTTCGCGGATGAATCCGCTCCTACACGGTGGCTTCGGGCGTTACGACATTCACTCGCTTTGACGGGTCAACACATGCCTGATCGCCGTCGCGTACGGCAAATCCGCAGTATTGCGCACTTCACGCTCCAGTTCCTCAACCCAACTGTCGTCGTCGCCATATACTTCAGCGCACTCAACAAAATAATCCATGGTCTGGATGTAGCCGCAGAGTACCGCACGACGAATCTGATTCAAGGCACCATCCAGAACAAGAATCCGGATGGTTTCGCTGGCACGGAGATGGTCTTGCGCACTGAGGCCTGCTCGCGGTTTCACATTCCCCAAAGGAGTGAACACAAGAAAGGTGTCGGGGTCTTCGATATCAGGTTTGATGAGTACTTCTGGCGGGTAAATCCCGCATTGGTCCTTGGCTCTGCCGCAAGTTTCTGCACGGTTGCAGGAGCCAAACAAATTACTCCAATCGAATGTACCCCGAGGGTAATTCCGGCGCTGGCGGAAGTGCTCGATATGACGATTCCCATCGCCCATCGCCCCCTCGCAGTATGCGCATCGACCCCTCTGCATAAATTCCAGCGACTGCCAGATATCCCTGCGTTCCTGGGGGGTCGGGCAAGTCGCGCTCCAAGTGTTCTGGCCGTGTCTGTAACGCATCAACCCGGCTGGTGACTCGTTTTGCCGATCCAGACGTCGCATCTCAACGCTCCCGGTTGCCGAGATCACGCGGGAGACGCTGCTTGATTCCCTGCAAACGAACCAGCCGATCACACTCCAGCATAACTGGATGCTCAACCCCGAAATGAGCCTCCAGTTTGCGTTTCAATTCCCGCCCATCAGACTGCCCGTGAAGATTTTGCTGAATCAGCGCTTGGTAATCGGAGAGCCAAATGGCCTCGGGCACATGAGGCACCGGGTCGACACCCATTATGCGAGCCAGCAGATCGGAGCTGGCAACTCCGCGGGTCTGCCATTGCGGCTGGCCAACAGTGACGAGCCGGCTGGTAGTTTCAGGATCGATTTCAGAGTGCAAAATTCGGACGCAGTCAGAAGGTACCGTACTCAAAACCTGGGGGCTGTGAGTGGTCACAATAAGCTGCATGGCTGGAAATGCCTGGGATAATTTGAGCAACACCACTTGCTGCCATTCCGGATGCAGATGCATGTCGACTTCGTCGATCAACAGCAATCCCGGTGTCTGTTGTGCTGCCAGAGCGCCAAGGTGACCGTTAAGCTTGGTCGCGCGAAACGCAATATCCGCGACCATGCCGATCATGTTACGAATACCATCGCTGAGCCACTCGACTGGCAGTTCGCCAAACTGCTCATGGCGGGCAACCAGCGCGTCACGAGTGAACGAGTACTCGACACCGCTCCAACCTGCCGGCTGGATGCAAGCGTTCACCGCACCGCTCACGGATTGGATGTAATCATCGAACTCAGTCCTGGCAACACGGACCTCAGCCTCAAGCGCCTTAAGCTGGGCTTCCTTGGCATTCAGGCTCCAGTATCGAAACCACTGCACGAACGATTTATAGCTGGATGCCGGATCGAGGCAGTCGGTATAGCCCACGGTTCTTGAGGTGCGCTGGATGTTCTTCGCATCTGTCAGTTTTTTCTGTTGCCACAATCGCCCAGTACCGTAGTAGGCGATCAAAGGCAGAACAACCTCCGCACCCGGCGTGCGCGCGGCCTCCTGCATGCGCTTGCCATAGTTCACCAGCTCCTTGGCGTCCTTGACCGAAGTCTTGGTCTTGGTGGTGCTGGAAAGATGACGGCGCCAAGTAGTGGGCAGCGGTTCATCGAGCAATTGGTCAAGTAGGCTTCCGGGGATAGTACCTTGCGCCTCCACCCGAGCTCCTTGGGGTGCATATTCCATTTCATTAGTAGCCGTGCGCCTGGCACGAAACTGGCGGATATCGCTAGGCTCAAGGTGCTTACCCACTGCCTCGTCGAATGCCCCCACATATGGACCAAAAGCGACGGCAATAGCATCGAGAATGGACGTTTTACCCGCTCCATTGGGAGCGACCAAAACCGTCATCTGCGGGTGAAAGTCGATATCGATCGCTTCAAAACAGCGGAAATCACGCAGTCGCAACCGGGAAAGCCGTAGCGAATCTTTTCCAGCACTCGCCATGTTTTCCTGCTTGACCATACGAAACTCCTGATCGGCGTGTAAAACGTAAGTCTACCTGTTGACCGCCTTCCAGCGCAGCTATCTAGGGAAACTCTAAAGAGGCCGCCTGGGTTTACATAGCAGTTGCACTCCCGAGAACGGCCCACTTTTTTGTACCGTCCTACAGCATCTGATTTGTGTTTCAGAGTTTTGCGGTCGAAAGGCGCTTGCAGCCATCAAGCGATTCGAATCAACTCAATCAAACAGAATCGCCCACCCGCCAGGGCGATTTCCGCCAGCGCGCCGCCACCCTCCTCGATCTGCAGGCTGTCATAGCGCCCCAGCATTTGCGAGGCGCCCGCCACGTTCACCTGCAACGACTCGCTGGCACTGAACACCAATACTGTGTCGGCCGAGCTGAACAATCGTTGCTCACCTTCGAGCCACTGCAACCGAGCCTTGTACCGCGCGGGCGAGTAAATCAGGTTGAAATCACGGATCGCCCCGCCCAGCAATTCAGAGGACACGGCAGCTTCACCGGCAAAATCAAACGCATCGAATGGCTTCAACGGCCGGCTGTCGTGGCCGTCGACCTTGAGGATCATGCCATCGCCTTGCAGCACGGTGATGATCCGCTGATAGCCGGCAAAGCTTGAGAAGCCGCCGGACTCGGCAATGTCGGCGATCGACACGCGCCAGCCGAAACCGTCCAGGCCGGTGCCGGTGTCGCGGGTGATTTCTTCGGTGCTGCCGCCGCCGTTCTTCCAGGGCATGCGTGGGTAGTGGGCAGCGCGTAGTACGTTGACTTGGCTCATTTGCTGAAACGACCTTCCAGGCGATGACGGGAACCGGGGTGGATCAGCCGTGCGGCGGTCACTGGCTGGCGGCCGGACCAGGTGCGGCGGCGGATCAGCAGGCAGGGCTCGCCCGCTTCAATCTGCAGCAATTTGCATTCTTCGGCGTCGGCCAAGATCGCCTCGACCACGTGCTCGCCTTCGGTCAAGGGTGCGACCTTGGTGAGGTAGGCGTATGGCGTTTCTTGGGTGAAATCCTGCTTGAGGTAATCCGGCGCCACCAGTGCATTCACGAAGCGGTCTTCGATTTGCACGGCAATATCGTTTTCGTAGTGCACGATCACCGAATGGAACACCCGCTGGCCTTCGCGCATGTCCAGGGCCAAGGCGCGTTCGGAACCTGCAGCCTCTTCGCTCACGGAGATGACTTTGCAGCTGTGGCGGTGGCCACGGGACTCGATTTCATCGGCGATGTTGTGCACGGCAAACAGCGCGGACTGGCTCTTGGGCTCGGCCACGAAGGTGCCCACCCCTTGCATGCGCACCAGCAGGCCTTCGGCGGTCATCTCGCGCAGGGCGCGGTTGATGGTCATGCGGCTGAAGCCCAGTTGCGCCACCAGCTCGCTCTCGGACGGCACGCGGTGGTGCGGCGGCCACGTGCCGTTGGCGATCTGCAGGTTGATCATCTGTTTGACGCGGGCATACAAGGGCGCCGGACTTTCGCCCATTTGAGCAACCAGCGAAGCAACTGCAGGAGGCGGAGTCGGCACGGGAAATCCTTGTTCAAAGTGAAAATCGAAACGATGGATGGATAGCTTGCCGGAGTTTACCCAGCAGGCAAACGTCTGTATATGTATATACAAATAAACCTGATGAGGTGCCGATCGATGTCCGCTTTCTTCGCCGAACGCGCGTTGCTCCCTGCTGGATGGGCTGAAAATGTACGGCTGGAGGTCGACGCCAACGGCCTGATCAGCAAAGTTGAAGTGAATGCCAGCGGTGATAACGCCGAGCGGATCAGCGGGCCAGTGCTACCGGGCATGCCCAACCTACACTCCCACGCCTTTCAGCGCGCCATGGCGGGCCTGGCGGAAGTAGCCGGCAACCCCAACGACAGTTTTTGGACCTGGCGCGACCTGATGTACCGCCTGGTCGGCAAGATCAGCCCCGAGCAGTTGGGGGTGATCGCCCGCCAGTTGTACATCGAGATGCTCAAGGCCGGCTACACCTCGGTGGCCGAATTCCACTACGTGCACCACGACACCTCGGGCCAGGCCTACGCCGACCCTACCGAGCTGTCGCGCCAGGTCAGCCAGGCGGCCAGTGCCGCAGGGATCGGCTTGACCTTGCTGCCGGTGCTGTACAGCCATTCCGGCTTTGGTGGGCAGGCACCCAACGACGGCCAACGGCGCTTCATCAACAGCACCGAAAACTACCTGGACCTGCAAGCGCGCCTGGCGCCGATCCTGGCCAAAGAGCCGGCGCAGCAACTGGGCCTGTGCTTCCACTCCCTGCGCGCCGTGACCCCGCAACAGATCGAGCAGGTGCTGGCCGCCAGCGACAAAGCCTGCCCGGTGCATATCCACATCGCCGAGCAACAAAAGGAAGTGGACGACTGCATCGCCTGGAGCGGTCGCCGGCCGCTGCAATGGTTGTACGAAAACACCGCAGTAGATCAGCGCTGGTGCCTGGTGCACGCCACCCACGCCAATCCCGAGGAAGTCAGCCTGATGGCCAAGAGCGGCGCCATCGCCGGCTTGTGCCTGACTACGGAGGCCAACTTGGGTGACGGGATCTTCCCGGCCGTGGATTACCTGGCCCAGGGCGGGCGCATGGGCATCGGCTCCGACAGCCATGTGTCGCTAAGCGTGGTGGAAGAACTGCGTTGGCTGGAATACGGGCAGCGCCTGCGCGACCAGCGCCGCAACCGCCTGTATGGGCAAGACCAGCCGATGGTAGGCCGCACGCTGTTCGATGCAGCCTTGCAGGGTGGCGCCCAGGCGCTGGGCCAGCCGATTGGCGCATTGGCGGTGGGGCAGCGCGCCGACTGGCTGGTGCTCGACGGCAACGACCCGTACCTGGCCACCGCCAGTGGCGACGGCATCTTGAACCGTTGGTTGTTTGCCGGCGGTGATCGCCAAGTGCGCGACGTACTGGTGAATGGCAAGTGGGTGGTGCGTGATGGGCGCCATGCTGGCGAACAGCAGAGCCGGACAGCCTTCACCCGGGTGTTGCGCGAGTTGTTGGGCTGACCTGGCAGCCCTTTCGCGGATAAATCCACTCCTACAGGTAGGGGTGGATTTATCCGCGAACCGGTTACCGCCTATTTTTGAATATCGCGATCGGCAGTGCGCCAGATCAGCCGGGTGGTGTCATACCCCTGCTGGCGGGCCTTGGCCAGCAGCTCTTCGCGCACTTCCTCGGAAACCGTCGGGGTGCGTGACAGCAGCCACAGGTACTTGCGGTTAGGGTTGCCAACCAGGGCGGTCTTGTAACCATCGCCCACGTACAAAATCCAGTAGTCGCCTTTGGCTACGCCTGGCAACGCCTTGGAAAACCAATTGTCGAACTCCACCCACAGTTTGTCTGTCTTGCCGGCTACCTGTGGCGTGGCGGTGCCCTTGGCCTCTTCCCACTCGCCCTCGGCGGTACGGCAGCGGTTCAGCACACCCACATTGCCGTCCGGCTGCAAGCTGTAATGGGCTTCGGATTGCGCGCAGTTGCGCTGGAAGAACATCGGCAAACGCGCCAGCTCATACCAAGTGCCCTTGTAGCGCTTGAGGTCAACCTGCCCCGCCGTATGCGGCGCCATGCTTTCGTCCGGCTTGCTCGCGCAACCGGCCAGCAGTAAAGCCCCGGCCACACTGGCCAATAACATCAATCCTTTCAAACGACTCATTTCAACCCCTGCCCCGAGTACATCACCACTTTCTCGCCTGCGTACTGCACGCTGATGAAACTGTTCTTGTCCCCCCACGTGCAACTGGACATGCCCAGTGCGCCCGAACAATCAGTGGGGCTGCCCAGCAGCTTTTCCACTTCCGGCTTGGTCATGCCCGCCTTGAGCTGTGAATAATTTTCCTGGTTGATCTTGTTACACGCAGTCAGCAAAACGCACAGCGACAACAAGGCGATTGAACGCAAAGACATGAAGGTCACTCCTGGACTTATTCGGCGGGCAAGGCTGCCTGCCACCAGCTTAGAAGAGAAAACCGGGATCTGGTTCCCGCGCTGCCGGGGCTTTTGTAGGGCAATGGGTAATTGCGCGTAAGACCTTTGGTCAAGTAACCCTTTCGGACATTAATCTTCGCAGCGCTTTGGTCGACATAAAGACAGCGCTACCTGCGCCTTCTCGCAGGCGCGCGCCCACAGTTTGACCAGCCCCCTCGCGGACAGATCACGTACATGACAAAAAACCTGAAGTTCAGCCACAAGATCCTGATCGCCGCCGCCCTCGTTGTCGCATTGGCCTTTACCTGCTTTATGCTGTTCAACGACTACCGGCAGCGCGAGACCTTGCGTGGCAGCACCGAATCGTCGATGAAGGAGCTCGGCGCCCTGACTACCAGCAACATCCAGACGTGGCTGGACAGCCGCATCCAGTTGCTTCAATCCCTGGGCCAGCAAGTTGCCGTGGACGGCGACTCCAGCGCCAGCCTCGCCCGCAGCGTGGGCCTGCCGGCCTACGGCAGTAATTTCCAGCTGACCTATTTTGGCGGCCAGAACGGCGTGATGACTTCGGTGCCCGTCGGCAACCGCCCGGCCGACTACGACCCACGCGCCCGTGGCTGGTTCAAGGCCGCCAACAGCGCCCAGGCCACGATCGTGACCGAGCCGTATATCGCGGCCTCCTCCGGCAAGCTGGTCATTACCGTCGCCACCCCCGTGCGCCACGAAAACCAGTTCATTGGCGTGGCCGGTGCCGACATCGACCTCACCAGTGTCAGCAACATCATCAACTCGCTGAATTTCGGCGGCCACGGCCAGGCGTTCATCGTCAGTGGCGAAGGCAAGATCCTGATCCACCCAGACCCCAAGCTGGTGCTCAAGACCTTGGCCGAAGCCTACCCGCAGGGTGCCCCGGCCATCAGCGCCGGCATGAAGGAAGTCGAAGTCAACGGCAAGAAGCAGTTCGTGTCCTTCACCCACATCAATGGCGTACCGTCGGCTGACTGGTACGTGGGCCTGGTATTGGACCAGGACGCGGCATTTGCCATGCTCGGCGAGTTCCGCACCTCGGCCATGGTGGCCACGGTGATTGCCGTGGTGATCATCATCGCCCTGCTGGGCCTGTTGATTCGCGTGCTGATGGAGCCCCTGCACATCATGGGCCGCGCCATGCACGACATCGCCGAGGGCGAAGGCGATCTGACCAAGCGCCTGACTATCCATGCGCAGGATGAATTCGGCGCCCTGGGCAACTCGTTCAACCGCTTTGTGGAGCGCATCCACGAGTCGATCCGCGAGGTGTCGTCGGCAACAGGTCGGGTCAACGAAGTGGCCTTGCAGGTGGTCGCCGCCTCGAACTCCTCGATGATCAATTCCGACCAGCAAGCCAGCCGCACCAGCAGCGTCGCCGCAGCGATCAACGAGCTGGGCGCGGCCGCCCAGGAAATCGCCCAGAACGCCGCCCTCGCTTCCCAGCATTCCAGCGATGCACGCAGCCTGGCCGAAGATGGTCAAAAAGTGGTCGACCAAACCATCTCAGTGATGAGCCAGTTGTCGGCGAAAATCAGCGACTCGTGCGGCAATATCGAGACCCTGAACGCCAATACGGTAAACATCGGGCAGATCCTCGAAGTCATCACCAGCATTTCTCAGCAAACCAACCTGCTGGCGCTGAACGCGGCCATTGAAGCGGCCCGTGCCGGCGACGCTGGCCGTGGTTTTGCCGTGGTGGCCGACGAAGTCCGCAACCTGGCCCACCGTACCCAGGACTCGGCGCAACAGGTGCAAAAAATCATCGAGGAGCTGCAGGTAGGCGCCCGCGAAGCGGTCGGCACCATGACTGAAAGCCAGAGCCAGAGCGAGCACAGCGTGGGCATCGCCAACCAGGCCGGCGAGCGCCTGAGCAGCGTGACCGTGCGTATTGGCGAGATCGACGGCATGAACCAATCGGTGGCCACGGCGACCGAGGAACAGACGGCCGTGGTGGAGGCCATCAACATGGATATCACCGAGATCAATACGCTGAATCAGGAAGGGGTGGAAAACCTGCAATCGACGTTGCGTGCGTGCAGTGATCTGGAACAGCAGGTAACCCGTTTGAAAGGGTTGGTGGGTAGCTTCCGCATCTAACGCACCCCACCTGTAGCAGCGGGTTTATCCGCGAACCGGGCAACACGGTGCATAGGATGCACCGCGTTGTGCCTTTCGCGGATAAATCCGCTCCTGCAGCAGAGGGCGTGATTTTATTCGGCGTGGTACGCGGTCACGCGCTCAACTTCTTCTTTGGAACCCAGGTACACCGCCACACGCTGGTGCAGGCCTTCAGGCTGAATGTCGAGGATGCGCTGATGGCCGTCGGTGGAGGCGCCGCCAGCTTGTTCTACCAGGAACGACATCGGGTTGGCTTCGTACATCAGGCGCAGCTTGCCTGGCTTGGACGGCTCACGGGAATCGCGCGGGTACATGAACAGGCCGCCACGGGTGAGGATACGGTGCACGTCCGCGACCATCGCGGCTACCCAACGCATGTTGTAGTTCTTTTCCAACGGACCGTCTTCACCTGCCAGCAATTCGCCTACGTAGCGCTGTACCGGGGCTTCCCAGTGGCGCTGGTTGGACATGTTGATGGCGAATTCCGCGGTGGTTTCCGGGATGGTGATGTCTTCGTGGGTCAGTGCGAAGCTGCCCATTTCGCGGTCCAGGGTGAAGCCCTTGACGCCGTGCCCCATGGTCAGCACCAGCATGGTTTGCGGGCCGTAGATGGCATAACCGGCAGCGACTTGCTCGGTACCTGGCTGCAGGAAGGCCTTTTCGTTCAGCGGCTCGTTCTGGCTCAGGTATTCGTTGGGGCAACGCAGCACCGAGAAGATAGTGCCGACTGGCGCATTGATGTCGATGTTGGACGAGCCGTCCAATGGGTCGAATACCAGCAGGTATGCGCCCTTCGGGTATTTGCCGGGGATCTGGTAGGCATTGTCCATCTCTTCGGACGCCATGCCGGCCAGGTGACCACCCCATTCGTTGGCTTCAAGCAGGATGTCGTTGGACAGCACGTCCAATTTCTTCTGCACTTCGCCTTGTACGTTCTCGGTGCCCATGCTGCCCAGTACACCGCCCAGCGCGCCCTTGGAGACGGCATGGCTGATCTCTTTGCAGGCACGCGCCACCACTTCGATCAGGAAACGCAGATCGGCAGGCGTATTATTGCTGCGGGTCTGCTCAATCAAATAGCGACTCAGGGTAACGCGGGACATGGATAACTCCGGTACTTGGGGGGAGAAAAACCCGCGCAGTTTACAGGCTCATTGAAAACCTAGCGAGCGATAGGGGCGCGGTTCCAGCTTTGAGACCGATTGCAGGCCCAAAGAGTTCAAGCGCCCGGCTCAAGCGTAGCCGCAAAACGACGAAACACCCCCCCATGGGATTTAATGTCGGGTTGCACGGGCCCGGGTCAGGCTGTAGGCCATGGCCCCCAGCACAAGCACGCCGACCACCAGTACCGCCCAAAGGGCTATGCGCTTCCAGTCGATACTTGCCGGCGGTGCGGCCACAGGCAAGGCGGCGATCACCGGGGCTGCGACCGCCAATGTAGCGCGGCCGCCCGGCACGCTGGCGTCGGGAATCAACGTGGCCAGGGGCAATTGCGCACCGGTGACCGTGGCACTGCCCACCGCCAGCCGATAGGGCGGCTCACCGCGCGCCAGGAATACCAACTGCACCGGGCGTACTGCCACGCGCAGGGTCGGCGCCTCGCTGCCCAGGCCTCCGCCGCGGTCATCCACGTGCATCATCACTTGGCGCAGGGTTTCGCCGCGCATCGGCAGTTCATCCTGCAAGTCGTCCTCGCCGTTCTGGGTCAGGCGATACAACAGGCCGCCCTCCAGTGGCTCCCAGCCGTTCTTGCTGTCGTTACGCCCGAACACATCCACCGGGGCCAAGCTGTTGGGCTGATCCAGGGTGACTTTCAAGCGCTCGACGGCCAGCGGGCCGGGCAATTGCCAACTGTATTCGCTGTTCTTCAAGGCAACCCCCTTGAGCGGCTCGGACCACACCAATGCCGGCGGCACCACTGTCGAGTTGCTGCTAAGCACTTGCACGGCACTCAGTACCGGGGCCGAGCGAGGGCTCTGCCACAGCAAGCGCAGGTAGCGCGCGGGTTGGGCGGGCAAGGTCACGTCGTGTTGCTCGATCCGTTCGTCGGCAAATGACAGCCGGGCCACCTGCCCGTCACCCAGCGAGCGCCAGTGCTGCAGGTCATCACTGCCTTGGATACTGAAACGCTGAATACCTTCGCGCTCGCTGTTCCAGTCGATGCTCAACTGGGTCAGCGGGCCATTGATGGCGCTGGTGTCCAACAGCCAGCCACGCAGTATTTCCTCGCCCGCTTCCAGGTCTTGCTCAGGCTGCACCTCGATCAGGCTACCGTGGGCGCCTAGCTGCACACGCACGGCGGGCGCGGCATCGACGGCGTCGGCAGCTTCGTACAACGGAAACCACTTCACCGAGGTTTGCACCTGGTTGTCGATATGTTGCGGCAGTTCGTGCAACAGCGAATAAGCCAGTGGCTCACCGGCGGCGTTGAACACACGCACATCGCCCAAGTCACTCTGGTGGGCACTCAGTTGCACGGCCAGCGGCAACTCCAGGCGATACCACGGCCCCTGGCCGGTGACCGTCAGAGGCAATTGGCTAGCAAAATCGGCGAGCTGCTCGCGGGCCATTGCCGAGAAAGCGGCGCACAGCCCCACGGCCAGCAAGCCAAGGTTCAACGTTCGTTTCAACTGTGCACTCCTGATTCATTGCGCCGTGGCGGCAGCGGTGCAAAATAGCCGACTACCAGCAGTAATACACCCACCCCGATGAACGAGACAATCCTCGACAAGCCACCGTGGTTGCTTAATTCGACGAAAACCAGCTTGGCCACCACCACTGCAATCAATACCGCGCCCACCAGCCATACTTCGCGGCGGTGGCGCAGGTGACCACCAATCATCAGGCCCAGGGCAATCAGGGTCCACACCAGCGACAAGGCGGCCTGCACCAGCATGGAGCCCAGCAGCCAGTCCAGCGCGTACGGTACGCCCGCCCAGTGGTGCGCGGTACGCATCACCGTGGCGGTGATCAGGGCGAACAGCGAAGCGCCCAGCAACCATTGCACCGGGCCACGAAGGTGCGCCGCGTGGAGCACGGCATCGGCCGCCGTACTGCGTGACCAACTGTGGATGCCAAACAGCACGAACAGCAAACCCAGCTCCAACGGATTGATCAGTGGCACATAGGGCAAAGGCTGCGCGTCGCCGTCACTGAATACGTTCGCCAGCCAGTACCACCCCAGCATGGCCACTGCCAACGGTAACGCCGCCCACCAGCGATAGGCCTGGGGCTGCTCGCTGACGGGCCATGGCCAGGCACGCGGGCTGGCCATGGCCAGCAGATACAGGCTTGGCAGCAGCGCCCAGCCCAACCAGCGCCAAGCGTTGTAAACATCGGCCAGTTGCAGCAGTGCATAACGCAACTCCAAGGCCAGCACGCCGATCAGCAACCAACAGCCCACCACATGGGCGCCACTCAACGCCTTGGCGTAAAGCCAGGCAGGCAGCCGTCGCAGCGACCAGAAGTGCGCAACGAACACCAAAGCCCAGGCCAGCCAGCCGAATTGGCCCAGGGGATGCGCGTGGTCATCCCATTCCAGCAACAGCGCCAACCCCGCCAAAGGAATCAATGCCAGGCTCAAATGCGCCAGCGCCGACCAGCGCAAGCGCGGTGCCAGCCAGGCCGCCAGCGCGGCACTCACCGCCAAAATACTCAATTGCCTGGCCACGTGCAGCGGGTATGGCACCCAGCGCACCAGCACGCTCTGCCAGGCAAACAACCACCACAACGCGCCCCACACCAGCAACGCGATGCTCAACCGCGCCCAGCCGGCAAACCCTTGGTCACGCCCCACATGCAACTGCCAGGCGCTGAACAGCGCAGCCAGGCCTACCAACAGCGCCGTCAGCGGTTCACCCTGCAACGGGGCCGCCCCCTGGAAGAAGCACACGGCGGCACCGGCCTGCAGCAATAAGGCAAACGCGCACGCCAATCGTCGCCCCTGGCGCACACCCAGCCACACCAGCCCGGCTCCCTCCACCGCCCAGGCTGCCGTGGTCCAGTGCGCACCAAGCCCCAGCGGGATGGCCAGGCTTGCAAAAATCACCCCCAGGGCCAGGCAGGCTTCCAGCAGCAGTGCGGCACGCTCCGGTACCCGGCGTGCCAGCAACCAAGCCACGCCCATGTAGATCACGCCCAGCCCAAGCGCACTGAACGCCGGGCCGAACTCCAAATGCCGAACCAGCGCATATTGCAGGCCAAACCCCACCAGCGGCGGGCCGAACAGGATGCTGCCATGCACGTAATTGGCGCGGTTGCGCCACGCCGGTTGCGCCGACGGTTCTGGTGTATCGAGCAAGGAACGGCGGGCAAACAGCAGGCCGATCGCCAGGTACATGAAGAAAAACAGCAGCAGGAATGGCTCGGTGCTGGCAAACAGCTCCGGGGTATAGGAACGCAGGCCCCAAGTGAAGCCGATGCCAAAGGTGCCGACAAAACCGATCAGGTTGAGCAGGCGCCAGGCCTTGAACCAGGCAATCGAAAGGATCCCGGCATTGAGCAGCGCGAAGTAACTGAACAACGCCACGTGGCTGCCTGCGCCGGTGGAAGCCAGGATGGGCGCGGCAAAGCCGCCCAACGCCGCCGCCGCGGCCAGCCCCAAGGCGTCCTGCATGACGGCAAGCATTGCCGAAAACACCGTCACTGCCACCAGCAGAGCCATGGCCGGGCCGGGATCGATCAATGAATGCAGGCGCATCGCGGCAAATACCGTGAGGTACAGCACCGCCACCCCGGCGCCTTGCAGCAATAGCCCATATTGACGTTTGCGCTCGCGCAACCGCCAACCCAGCCCCAGCAATAGCAGTGCGCAAGCCGCCACCCCGGCGTAGCGCAGTTCGATCGGCACCACGACGTTTTCAGTGGCATAGCGCAGCAAGAAGGCCAGGCCCAAGAACAGCAGCACCACGCCAATGCGCAGTACCGTGTTGCCGCCCAGCAGCCAGGCGCGGGCGCCCGCTACAGCTTTCTCGATGAAGTTGGGTTCGCCAGGGGTAATGGGTTCGCGTGACCAGGCGTCGGGCTGGGGTGGCTCTGTGTCAGGCAGCTCCCAAACAAGGTCTGGCTGGGTTTCGACAGGCGGTCGCGTGGCCACCGTAGGGGCAACAATGGCCGGATCGAGCAATGCAACCCGAGCCTGCAACGCTGCCAGAGCCTCGCGCGTTTGCGCCAATTGGCGGGCATGTTCGCGGCTGGTACGCGCCAAGGCGCCCAGGCGAATACTCAAGCCCAGCGCCAGGCCCAGCACTGCGCCCACCAGCGCCCCTTCGATGGACTCATCGAAAGCGCCGCCCAGCACCAGCCCCAGCAACATGAAAAGCCATTGCATGTCGATTTCCCTAATCGGCGTTACAGATCCTTTGGACGCAAACGGGCCGGACGAAAGCACGCCCGGCCCGCGAATTGATGCAGCCATGGCCCTCGGCTAGCGAGGGCCTTGCCCTACCACGCGCTCAGAAGATCATTCCAAGGCGTCCCAGATTTGCTCGGCGTACTCGCGAATGGTCCGGTCAGACGAGAACCAACCCATGCGCGCGGTGTTAAGCACTGCCGAGCGCCACCACTTGGCCGGATCGTGCCAAAGGTCCTCGACGCGCTTCTGCGCATCCCAGTAGGCATCGAAATCGGCGCACAGCAGGAAGCGGTCATACCCCACCAGGCCGTCGATCAGCCCCGCATAGCGCGACGGATCGTCTGGCGAGAAGGTACCGCCACGGATCGCCTGCAACACGTCATTCAAACGGTGCGAGGCCGCGACCTCGGCGTTGGCATTGAACTCACCACCATGCTTGCGGGCCTCTACCTCATGCGAGGTCAGGCCAAAGATAAACATGTGCTCGGCACCCACCTGGTCGCACATTTCCACGTTGGCACCGTCCAGGGTGCCGATGGTCAATGCGCCGTTGAGGCCGAACTTCATGTTACTGGTGCCCGAGGCCTCGTAGCCGGCGGTAGAGATCTGCTCGGACAAATCGGCCGCCGGGATAATGCTTTCCGCCAGGCTGACGTTGTAGTTGGGCAGGAACACCACTTTGAGCAAGCCACGCACGGTGGGGTCGTTGTTGATGGTACGGGCGATGTCGTTGGCAAGCTTGATGATCAACTTGGCCTGGTGATAACTGGCCGCCGCCTTGCCGGCAAAGATCTTCACCCTGGGCACCCAGTTGGTGCCAGGCTCGGCGCGAATGGCCTGGTACAGCGCCACGGTGTGCATCAGGTTGAGCAGTTGGCGCTTGTACTCGTGGATCCGCTTGACCTGCACGTCGAACATTGCCTCGGGGTTGACCACCACCCCCAGCCGCTCCTGGATAATCCGCGCCAAGGCCTTTTTGCTGTTGAGCCGCTGGGCGGCGAATGCCTTGCGAAACGCCGGTTTCTCGGCAAAAGGCTCCAGCTCTATCAGGCGCTGCTCGGGATGGTCGAGCACGTCTGGCCCCAGCGCGTCGACGATCATGCCGGTCAACTCGGCGTTGGACTGGAACAACCAGCGGCGGAAGGTGATGCCGTTGGTCTTGTTGTTGATCCGGTCCGGGTACAACTTGTGCATTTCCGAGAACACGGTGCTGCGCATCAGCGTGGTGTGCAGGCCCGATACGCCGTTCACGCTGTGCGAGCCCAGGAACGCCAGGTTGCCCATGCGCACGCGACGGCCGTTGTCTTCCTCGATCAGCGACACCGCGCGCAACACGTCGAAGTCGTGCACGCCTTTGGCCCGCAGCGAATCGATATGGTAGGCGTTGATCAGGTAGATGATCTGCATGTGCCGCGGCAGCATGCGCTCCATCAGGCCCACCGGCCAGGTTTCCAGGGCTTCGGGCAGCAGGGTGTGGTTGGTGTAGGCCAGGGTCTTGACGGTGATGTCCCAGGCGGTTTCCCATGCGACGGCATGGGTGTCCACCAGCAGGCGCATCAACTCGGCCACGGCGATGGAGGGGTGCGTGTCGTTGAGCTGAATAGCCGCCGAGTCATTCAGGTTGAGCACCGTGGGGTGCATGTTCAGGTGCCGGCGCAGCAAGTCCTGCAACGACGCCGACACGAAAAAGTACTCCTGGCGCAGGCGCAGTTCCTGGCCGGCCTCGGTACTGTCGGCC
This sequence comes from Pseudomonas abieticivorans, assembly GCF_023509015.1. NCBI lineage: Bacteria > Pseudomonadati > Pseudomonadota > Gammaproteobacteria > Pseudomonadales > Pseudomonadaceae > Pseudomonas > Pseudomonas abieticivorans. The sequence goes on from NZ_CP094975.1 coordinate 2,201,823, forward strand.
GGGTACAGCACGCGCGAGATGCTCTCGGCCCGGGCCACCTCCGCCACGGCGCCCAAGTGGTCACCGGCGTTGAAGCGCTCCAGGTGCAGTTCTTCCAACGCACGGGCCCGCCACAGGCGCAAGGTGTTCACGCTGGAGCCGCGCCACCCCACCACTGGCGTGTCGTAAGCCACCGCCCGTACCGTTTCAGCCGGCCACCAGACCTGCTTGGGCTGCCCGACGGCATCGTGCACGGTCTCCACATGGCCGCCAAAGCTGATCGGGTAGATCACCTCGGGGCGCTCGAACTCCCAGGGGTTGCCAAAATCCAGCCAGTTCTCGGTTTGTTCCTGCTGCCAGCCGTCGACGATGGCCTGGCGAAACAGACCGTGCTCGTAGCGGATGCCGTAGCCATGGGCGGCGATCCCCAAGGTGGACATGCTTTCCATGAAGCAGGCCGCCAAACGGCCCAGGCCACCGTTGCCCAGCGCCGCATCCGGTTCCAGCAGGCGAATGCGCTCCAGATCCACGCCAAGGTCGGTCAGGGCTTCGCGGGCGATGTCCAGCAAGCCCAGGTTGCTCAGGCTGTCGTACAGCAGCCTGCCGATCAGAAACTCCAGGGAAAGGTAGTAGACACGTTTTTGTCCCTTGCGATAAATCTGCCGGGTATGGTCCATCCAGTGTTCGACCATGTGATCCCGTGCAGCCAGTGCAATGGCTTCGAACCAGTCGTGATCAAATGCATGATCAGGGTCCTTGCCCACCGCGTAGGTCAGTTTGGCGAGTACAGCAGCCTTGAAGTCGGCTACCTCGGCTTCACGAACGAGCGGTTCCTGAGACATTGAGACGTCCTCGGGGGAAGTTGACGGATTTTTACAAGCGGGGTTGTTTCAGCCTAGACGGTTCGACACAAGGCGAAAGCCCTGGTTCGCGCTTTTATGCGTATTTAATGTAAAAGAAAGCCTGGAGAAACCGGCAAATGGTTGTTCACTTTTTCACCAATGCCGGTATGATCGCGCGCCCGATCACCCCGAAACCCAAAGCTGATGATGAAGACTAGCCTGATTGCCGCCGCCGAGATCGACCGTCTCGACACTTGGCAGAAATACTCCGCCCCCATGTGCGGAGCGTGCATCTCGAGCTGCTGCACGCTGCCGGTGGAAGTGAAAATCAAGGACTTGATCCGCATCGGCGTGGTCGATGAATTCGAGATGGGCGAACCGCCGAAGAACATTGCCAAGCGCCTGCAAAAGGACGGCATCGTCGAGCGTTTCAATCAGAAGTCGGGGATCTTTACCCTGCAGCGCATGAGCAACAACGATTGCCTGTACCTGGACCGCAAGAGCCGCCTGTGCACCGTGTACGACAAGCGCCCGGATACCTGCCGCAACCACCCCAAGATCGGACCGCGCCCTGGTTACTGCGCCTACAAGCCAAAAGCCGTCACCCGCTGATTCACGCGCCCACTCTGTAGGAGCGGATTGATCCGCGAAAAATGCGACTCGGTGTTATTGGAGCACCGCAGTGCTCTTTTCGCGGATCAATCCGCTACAGGGGGATTCGGTAAATCGCAGGCAAACAAAAACGCCCCCGGCCTTTCGACCGGGGGCGTTTTTATTCAGCCGTAGCTAGAACAATCAGTTCTTGGCTTTCTTGGCAGCGCGGGTACGCTCGCCTTCGTCCAGGATCTTCTTGCGCAGGCGGATCGACTTAGGAGTCACTTCGCACAGCTCGTCGTCCTGGATGAATTCCAGAGCCTGTTCCAGGGTGAAGCGAACAGGTGGAACCAGGGCGATGGTTTCGTCTTTACCCGAAGCACGCATGTTGTCGAGCTTCTTGCCTTTGGTTGGGTTGACGCCCATGTCGGTGTCACGGCTGTTCAAGCCAACGATCTGACCGTTGTAGATCTCTTGACCGTGCTCAACGAACAGCTTGCCACGCGCCTGCAGAGTTTCCAGGGAGTAGGTCAGCGCCTTGCCGGTTTCAACCGAAACCAGAACGCCGTTCTGGCGGCCGGACATGTGGCCGGACTTCATCGCGTCGTAACGATCGAAGATCGAGGTCAGGATGCCAGCACCGTTGGTCAGGGTCAGGAACTGGTTACGGAAACCGATCAGACCGCGAGCAGGGATGTTGTATTCCAGACGAACACGGCCCTTGCCATCCGGCACCATGTTGGTCAGGTCGCCCTTACGCAGGCCCATCTCTTCCATGACCTTGCCCTGGGATTCTTCAGGGGTGTCGATGGTGACGTTTTCGAACGGTTCCTGCTTCACGCCGTCAACCTGACGGATGATCACTTCCGGGCGACCAACGCCCATTTCGAAGCCTTCGCGACGCATGGTTTCGATCAGTACCGAGAGGTGCAGCTCACCACGGCCGGAAACCTTGAACTTGTCAGCCGAGTCGCCTTCTTCAACGCGCAGAGCAACGTTGTACAGCAGCTCTTTGTCCAGACGTTCCTTGATGTTACGGGAAGTCACGAACTTGCCTTCTTTACCGCAGAAAGGCGAGTCGTTTACCTGGAAAGTCATGGAAACGGTTGGCTCGTCGACGGTCAGAGGCTTCATCGCCTCGACAGTGTCCGGCTGGCACAGGGTGTCGGAGATGAACAGCGACTCCATACCGCTGACGCACACGATGTCGCCTGCGAACGCTTCTTCAACGTCGATGCGGTGCAGACCGTGGTGACCCATCAGCTTCAGGATACGGCCGTTACGCTTCTTGCCGTCGGCACCGATGGCCACGACAGGGGTGTTCGGCTTGACGCTACCACGAGCGATACGGCCAACGCCGATGACACCCAGGAAGCTGTTGTAGTCCAGTGCGGAGATTTGCATCTGGAACGGGCCTTCACGGTCAACAGCCGGTGCTGGTACGTTGTCGACGATCGACTGGTACAGCGGGGTCATGTCTTCAGCCATGTCGGTGTGGTCCAGACCGGCAATACCGTTCAGGGCCGAGGCGTAGACGACTTTGAAGTCCAGCTGTTCTTCGGTGGCACCCAGGTTGTCGAACAGGTCGAAGATCTGGTCCAGAACCCAGTCCGGACGCGCGCCTGGACGGTCAACCTTGTTGATGCACACGATTGGACGCAGGCCGGCTTCGAAAGCCTTCTTGGTCACGAAACGAGTTTGCGGCATAGGGCCGTCTTGAGCGTCAACCAGCAGCAGAACGGAGTCAACCATCGACATTACACGTTCAACTTCGCCGCCGAAGTCGGCGTGGCCCGGGGTGTCCACGATGTTGATGTGGTAGCCGTTCCAGTTGATGGCGGTGTTTTTCGCCAGGATGGTAATACCGCGCTCTTTCTCCTGGTCGTTGGAGTCCATCACGCGCTCGTCGTTGAGCTCGTTGCGCTCCAGGGTGCCGGATTGACGCAAGAGTTTGTCTACCAGGGTGGTTTTACCATGGTCAACGTGAGCAATGATGGCGATGTTACGTAGATTTTCGATCACTTGTGTATCTCGATCAGAGGATTCGGTGTGCTGACAACAACTGGTGGCAGCGATTAACAGTAGAGTCCGTTAAAGCCATTACAACTTAACGGCGGCGTCGGGGGGCCGGTGACGCAGGCCACAGGCAAACAGCCCCGGGCACTTAGCTCGGTCGATAAACGCGCACATTGGCATGCCCCTCACTGAGCAAATGGTGGGCATGCAGGCGACTCATCACGCCTTTGTCGCAATACAGCAGGTACTGGCGAGTAGGGTCCAGTTCCTTGAAACGGCTGTTCAGTGCATAAAACGGCAGGGCCTTGACCTCAATGCCGTCGAGCTCGAGTGGCTCGTCTTCCTGGGCGTCCGGGTGGCGGATATCGACAATGACCTGGCCGGCCAGCGCTTCGCTGACTTCCTCGATCTCGATATCCTGGCCCAGCTCATCGATCACATTGTCGATCGACACCAGTTTGGCGCGTTCCAGCGCGCGCTCAAGTATGGCCATGTCGAACTGCTGTTCTTCGTAGACGACACGGTTGCGCTTGGCATTTGTGGTGGGGCTTACGGAAATCACACCACAGTATTCTGGCATGTGTTTGGCGAAGTCGGCAGTGCCGATTTCAGTCGCCTGGTCAATGATGTCCTGCTTATGGCTGGCAAGCAATGGACGCAGCACCAGCTTTTCTGTAGCAGAATCGATCACCGAGAGGTTCGGAAGCGTCTGGCTCGACACTTGCGAGATCGCCTCGCCGGTTACCAGCGCGTCGATTTGCAGACGATCGGCAATGCGGGTGGCGGCGCGCAACATCATACGCTTGAGCACGACGCCCATGTGACTGTTGTCGACCTTGCCGAGAATTTCGCCCAGCACTTCTTCAAACGGCACGCTGACGAACAGCACGCGCTGCGAACTGCCGTACTTCTTCCAGAGGAAGTGCGCGACTTCCATCACGCCCAATTCGTGGGCACGGCCGCCCAGGTTGAAGAAGCAGAAATGGGTCATCAGGCCGCGACGCATCATCTGGTAGGCGGCCACGGTGGAGTCGAAACCACCGGACATCAGCACCAGGGTCTGCTCCAAGGCGCCCAGCGGGTAACCGCCGATGCCTTCGTGCTGACCATGGATTACATAGAGGCGCTGGTCGCGGATTTCAATGCGCACCTTCACCTGCGGCTGCTTGAGGTCGATACCGGCGGCGCCACACTGCTGACGCAATTGGCTGCCAACATACCGATCCACGTCCATGGAGGTGAAGGTGTGACGGCCGGCGCGCTTGCAGCGCACCGAAAAGATCTTGCCGGCCAGCAGCGGCCCGAAATGCTCTTTGCATTTGGCAACGATATCGTCGAAGTCGCCCAGCGGGTACTCGTCCACTTGCAGGAAGTGGGTAATACCCGGCGTGCAGCTCAGGCGCTCGGTCATCTCGTGCAGCACTTTCGGGTCGGCGATTTTGGTCGTGACCGTGAGGTTGTCCCACACGCCGTCGACCACCAGCGCAGGGTCCAGGTCGCGGAGCACTGTGCGGATGTTCTTGGCGAGCTGGCGGATGAAGCGCTTGCGCACCGGCCGGCTCTTGATGGTGATCTCTGGAAAGACTTTTACGATTAGTTTCATGAAAACTGCGCGCGAGATGCCAGCTAAAAAAGAGGGGGGCGGATTATAGCGGAAATTGCTCAAGGTTTGACCAGTTATCGTACAGAAGGTTTTCAGCGCACTAAAAAAGGTCGTTTTGATTTAAACGTGCGTCACTATGGTGCGTCAAATCGCCGCAAAACCTTTAAATAAGCCCTGAACGCCTGTGTTTGGGGCAAAAAACCCATATGAGGGCACTGGCATGCAAATTGCTCCCTTGTGAGGCAGGTTGCCTTGGCAGAGTATCTGCGCCGGCATCACCCAAATTGAAGGGCTCTCCACTATCAAGCCCTAATCCACCCGGAGGACACCATGTCGAAGTCGGTTCAACTCATCAAAGATCATGACGTTAAATGGATTGATCTGCGCTTCACGGACACCAAAGGCACCCAGCACCATGTGACCATGCCTGCTCGCGATGCGCTGGAAGACGACTTCTTTGAAGTCGGCAAAATGTTCGACGGTTCCTCCATCTCTGGCTGGAAAGGCATCGAAGCCTCCGACATGATCCTGCTGCCAGACGACGAAACCGCCGTGCTGGACCCGTTCACCGAAGAGCCGACGCTGATCCTGATCTGCGACATCATCGAACCTTCGACCATGCAAGGTTACGATCGCGACCCACGCGCCATCGCTCACCGCGCCGAGGAATACCTGAAGTCCACCGGTATCGGTGACACTGTGTTCGCAGGCCCAGAGCCAGAATTCTTCATCTTCGACGAAGTGAAGTTCAAGTCCGACATCTCCGGCTCCATGTTCAAAATCTACTCTGAACAAGGTTCGTGGATGTCCGACCAGGACATCGAAGGCGGCAACAAAGGCCACCGTCCAGGCATCAAAGGTGGTTACTTCCCAGTTCCGCCGTTCGACCACGACCACGAAATCCGCACCGCAATGTGCAACGCCCTGGAAGAAATGGGCCAGACCGTGGAAGTTCACCACCACGAAGTGGCGACCGCTGGCCAGAACGAAATCGGCGTGAAATTCAACACGCTGGTTAAAAAGGCTGACGAAGTTCAGACCCTGAAATACGTCGTACACAACGTTGCCGACGCCTACGGCCGCACCGCTACCTTCATGCCTAAGCCACTGTACGGCGATAACGGTTCGGGTATGCACGTTCACATGTCCATCTCCAAAGATGGCAAGAACACCTTCGCTGGCGAAGGCTATGCCGGCCTGTCCGACACCGCCCTGTACTTCATCGGCGGTATCATCAAGCACGGTAAGGCCCTGAACGGCTTCACCAACCCGGCCACCAACTCCTACAAGCGTCTGGTGCCAGGCTTCGAAGCTCCGGTCATGCTGGCCTACTCGGCTCGCAACCGTTCCGCCTCGATCCGTATTCCTTACGTCAACAGCCCTAAAGGCCGTCGTATCGAAGCACGCTTCCCGGATCCAGCAGCCAACCCGTACCTGGCATTCGCTGCTCTGTTGATGGCTGGCCTGGACGGCATCCAGAACAAGATCCACCCTGGCGACGCAGCTGACAAAAACCTGTATGACCTGCCGCCTGAAGAGGCCAAAGAGATCCCACAAGTTTGCGGCAGCCTGAAAGAAGCCCTGGAAGAGCTGGACAAAGGTCGTGCGTTCCTGACCAAAGGCGGCGTTTTCAGCGACGACTTCATCGACGCTTACATCGCCCTGAAAAGCGAAGAAGAAATCAAGGTTCGTACCTTCGTACACCCACTGGAATACGAGCTGTACTACAGCTGCTAATCCCGTGATGTGAAAAAGGCCTCCCTTGGGAGGCCTTTTTTATGCCTGTTAGAATGCTAGCGCCTGGTTCGCGGATGAACCGGGGTGCCGTCGATACCCCATAAAAACAATGGAAACTTTATGCACAAAATCCTACTGCTGATCACCGCCACCTTGCTCGCCACCCCCGCCTTCGCCGCCCCACCGGCCAGCCTCACGCCGCTGCTGGCCAGCGTCCAGGAACGTTTGGCCATCGCCGACCAGGTCGCCTTGAGCAAATGGGACAGCCACAAGGCCGTGGAAGACCGCCCGCGGGAAAAAGACGTGATCAACGGCGCCATTGCCTTGGCCCCCACCTACAAGCTTGAACCCGGCGCGGTGGAGCAATTCTTCTCGGCGCAGATCGAGGCCAACAAGCTGGTGCAATACGCCCACCTGTCCGACTGGCACCTGCAAGGCAAGGCCCCCGACAGCCCGCGCCCCGACCTGGTAGGGCAGATCCGCCCACGCCTGGACGAGCTGCAGAAACACTTGCTGCAACAGCTTGCGGACTTCAGCCCCTACCGCCAAGACCCGCAATGCCCGCAGTGGCTGGCCCAAGCCAACAAGGCCGCAGCCAAGGACGCGTTGCACCACCTGGCCCTGGTACGCGCCACCGCCGAGCTGTGCGTGTATCCAAACCGATAAACCCAAGGGCATGAAACTGCTCTATGCTGGCAGCCAGGGCCAAGCGCGGTATCAGGCCCTGGTTCTCGCTCAATGGCCAAGGGAAGCCTTCATGCGTTCATGCCTTGTCTGCCTGTTGTTGCTGGTATCACTGCCAGCCTTCGCGCAGATCTACAAATACACCGACGCTGATGGCAACACCGCCTACTCCAACGAGCCGCCCAATGGCACCGCCAGCGAGACGGTCGAACTGCCGCCACTCAACAGTGTGCAGCCACAGCCGCAAACCTTGCCCCAAGCCCACGTCCCCAGAAACAAGGGCGTGGCGGCGCCGGCCTACGACACCCTGCAGTTGACCGACATCCCGACCGCAGAAGCCCTGCGCGCCAACAACGGCACCTTTACCGTTGGGGTCGACCTTGCGCCACGCCTGCAACCTGGGCACGTGCTGCGCCTGCAACTCGATGGCAAGCCTTACGGGCAACCCAGCAACGTGCCGCGCCTGCAATTGGTCAACGTCGACCGGGGCGAGCACAGCCTGGCGGTGCAGGTGTTGAGCAACGGTGAACTGGTGCAGCAAAGCCCGACGGTGACCTTCACCGTTCAGCGAGTGCACGTACCTTGACCCGCCTATTGCTGGCCGCCTGCATCACCTGGCTGTCGCTGAGCCTGCCCGCCAATGGCGCCGAGGTATTCACTTACGTGGACGCCAACGGCAATCGGGTATTCACCGACCAGCCCCACAGCAACGCCAAAAAAGTGCAGATCGCCGAAAGCAACAGCATGAGCCCGGCCCAGTTGCCGCAAAAGGTGCTGCCAAAGCCGAAAAGAAAGCCGGTCACCCTGCCATTGCAGCATTACCAGATGCTACGCATCCTGATTCCGGAACCGGATGCCACGGTGCAAGCCATGAGCGGCGACTTTATCGTCACTGTCACCAGCGACCCCGGCCTGCAGCCCGGCCATGGCTACCGCTTGCTGCTCGATGGCAACGTGGTCGCCGGCCCTGGCGTGAGCCCGGTGTTCCAACTGAAAAATGTAGATCGCGGCCGCCACCAGCTGTCTGCCGAGATTATCGATGCACAAGAGAACGTCATCGAGCGGACCCCGCCGCAACCCTTCCAAATGCAACGCACCTCCCTTGCCCAGAAGCGCAAGGCCCGCCCCTGCAAAACCGCAGACTACGGTGTGCGCCCCGAATGCCCGATCGCGGACAAGCCAGCGGACGCAGACGAGTAAGGCCCCCTTCCCGAGCGTCGGCACAGACGCTACGCTTCATATTGGTGCGCAAAAGCACTCAGGCAAAGGCTTTCATCCCCATTTTGGGTCAATTCTGGTATCGACGACTGCTAGCCGGTCACTAAATGAGCAGAGAAAGCGCTATTTTTCGAGGCGACCGCTTCTTTTCGGAGCCTTGGTTTGGTTCTTGCAGTTTATGTTGTATCCGCAGATTACTCGCGCACCGCCCAGTTCATGGAATGAGCGGCCATGTGCCAAAAGAGGTCAACGACAGCTAATGACCATAAGTGATGCCCTGCACCGACTGTTACTGGACAACCTGACCACTGCCACCATTCTGCTCAATGCCGAACTGCGCCTGGAGTACATGAACCCGGCCGCCGAGATGCTGCTGGCGATCAGCGGCCAACGCAGCCATGGGCAGTTCATCAGTGAGTTGTTCACCGAATCGGCAGAAGCCTTGAACTCGCTGCGCCAGGCAGTGGAGCAGGCCCATCCCTTCACCAAGCGCGAAGCGATGCTGACGGCCCTGACCGGGCAGACCCTGACCGTCGACTACGCCGTGACGCCTATCCTCAGCAATGGCAACACCTTGCTGCTGTTGGAAGTGCACCCGCGTGACCGCTTGCTGCGCATCACCAAGGAAGAGGCCCAACTGTCCAAGCAGGAAACCACCAAGATGCTGGTGCGTGGCCTGGCGCACGAGATCAAGAACCCCCTGGGTGGCATCCGCGGCGCCGCGCAGTTACTGGCCCGTGAACTGCCCGAGGAAAATCTCAAGGACTACACTAACGTCATCATCGAAGAGGCCGACCGCCTGCGCAACCTGGTCGACCGCATGCTGGGCTCCAACAAGCTGCCGTCGTTGGCCATGACCAATATCCACGAAGTATTGGAGCGCGTCTGCCAACTGGTCGAGGCTGAAAGCCAAGGCTGCATCACTTTGGTGCGCGACTACGATCCGAGCATCCCGGACGTGTTGATTGATCGCGAGCAGATGATCCAGGCCGTGCTGAACATCGTGCGCAACGCGATGCAGGCCATCAGCGGCCAGAACGAGCTGCGCCTGGGCCGCATCAGTTTGCGCTCGCGGGCCATGCGCCAGTTCACCATCGGCCACGTGCGCCACCGCCTGGTGACCAAGATCGAAATTATCGACAACGGCCCGGGCATACCGGCCGAACTACAAGAAACAATTTTTTATCCAATGGTCAGTGGTCGCCCCGACGGCACCGGGTTGGGCCTGGCCATTACCCAGAACATCATCAGTCAGCACCAGGGCCTGATCGAGTGTGAAAGCCACCCCGGCCACACCACGTTCTCGATCTTCCTTCCGCTGGAACAAGGAGCCGCTTCGCCATGAGCCGTAGTGAAACTGTCTGGATCGTCGATGACGACCGTTCCATCCGTTGGGTCCTGGAAAAAGCCTTGCAACAGGAAGGCATGACCACCCAAAGCTTCGACAGTGCCGATGGCGTCATGAGCCGCCTGGCCCGCCAGCAACCTGACGTAATCATTTCCGACATCCGCATGCCCGGTGCAAGCGGCCTGGACCTGCTGGCGCGTATTCGCGAACAGCACCCACGCCTGCCAGTGATCATCATGACCGCGCATTCGGATTTGGACAGCGCGGTGGCCTCCTACCAAGGCGGGGCCTTCGAGTACTTGCCCAAGCCGTTTGACGTGGATGAGGCGGTGTCGCTGGTCAAGCGCGCCAACCAGCACGCCCAGGAACAGCAAGGCATGGCCGAAGTGCCGGCCCTGACCCGCACGCCGGAAATCATCGGTGAAGCCCCGGCCATGCAGGAAGTGTTTCGCGCGATCGGTCGCCTGAGCCACTCCAACATCACCGTGCTGATCAACGGCGAGTCGGGTACCGGCAAAGAACTGGTTGCCCACGCCCTGCACCGCCACAGCCCACGGGCCGCTTCGCCGTTCATCGCCCTGAACATGGCAGCGATCCCAAAGGACCTGATGGAGTCGGAGCTGTTCGGCCATGAAAAAGGCGCCTTCACGGGCGCGGCCAACCTGCGTCGCGGCCGCTTCGAGCAAGCCGACGGCGGCACCCTGTTCCTCGACGAAATCGGCGACATGCCGGCCGACACCCAGACCCGCCTGTTGCGCGTGCTGGCTGACGGCGAGTTCTACCGAGTGGGCGGCCATACCCCGGTCAAGGTGGACGTGCGCATCATCGCCGCCACCCACCAGAACCTGGAAACCTTGGTACATGCCGGCAAGTTCCGCGAGGACTTGTTCCACCGCCTGAACGTGATCCGCATTCATATCCCGCGCCTGTCGGATCGTCGCGAAGACATCCCGACCCTGGCCAAGCACTTCCTCAGCCGCGCCGCGCAAGAACTGGCGGTCGAACCCAAGCTGCTGAAAACCGAAACCGAGGAGTACCTGAAAAACCTGCCGTGGCCAGGCAACGTGCGCCAGTTGGAAAACACCTGCCGCTGGATCACCGTGATGGCGTCGGGTCGTGAAGTGCACATCGGCGACCTGCCACCCGAGCTGTTGAGCCTGCCGCAGGATTCGGCACCGGTCACCAACTGGGAGCAGGCCCTGCGCCAATGGGCCGACCAGGCCCTGGCACGCGGCCAGTCCAGCCTGCTGGACAGCGCCGTGCCGAGCTTCGAGCGGATCATGATCGAAACCGCCCTGAAACACACCGCTGGCCGCCGCCGCGATGCCGCCGTGCTGCTGGGCTGGGGCCGCAACACCTTGACCCGCAAAATCAAGGAGCTAGGCATGAAGGTCGACGGCGGGGATGACGACGAAGGCGACGACGCCTAATCCCCTCTGTAGCAAAAAACGCCGCGGCGCCCCAGGGCCTACCGCGGCGTTTTTTTTTGCGGGTTTATCCGCGGAGAACGCGCCGCGGTGTACCTGATGTTGCGCGGCGCTCTTTTCGCGGATGAATCCGCTCCTACAGGGACACGGGAATGTCTGTAGGAGCGGATTTATCCGCGAAGAACGCACTGCGGTGTACCTGATGCTATGCGTCGCTCTTTTCGCGGATGAATCCGCTCCTACAGGGACACGGGAATGTCTGTAGGAGCGGATTTATCCGCGAAGAACGCGCCGCGGTGTACCTGATGTTATGCGTCGCTCTTTTCGCGGATGAATCCGCTACAGGGACACGGGAATGTCTGTAGGATTTATCCGCGAAGAACGCGCTGCGGTGTACCTGATGTTATGCGGCGCTCTTTTCGCGGATGAATCCGCTCCTACAGGGACACGGGAATGTCTGTAGGAGCGGATTTATCCGCGAAGAACGCGCTGCGGTGTACCTGATGTTATGCGTCGCTCTTTTCGCGGATTAATCCGCTCCTACAGGGACACGGGAATGTCTGTAGGAGCGGATTTATCCGCGAAGAACGCGCCGCGGTGTACCTGATGTTATGCATCGCTCTTTTCGCGGATGAATCCGCTCCTACAGGGACACGGGAATCCGCTCCTACCGCGTGCACTGGACCATTCGGGTGCACCGCTAAAAGGCGTGCTGAAACGATTTTACCCTCACTTGGCACGCTTCTATTTTTTGTACAAATCCACTGCAAGCCCCGTAGACCGGGCATTACAGAGAAAAAACGAACGCCGAGTGGCCATCTTTATAAAACTGGCACGCGCCCTGCAATGTACTAAGCACAACCCAGTTTCGGGGACCTTGGTACAGGCAGGCCGGGGATTCCCCTCTTTACACCGGGACCGCCAGCGCACAGCGCGGTGTGTTCCAAAACCGTTTTGGGAACCTTGGTACAGGCAGGCTGGGGCTTCCCTTCTTTACACCGAGACACCCGGCGCCCGCCGGGCATGCTCAAACCCTTTTGGGGACCTTGGTACAGGCAGGCCGGGGATTCCCTCTTTTATTCCTCCCGGAGGCTGAGCTTCAGCCTCCAGCGCCCTTCTTCAGCAGCCCCCGACCACTCACCGTGCAAGGGTCGCGCCGCGATTACGTTCAGCAGCAAACCACTTTCGCCAGGCCGCGTGCGCCAGTTCACCAATTTGCCGTCCAACTGCAACTGGCCCTCACGCGTGGGGCCCTGCGCGTCGAAGGCATACACCAGGGCGCCATCGACTTGCTGCTCTCGCATGCGGGGCTGCTCGTTGAACCACAGCACCAGCCCATCGGCCGCCGGCTCGATGTTTTCCAGGGCACGCGGGTCCGGTTCCGTCACGCGGCCGATCATTAGCCCCACCATCAGGCCGAAAATTACCAACGAGCCGAGGAAACGCGGCCATAGTTTCGAACGCGGGTCCGGTTCGGGAGTAGAATGCTGTCCGTCTTTAAGCTCGGAGCCGTGCATGTTTCACGTCATCCTTTTTCAACCAGAAATTCCGCCGAATACTGGCAACATTATACGGCTGTGTGCCAACAGTGGCTGCCACTTGCACCTGATCGAGCCCATCGGCTTCGAGCTGGATGACAAGCGCCTGCGCCGTGCTGGCCTTGATTACCACGAGTATGCGCCCCTCAAGCGCCACGCAGACTTGGCCAGTTGCCTGGAAAGCCTGGGCCAGCCGCGCCTGTTCGGGTTCACCACCAAGGGCTCGCGGCCGTTCCACGACGTGGCCTTCGAGAAAGGCGACGCGTTTTTGTTCGGCCCCGAAAGCCGTGGTTTGCCGCCCGAGGTGCTCGACAGCCTGGACGGCGACCACCGCCTGCGCCTGCCCATGCGCGAGGGCTGTCGCAGCCTGAACCTTTCGAACACCGTGGCCGTGGCCGTGTACGAAGGTTGGCGGCAACTGGGCTTCGCGTAGGAGCGGCGATGCCCCAAAAAAAAGCGCCCCAAAGGGCGCTTTTTCAGTACTGCATCAAGCTTATTGCAGCGATGGAGCCGGGGTTTCGCCCGAGTCCTGCATGCGCTGCAGCTCTTGTGCGTACAGGGCATCGAAGTTCACCGGGGCCAGCATCAGTGCCGGGAACGAACCACGGGTCACCAGGCTGTCCAGCGCTTCACGCGCGTACGGGAACAGGATGTTCGGGCAGAACGCGCCCAGTGTGTGGCTCATCGAAGCGTCGTCCAGGTTGGCGATCAGAAAGATGCCAGCCTGCTGTACTTCAGCGATGAACGCCACTTCGTCGCCGTTCTTGACGGTAACCGACAGGGTCAGCACGACCTCGTGGAAGTCGCCTTCCAGGCCTTTTTGACGGGTGTTCAGGTCCAGCGCAACGCTTGGCTCCCAGGCCTGACGGAAGATGGCCGGGCTTTTCGGCGCTTCGAACGACAGGTCGCGCACGTAGATGCGCTGCAGGGAGAATTGCGGTGCGGTGTCTGTTTCGTTCGCCGCAGCGGTGTTCGCTTGATCAGTCATCTCAGATCCTTCTTACTTTTAAGGTCTTGTAGGGTTTGATTCAAGCCTTGAGCAAGGCGTCCAGTTTACCGGCGCGCTCAAGGGCATAAAGATCGTCACAACCACCAACATGCCGGTCGCCGATCCAGATTTGCGGTACCGAAGTGCGACCGGCTTTTTTAACCATGTCGGCACGTACCTGCGGCTGGCCGTCGACCTTGATTTCTTCAAAGGCGACGCCCTTGCCTTCCAGCAGGGCCTTGGCCCGCATGCAGTACGGGCACCAATCACTGGAATAAACGACGACGTGGCTCATATCACTTGACCAGTGGCAGGTTGTCGGCACGCCAGCTGGAAACACCACCTGACAATTTTGCAGCGGTAAAACCGGCTTTCAACAGTTCGCGGCAGCTGGTGCCGGCGTGCTGGCCGACGCTGTCGACCAGGATCAGGGTCTTGGCCTTGTGTTTTTCCAGCTCGCCCATGCGTTCGGCCAGCTTCTCTTGAGGGATGTTCAACGCGCCGACGATATGGCCTGCGGCATAATCCTTCTTGGCGCGGATATCGATCACCACGGCCTGCTCGGCGTTGACCAGTGCAGTCAGTTCGCGCGGGCTGAGGCTCTTGCCGCCACGGCTTGCTTCCAGAACGAGCAGCATGATCAGCAGGACGGCAAAGATACCGACCAGCAGATAGTGATTAGTTGCAAATTGGATCAGGTGGTCAACCATCAGCGGGTTCCAGGGCGTTAAAATGTCGGCCAGTATACACAGCAGTCAAAGTGGGCCAAAGCCCGCCGGGCAGTCATCATGACGGAACCGGCACCCTTTTGGGCTTGTCTGTAGTCGATGCACCCCGCGAAATGAAGCTTATTCGTCATTGCTGGCCGATTTGGCCTAAAATGCGCAGCCTCAATCTTCATCTTCGAATTCATCTGAACAGCCGCGAGTGGGATCTATGACAACCACGCCTAAACCTTTGGTCCTGATCATCCTGGATGGTTTCGGTCACAGTGAAAGCCACGAATACAACGCCGTGTACTCTGCCAACAAGCCTGTCCTGGACCGCTTGTGCGCCGAGCAGCCCAATGGCTTGATCTCTGGCTCCGGCATGGACGTGGGCCTGCCCGACGGCCAGATGGGCAACTCCGAGGTCGGCCACATGAACCTGGGCGCCGGGCGCGTGGTGTATCAGGACTTCACCCGGGTGACCAAGGCCATCCGCGACGGCGAGTTCTTCAAGAACCCGACCATTTGCGGCGCAGTGGACAAAGCCGTCAAGGCTGGCAAGGCGGTGCACATCCTCGGCCTGCTGTCTGACGGCGGCGTACACAGCCACCAGGACCACCTGGTGGCCATGGCCGAGCTGGCCGCCCAACAGGGTGCAGAAAAAATCTACCTGCACGCCTTTCTCGACGGCCGCGACACCCCGCCCAAAAGCGCCCAGGCGCCGCTGGCGCTGATGGACGCCACCTTCGCCAAACTGGGCAAGGGCCGCACCGCGACCATCATCGGCCGCTATTTCGCCATGGACCGTGACAACCGCTGGGACCGCGTGGCCCAGGCCTACAACCTGATCGTCGACGGTACCGGCGAGTTCACCGCGGCCACTGCCGCGCAGGGCCTGGAAGCGGCCTACGAGCGTGGCGAAAGCGACGAATTCGTCAAGGCCACCACCATTGGCGACAAGGTGCGCGTGGAAGACGGCGACGCGGTGGTGTTCATGAACTTCCGTGCCGACCGTGCTCGCGAGCTGACCCGGGTGTTCGTCGAAGATGACTTCAAGGACTTCGAACGTGCGCGCCAGCCAAAACTGGCCGGCTTCATCGGCCTGACCCAGTATTCGGCGAAGATCCCGGCCCCGGCCGCATTCGGCGCCAGCAGCTTGAAAAACGTGCTGGGCGAATACCTGGCCAAGAACGGCAAGACCCAGCTGCGCATCGCCGAAACCGAGAAATACGCCCACGTGACGTTCTTTTTCTCCGGCGGCCGCGAAGAGCCCTTCGAAGGCGAAGAGCGCATCCTGATCCCATCGCCCAAGGTTGCCACCTACGACCTGCAGCCCGAAATGAGCGCACCCGAAGTCACCGACAAGATCGTCGATGCCATCGAAAACCAGCGCTTTGACGTGATCGTGGTGAACTACGCCAATGGCGACATGGTTGGCCACAGCGGCGTGATGGCGGCGGCGATCAAGGCCGTCGAATGCCTGGACACCTGCGTGGGCCGCATCACTGGCGCGCTGGAAAAGGTCGGCGGCGAAGCCTTGATCACTGCCGACCACGGCAACGTCGAGCAGATGGAAGACGAAAGCACCGGCCAGGCGCACACCGCCCACACCACCGAGCCTGTGCCCTTCATTTACGTAGGCAAGCGCAACGTGAAAGTTCGCGAAGGTGGCGTGCTGGCCGACGTGGCTCCCACTATGCTGTTCCTCATGGGCCTGGAAAAGCCCGAGGAAATGACTGGCCACTCGATCCTGATTGACGGCTAAAGTCATGGGAGGCCGGCAAGCGCCCGACGCTTGCCGTGCTTTCGAACAGGGCGCCCTGTGGCAGTAAACGACAGGACGTTTTTTTTGCGGCTCGCGGCGGGCATACTAGGCCCGTCTCCACTCTGGTATCGCCCACCCCCATGCTCCGCTTCCTGATAGCCCTAGCCTTAACCAGCGCGCTGAGCCCGGCCTTTGCCGACGAACGCGCGCAGACCCAGCAACAGCTCCAGCAGACCAAGCAAGACATTGCCGAACTGCAGAAGGCGTTGAACCAGGTCCAGGCAGAAAAAGCCGGCGTGCAGAAAGACCTGCGCGGAACAGAAACCGAAATCGGCACGCTGGAGAAGCAGGTGGAGGCCCTGCAAAAAGAACTAAAAAAGACCCAAGGCGAGTTGGAGCGCCTAAACCTTGAAAAAGACAAACTCCAAAGCGCCCGTACCGAACAACAACGACTGATCGCCATCCAGGC
This sequence comes from Pseudomonas abieticivorans, assembly GCF_023509015.1. Lineage (NCBI taxonomy): Bacteria > Pseudomonadati > Pseudomonadota > Gammaproteobacteria > Pseudomonadales > Pseudomonadaceae > Pseudomonas > Pseudomonas abieticivorans. The sequence goes on from NZ_CP094975.1 coordinate 2,218,738, forward strand.
CCGCGCGGCCTACCAGAGCGGTCGTCAGGAATACCTCAAGCTTTTGCTCAACCAGCAGAACCCGGAGAAGTTCGCCCGCACCCTGACGTATTACGATTACCTCAGCAACGCGCGGCTCGAACAACTCAAGAGCTTCAACGAAACCCTGCGCCAGTTGGCCAACGTCGAGAAAGAAAGCTCGATGCAGCAAGCTCAGCTACTGGTGCAGCAAAGCAGCCTGGACCAGCAGAAGGCCGACCTGGAAAAGGTCCGCAAGGACCGCCAGGTGGCCCTGGCCAAACTGAACGACAGCGCCAAGCAGCAAGACCAGAAACTGCAGGCCCGCCAGCAAGACCAGGCCGACCTTGCCAAGGTGCTCAAGACCATCGAGGAAACCCTGGCCCGCCAGGCCCGCGAGGCTGAGGAGGCACGCCAGAAAGCCTTGCTGGCCCAGCAGGAAGCCGAGAAGCAGCGCCAACGCGAACTGGCCGCCAGCACCTCGAAGGATTCGGACGCGCCGAAAAAGGCCAAGCCAACCCCTGGCGCGCTGGTTTCCAGCAGCGGGGCATCGTATGGCGGGCCCTTTGCCCAGGCCCGCGGCAAACTTCCATGGCCGGTTGATGGTCGACTGCTGGCGCGCTTTGGTGAAACTCGCGGCGACGACGCCCGCACCAAGTGGGACGGGGTTATGATCAGTGCCTCGGCCGGCAGCGCCGTGCACGCGGTACATGGCGGGCGCGTGGTGTTTGCCGACTGGTTGCGCGGCGCCGGACTTCTGGTCATTCTCGACCATGGCGACGGCTACCTCAGCCTTTACGGCCACAACCAGACCCTGCTCAAGGGCGCGGGCGACATTGTAAAAGCCGGCGAGACGATCTCGACGGTCGGCAACAGCGGTGGGCAAGACGCGTCAGCCTTGTATTTCGCAATTCGCCAGCAGGGTCGGGCAACCGATCCGGCACAATGGTGCAGGGGCTGAGGATCAGCCTGAAACACCTTTAACAAGGGCGTTCTGGCCGTCGGTGACGGTCACGCCAATGCCCCGAAAGGCGCAAAACCAGGATTAGGAGTTCGTTCGACATGCTGCACTTGTCCCGCCTTACCTCGCTGGCCCTGACGATCGCCGTGGTCATTGGCGCTCCCCTGGCTCGTGCCGCAGAACCGACCAAAATCGGTGCAACGACCACCACCGCCACGGCGCCGGCCAGCGCCGTGGACACCTCCAAGGCGCCGCTGCCGCTCGAAGAGCTGCGCACTTTCGCCGAGGTCATGGACCGCATCAAGGCCGCCTACGTGGAGCCAGTGGATGACAAGACGCTGCTGGAGAACGCCATCAAGGGCATGCTCAGCAACCTTGACCCGCACTCCGCCTACCTGGGCCCGGAAGACTTCCAGGAACTGCAGGAAAGCACCAGCGGCGAGTTCGGCGGCCTGGGCATCGAAGTCGGTGCCGAAGATGGCTTCATCAAGGTGGTCTCGCCCATCGACGATACCCCGGCTTCGCGTGCCGGCATCGAGGCAGGCGATATCATCGTCAAGATCAATGGCCAGCCTACGCGCGGCCAGACCATGACCGAAGCCGTGGACAAGATGCGCGGCAAGATCGGCGAGAAGATCACCCTGACCCTGGTGCGCGGCAGCGGCAACCCGTTCGACGTGACCCTGGCCCGTGCCACCATCCAGGTCAAAAGCGTGAAAGCGCAAACCCTGGAAAACGGCTACGGCTATATCCGCATCACCCAGTTCCAGATCAAGACCGGCGAAGAGGTCTCCAAAGCCTTGGCCAAGCTGCGCAAGGACAACGGCAACAAGAAGCTCAACGGCCTGATCCTGGACTTGCGCAACAACCCCGGTGGCGTGCTGCAGGCAGCCGTGGAAGTGGTTGACCACTTCATCACCAGCGGCCTGATCGTGTACACCAAGGGCCGTATCGCCAACTCCGAACTGCGCTTCTCGGCCACCGGCCACGACGAAAGCGACGGCGTGCCGTTGGTGGTGCTGATCAACGGCGGCAGCGCCTCGGCATCGGAAATCGTCGCCGGCGCCCTGCAAGACCACAAGCGCGGCGTGTTGATGGGCACCGACAGCTTCGGCAAGGGCTCGGTGCAAACCGTGCTGCCGCTCAACAACGACCGCGCGCTGAAGATCACCACGGCGCTGTACTACACGCCCAATGGCCGTTCGATCCAGGCCCAGGGCATCGTGCCGGACGTTGAAGTGCGCCAGGGCAAGGTCACCAGTGACCAGGACAGCGAGAACTTCAAGGAAGCCGACCTGCAAGGTCACCTGGGCAACGGCAACGGCGGTGCAGACCGGCCGTCCAGCAACAAGGTGCCAGCGGCCACTTCCAAATCGGCACGCCCGCAAGACAGCGACTTCCAGTTGAGCCAGGCACTGTCGTTGCTCAAGGGCCTGAGCGTCACCCGCAACAAGTGATGGGTTTGCGCGCCGCCTTCGCCCTTATGCTGTGCCTGCTGGCCGGCGCTGCCCACGCAGCGCCGGCCAGCCCAGGCGACAAGCCACGGCACGCCTACCTGAGCCTGATCATCGATGACCTGGGGCAAAACCTGCCCCGGGATCGTCGCGCCCTGGCCCTGCCCGGCCCCGTCACCCTGGCGGTGATGCCCGACACGCCCCACGCCGCGCAATTTGCCCGCGAAGCCCACAAGGCCGGCAAGACGGTGATGGTACACATGCCCATGGACCCGGCCACCGGCCCGTTTGCCTGGCACCCGGACCTGTCGATGGACGAGTTGCGTACGCGCTTGCTGGCGGCCCTCAAGGCCGTGCCCTACGCCAGCGGCATGAACAACCACGAAGGCAGCCGCATGACTTCCCAACCGGAGGCCATGGCGATGTTGATGGAAGAGTTGCAGCAGCGGTATCTGTTTTTCGTCGACAGCCGCACCAGCGCAGCCACCGTGGCGGCGGCCAAGGCGCAGGCCATTGGCCTGGCCAGCGTGTCGCGGGATGTGTTTCTGGATGACACGCGCACCACCGATGCCATCGCTGGCCAACTGCGTAGCGCCATTGCCCTGGCCAAAAAGCAGGGCTCGGTGGTGATGATCGGGCACCCCTACCCGCAAACACTTGAAGTGCTTGAGCGTGAACTGCCGAACCTCAAGGCCCAGGGCATTACCTGGATACCGATCCGGCAGATGATCAGTGAGCGCGGTAACCGTGCCATGGGCGGCCACGGCAAGGATGGCGTGTACCGCTAGGCCAGGGGGAACCAGCCAAGCACTTGCCGATCTGTGATGTGCCCGCGCCAGATACGTATCACTTGCTGGTCGTTGCGGGCCTGCTTCAATTGGGCCTCCAGGCCCAGGCGCCGTTGGGCGGGCAGTTTTAAATGGGCCACGCTGAATTCGCCGCGCGGCGCTTGCTCGGTCGCATAGTGCAGGTGTGCGTACCAGAGCAGCTCCCCCTGTTTGTCGCGGATACTGTACTCATCAAAAAAACCACCGTGCGTTCGGCTGGCTGACGTGCGCTTGCCTATCCGGGCAATGGCGACCGCACCCTGGCGGTAGAGATACTGCAGGTTCTCGCCAGTGGGTAACTGCGCCTTGCACATCGCCACGCGCACCCGTGTGCCCGTGGCTTTCAATGCCTGGACAGCCGCACTGAGCCGCGCCCTCACCCCCACGTAAGGCTCTGCCAGCGGGGCGTGCTGATCGAGCTTGGCCACAGTGCCCTCGATATCCCGGGCCAAGGCAAGCAACGGGAACTCGATCTCCCAAGGGTCCCAACGGTCCAGCGGCGCCAGGCCGGCACTCAATTGCTCTTGCTCGCTGCGCTCCAATTGCCCATGGGCCTGCTTGCGTAGCGCCTTGAGCGCGGTCTTGCCTGCGGCGGGCATGGGGGGCGGCTTCTTGGCGGTCACGATCTCGACGAACAACTGTTCATCCTGATGCTCACGGTAACTGGCCACCACGGTATGACTCACCGGGTCCAGTACGTCATAGATCAAAAAGGGTTCGGCCGCGCTGGGCTCGCGCGCCACGCCGACCAAGGCATTGCGAGTGCGGGTCTTGAACACCTTGCGCTTACGCTCGCGCACGGCCGGCGAAGCTGGCTGGGGCTGGTTGAAGTCGTCATTGAGCGTGCGAATAATGCCGGCAAGTTCGGTTTGTGCATTCATCTGCAGCGTGGCAATGCCGGCGACGTAGTCGGCAAGGTAGTCGTGCTGTTCCCCCACCGGGAAGCTGGCGCGCACGAACTCCGCCGCCTCGCGGGCCTTGGCATAGGATTGCAGTGCGCCCTGCAGCACTTTCATTTTTTCTTCGGCGGTGATTTCTTCAGGGGCAACCCCCAGTTGGGCGTGGGAAAAGGCAGAAGCGAACAAATCCGAACCACCCAAAAACTCCTCGTAGTAAAGCCGTTCATCCATGGTCGGGATGCGCAAGTCCAGGCTAAGTTCGCTCTGCACCCTCATCGCATCCACTCGCGCCTGTATCGTGGTCATGGTATCCAGGCGCCTACGCGTGCCCTGCACTTTGCCCTTGATCAGGGCCGACGGATACGCTGGCAGTTTCTCGACTTGCAGCAACAACCCGTCCAACGCCGATAGGTGCTGCAGAGCCCGCGCCGAGAGCGCTTCGATATGCATGACAAGGGCCATGTATTCCAATTCATCCGATGGTGCGCGGTCATCACGAACCCCGTACCAGCTCTTGAACCAGTGACCATTGAGCAGCGCTTCCTGACGCTCGTCCGTGGCCAGTTTCTGCAACAGCAGAAGGCATTCGGCTTGGTCGTAGTAGAAATCGATCGCCAGCTCATCCGTCCATTTGAGCAGGTCAAAACGCTCGGCCACCGTCAAGGCCCGGGTACCATCGGCAGAGAGATCGATAAATGCGTGCAATGCTTGTGCATATTCGGCGCGCACCGGCGAAAGGTCGGCAACCAACCCCCGTGCCGTCTCCCGGGCCTGGAGTGCGCGGGCCAGGCTTGCAGCCGAGCGGTCTTGTTCGAAAGCATCATGGCATTCATGCACGATGTCCATTTGATCACTGACCTTATCTTCCAAAGGCAGCACCCTGGCCCGCGCCTGGCCGATGGCATCCGAGGCTTGATCCAGTTCGCGCAGCTTTGCCTTAAACTGCACTTCGGCGCGCTGCCGGGTCATACGCACAGCCCGTTCGGGAGCCCCGCCACGCAAGCGCAGACGCAGGTCCAACTGCCATTGTTTATCACCGCTCCAGGTAATCATCGGCCTGCCCACCCCCTCATCGGCGGGGTCGGCCGGGTCAATGATATGAAACGTGCCACGTACCAAGAGCACCCGGAACAGCCGGCCCTGGATCAACGCATGCAGATGGCCGTCGATTGAAAACAAGCCTCGCCCCAAACCACCTGGCACCGGTGCGGGCAACACTGCGGGCACCGGTAGCGCGACGCGCTCCAGAAACGCCAGCAACTCGCGGGTTTCACCGCTGCCCAGCCCCGCCCAACTGAGGTCCAGGCGGCTATGGGCCTGCTGCAGCCTGGCCGGCTTGGTACCGGGCTTTTCCGGGGCAATGGGGATCGCCAGCCACCGGGACACCGGCGACTGCTGGTCCAGCAAAGGCATCGCAAGTTCAACGCCAGGGCCATGGCTGTCGGCATCGGTAGCCGTGGGGCCATGGGTAATGACGGTTACCAGGTTGAACAACAGGTCGACCAACGCGGCCGCTTTCTGCTGGGGGTCACCTTGGCGCAGTTGCTCCACGTCGCCCTTGATGCTGCCGATCAGTTGCAGCAACCAGCCAGCCACTGCCGCAGGCCCCGTGAGAAACGGCAGGAACGTCGAGAACAGCAGGCCACCCAGGCGCAAGCCAAGATCGATACGGCTTTGCTGGTTGCTCACTGAATGCTCACGGGCTTGGGCCAGCAAGAACTCGGCATTGCAGGTGTACAGGCGCGTCAACACGTCACTGGGGAACACTGCGCCCCCCAACGTCGGCACATTGCCTGGCGGGACGATGGCGAAAGGGTCATCGACCAGCACGGGGACATGGGCTTGCGCGAAACCGCCGTTATCATAGAGCGGCCGGGCCGGGGCAGGGAGCGCCGCCAGTATGCTTTGCGCCAACCCGGCGTCGCTTTGCAAGGCGGCGAAAAACGCCTGGGCATTGGCAAACTCCCGCAAGGCGCCCTCAAGGCCGGGGCGATAAAGCACCAGTGGGCCTTTGTTTACCTGGGCACCGCTGAACACGAACATATTGGCGGCCACATCGCCGCTGGCGCCCGGCCCGCTCAAGAACGTCAGCGCCCGCAAGCGGGCGCCATAGCGACGCCCACCTTTGATGTCCGCGGCCATGAGGTTTGCAACCAGGGTATAGCCCTGTTCGCTGAGGGCGCCCTGGCCTTCGATCTTCTGCTGCAACGCCAGTATCGGCAACTGCACGGCCAGTTGCTCACGAAACAACTGCCGGCGCGCCTTAACCGCCGGCAGGTCTGCCAATAGCTCGCGTTGCAGCAGTTCGGGGTAGTGCTGCCCCACATCCACGCGCTGGACCAGCTTGCCCAGGTAATCAAGCGTCAACCAGGTGGGCACGCCGCTGCCGTCGGCATGACTGATAACCACGTCGCCGCCAGGCAAGGCCTGCAGGTTGCGCAGCGCCAACTCGGACAGTGGCATGCGGACTTTTTCGACGAATCCGAAGCCGCCCTGACCATAAGGCACCGCAAATTCCAGTATCACGCCTTCGGGGTCATAGGCCTGCGCCTGCGGATGATCCTGCTGCATCGCGCTATTCAAGGCCTGGTTGCAATACTCACGCAGGCTTGGCAACCCGTCCAGGAAGCCCTTGCCGTTGGCTCGCTGCTGCACTACCGCCAGGTCCAGCAGGTGGCGGCGCAGGCGGAAACGGTCGGTGGGCGCCAAGGCGCTCATCCAGCCCGGCAGTGCACTGGCTAAGCCATAGTCATCGGGGGACTCGTGGCCACCCAGGCGTATTTCGCTCAACTCAGCGAATTGACGCTCAAGCAACGCGAACGTGCCGGCAGCGCGCATGTCCAGTGCCTGTATCGCATCGAGTTGCTGGTTGAGCAGCAATTCCGCCTGCACGGCAAAAGGGTCCTGTGAGGTTTCGAACCAGGTGTAGGTAATGTGCTGGGGCCTGTAGCGCATTTGTAGCGAATCGTGGAGCGCGCCGAGTAGCCCCTGCTGTGAGCTGTAACCCAGCCAAGGCGCATTCGGCGAACACCACAACCAACGCTCGCCCTGTTGCAGTAGCAAATCGGGAAGCAACGAATAAAGCGCCTGGCCGTCGACCGTGAGGCAGGCTTGCACGCACCAAGTCTTGAGCGTGGTGGCGTCGCCCACAATCAGCGCATTTGCCAGGTCCACATACCCACCTGCTTGGTCGCGCCCCAGGCAAAAGGCTTGGCGCAATGCCTGGCTCAGCCAGGCAATGCGTGTAACCCCGGCGTCTGACTTGCCCTGCCAAAAACTCAACAGCGCTTGCTGGCAGGCACCTGGCAGGTCGTCGGCAAGGCCGGCCAGCATCGCCCGCACCTCGTTCATGTCGATGGCCTTGCCGCCGTTACTTTCCGGGTGGGGCAGCTGCCGGGTCAGGTAGGCGCTCAGCCCTTGGCGGGGGGACAGGTCTGGCACCCAGTACTGGGCGATGCAACCTTGGGCAAACTTCAACAAAGGTTGCGAGTTCCAGCCGGGGCGGCCTTCGGCCAAGGGCAGGGCGACACTGAGGTCGTCAAAGGGCTCGGCCAGGCCTGGCAGCAGTTGGCGCAGTTCGCTGCAGAGCAACTCACGGCTGACAGCCGCCATGGTAGGCCGGCCGGCAAACTGCGCGCATAGGGCCCTGTTCAGCGCATCGGGGGTGGTAGCAGTCATGGGGGGTACCTTGGTGATGGTCGGAGGGTTTTCACCCGCCGCATCAAATCACCCGCCCTGCCCCCAACAGCGGTATCTATCTACCCCCATGCTAGAGGTAGCTGTTGAGTATCTCGTCCACCAGGCCTTCGGCGCGCATCTGGTCCAAGGCGTGTTGCAACTGGTTCACCACCGCGTCGGGGGTGTCTTTGTTCAACGCCAGGTACAGCACGGCGCTGTTGAAGCGCAGCACGGTCTTGAGGTTATTCACCCCCTCAAGCTTGGCCAGGTAACGCCCGGCCGGATCGCCCGTTGCCCACAGGTCGATTTCCCCGCTCAGCAATTTTTTCGCGTTGTCCTGGTCCCGCAGGGCCACCACCGGGTTCATGCCTTCGCGGCCCAAGGTCTCGGCAATGGCGTCGCCCTTATAGGCGCCAATCTTGTATTTGCGCGCCTGGGCCAGGTTGCTCAGCTTGATCGGGCTGTCGGCCTTGGCCAGCATGATCCAGTCATCCGGACCGATCGGGCCTACCCATTTGAAGGACGATTCACGTTCGGGCAGCTTGGCCGTGACGAATACACCGTAACCTGGGTTTTGCAGGGCCAATTTGTAGATACGGTCCCAGGGGAAGCGCAGGGTCATGCTGTAGGGGATGGCGGCGCGCTTGAACATTTCGCGCACGATATCGGCGGCAATGCCTTTGATATTATCTTGCTGGGCGAAGTTTTTGCCGTCGGCGGCCATGTTGTAGGGCGGGAAGTTTTCGGTGAGCAACACCATCGAGTAGCCCGCCGGTATTTCGGCGCGAACGGTGCAGGCCAGCAGCAGGCAGACACTGGTCAAACAGGCAAGCAAAATGCGCTTCATGATAGACGAGCCCCCAATTCCATGGCGTGCGCCCAGAGTGCAGGGCGCGATATCAACTGTCCAGTAAAACTGTGTAGCAAAAAGCCATCATTCACCCCTCTTTTTTGTAGGAGCGGATTCATCCGCGAAAAGAACGCCACGATTCAACTGACATACCGCGGTGTTCTTTTCGCGGATGAATCCGCGCCTACAGAGGGGTGGCATTTTCAGCGCACGACGATACCTTGCGCGGCCATGAACGCCTTGGCTTCCGGCACGGTGTATTCGCCGAAGTGGAAAATACTGGCAGCCAGCACCGCGCTGGCATGGCCCTGGATAACGCCGTCGGCCAAATGCTGCAGGTTGCCGACGCCGCCCGAAGCAATCACCGGGATGCCCAGCGCGTCGCTGATGGCGCGTGTAACGCCCAGGTCGAAACCGTTTTTCATGCCGTCCTGGTCCATGCTGGTCAGCAGAATCTCGCCGGCCCCCAGGCCTTCCATCTTCATCGCCCACTGCACCGCGTCCAGGCCCGTAGGCTTGCGGCCGCCGTGGGTGAAGATTTCCCAGCGCGGGGTTTCGCCCGGCAAAGAGACCTTCTTGGCATCGATGGCAACAACGATGCACTGCGAACCAAAGTGCTGCGCCGCCTCGCCCACAAACTCTGGGTTGAACACCGCGGCCGTGTTGATCGAAACCTTGTCGGCACCGGCATTGAGCAGGTTGCGGATGTCTTGCACGGTACGCACGCCGCCGCCCACGGTCAGCGGGATAAACACCTGGCTGGCCATGCGCTCCACGGTGTGCAGCGTGGTATCACGGCCATCGACGCTGGCAGTGATGTCCAGGAAAGTGATTTCGTCCGCGCCCTGCTCGTCGTAGCGCCGAGCGATTTCCACCGGGTCACCGGCGTCGCGGATGTTCTCGAACTTCACGCCCTTCACTACCCGGCCGTTGTCCACGTCCAGGCAAGGGATGATGCGTTTGGCCAGCGCCATGTTCTGTTCCTCAGCCGTTGTAGGCGTCGCAGTAAGCCTGGGCTTCTGCTACGTCGAGGGTGCCTTCGTAGATGGCACGGCCGGTGATTGCACCAATGATGCCCGGAGCCTTGGCGTCCAGCAGGGCCTTGATATCACCCAGGTTGTGGATGCCGCCGGAAGCGATGACCGGGATCTTGGTGGCAGCAGCCAGCGCAGCGGTGAACGGTACGTTGCAGCCCTGCATCATGCCGTCTTTGGCGATGTCGGTGTAGACGATGGCGCTGACGCCGTCGGCTTCGAACTGCTTGGCCAGGTCAATGACTTGCACGGTGCTGATTTCTGCCCAGCCGTCGGTGGCGACGAAACCATCCTTGGCGTCCAGGCCGACAATCACTTTGCCTGGGAACGCACGGCAGGCTTGGGCGACGAAGGCCGGGTCTTTCACCGCCTTGGTGCCGATGATCACGTAGCTCACGCCCGCCTTGACGTAGTGTTCGATGGTTTCCAGCGAACGAATGCCGCCACCGATCTGGATCGGCAGGTGCGGGTAGCGCTTGGCGATCGCGGTAACCACTTCACCGTTGACCGGCTGGCCTTCGAAGGCGCCGTTCAGGTCTACCAGGTGCAGGCGGCGGCAACCGCCCTCTACCCACTTGGCAGCCATGCTCACCGGGTCATCGGAGAACACCGTGGAGTCCTCCATGCGGCCCTGGCGCAGGCGTACGCAGGCACCGTCTTTAAGATCGATTGCGGGGATAATCAGCATCGGTTTTTTCCTTTAAAAAGGGCTTCGCGCCTCACGCCCGAAGCCCCCTTTCAATTTTTACCAGCGGCCATCCCACTGGGCGAAGTTCTGCAGCAACTGCAGGCCATGGGTGTGGCTCTTCTCGGGGTGGAACTGCACGGCGAAACGCGAACCTTCGGCCAGCACCGCGCCAAAATCGACGCCATAGTGCCCGCGCCCGACCACCTGCGCAGCCTTGGCCGCGGCGATGTAGTAGCTGTGCACGAAGTAGAAACGCGCCTGGTCGGGAATGTCGTGCCACAGCGGGTGGTTGACCACCTGGTGCACTTCGTTCCAGCCCATGTGCGGCACCTTGAGGTGCTCGCCGTCTTCATGCAGGTCCTTGCCAAAGAAATTCACGTTGCCTGGGAACAGGCCGATGCAGTCGACGCCGTTGTTCTCTTCGCTGTGGTCCATCAATGCCTGCATGCCCACGCAAATGCCCAGGAACGGACGGTCTTGGCTGACTTCGCGCACCAGGGCGTCGAAGCCCAGGCGCTTGATCTCGGCCATGCAGTCGCGAATCGCGCCCACGCCAGGGAACACCACGCGGTCGGCTTCACGGATGACCGCGGCGTCGCTGGTGATCAGCACTTTGCCGGCACCCACGTGCTCGAGGGCCTTGGCCACCGAGTGCAGGTTACCCATGCCGTAGTCGATAACCGCTACCGTCTGCATCAGAGGCAACCCTTGGTGGAAGGCATTTGCCCGGCCATGCGCTCATCCAGCGTCACGGCCATGCGCAGCGCGCGGCCGAAAGCCTTGAACACGGTCTCGATCTGGTGATGGGTGTTGTGCCCACGCAGGTTGTCGATGTGCAGGGTGACGTTGGCGTGGTTGACGAAGCCCTGGAAGAACTCCTGGAACAGGTCCACATCAAAGCCGCCGACACTGGCGCGGGTATACGGCACGTGCATCTGCAGGCCTGGGCGGCCAGAGAAGTCGATGACCACGCGAGACAGCGCTTCATCGAGCGGCACATAGGCATGGCCGTAGCGGAAGATGCCTTTCTTGTCGCCGATTGCTTGCGAGAAGGCCTGGCCGAGGGTGATACCGACATCTTCCACGGTGTGGTGATCGTCGATATGCAGGTCGCCCTTGCACTCGATATCCAGGTCGATCAGCCCGTGCCGGGCGATCTGGTCAAGCATGTGCTCAAGGAAGGGAACACCGATATCAAATCGGGCCTTTCCGGTGCCATCCAGGTTGATCGAGGCTTTGACCTGGGTTTCCAGGGTGTTGCGCTCGACGGACGCCTTACGTTCGGCCATCACCAGCTCCGCAAAATCATTGGGCGAAAAAGGCAGACATTATAGGCACGCGGGCGGCAAACGGGAACAAAAAGGCTGATATGAACTGACCAGTGAGGGCGTTGCAGCCCTCACCCCAACTCTCTCCCACCGGGAGAGGGCCGAGGTGAGGGCAAGCGCCGTGACCAATATCAGTGAAACAGCACCGCAGTTTTTTGCAGCGTGATCCAAACGCCCCACGCCAACGGAATACCCACCGCCAGCCAGGCAAGCATCGCCAGCGGCTTGCTGCCCGCGTCGGCCTTCCACTCCAGCACGGTGCTGGCGTCAGCACCCTTGTCGTGGCCCAGCGCCTGTTCGGCCGCCAGTTGCGCATCGGTCATGAAGTACTTGTCGGCCACCGGGCGCACCAGCGCGTTGCAGAAGAACCCCACCACCAACAGGCCCGCCAAGATGTACAGCGTGATGTCATAGGCAGCGGCACGTTCGACGCCGATGCTCAACTGATACTCACGCAGGTAGTTCACCAGCACCGGGCCCAGCACCCCAGCAGCAGCCCAGGCGGTCAGCAGGCGGCCGTGAATGGCACCGACCATTTGCGTGCCGAACAGGTCGGCCAGGTAGGCCGGCACCGTGGCGAAACCACCGCCGTACATCGACAGCACTACGCAGAACGCCGCCACGAACAAGGCGATATTGCCCAGGTGGCCGAGGTTCGGCACCAGGCCGTACAGGGCAAAGCCCAGGGCAAAGAACACGAAGTACGTGTTTTTGCGGCCGATGTAGTCCGAGAAGGTGGCCCAGAAGAAGCGCCCACCAATGTTGAACAGGCTCAGCAAACCGGTGAAGCCCGCGGCGATCGCGGCAATCTGGCCCAGTTGCGCGGCATTGAGCTGGCCAAAGGTCAGGTCATTGCCCAGCAACTTGCCGGCGAACACTTCCTGCAGCAGCGGCGATGCCATGCCCAGGATGCCGATGCCGGCCGATACGTTCAGGCACAGCACCAGCCACACCAAGGCAAACTGCGGGGTTTTCCAGGCCACGCTGACGTGCACGTGGCGGTGGGTGATCATCGCGTTGCTGGCTTTTTTCGCAGGTGCGGTCCAGCCCTCGGGCTTCCAGCCGGTAGGCGGCACGCGGTAGGCCAGCGCACCACCGATCATGAACACGAAGTAGATCGCGGCCATGGCCACGAAGCTCTGCCACACGCCCACGCCTTCAGGCGAGGCAAAGTGGCTCATCAGCGCTGCAGCCAGCGGTGCACCCACCATCGCGCCACCACCAAAACCCATGATCGCCATGCCGGTAGCCATGCCGCGCTTGTCCGGAAACCACTTGATCAGGGTCGACACGGGCGAGATATAACCCAGCCCCAGGCCGATGCCGCCGATCACGCCGGAGCCCAGCCACATCAACGCGATCTGGTGCGTGTACACACCCAGCGCCGAAATCAGCAGGCCGCCGCACCAGCACAAAGCCGATACCACGCCAGCCTTGCGCGGGCCCGCGCGTTCCAGCCAGCCACCCCAGATGGCCGCCGAGCAACCCAGGAAGATGAAGAACAGCGTGTAGATCCAGCCAAGCATGGAGATTGGCCAGTCACAGGACGACGAAAACACTTGCTCGAAAAAGCCCATGTCCGGCGCGCAAGCGGCCACTTGGGTAATACCGACGGCCTTGGACAACGGCAGCCAGAACACCGAGAAGCCATACGCCATGCCGATGCACAGGTGAATGGCCAGTGCCGCCGGCGGTACCAGCCAGCGGTTGAAGCCGGCCTTGGCGATGATTCGCTCTTTGGACAGGAACGACGGCTGATCCGCCACCCCGTGCGCAGTAATGCTCGTACTCATTATTGTTTCCCCCTTGATCAATGACTCGCCACTCGAGCCCGTGCCCACAACCTTCACGCACGCAGGCAATCGATTGTTTTATCGGCAGCGACTCGTTTTTCGCGACAAAAAGCCGCAGCAGGTGTGACGAAGCGCGAAAGGTTACCATTTGCTCATTACAGTAGTTGCAATCTGATATCGTCTTTTTCACGTTTTGTGCACTGCTTGCGCCCCATAAGGAACCTTGAAGCCGACCGTTGTCGAAAATGGCTCGCCAACGAGGGTAGAAATATCCCGATACACCGGGGTCGCGACGCACTTCGAACCGCCTGCTACTGCGCAGCGCTATACTTGCGGGCTAAATTTTGAAATCGGACTACAAGGACTCGCCTATGAAAGCGTTCGGCAAAATCCTGGGGCTTTGTGTTCTCGGGCTGTTGCTGATCATTGTGGCCGCGGGCTTCGCCCTGACCCACCTCTTCGATCCCAACGATTACAAAGACGAGATTCGCAAATTGGCGCGCGACAAGGCGCATGTCGAATTGACCCTCAATGGCGACATCGGCTGGAGCCTGTTCCCCTGGCTGGGCCTGGAACTGCACGACGCCAGCATCGCGACCCTGAACAACCCGAAAACACCGTTTGCCGACCTGCAGATGCTTGGCCTATCCGTACGCGTGCTGCCGCTGCTGCGCCGCGAAGTGCAAATGAGCGACGTGCGCGTGGAAGGCCTGAACCTGACCCTGGTGCGCGACGAGAACGGCCACGGCAATTGGCAGGACATCGGCCAACCGCTGCCGTCGACCACCCCGGCCACCGACCCGAACGCTGCGACGCCCGCCCCCGTGAGCAAACCGGACGCTAACGATCGCCCAGTGAAACTGGACATCGACAGCCTGACCGTGAACAACGCCAAGGTGCAGTTCACCGACGTCAAGACCGGGCGCGAGCTGACCGCCGACAGTATCCAATTGAGTGCCGGCGCCATCCACGACGGCATCGACATCCCGGTCAAGGTCACCGCCTTCCTGGGCACCAACCAGCCTGCGATGCGCGCGCGCACCGAATTGAGCGGCGAGTTGCGCATGGACCGTGCCCTCAAGCGCTACCAGTTCGAAGACATGCGCCTGTCGGGTGAAGCTTCCGGCGACCCGCTGCAAGGCAAGACCGTCACTTATTCCGCCCAGGGCCAACTGATGGCCGACCTGGCCGCCAACGTCGCCGGCTGGAGCGGGTTGAAGCTGTCGATCAACCAACTGCGCGCCCTGGGCGAACTGAATGCCCGCGACCTGAGCACCGAGCCCAAGGTCAACGGCACGCTGTCGATTGCCCAAATGAACCTGCGCACGTTCATGGACAGCATCAACCAGCCGTTGCCGGCCATGGCCGATGGCAGCTTGAGCCAGTTCGAAATGGTCTCGCACCTGGACGCCACGCAAAACAGCCTGGTACTCGACGGCCTGGCGCTGAAGTTGGACGGCAGCAGCATCGCCGGCCGCCTGGCCGTCGAAGACTTCGCCAAACAGGCCCTGCGCGTGCAGCTCAAGGCCGACAAGTTCGACGCCGACCGCTATCAGCCACCAAAAAGCGCGGACGCCGCCAGCGCCGGCGCTGCTCGCCAGGCCGAAGTGAAAACCAGCGAAGACACCGCCGTTGCCGCCGGTGCCGGCAACAGCCCGCTGCCTGACAAGCCGACCCAGGGCGCCTGGAGCAACGACCGCCTGCTGCCGATCGAGCGCCTGCGCCAGATCGACCTGCAAGCCGACCTGAGCTTCGGCCAACTGATCCTGAACAAATGGCCGATCGACAACGCCGCCCTCAAGGCCCAGGGCCAGGGCGGCCTGCTGACCTTGCAAGAGCTGTCCGGCGGCATGTACAACGGCACGTTCGCCAGCCAAGGCACCCTGGACGTACGCCCGGACCTGCCGGTGCTGAAACTGCAGACCAAGGTCAACCGCGTGCCGGTGGAGCACTTCGTCAAAGGTCGCGGCGACAACCCGCCACCGGTTCGTGGCCTGCTGACCCTGGACAGCAACCTCAGCGGCGCCGGCAACAGCCAGAAAGCACTGATCGACAGCCTGAACGGCACGGCCAATTTCGTCCTCAACGACGGCGTGTTGGTTAACGCCAACCTGGAACAACAACTGTGCACCGGCATCGCCACCCTCAACCGCAAGTCGCTCAGCGGCGAACCGCGCGGCAAGGACACGCCCTTCAAGGAACTCAAGGGCAGCGTGGTCATCCGTAACGGCGTGGCCAGCAACCAGGACCTCAAAGTCAGCATCCCGGGCCTGACGGTGAACGGCAACGGTGATATCGACCTGCGCGTGCTGGGTATGGACTACAACGTGGGCGTGGTGATCGAAGGCGACACCAGCGCCATGCCCGACCCGGCTTGCCAGGTGGGCGACCGCTTCGTTGGCATAGAATGGCCGCTGCGCTGCCGTGGCCCGCTGGAACTGGGCGCCAAGGCTTGCCGCCTGGACAAGGACGGTCTGGGCAAGATCGCCGGCAAAATGGCTGGCGACAAAATCAACCAGAAACTTGAAGAAAAATTCGGCGACAAGGTCAGCCCCCAGCTGAAAGACGCGCTGAAAGGTCTGTTCAAACGATGAACCCAGAGCAATTTTCCACCGCCGTACTGGAATGGTTCGACCGCAACGGAAGGCATGACCTGCCCTGGCAACAGGGCATCAACCCCTATCGGGTATGGGTCTCGGAGATCATGCTGCAGCAGACGCAGGTGAGCACCGTGCTCAACTACTTCGACCGCTTCATGGCCGCGCTGCCCACGGTCCAGGCATTGGCCCAAGCCCCCGAAGACGAAGTGCTGCACCTGTGGACGGGCCTGGGTTACTACACCCGCGCCCGCAACCTGCAGAAGACGGCGAAGATCGTCGTCGCCGAATATGGCGGCCAGTTCCCGCATGACGTCGAGAAACTGGTCGAGCTGCCGGGCATTGGCTTGTCCACGGCCGGCGCCATCGCCAGTATCAGCATGGGCCTGCGCGCGCCGATCCTGGACGGCAACGTCAAGCGCGTGCTGGCCCGCTACACCGCGCAAGAGGGCTACCCCGGCGAGCCGAAGGTGGCCAAGCAACTGTGGGCCAACGCCGAGCTATATACCCCGCACGCCCGAGTGAACAACTACACCCAGGCGATGATGGACCTGGGCGCCACGCTGTGCACCCGCAGCAAGCCCAGCTGCCTGTTGTGCCCACTGGAAAAGGGCTGCCAGGCGCACCTGCTGGGCCTGGAGATCCGCTACCCGATCCCCAAGCCGCGCAAGAGTGTGCCGCTCAGGCACACGCTGATGCCCATGCTGGCCAACCGCGAAGGTGCCATTTTACTTTACCGGCGGCCGTCCAGCGGCCTGTGGGGCGGTTTGTGGAGCCTGCCGGAGCTGGACGACCTGAGCGACCTGGAACACCTGGCCGCGCAGCACTCGCTCGAAATAAGTGCGCCACAGCCGATGGACGGCCTGGTCCACACCTTCAGCCACTTCCAGTTGGCCATCGAGCCTTGGCTGGTGCCCGTGCAGGAGTCGGCCCACCACGTGGCCGAGGCCGACTGGCTCTGGTATAACCTCGCCACCCCGCCGCGCCTGGGCCTTGCCGCCCCGGTGAAAAAGCTGCTCAAACGCGCGGCCGATGCCTTGAACGCAGGAGAGTTGCAATGACCCGCACCATAATGTGCCGCAAGTACAAAGAACAATTGCCCGCCCTGGACCGCGCCCCGTTCCCAGGCGCCAAGGGCCAGGACATCTTTGATCACGTTTCGCAGAAGGCCTGGGCCGACTGGCAAAAGCACCAGACCCTGCTGATCAACGAAAAACGCCTGAACATGATGAACGCCGAAGATCGCAAATACCTGCAGGGCGAGATGGACAAGTTCTTCTCGGGCGAAGACTACGCCAAGGCCGATGGTTACGTGCCGCCCGCAGAATAAGGCTTCAGCGCGTAAGCGCCGGTATTGATTAAAATTTTTTTGAAAACGTGCTTGACGCATGCTCGAAAAAGCCTTTTAATGCGCCCCGTTGCCCAGATAGCTCAGTCGGTAGAGCAGGGGATTGAAAATCCCCGTGTCGGCGGTTCGATTCCGTCTCTGGGCACCACTAATACCGAGAAACCCCTGAATTGAAAGATTCAGGGGTTTTTTATTGGGTGCGATAAACTGCCACCCTCACCCGACTGGCTGTTATCGTTCACCCCTGAACATTTGACTGCCCAACCGCTAGGGGATCGCCATTGAGCACGCAAGAGAAAATGACTGGGGACCTGTTCGAAGTCGACAAGCGCCTGTCACTCAAACCCGTGGTGGATTTCAACAACTACCTGCGCGAAGCCTTTGGCACCGGCAAATGCACCTGCGTGCGCTGCACAACCAGCGCTTGGGATGAGACCGGCTATGAGTTCCAGCACACCTTCGACATCGGTGGCCAGGCGCTCAACCGTCGCTTCGCGCTGACGGCTGGCAGTGACGTACTGCTGGCACTGAAAAAAGCCTGGCTGTCGTACACCAAGGCCGAACTGAGCAATGGTGCGATCCTGGACCTGGACGCCATCAAGGGCTTCGTCGAGCCAGGCCTGCACAACCGCCTGGTGCCGCTGGTGCTCGCCAGCGGGCTGGCGAAAGACATCGACGGCAAGCTACACGTGCAACCACAAGCCGCCTAAAGCAGGTGTAACCCGCGAAAACCCACCACGCTGCCCTGAGGCACTGCGGCGCGCGTTTCGCGGGCAACCCGAACCGCCGCGCCTACTCGCTTTATGCAGGCACGTTCTCGCCCAGCCGAACGGTGCCATACCAATCCAGCATCCCACCCACGCCCTGATCACCTTCAGCCGGCGACCCCGGGAAATAATCCTGCTCGGCAATGGGCGTATACGGCCCGTGCTTGACCTCGAAGATCACCCCACCCGCATCCAGCGACAACACCGCATGCCACACCCCCGCCGGGATCTCGACCATGGCGCACTCCTCGCCCAGCACCACCCGCTCGGTGACCACGCCCGCCTCGTCGAAATTGAGCACCACAAAGCGCCCCGCCAGCGAATGCAGCAACTCCCAGGTATGCGGGTGGCGGTGCATGCGCACGTAAGTACCCGGCTCCATGGCAATCGCCAGGCGCTGGATCGGGTCTGGCAGCTGTTCATGCAGGTTCAGGTTGGCACGCAATCGTGGCGACTGCTGCGCCTTGGCAGCCAAGGCGCTGATGGCGGCAGGGGTGATTTTTTTCATGAGGCGGGCCCGGCAAAAAAAGATGAGCAGGGAGTATGGCAAAGGGTTGTTGAAAATTTGCTGAACGCTTTGGCGCACAACAAAAAGGCCGCGATCATCACTGACCGCGGCCTTTCTCACTTCAAAGCCCTTCAGGGCTCATGCAATCAATTGCTCAGCGCAACTCGGCCGTTGTTCTCGGCTTTGCGGCGACGCGCCACCAGCAGGCCTGTAGCCACCACGGCAGCGGTCAGCAGGCCGGTCGCAACGATCTCGATGCGGTGGTCCGGGCGGATGGCCATGATGGTCAGCACGCCGACGATGAACACGATCACCGCCCAGGTCAGGCCTGGGAACAGCCACATCTTGAACTCGATCTTCTCACCCTTGGCAACGCGCTGCTTGCGCATGCGCAGTTGCGAGAAGGCGATCACCAGGTACACCAGCAACGCGATGGCGCCGGAGCTGGCCAGCAGGAAGTCGAACACGGCAGCGGGTGCCACGTAGTTGGCGAACACGGCCAGGAAGGCTGCAGCGGTGGACAACAGCACGGCCCAGTACGGGGTGCCGCTTTTGTCGGTGCGGCGCGCCATGGCCGGGGCATCGCCACGCCTGCTCAGGGAGAACAGCATGCGCGAGGAGGTGTACAGCGCCGAGTTCAGGCAACTGGTCACGGCAACCAGTACCACCACGTCAACGATCATCTTGGCGTTGGGGATGCCCATCAGGTTGAGCACGGTCTGGTACGAACCGATCTCGGCCAGGCGTGGGTCGTTCCAAGGCACCAGGGCGACGATCATGAAGATCGACACGAGGTAGAACAGGAAGATCCGCCAGATCACCGAGTTGGTGGCCTTGGTGATTTGCTTGGCCGGGTTGCTCGACTCGGCGGCAGCGATGGTGACGATCTCGGTGCCCATGAAAGAGAACATGGTGGTCAGCATGGCCGCGACCACGGCGCCAATACCGTTGGGCATGAACCCGATGGTGTCGACCAGGTGGCTGACGCCACTGACTTCGCTACCCGGCAGCAGGCCGAAGATAGCGGCGGCGCCCAGGGCGATGAAGGCCACGATCGCAACCACCTTGATCAGGGCGAACCAGAACTCGAACTCGCCGTAGTTCTTCACGCTGAACAGGTTGGTAACGGTCAACAGCGCCGTGATCAGCAAGGTGAACACCCACACCGCGATGCCAGGGAACCAGGCGTGCAAAATAGTGGCGGCGGCATTGGCCTCCAGCGGGATCACCAATACCCAGAACCACCAGTACAGCCAGCCGATGGTGAAGCCGGCCCAGTGGCCAATGGCTTTGTCGGCGTAGGTGGAAAAGGAACCGGTGTCTGGCGAAGCAACCGCCATTTCACCCAACATGCGCATCACCAGCACCACCAGGGTACCGGCGGCGGCGTAGGCCAGCATCACGGCAGGGCCGGCAGCGGCGATCGCGTGGCCGGAACCTACGAACAAACCGGCGCCAATAACACCGGCAATCGACAGCATGGTTACGTGGCGCTGTTTGAGGCCTGAACCGAGGTCGTTAGAACTGTGCGTACCGCTCATAAAACTACCTTTGTAAGAATAGCGTTCTGTTCCAGCTACTGGTTGCGCATCCACCCTGTTGGGAGAATGCTACATTCCGTTCGGATTTTTTTACGCAATAACTGCGCCAACGTGAGTCGCTTTTCGTCGACCACCTCTGGCACGGGGCTTAGAGCCCGAACAGCAAGGCCTTGAATCGAATCGCTTTTTGCTAGCGATGTAACAAGGGATTACCGCGCTACACGATAACAGGGCGAAATGTCGCACCAAAAGCTCCCTTCGGTAACACCTTCGCACACTTTAAGTGCAACCGTCAGGTGCAACCGGCCTCGACATAAGTCGTAAAATCGTGCAACCAAAGTAGGGTATTGAACGAACCGCGCATCGGTCGGTTTAATGAAAAGTCGCTTCCCTGGCCCCGCCAAAACTGGCACCATCGCGCCTTTTTTCAGCCGCTCCCACTTGCCTGCACGGCGGGAGCGCACCCGTATAGATGAGGAACACGCACATGGCCCAGGCCACGCCCGCGCTGGAAATCCGCGACCTGCACAAACGCTATGGCCAGCTTGAAGTGCTCAAGGGCATTTCGTTGACCGCACGCGATGGTGATGTGATCTCCATCCTCGGCTCGTCCGGGTCTGGCAAATCGACCCTGCTGCGCTGCATCAACCTGCTGGAAAACCCGCACCAGGGCGAGATCCTGGTGGCCGGCGAGGCGCTCAAGCTCAAAGCCACGCGCAAGGGCGAGCTGATTGCCGCCGACAGCCGGCAAATCAACCGCATGCGCAGCGAAATCGGCTTTGTGTTCCAGAACTTCAACCTCTGGCCACACATGACCGTGCTCGACAACATCATCGAGGCGCCACGCCGCGTGCTGGGCCAAAGCAAGGCCGAGGCCATCGAGGTGGCCGAGGCGCTGCTGGCCAAGGTCGGCATCGCCGACAAGCGCCACGTGTACCCCAACCAGCTCTCGGGCGGCCAACAACAACGCGCCGCCATCGCGCGAACCCTGGCAATGCAGCCTAAAGTCATCCTGTTCGACGAGCCCACCTCGGCGCTGGACCCAGAAATGGTCCAGGAAGTGCTCAGCGTGATCCGCGCACTGGCCGAAGAAGGCCGTACGATGCTGCTGGTCACCCACGAAATGAATTTCGCCCGCCAGGTGTCCAGCGAAGTGATCTTTTTGCACGAAGGCTTGATCGAAGAACAAGGCACGCCCGAGCAAGTGTTCGAAAACCCGCAGTCGGCGCGCTGCAAACAATTCATGTCCAGCAATCGCTAACGGAGCAGCACGCATGCAAACTTACAAGAAGTTGATCCTGGCCGCTGCGGCCAGCCTGGTGTTGAGCGCCAACGCGATGGCCGAGACACTTAAAATGGGCATCGAAGCGGCCTACCCGCCGTTCAACAATAAAGACGCCAGCGGCCAGGTGGTGGGCTTTGACGCCGACATCGGCAAGGCCCTGTGCGCCAAGATGAAGGTGGAATGCGAAATCGTCACCTCCGACTGGGACGGCATCATCCCGGCCCTGAACGCCAACAAGTTCGACTTCCTGATCTCGTCCATGTCGATCACTGACGAACGCAAGCAGGCCGTCGACTTCACCGACCCCTACTACTCCAACAAGCTGCAGTTCATCGCGCCGAAAAACGTCGACTTCAAAACCGACAAGGAATCGCTCAAGGGCAAGATCATCGGTGCCCAGCGCGCCACCCTGTCCGGCACCTGGCTGGAAGACAACCTGGGCGACGAAGTAACCACCAAGCTCTACGACACCCAGGACAACGCCTACCTTGACCTGAAGTCCGGCCGCCTGGACGGCATCCTGGCCGACAAGTATGCCAACTACGAGTGGCTGAAATCCAAGGACGGCGCCGACTACGAATTCAAAGGCGCACCGGTGGAAGAAAGCGACAAGATCGGTATCGCCGTACGCAAAGGCGACCCACTGCGCGAGCGCCTTAACGCTGCCCTGAAAGAAATCTTCGCTGACGGCACCTACAAAAAGATCAACGACAAGTATTTCCCTTTCAGCATCCAATGATCCGCCTGACAAACCGGCCCTGCACCGCAGGGCCGCGCTGTCCTTGAAAAAGCCTGCCCCTGATGATTGATCTCTACGGATTTGGCCCGGCCATGGCCACTGGCGCCGTGATGACGGTGAAACTCGCCCTCAGCGCCCTGTGCCTGGGGCTGGTGCTCGGCCTGCTCGGCGCCCTGGCCAAGACCTCGCCCTACAAAGCCCTGCAATATCTGGGTGGCACCTACTCCACCCTGGTGCGCGGCGTGCCCGAACTGCTGTGGGTGTTGCTGATGTACTACGGCACCACCACGCTGATGCACCAACTGGGCAACCTGATAGGCGTGCCGGACCTGGCCCTCAGCCCCTTTGCCGCCGGCGTTACCGCGCTCGGCATGTGCTTTGGTGCCTACGCCACCGAAGTGTTCCGTGGCGCCATCATCGCCATCCCCAAAGGCCACCGCGAAGCCGGCATGGCCCTGGGCATGTCCACGCCACGCATCTTCATACGCCTGATACTGCCGCAAATGTGGCGCCTGGCCCTGCCCGGCCTTGGCAACCTGTTTCTGATCTTGATGAAGGACACCGCCCTGGTATCCGTGGTCAGCCTGGAAGAAATCATGCGCCAGACCCAAAGCGCCGTGCTCGCCCACCAGCACCCGTTCACCTTCTACCTGGTGGCGGCCTTGATGTACCTGGGCCTGACCATCGTTGCCATGGTAGCCATGCACTTCATGGAACAACGCGCCGCCCGCGGCTTCACGAGGGCTGACGCATGAATTGGGAAGCCATCTACAAAGCCCTGCCAAAACTGCTGCACGGCGCCGAACTGACCCTGGAGCTGGTGGCCATTGCCGTGGTCGCCGGCTTGATCCTGGCCATCCCGCTGGGCATCGCCCGCACCTCCAAGAAGTGGTACGTGAACGGCCTGCCGTACGCCTACATCTTCTTCTTTCGCGGCACCCCGCTGCTGGTGCAACTGTTTCTGGTGTACTACGGCCTGTCGCAGTTCGACGCCGTGCGCACCAGCTTCCTGTGGCCCTACCTGCGCGACCCGTTCTGGTGCGCCGTGCTCACCATGACCCTGCACACCGCCGCCTACATCGCTGAAATTTTGCGCGGCGCCCTGCAAGCCATCCCGCGCGGCGAAATCGAAGCAGCCCGCGCCCTGGGCATGTCCCGCACCAAGGCCATGATCCACATCCTGCTGCCCCGCGCCGCACGCATCGGCCTACCGGCCTACAGCAACGAAGTGATCCTGATGCTCAAGGCCAGCTCCCTGGCCAGCACCGTGACCCTGCTGGAACTCACCGGCATGGCCCGCACCATCATCGCCCGCAACTACCTCACGGTAGACATCTTCTTCGCCGCCGGGGTGTTCTACCTGGTGATGTCGTTCGTGCTGGTGCAAGGCTTCAAGCTGCTGGAAAAATGGCTGCGCGTCGACGCCTGCCAGGGCCGCTGAGTTGCTACACGGCCCGCAACTGATCGAGCGCTTTTTAGCGCTCGATTCGTTTCTGCGCCAGCATCAGGGGCTATGGCGGCCACGGCCGTTCAACCATCTGACATTGGCCTGGGAAAGCACGCACCCGCAATTGGCTGCATGGCTACGCGGTCGCACATTGGCTGATGCCGAGGCGGGGGACTTCAGCGGTGCGCCTTCGGTATATTGCGAGCTGGCTTCCCACGCCCTGCGGCTGAGCGAGCTGGGCGCCTTGCCGGTGACTGCCCTGTCCGCCCCGCCATCGCGCCTGAACGTCGATGTACCGGGCCGCAAATGGCAACAGATAGAAGCCTTTGGCAGCGCCTTGTCGTTCACCCGGCCGGTAGAGCACTGGCTGGATTGGTGCGCCGGCAAAGGCCACCTGGGCCGGCGCCTGCTACAACCCAACCAGACCCTGACCTGCCTGGAATACGACCCCACCCTGGTCGACGCCGGCCAGCAACTCAGCCTGCACCACCGCCTGCACAACGCCAACCACCGCCTGCAAGACGTGATGGCCCAAGCCGCCGCCCTGGCCCTGCAACCCCACCACACCCCCGTGGCCCTGCACGCCTGCGGCGACCTGCACGTACGCCTGCTGCAACTGGCCAGCCACACCGGCTGCCAACAACTGGCCATCGCCCCGTGCTGCTACAACCGCATCGCCGGCCACCAGTACGCGGCGCTTTCCAGCACCGCACAAGCTTCCAGCCTTCTACTAAGCCGCGACGACCTGGGCCTGCCCCTCAGCGAAACCGTCACCGCCGGCGCCCGCGTACGCCGCCAACGCGACCACTCCATGGCCCGCCGCCTGGCCTTCGACCTGCTGCAACGGCAACTGCGCGGCATGGACGACTACCTGCCCACCCCCTCACTGCCCAGCGCCTGGCTAGAAAAGCCCTTCGCCGGCTACTGCCACGACCTGGCAGCCCTAAAGGGCTTAACCGTGGGCGCACAGGACTGGGCAGCCCTTGAAGCCCGCGGCTGGGAACGCTTGGCACAAGTACGCAACCTGGAAAGCCTGCGCAACCTATTCCGCCGGCCCCTGGAGCTGTGGCTGGTGCTGGACAGAGCGCTGTATCTACAGGAGCGACAATACAACGTGCACCTGGGCCTGTTCTGCCCAAGCCAGCTCACGCCACGCAACCTGATGATCGTTGCGCAGCGCGCTATTGAGTGACCAAAGATAACGCCAGCCTGTGGATAACTCTGTGGATGACGGTTTGCGCAGCGCCCGTTTTATCAGGAGTAAATCGCATCCACAGGCCTGGTCATTTTTTGTTCATCTTTTAATTGGACGAAAAAACAGTAGCTTGCGAACCACTGCTCAAAAATGAAACTTCAGCCGCACGGTCAGCCCACTTGGCACCGCGCTTGTGCATAAGCGATGAAGCTAAAGTGCATAACGGTTGGAAAATAGTGCTGCGGGGGGCTTTACTCAGGGCGACGAGTCGCTATAATCAGCGCCCTCACTTGCCGGTATAGCTCAGATGGTAGAGCAACTGACTTGTAATCAGTAGGTCCCGGGTTCGATTCCTGGTGCCGGCACCATTTGAGGTTCCACAGAAGGCTTTCAAAATCTCTGGAACCCTTGAAAAACCCGCCTTCTGGCGGGTTTTTTCGTTTTGGCGTTCTGTCGGATTCCGGTGGCAGCCAGCGCTTTTAAGGGTAAAGATTAGGGTAGGTTTCAATTCGATAATAAGGAGTACCCTTATGTCGCGTACAACCGCACCTCTTACCGATACCGCTTGCCGCTCGGCAAAGCCTACAGACCGCGCGTACAAGCTCTTCGATGGCGACGGGCTCTACCTCCTCGTTCAACCGAATGGCCGCAAGGGCTGGCGTTTGCGCTATGTGAAGCCAGACGGGCGAGAGGGCCTGACCTCTTTCGGCAACTACCCGGTGATAACCCTCGCCGATGCACGACGGAAACGGCTCGAGGCGAAAAGGCAGCTGGCGAATGGCGTTGATCCCATTGAGTCAAAGCGTGACGCCAAGACTACGGCAGCTATTAACGGCCGAACATTCGAAGACGTAGCGTTGGACTGGCACAGGGAAATGTCTGCCAAGTGGGCCCCCGGCCACTCCAAAACCGTACTGAGCAGGCTCAAGACTCACGTCTTCCCCTTGATTGGCGCCCGAGCCATCGTCGATCTGGATACCCACGACTTGATGATGCCGCTTGAGGCCATCAAGAAGCGCGGCACGATCGACGTTGCCTTAAGGGTACAAAACTACCTCCAGAGCATCATGCGGGAAGCCAAACGGCTCCGGCTGATCAGCCAGAACCCAGCGCACGATCTCGAAGGGTCAATAAAGGCCCCCCGCGTAAAACATAGGCCAGCACTGCCACTGGCTCGCCTGCCAGAACTCCTGGAACTCATAGATACCTATCGCGGCAGAGCCCTCACACGGCTGACGGTCATGCTCTCCTTGCACGTTTTCGTGCGCTCCAGCGAATTGCGCTTCGCACGCTGGAACGAGTTCGACCTCAAGCGCGGCATCTGGGAAATCCCCGACACCCGCCCAGCGCTGGACGGCGTACCCTTTTCCACACGGGGTACAAAAATGGCCGGAGACATTCACCTTGTACCCTTATCCCCGCAAGCGGTGACTTTACTGGAGCAGATCCACAAGATCACCGGCAAATTCGACCTGGTGTTTGCCGGAGATGCCAAACCGTGGAAACCGATGTCCGAGAACACGGTGAACGCTGCGCTGAGGACAATGGGCTACGACACCAAAGTGGACATCTGCGGCCACGGTTTTCGCGCCATGGCGTGTAGCGCACTGATCGAGTCCGGGTTGTGGTCAGAGACGGCCATAGAGCGGCAGATGAGCCACAAGGAACGCAACAACGTGCGCGCCGCGTATATCCACAAGGCCGAGTTCCTTGAGGAGCGCCGGATGATCATGACTTGGTGGAGCCGGTTTCTGGAGGCAAACCGCGAGGATCATGTGACGCCGCATGAATTTGCCAAGCAGGCGGGTGAGAACGTTACGCGCATTCGCAGTGCCAGGTGGGCCGAGTAGCCCGCCGCCCCACCGCTACAAACCCGCTGTGAAGTTACACGCCGCGCTGCATGAAGCTCCTCCGCGCGGGTCCTTTTAAACGGGGCTGCAAAGCCGCCCCATTTAAAAGGACCGAACCTTAGAGAAAAACAGCTGGCACAGCTTAGCGTCTGTGGAAAACCAACGTTGTCCACCGGGGGATAGTTTTATCCACAGGCGCTAATTATCTGAAGTCAGGCCGCTTGACGACTTTTATCCACAGGCGTAAACCAGAAATTGCAAGCGCTGCCGAGGCAGCAAAATGTGGCCAGAAACCTGAAAGGTCACGCCCCTCGTGAGGCGGTTCATCCCAAGTACGATTCGCGTCCGGTAGCTCGTACGGTCACTACCCATGTGATGGATGCTTACTCAACATCGTTGCCACTGCGGCATCCACCCTACCCTTCTGCCCAGCAGCAACCTACCCGCTTGGCCATTTCGTGTGCGCCAATCCTTTGCCCGTCTCTTTCTCCAGGAAAGAGACAGGCGCTCAAACCACCGCTGCAGCCCATATAAAACGTGGCTTTGCCGCAATCCCCCTCGTGACAATCGGCGTGACAAACACCGAAGTCACCAGCAACAGCGATGTAGATGACGGTGCCGCAGACCATGGATTGGACTGCACCTGACTGACAGTCAGGTATGCCCCGGTCATCGCATCACTGCCTTCACCCGACTCAGGATCTCGCGGCGATGGTTTCGTCAGCCATCGCAGCCTCCACCCGCCCACCGGTATCGGTGATCAGGAGGCCAGATCATGAGATGCCCTTGCTCCCGGTCGTAAGGAGTCGCCAGTCCGGCGTAGAGGACACTCCCCACAGGTCGCAGGGGCCTTGATCCCTGATAACACTCAACATTCTTGGCGGGATGACGTGGGGCGAGGATTGGAGAAACGGGTAGGAGGTGTACGACATGGCATTAGTGGGTAGACGCGATGGTCGTAATTTCGGCTACGGCAGGCAGTTGAGCTACGCGGGGCCACAGGCGCTGAAAGACATGTTTGGCAGTGGCCACTACGGCACGGTCAAGGCGCACAATGACCGGTGGCGGGCATTTGTGAAGTGGTGCCGGTCTGAAGCGGGGCCCGGGGTCAACGATGCGCGGCAGATTAATCGCGAGGTGTTGTCGAACTATGCCGCATACCTTCGCGGCCTGGTTGAGCACGGCGACCTAGCTATCAGCACCGCGCAAAACCGGCTATCCAGCGTTAATAGGACAATGGCAGCGCTTCGCGGTGATCAGTATGTGAAAGTGCCAAGTCCGAGCAAGGCGTTGGGTATGCAGCGCACCGGGGTTCGTCAATCGGTAGTGCAGGGCCAAGATCGCGAACACATACAGCGAATAGTCGAAGCGCTTTGCAGCCGTCATCATCTAAGGGCCGCGGCGATGGTGCAGCTGGCACGAGCCACCGGTATGCGTTTGCGTGAGGCCATCTTGGCTGACCTGCCACGGTTGAGCCGCGAGGCTGAAAACTTAGCCAAGATCAACATTCAGGATGGCACCAAAGGCGGTCGCGCCGGTGCATCAGCACATCGCTGGATAACGGTGGACGACCATATTCGTGGCGCACTTGAGTTTGCGAGGCTAGTGTCGCCTGCTGGTAGCCGCAACCTGATTGCTCCGAACGAAAGCTACGCGACCATTCTGCAGGAAATCGTCCGTCCTGCACGCGACACCATTCATGCACACAACCTCAAAGGCTTCCATGAGCTACGAGCCGCATACGCGTGTGAGCGCTACGAGCAGATCACCCAACATCGCGCACCTATCAACGGTGGTGAATGTTGCCAGCTGAATCAGCGCCTTGATCGTGAGGCGCGGAAGCAAGTCAGCTATGAGCTGGGGCACCGTCGGATCGATGTGGTCGCTGCCTACATCGGAGGACGGATATGAGTAAGTCGTTCGATATGGAACTGTTCTTGGCTGGCGTGCTGACCGGGTCGCGCGCAACGCGGCAACGTCATGTGCGCCAGGCGAAGATCATTCAGGTCGCAATCGCAGAGCGCTGGAAGCGAGAAAACCCTTGGACTTGGCAAAAGAAGCATTTGGTGTGGTTTCTTGAGAATCGCTTGAGCGAACACAGTCAGGCAACGCAGTATTACTACGTGCTGACGGTCCGACTGCTAACTCGACGTTTAGAAACGTCATGGGTTTTTAAGCTCTGAAGGGGACCTGTTCCTGATATCAGGACCGGTTGAATCCACAGTCAAAAGCGGCCAAAGCTGAGTGTATTAGCCGATTGCTGCCTGCCGTAAGGGCAGCAGTCACGCGAAGCAGATCGATCGACCCAGACTCTGAGTCGATCTGTCAATTCCGGTTAGAAACGCCAGTCCTCAGCCTGAACGACGCGACAGAATGCGCGCGCCAGTGCCGCATTTTGATGATCGACGATACTTTCAGCCTTCAATGCGGAGTGTCGGTGCAGGTATGAGCATCGGCGATCAGCACTCTGTCGAATCCAAGATCTCGTGCGGTACGGCAGATAGTATCGAAATAGCTCTATTGCCGGTTCAGAGCATCGCATAATAGCTAACGGCTCTGGGTTGATCAGGGTTTTTTATGTGATATTTAGATAGCCGGGTATACGCTCGACTGTTGCTAACAATTCTCTAATGTGGCATTTTTTAATTCGCCAACGCTTGGCGCTCAAAGGGAATGTGCCATGAATAATCCTTATAATATTTATAAAGTTAAACCGTCTAAATTAGACCAGCTTAAAGAGAAGCTTGCCGGGGTCGGATTGGTCGAACAGAAAACTCATCAGACCGACAACTACTCCATGACCTTTTATTTTTCGGAGAAAATAAAAGGGAACGACATTTGGTGGTGGGAAACCTATCAAAATTTTTTTAACGATGAGGTTGCTAAGCCCAAAAATATTTTTCACTTCGGACTTCTACTGTGTATACAGTTGGATGATCCAAGCCAGATATATGCAGTGAGCTTGGGGAAGGCTCATTTCTACCTTTCGCGATTCATACAATATGATTTCGGCATCGACCTAGCAGTGCGAATGGCCGACGAACATACGATTCTGCTGAAGAAAAGTCGATACTTCACCGGAACCAAAAGGCAAGATGTCTCGTCGTATCAAAAATTTCAGCCGAACAGCTATGATCCAGGAGAGTCCGTCGATCATTTGAAGTTAAGAGCTTCTGATAAGGAGCTGTGGGGTGAAAAGAATATAATTTTTGCTGATTCGATCCAGTTGGAGATGAATCGCGATCCAATCGATCTAGCTCAGATATTCGATCAAATCAAAGAAGGTCTGATGGGCGATGAAGTAATTAGACTACCAAAGTTAGAGGCTGTCAATGATGAGCTTTCGGAGGAGTTGGATAAACTTCTATTCATTTCGCTTAAAAATCGCCTAGGCAATGTTGCGATAGAAGAGTTTCATGTTTATGGTGTTGCGATTTGCTTTAACTTTTATAATTACGATTATCGTTTGTCCGCTAAGAGGCCTGGTGGATCTGGCTACTACAGAAAAGACATTGGTAACTCGCTGACGGTTGAGAACATCAGTGATTTTTTAGCGGAACATGAGGATGTCGAGAGTGTTAGCTCGCTCAGTGTGCAATTCAAAAGTGATGAACAAGGTCTATTTACAAAAGATCTGAAGGAGCTGATAGACCTCCCCGTAGCCTTTGAAGGGTATCAGTATTTTTTAAGAAATGGTGATTGGTATAAATTCAATGACACGTTCATGAATTATCTAAAACGCTCCCTGGATAAAATAGTTACTGTTGTGAAAGAGCCGCTTGAGGAGGCTGACTACATCGTATGGAAAGAAGAGAAGCAACGTAAAATTGAAGCTGGCGAACCTGTTGACGACAATATCACATACCGTGAGTCTTATTTTAATAAGAAGCAGCGTGATGAAAATGGCTATCTACTGCTTGATCGTCAGTTGACGCTAATACGGTCACTTGAGGCTGGCAAAAAAAACTACAAGGTTGAAGTGGCCGACTTGTACAAGGATAGGGAGATTATATCTGTAAAAATTTCTGAGACGGGGCCTGATCTTATTTATAATATCGAGCAATCAAAGGACTCGGTTGAACTTATCAAGCGAGGAGAGATCGATTTTGATCAAGAATTTGATACGGCTGCTTTGTGGTTCGTGTTTGAAGAGGAAGTTCAGAGGATCACCGAATTCAACTCAATCCAGTTTCTTCTTGCAGTAGAGTCTTGGCAAAAACTTGTAAGCGGGCTAGGGCTAACGCCGAAAATCTACATTTCTCGGCACAACAAGTGAATCGATGAAAGGCTGCGCAGAGTCGTGCCTGCGCAGCCCGGCCGACACGCATTTGGATGTGCAGGCCTACGCCCTGCTGACGAGGGGACGAGTAAACGATGACGGACCATAGCTGCTCTACGTGGAGGACAGCTAACGACCCAGGCTGTGTGAAAACGTTTTAGAGTGCGTTCGGCAGTCAGAACCGGAACGAAAACCGCGCTCCTACGTAAATCTTAGGTCTGCTGACTAACCAAGCGCTGGCAGATTTTACATAGCAGAGCAGACTGCAAAACGATTCATGCGTTTTCACACAGCCTCGACCCTTAGCGGACGTTTAGAGTAGAGAGAACAAATTTGCTACCCCTTTGTAAAAATTGGGCTTTCATCCGTGCCAAAAGCGTCCAGCTGGGCGACTTGTTAGACTAGCCGGGTAAAACTATTTCTTTCAGATTCAAGACTCAACATAGAGGACTCGATGTAGTTTTTCTTCCATAGAAGTTTTCTGGTAATGTTAGGGTCTTCCTTATGCTTTTCTATCTTGATTAAAAGATTGGACGTAACATTATCCTTCAATTCGCAATGCGCAATTAACGCATTGCCAAGTTGAATGCTGCCTTCCATTTCCAAAATATAAAGTACATTCAGAATATACTCAGATTGATCTGGGGAAACTATCGTAGGGATATACGATCTTTTGGGTAAAAAATTGTAGTGCGGAGAAGATGGGCCAAAAACCTCCCCATAAATCC
The DNA here is from genome assembly GCF_023509015.1 of Pseudomonas abieticivorans. Lineage (NCBI taxonomy): Bacteria > Pseudomonadati > Pseudomonadota > Gammaproteobacteria > Pseudomonadales > Pseudomonadaceae > Pseudomonas > Pseudomonas abieticivorans. Next base: position 2,250,531 of record NZ_CP094975.1, read on the forward strand.
TCTTCTCATGTAGAAAAATTTTTTCGCCAAAACGTTGATCGATTAAAATTCTTGGTGTCACTGCTTTTTTTGACTCAATAAGATAGGCCTCCTCTACAGCAGGTCCGAAGAAACTTAGCTCATCAAAATAAGCACTTCCATATGTAACTCCGCCTCTGACAAGATACCCTTCATTCAGTAGGCGTAGCGTCATTAATGAAGTATTAAATAATGCGACCTGAAATAGCTTGCTTAAGTCCTTCCTTGAATCTTCCACGTCAGGCTTGTATTTATAAAATACGTAAGCGCAGTCAGAAAAACTAAATAGCTTTCGAGTATAGGCGACATGCTCTTTTTCTTTGGTGTCTTGAAGATCCTGGCTCTGCTTCACTGACTCATGGAATATCCGGTGAATCTTGTATTTTTCTTCAAAGGAACTCATCTCCCTAGATCCTAAAATGTCTAGGAAAATAACGATCATATCCTCATAATTTTCCAAATTTTCTCCAAGCAGCCTAGCGGCTGGCTAAATCGAAACCAAGCTATCGATAGCTGCAGTGTGGTCCTCGGTCTCAGGGAGTTCCTGCCCGATAGCTTCTGAAGCTTTAGAGTAAAGGGTGTGGATTTATTTCTCTACCCTAAACTTCCGCATTTGGTCCAGAGTGTGTAAAAACGCTTCGCCAAAATTGAAGTGTGCGCGTCTACGTTAAATCTGAAATTTATCGGCACGTCAGCAGATGTGGATTTCGCGTAGACGCGCGATTTTCAGTCCGGTTTTGAGTACCTGTCGCGCTCAAAAACGTTTTTACACAGCCTCGGCCGATAGCGGTCGGTTGTCACCGGCAGCTTCCGACCCAAAGCTGCCCCTCGTGAACGGAGGTGAGTTGCGCGCAAAGGTTGCAAGGAGGCGGTGACGCGGGCACCTGTAGGCGCAAGCGGGTCTTGGCTAGACGCCAGCAGAGCGCTCTGCAGTATTCGCCCCTGTCAGAGCATCGATATTAATCTCATCATCTGTTCTAAAAGGTCATCGTAAGTCATAATTTTAATGGTGCGATTGGTGTTGATTACTCGGAGCGTTTCTTTTTGCTTAAGAGTTAGGTTTTTTGAACGACCGATCACTACTGCACCTTCAACGACATACTCTCTTGTAAGCCAGTCGGGTACGTTATTTTTCCCAGCTCTAATTTCGCCTATCCAATCTTCGACCTGCTGGCCCGCATGGGTGACCTTGCTACGCAAACGGTTATCTTTCGTGAATATTTGATCCACATGCCTTTCTAATTCAACCAATAATATTCGCCTATGTGACTGCTCGTACTCCAAGACCATATCTGCCCTGAAGTCGCCAATGGGCACCTCCATGTGCATTCGCCCGAAGTGACAGTCAAATATTTGCGGATTATCCCCAATGAATTTGTGAAGGTCTTTTTCGAGTGTGGAATCTCGACCTAAAAGGCGGCAAAAATCCGTAAATTTCCGCTTCATTGCACTTTTTGAACTACCGTCCGGAACCAGCGACAATAATTTCTGGTTTAACTTATCCTCTTTGGAGAGGATTTGCCTTGGTGCATCTTTAGTTTTTCTATTCACTATTATTGGTGGAATTAACTCGCCGTACCCCCTATCAAGGACCTTTATGTCAGACTCGTCGAAATTCCCGATAACTACTGCCTTGATAGACTTGACTTCCAAGGCCCTATAAGCGCAGTAAACTACGTAGTCATCGTCCATTATTAGCTGGCCGTTCTCCTCATACAGTAGAATTTCAGCGAGTGGGGCTCCCCATTCGGCGACTCTACGCATAAAGCTCTTTATTTCAATTTCAGGGATGCTGAGTGTGTAATCAATGTCACGTGGTCGAATACGACTGATCGGAAGACTGATGCGTGTGCATTGAGCTGACCCTTTGAACCCCTCCGAGATCAGGTTGACTAGGTAATCATTATCCTTTTGCTTTGAAACTCGATCGTCAATAATACAATCCGTGTCAATTCGCGGATATTTGTAATTGCAGTATGCAGTCAGACATTTAAACGCCAAGTCAAGATAGCTATCCTCACTAAATACATCTTTGCCGACCCGAGTCCAGCCGTTACTGCTCATTCGCGACACAAAGGGTTCCGGATTCACTGCATTAACCCTGAACTCAAATCTCGTCACTTTTTCACCAAGGTCGCGCAAATTAAACCCAGTTACAGAGTAAACTCGCCCCCCACCTTTCAGGGCCTCTCTTTGAAACAGAAAACCTACGGATTCATCTTCATAGTCGGTAGACACAAAAAAGAACTCGGGAATCGGGTAGTGCTCAAGCGCATACATCTGTTCGAACGCAGCTTTACCCGTCGGCAACTGGTCGGAGGAAGTCACGTAGTCTTCTCTCAGATACATTATCGCCTGGCAAATATCTCCTAATAAGGCGTTATCCTGATATTTTTTTAGTGCCCACGTAACGATTTCTTCATTGGTCGCTACGCGCTTTTCACCGAAGGTTATCTCCAACAGCATCCCTTGCCTCAGCGCCGTTAGCAAAGGTCGTGCTTCTTTGGTTCCGAGTAATATTTCCGCATGGCGCTTACCTCTGGTGGTGGCGCTCTGTTCAGAAATTTTCAAGTCCATGAGTGGATTGTCCATCATCAGTCATCATGAGAAGGGGGGCAGAGGCTACCAATCCCGGTGCGATGATGTCTATCTGCCTTCTTTCAATTGAAGCTATTAGTATTTTTCTGCATCCAGTCCAGACTTACGTAGACGGCGGAGTGGCAACAATGCCGACAATGTTCTTCATGGTCCTGGCTAAGGCCCCATTACCGAACTGCCCCTGATTTCCTGACTGCGTCGACTGGCCAATTTGAATTGAAAGCTGCGTAGCGACGAGCGTCCGCTCCTGGCCGGTTTCTGCCTATCACCACCGGCAGCTTTGGGTCTAGGCTGTGTAAAAACGTTCTAGAGCAGGTTTGACGGTCAGAACCAGAACAGAAATCGCGTTCCTACGCAAATTTAAGGTCTGCTGATTAACCAAGCACCGGCAGATTTTACGTAGCAACGCAGACTTCAAAACGGTGCCTACGTTTTTACACAGCCTGGGCCGAAAGCTGCATGTTGAGGGGCAGCAACCGACTCATAGCTGCCGGTGGCGGCAATGGGCAATCGGCTGTGGATTCAAATGGTGGGGTATATCTATAAAATCAAGGACGACTGACACGAATTTGCTTAACTAATTTCGGTATGAGCGCTACAGTCGGAAAAATTCTTGCGGGCCTCAACGATGTCGACCCTTACCGTATCGGACGAACCAGCGCTCCCTTTTATCCGATTTGCAGTTAGCTCGGTAGGAGAGCCTCTCCCACCTGCGAAGCTGACGCTCACCGAGCAGTTAGATGGTTCAGTTAAATGCGCGGTAACGGGGGATTCAGTATCCACTCCCGCCATTGCGAAGTCTGCAGCTGAGGCCGCCGAAAGGGTGACGCCCATCGATCTCACTTTAGGAGAGCGTTTGGTCTTGGTGGCGAATTCAATTCGTACAAGATTGGAAGCTGAAGGCTATTTGGTTCAAGAATTACCTTCGGCAGACGTAAAAGTCACTGCTGTATTTGATCTGCGTACCGGACGGTTGATTGGGCGACAAGAGACGTTGCACGATTTCACATCAGTTGATACCAAGTTCGCGGAGCGAATTAACCTTTCAATACATGGGGCCCTTAAAAAGGGGCCTCTCGATTTGGCAACTGAGATTCATCGACTTATTGATTTAGGGGACAACTTAGGCGCTGCTGCTATCCTTGAAGGAAGAAGCGGTCTGGGATTCTTTGGGGTATTGCCGTTAGAGCTCCTTGAAGCGCTTCAGCGTATCGATGTTCTTGTTTTGTCTGCAGAGTCTGAGAAAGAAGTTCGTATTAGTCGTATGGCTGTTGCGGCTTCTTTAAATAAATTTGATGACGCTGAAGTTGATGCTCAGGCAATTTTGGATGGGGGGATTGAAGACCCGGCGGAAAGTGTAAAATTCACGAATACTATTGCTTTCGCTTGCTTCAAAAGAGGCGAGATCGAAACTGCTATCGCAATGTGGACAGAGCTACTAAAATCGGCTGATTCTTTTTCTTCCTCTGATCGAGCTTGGATCTGGCGAAATTTAGCTAATGCATTGCCGACGCCTGGAGCTGATGCAATCAGAGCTGCGCATATGTCTATTGATTCGTTTCTTGAGGCAGGAGACAAACGCGAGGCTGCTACTAGTATTTTGCTTCTATCCAAACTTCTCGAGTTCGATGGGCCGGTTGCGGCAGTAGAACAATTAAATAAGATGCTGGATGTTATCGCGGCTAATGGATTGATGGCGGATGCCCTGCGCTCATCAATATACCATTCCTTAGCTACTCAACTTTATAACTTGCGCTCTTTCAATCCTGCGTTGGAGGCCGCGATGCAGGCTGCATCACTATTAAAGGGGGTTGTCGGAGCAAAAAGAGACCTGATTGCCTCATTAAGTCTTGCTTCGATTCTGGCGGAAAAGTGTTCAGATATAGAGCTTTCTCAGCGTTTAAATTCTGAAGCTATAAGCTTGGAGGGAGATATCTCCTCAGAAAAATACGCTCTCGTTCGGCAAATTCACGCATTATTCGGTGAATTCGATTCTGCTTCTGCTGAAGATATTCGCGCCAGAGCGAATGAGTCCGGAAATTCAAATCTCATTGCAGCATCAGAAGTTGCCATTGCGATATCAGATCCGAGTCTTGACTCTACAACGAGGCTTCGTAGGCTGGAGTCGGTAGTTATTCGCCTAAATCGCGAGAAGGCTAGCCCCGAAGCGAAGTATCCTGCTATGTCTGCGATAGTTACGGTGTTGAGAAGAGATGGAAAGCTTGACCGTGCTGGCATTTGGCTTAGAAAGATATTAGCTGGCCAGCCGCTTAATTTAGATGCGCGGGACCAGCTTTTACAGGTGCTCTGGGACTCTGAAGCATGGGGCGATGCAGCAATTTTCACTAAAGAACAAATTGCTTTGCATGGCAATCTTCCAGGGATATTATTTGCGCATGGAAAGTCTCTCCTCGAAGCTGGCGATTCAAGTGGAGCTTTATCCATTTTTATGCAGGCGCTGAAGAAAGTTGAAGTAGGTAATCCACTCCGAACCACTATTTTGGAGTTTCGTGAAAGAGCTCTTGAGCTAGGTGGGGTTGTTTCAGTTGTTGCGTCGAATGTCGATGTTGCAAGGCCAATTTTTCGTGAGGAGCTTATTGATGCGTTTCACGAATTTTCAAATTTTATATCTGGCGAAAAGCGGATGGTTTTTTGGTCCCGCCCTCAGCCCCAAGAAGACTATAAATGGGTGTCCCACCCTGAAAAGCGTGCTCAGGATTTGTTTCACACTTTTTTGAAAGCTCGTTTTCTTCATAGGATTTCAGTTTATGAAGAACTGGACACCGGTGCTGGTCGGTTGGATATTTACCTAAAAGTGGATGGCGGTCTATCCGTTATCGTGGAGTTGAAGATGTGTGGTTTTGGCTACCCTAGTAACTATGCAGCCGCGGGTGAAGGACAGATTCAGCATTACATGGGCAACAGGGATTCTCATCTTGGTTATCTTTTAGTGTTTGATGCCCGATTGGACAAAAACAAAGAGCCACTTATTCCGAATATGACTGACTCCTCAAAAACTATCTATGAGGTTTTTGTTGATGTTAGACCGCGCGTAAGTGAGAAGAAATCAAAGAAATGAGCTTCTCAAGTGATTTACGAGCCCGGTTCGAATGGCGGTATGAACGGCCCACATTTCTGAAGGCAGTTTAAATGGCTGCTTTTGGCCGAAAGCAGTCCTTCATAAAAAATTAATATAGACCATCACTAGTCTTGCTGTCAGTCAACTTAATCCTCAGCCGCAGAATGGTTTCTTTCGACCCCATAGCTGCCTGCCGCCGAGCGCGGCGGTCTAGCCATAACCATTAGTTAGCGCTGGCGAGATATCTTACGAAGCTAGCCAGGATATCTGGAGAAAATAAACTTTATCGGTGCTTTGCTTATATAAAGCCTCAGAAGTGAGGCCTTATATAAGTATGGAGGTGTAGGCCGGGTTGATTGATGCAGTCAATAACTAAGGCTGTTGAAATGCAATATCTTGTGCAGCCGATAGTTTGGCCTCAAGATAGTCTTCCCACAAATTAAGTGCTTGTAGTTGAGATATGACCCCCATGAAATCCTCATCATTTAAAGCTACTGTTGCGGTAGTGGCTGCGTAAATTGCTTTAGGCTGACACTCGTTAAGGATGGTTTCCACTATGTTGAGTAGCTTGCTCTTCCTTATCGCTGTATTGGACTGGTTGTACGCGTCCAGCCTGTCAACGGCAACCCGTACAGACCTAAAAACCTGTTCTCCAACCTCAAAACGCTTGAATACCAATCGATCTGAATTATTAAGATCCAGCGCTTCAATAGTCGTATTCCCCACTTTGTCTTTGCCTTTGAACTGGTAGAGTTTAAAGGAAATATGATGCCTTGGATCAACATCATAAGGGTTAACTATCGGATCGCTGCCCACATCATGAATTCCTTTGGAAATATTGCACCTTTTACAGGAGGGAAGCAAGTTATCCCAATCCACAACATGATCTTTGTATAAATTTTTGTACTTGAAGTGCTCAACTTCCATGTACTTGCTCTCGTCTGATATAGAACACTCGCAAAATGCGCATTTTTCGTGGCTTGAGGCTAGTAATGGGGCTTTTATCTGTGGGTGATTCCATACGCCACTGCCATCGCTTTTAAATTTTTCAGTAAGCTCTGTGACGGTTGATGCAGATAAATATTCAGGCTTAGGTTGACGCTCCAATTTTATCAATTACTTCACCCCTTGATAGCGCCAAGCTGAAACGACAGAAGCTTTCTAAGACTGTTTTCTGGATGCAGAAGCTTCTCAAGTTCCTCGAACGCTAAAGTCCCAGCTTTATAGTTATCTTCATCTACGGCTCGCTGAAAGCTTTGGATAGCGTTTTGGTATACCGCTGTACGGGTATCACCAAGCCCCATAACATCCGTTAAAACCTCCTCCACCGTCCACCCTTGGTAGCCATACTCACTCGATGGGAGCGATTTTCTCTCAATCTTCCCATTTGTGTAATGTAAAGCCACGACCTGATTTGGCATTGCTGCCTGTATAATATGCGGGCTATGAGTCGTAGTTATGAATTGCGCATTTGGAAATGCTTGGACTAGGATCGTAGAGATTTTTGCCTGCCATTCAGGATGAAGATGAAGCTCCAACTCATCTATCAGAATCACACCCTCAAACTCATCCAGTCTTATGCCTGATTCTGCAAAGCGGTATTCTATTTCCTTAACTATCCCGAACAATATAGATAGGCACGATTTGAAGCCGGAAGAGAGATACTCGTAGTAAATTTCTCCAGCGGGAGTGCTTACCATTATTTCGTTAGTTCCGGCATCTACTTTACTGAATAGATAATCCTTATGCAGTAATGAAAAAAAATTCTTCGCCTTTTCGAAATTGTGCATTCGCACATCTGAAAGGGCGCCCGGATGAGCTGAGTAAAGATATCGATTAACAAACCAGCTTTTAACTTCGGTCAGATTTACGCCGTATTTGTTGCTGCTTGATGTGGTGTAAGGGTCTCTGTCCGCATCCCGAGAAACGGAGTCCAGTGCTACGTACGTAAATGTTCGAGCAACTTTCAAAGAAATATGCTGTTTTATATAGTGTTCGACAGGGTGTGTATTTTCATTTTTTCTTGGACTGAATTGGGATATTTTATAAGTTCGCTCTTCGATTTCGCCATTACCAGGATCAACGAAAGTGGTAACGCTCCCGCACTCAGAGCCTACCATTCGCTTCAAGAGGTTGCTTTCATAGCCAGCAAATGCCTGAGCGACGCTCTCAAGAATGGTTGTTTTTCCGATTCCGTTAGGCCCGCTTATAATATTCATGTGATCATCGAACGTTAAAACAAGTTCATCGATACCACCGACACAGGTAATTTTGATCTGCTTGATCTTCATCCAACTATCCTATTGAACTCATCCATTAACCTACTCGCTCCCCGTCTGCAGCAACACGAAACGGCATATTTCAATCATGCCATCATGTAATGACGAACGCACTCAATAGCGCGCATCGAACCCAACCTGAACTCGGACGCTGGCTGACCGCTTGTGGCCGATTGTGTTGAAAAAGTCGGCCATGGTTTCCACGGCAGAAAAGTACGCGTCTGAGCTTGAAATCTTTGCGATGATCAGAGGGTTCCCGGGCTCAGATTTCGCGTAGATGCGCAGCCTGGAAGAACCGACTTTTTCAATACAATCGGCCGATAGCGGCCTTCTAGCAGTGGCAGCCTTTCGTAGTTGGCTGTCGCTTACGGTAGTTGGAGAACGAGCCACAGATTCAGAAAGGCATGAGAGGCAGCCATGCACTGAGGGCAATCGCTCCCACTCTGGTTTTCCCCCTCTATCAATGCTTAGCCATCCCCGAGTACCGGGATAGTTTTAGAGATAGACTGCTCATAACATATAAATAAAAAATATATAAATCAAATACTTAGAAAATTTTTCGATTCCTGGTGCCGCAATCGCGTTCCACTGAATGCTACGGAGCCCCACTCCCGTAATCATGCTCGCATTTCCACACAGCCTGACTCGGCGGGCTTCCCCCTATACGTTGCGTACTCGCTAACTTAACCGCTCAGCCGCTTTGCGATAAACCTGCTCACGCTCCCGCTTATCGACGGCCACCACGAACACCATGACCTCCTGGTCGATCACTTGATAAACCAGCCGATAGCCGCTGCTGCGAAGCTTGATCTTGTAGCAGTCGGGCAAGGCATGCAGACGGTTGGCTTCAATGCGCGGATTGACCAGAATCGTGGCCAGCTTCTTCTTGAGTTGCTGGCGCACGGTATCCCCCAATTTGTGCCACTCCTTTAACGCCCGCGCATCGAATTCGAGGCTATAAGTCATCTAGTGAAACCTTAACCCGCTGGGGATTAGCCAGCCGCTCGCGCACTGTTGCGACCAACGCTTCATCGTCCTCGGTCATCAGGACGGGCTTGAAGGGTAGCTGACCGCGCTCTGCTACGTACTGCAAGGCTTGGCGCATCAGCTCAGAAGGGGTGACGCCGAGCTTTTCCAGCTCGTGGTAAGCACGCGCCTTGAGGTCGTCGTCGATACGGACATTGATTGACGCCATGGGATGACCCTCATTGTAATGACATTAGTCTTTACAATGAAGTAAAAACCTCATTTGGGCAAGCCTACAAACGGTTGGTTTTTACACAACTCAGAGTTTACGTGTGTCGCTCGCAACTCTACGTACCGAGCACAGCACATGCTCACATTTTACTAGGCCCCTTCGATGCGGGAGCCGGGCTTGCCCACAATACGAAACCCGAACTCCCCCAAAATCTCAAGCGAAAAAGCCGCTGTGCTGAACTGGCCCCAAATCGGCCCCAAATCGCTTATGACGCAACCCGCAGTGTCGTGCTCAGGAATATTTGCCTACATTCCCTTCGTTGACCCGCATTCAAGGGTATTTATCATGCTGCCCCAAGACGAGCCATGCGGGCCGGGCTCCAGCACGCAATCGGACGGCCAGAAACAAAAAAACCCGCCAAAAATGGCAGGTTTCTTTGCTGTTTCGAGTGTCCTCGGGGGAAGGCTTTCGCCCGCGTTCCCGTGGCTAGTGGGAAAACTTTAAGGTCGTGAGCAAGCGATGTCAATGCAGGTTGTCGACAGGCTCCGATCCGCCTTATCCCCTCTGCGAATGACAACTTACGAAAAGTCCGCCCACTCTGCCGGGTTCGCCGCAGAGGAAGCGCTGCAGCTGTACGCATGGAACGCGCGAATATGTGGCGCCATGCTGCCTCCACTGCATATCTGCGAGGTCGTAGTCCGAAATGCAGTCGCGGATGCGTTTGAGGCTGTCCACGGTCCACGCTGGCCATGGAACCCTGGATTGGAACGCAGCCTCCCGCGATAACTCGGCGCGGGGTATATCGCCGTAACGGACTTACAGAACACCAGAGCAAGATGGGCCATGACGCCAAGATCGACGTATCATAATTGGATTGCTAAATAACACCACTTTCACTAGCTTCAGTACAAAACCACAGAGAACGCGACATGCAAATGGTTTGGGTGAAACTTCTAAGTCCAGTAATCACTGCACTATTGGGACCGATCTGGCGAAGCCTGGTAGGGTATTTCGCTCCGAGATTCCTATGGAATAGCTGTTTTCGAGCTGCGGCCATGAGCGCCAACATAGAGCCTACGCTAGCCCTTGCTTTAGCTAAGTCCCCTGCTTTGGAACGGCTAAGGATCAACACATTCAAGTCTGACCGCCCCGTACCTACGGCAATGGATTACGCAATTTCTTTGTCATTTGAGCTCTACGAACTTGGCCTACCCAACGGCGAAACCCCTCCTTCTTCGAACGTCAGGCACTTTGCCGTGGATATTCGGCGGACCTGGCTTAGTGGCGTGATAAAAAATGTGGCATTGAGAAAGCGTTTTCAATCTGCTCGCGACGAGCACCCTGCGAAATTTATAACAGTAGACTCGTCCTGTCTTGAGGCGAATGGGCTAACTTTGGAAGACGTTGACGCGCTGCGATGCAGATACTTTGAAAGTTTTGCAGCCCCAGACGCAACGGAGATTGTGTGCGTATGGCTCCCAGACCTTGAAGGAATTGTCCACTACGATCCGTTAAACAGCCGCGTGGTCGAGATCGCACTCAATACATCTATTGGGGCTGATCGTGGTTTTTTTCGCGTTGGTTACGACTACTCGATAAAACGCTCCGGTGATCGCCTCCACGTATGCTTTTTAAATACTCGAACAAAGATGGAAGCCGGGCACTTCGGCCAGTATTGCGTTGGGCGAGCAACGAGCACGACTCTGTGGGCGCGGTGAACTCCAAAAATCCTCCCATGTAAGATCGCCGACAGCGCATTGGCCCTCCCACCGGTCGCGAGCGTCGGCTTCGAGTGGGTTATGGCCACTGACCATAGCTGGAGAACCGTGCCCGGGCGCGGGTGTTTGCCCCCAGCGGTATCGCCTTGACCCTTACCAAGCCCCTACGGGAGCATCGCTTAACCGCATAGAGCCCCGCCCCGTCAACGCCACGCCCTGCTTCATCCCCAAATCCTAAGCAAAAAAAATCCGCCTTGGGAAGAGACGGATTTTTCGACAACAGCGGTTAGTAGTCACTGCTGTCACGGCACATCGAACGCGCCTGCAAGCAATGCCAAGATAGGGAAAACTGGAAAACATGTCAACCATTGCGGTATATATCCGGAGACTCTGCCCCACTGAGTAATACATACTTGAACAAATGTGCACAAATATACAAACCCAAGAAACAGCATCGAAATACTTAGTTATGATTTATTCGCCTATTTAATCTGGCCATTAATAGCAATCACGCTAATATGTGCCCGCTCCCTTGCTGATCGAACGGTGATTTGGCCTGGTCCACGCATTGATTTCTGCCCTGCTAACACGGGCTAGTAATCCGTGCCGGATTCAACGTAGCGGGCCCTCCGCCCGGCCACCTCACCGAACGTGCCTGCAAGCCGTCCGAAGGCGTACGTGTTCCGGTAAGCACGCTGGAGGCTTGGCCACCCTGATCGGAGGCCAAGGTATGTGGAAAATTATTCTGCGCATACTGAGCTTTCTGTGGGCAGCTTCTCGTGCGTTATATGCATGGGAGTTCCTGCGGGACAGCATTGACGAACTGCTGTAAATAAGTCGTTAGTTCGCTTCAATTAGTACATTAGTTGAAGCGGACTTTTAAGAGCATTCACATGGAGCTTTTCTACCCGTTTCTTTCTGGCGAAGTTCCGCTTGAAGACGTGCTACCTGCACTGAATACAAACATCCCATAATTCGCCCGTCGACTCGGTTTCGCTCGCAGAGCCCTTTCCCAAATCCTCTACGGCCATACACCAGAGATTTCTGATCTGACTTTGCGCCTTAAACGTGAGGCATTGGCAAAGCGCCCCTCCAGACTAAGTACTCCTTAGCATCCGTTCCACCCCGCCCTTTTACACTCCACGGCAAATGACCCCGACGACCCACCGTCATCGCCATCTCATTGGAGCCGCAAAAAAATGACCGCAGAATCCCGAGTAACCGCAGTGGTTACCCACCTCTCCCAATACCTCGCCGACCCCGACGCCACATTAGAAATCGAAACCTCTATCGAAGCCCTCAATTTCCTGGGAACAGAACTCCAAGAAATCACCCCCGCCATCCAGCAACTCTCCGATCTGAACGCCGCCTTCACACTGGTCTCCCAACTGCTAGACGCCGCCCACACCGACAAGCTCGACGCTGACCAGATGAAATGCCTGCTAGACCCGTTGACCGAGCGGCTGGCACTAGCCAGTTCAGCCATTGCTCAAGCACTTAACTGAGGCGGCAACGCTATTGCGCAGGGCACGCCGGCAATGCGCCAACGCGGCCCTCATCGCAGGCAAGCCCTGCTCCCACAAAGCGCACGGCGCAATCCAACTGTGCTCCGTGGAATCAGCCAACCAAACCCAATGACGAAGCCACCCATCAGGCTAGAACCTACGTCACCGGGAGCTTCAGCCTGATGGATGAACCGCACCTTTTACTCAGCACCTGCGCCGCCAACCACAAAAAAACACCAAATAAATGGCATAATGCCAGCGCGGATAAATGCCATTGAAATGGAAGGTAAATATGTTGGATTTGGACTCGCTGGATTTCGGCAACGCGCGCGAAACTCAAAAAGATGGCGCAAAGGCGCTTATCAAAAATGCTCGCCTGAATAGTGAAAATACTGACGAAATCATTGCCTGTATCAAAAGCATGGATTCTGATGCCCATGAAGTAGAGGAATTCGAATCGCTAAAAACCTTGGCGATTCGAGCTCTCAACGGCAAAGCTTAACCAATTGAGCCATGCCCTATCGGCCATGGCTCGTCTTCTCTGCAAATGGTAGGTATACAAGCCAAGCCTTGAGCCGCTCCTTTTTTCCGGGCGCTCCCGTCAAGGCGATCAAATGCTAAAGTGCGGCCTAATATTCCACAGGAAACCGCCCCCGTGTCCAAACCCACCTACATCCAATCCTCCCTCTCTGCCGGCGAGCAGATCGAAGCCATCTTCAAGCTCCACTGGCTTGCCTGGGTTGGCGTGTGGTTCTGGGTGTTTTTGGCGATCATCACCGTGGGCATCCTCTCGCCGGTGGCGATCTACAAGTGGCTGGCGTTGCGCTGCCAAGAGAACGGCGTGACCAACAAGCGCGTTATCCACAAGCGCGGGATTATCAGCCGTACCACCGATGAGATGAAGCTGTCGTCGATCGAGACCGTGGACCTGGAGCAGACGGTGATGGGCCGCCTGTTGGGTTACGGCACGGTGCGGATCACCGGGCGTGGCATCAGCGACCTGGTGTTCCAGGGCATTGATGACCCGATGCAGGTGAAGCGGCAGATCGAAGGCGTGAGCAACCCAATCAGCTGAGGCGCCGATAGTCTGCGCCGGCTTTTTGCATGGCCTGCGCCACGGTGAGTGGGGGTGCCCAGTTGAGCAGGGTGCGGGATTTGCTGGAGTCCACTTCCAACGACGCACATAGGGTGAGGTAGTAGTTTTCTTTGCCCACCAGCCTTGCGCCGATGCGCATCAGGGTGTCCGGGAAGGGTACCAGGTTGGCTTTGCGGCCAAGGGCTGCGGCGAGTTGGCGGATCATTTCGCCGGTTGAAATATCTTCGCCATCTGATATCAGAAACAGCTCGTTCGCCGCCGCCGGGTGGCTGATGCATTGCTGGATGAAGCTGACCATGTTTTCCACCGCGACCATGCTGCGGCGGTTGTCGATGGATGCGAAAGGCAATGGCATGCCGGAAGCGATCAGCTTGAGCAGGCGCGGGAAGCTTTTGTGAGCGTTGGCGGCGTAGATCATCGGTGGGCGGATGACAACGATGTCCATGGCGGTGCCTTGGCTGATTTCATGCAGGCCAAGTTCAGCTTCGAATTTGGAGCGGGCGTAGTCACCATCGGGTGCGGCTGTGGATAACTCGCTAAAAGGGCTGCCAGTGGTGTAGCCGCCGTTCACCCCCACCGTGCTAATGAAGATAAAGCGTTTTACGCCCGCCGCGATGGCTTGGCGTGCCAAGGTGAGCGTGCCTTGGGTGTTGACCCGGCGGAACTCGGGAAGTGGGTCCTGCCCCTTATTCACAGCGACATTCAGGCGGGCAGCCGTGTGGATAACCACGTCCACCCCCTGCAGGGCCTGCGACCAATCGGTACTGGCGGCAAATTCCCCGACTGCGATCAATGGCACGCTCAGGGTACTGGCGGCTTTCGCCGCCCGGGTGGCGCCCTGCACTTGATACTCCGGTTGCAGGGCCAGGGCCTCTACTACCGCCTTGCCGAGAAAGCCTGTGGCCCCGGTCACCAAAATTCTCATCTGCTTCCTGCCATTACTACCAATCGGTTTCGTATGGAGGTGAGCATAGACGGTACTGGCATTATGTCAGCAGCGCGCCGCCGTAGAATTGCACACAAAGTGTTGCCAAGGCGGCTCAGACCGTCATGGAGATGGCAAAGAACACACCGCAGGCGACGAGTACGTAACTTGAGAATTTGATCAGCTCTTTTACCCCGAACTCTTCCATGGCGTTGACTCCTGTTGGGTAAACACGGGTATTGCGATGGGGTTACTGTGCGCCTTCCAGGCTGATCCGTAACAGACTCAGAAACTAGAGAAAAAAGCGGATCAGTTTGCATGGCCAGTACGCGCGGAGCCGGTTGACAGGCCGCACACGCGCGCAAAAAAGGCCCCACCCGAAGGCGGAGCCTTTCTTCTTCAACCCTTACAGGTCGTCGAAGCGGTCACGAAGGTACTCCCAGGCGCGAAACACGCTGATGGAAGCAATCGCGACACGCAGCACGCGTTTGAAAGCTTGCATACTGTTTGTCCTCGAAAGGACTGCCTCGCCTGATGCTTCTCGGCCTCACAGCAGGGAGGGCACCACGCTAGTAGTACCTGGAGGCAATCCAGCTTTGGGCTTTACGATGAGAACCGAGCCGGGGCCCTACACCCGAGCCGTAAAGGCCCGCCATAGACGCTAACGGCTGCTGGCGGCAAGAGGGTATCAAGCTTACGCGTGGGAAATTTCCGGGAAGTGTAAAGCGCAAAAGCTGGTAACAATTAGGGCTCTTCCAGGAGCGTGAACGGCGACTGATTGGGTGGTGGCTATGGCAGCAAAGCTGTACCATCACCTCACACGCTAGTAGTACCTACGAGGTTACGGGTCGCGATCCCTGATTGTGGCCCGACAAACAAGCCGCTTTCCTAGAGCGGCTTTTTTGTGCCCGTCACTCAGCCACTCATAAAGAATTTTTCATCCAGAACCCCCTCCCCGGCCCTGCGTATCCTTTCTGAAATGTATCCACCCACCGCTTCTTCTAGGGGCAGGATGGAAACCCATGGCCAAAAAAAACCCCGCAGCGCGGGGTTTTTTCATGCAGCCAGAATCAGAACACGTTGATGGGGTAATCAACGAACACACGCACTTCGTTACCGCCTACGTTGTAGTCGGAAACGTTGTTCGATACCCGCAGGATCGAGCTGCGCAGGCGCACGGTCAGGTCTTTGGCAACGCCTTCCTGAACCACGTACTGGAACTGGTTGAAAATCTCACGCTCGGTGCCATTGGTGGCATCGCCAACGCTGATGTTGTCGCCACGTACGTAGGCCACTTTGTAGGTCAGGCCCGGTACGCCGTAGGCGCCGAAGTCCAGACCATAGGCCAGCTGCCAGGAACGCTCGTCTTCGCCGTTGAAGTCCGACCAGTAGCTGTTGGCTACGTAGATGGTATTGCCACCGTCGCCGGTGCCGCCGTTGCGCTGGTAGCCGCCGTAGTTGTAACCGGTGCTGCCGGTGTTGCGCTGGTGCGCCACGGTGAACGAGTGCGGGCCGGTTGCGTAGGTGGCTGCCAGGCTCCAGATGGTGTTGCTGGTGCCTGTTTTCAGGCTGTCAGCATACTGGGCATCCAGTTCGGACTTGTAGCCGTTGAAGTCCAGTGTCAGTGACTGGTCCTTGGTGAACGGCATTACATAGGTCGCGCCCAGGTACTGCTTTTTCATGACGTCTTCGTTGTCGGCTGCGTACAGCGAGGCCTTGAAGTTGTCGGTGAAGGTGTAGCTGCCGCCATAGACATCCAGGCGCTTCAAGCGGCCGCTGTCGTGGCTTTCGGTGCTCTTTTGCACTTCCTGGGTAAAGTGGCCGACGTTCAGCTCCAGGCCCTTGATCTCGTTGGACGTGATGTAGGTACCGTTGTAGCTTTCCGGCAACAGGCGGCTGTTGTCGTAGTTCAGCACCGGCAGTACCGGCATCTGGTCACCGTATTTGATCACGGTGTTGGAGATGCGCAACTTGACTGCGGCGCCAGCGCGAGCCAAATCACTGGCCGCCGAGCCCTCGCCATTGTCACCCTTCTTGAAGAAGTCGATGCCGCCGGCACCCGCGTCGCCTTTGCCGCCATCCAAACGCTTGGCATACAGGCCGAAGGCATCAACGCCCACGCCCACGGTGCCTTGGGTAAAGCCGGAAGTGAAGGTACCAATGAACGCCTGGCCCCACTCAGCCTTGTCGTCCGGGCCGTTTTTGTAATCACGGCTGATGTAGGCGTTGCGCAACAGCACTTTCAAGTGGCTGTCTTCGACAAAGCCCTTGGCATCGTCTTGTTCGCTGGCCATTGCTTGAGTGGCACTCAGCAGGCCCAAGGCGAGCAGACCGATACTTTTATTCAACATCTTATTTTCCTTATTGCTGGTTAAGTCGCTCTGTGCGGCCTACCCGGCGTCCCCAAAAACAAACACAAAAGCCCGCGTGCGAAGGTCGCAGCAGGCAGTGTGGTGCCGAGCAGGTGGCTGTTGGCCACAGGCGAGGGCCGGAATCCTAGCGGGGGGGTAACAAGAGTGTCAATTCAAGCGCGTTGGCCGACTGGATGGGAGCGAGGCTCCATGCCTCCCCTGATCAGTCGTCATGACTGATTGTAGTTAGTGATGGAAGCTGCCCAGCAGTGCTTCGATTTCGGCCCGGCTGAGCAGGCCTTCGGGGTAGCGATCCAGTATCAGGCGATGCGGGTCGGATTTATTCACCTTGATGCCACCGTTGCATTTCAACCATTGCGCGAGCATTTGCATTGACTCGCCGCTGATCAAGGACGAAGGCGAACCCGGCTCACTGACTGCGTTCATACGGACTTATTCCCCGGTTTCGTGAGCGGCTAAATTACCTAAGCTAGATGACAGAACGAATAAACCCTCTGATCATTTAAGGCGCCGATTACGATACAAAAGCTGTGCCAGCCATGGGACCTTGTCCGTACGGATACAAAAAACCCGTCCAGTGGACGGGCCTTAGGTGAAACTTTATTTATCGTTTTGCTGGCGCAGGCTGCTGTTGGGTCAGGCAATGGATGTTGCCACCGCCCAATAGCATTTCGCGGCCGGGGATCATGACCACTTCATGTTCGGGGAAAAGCTTCTGCAGGATCGCTCTAGCCTCGTCATCACGCGGGTCTTGGAAGGCCGGGGCGATGATGCCGCCGTTCACGATCAGGAAGTTGACGTAGGAGCCGGCCAAGCGCACCGAGGGGTTACGCTCCTGGGTACCCGCCACAGGATCGACACCGGCGCACTCCTCCTCGGTGGCGTACAACGGCCCAGGAATTGGCATACGGTGCACCACAAACGAGCGCCCTTTGGCGTCTGTGGTGCTTTCCAATACATTCAACGCCGCGCGGCAACGCGGGTAGTTGGGGTCTTGGGGATCATCCGTCCAGGCCAGTAACACTTCACCCGGGCGTACGTAACAACAGAAGTTATCCACATGGCCGTCTGTTTCATCGTTGAACAAGCCATCGGGCAGCCAGATGATCTTGTCCACCGACAGGTGCGCGCTCAATACCGCTTCGATTTGCGCACGGGAAAGGTGCGGATTACGGTTGCGGTTCAGCAGGCATTCCTCGGTGGTGATCAGGGTGCCTTCGCCGTCGACGTGGATCGAGCCCCCTTCCAGCACGAAGCCTTCGGTGTGGTAGCGCGGCGAGCGTTCGATCTCCAGGACCTTGCTGGCCACCTGCTCGTCGCGGTTCCAAGGCGAATACAGGCCGCCATCAAAACCACCCCAGGCGTTGAAGCCCCAGTCCACCCCGCGCACTTCGCCGCTTTGGTTGATCACAAAGGTCGGGCCGGTATCGCGCACCCAGGCATCGTCGCTGCTCATTTCAACCAGGCGGATGTTGGGCATGTCCAGGCGGGCACGTGCGTTGTCGTACTGCCCGGCAGAAACGCCCACGGTCACTGGCTGGAAGCGGGCGATGGCCTTGGCCAAGGTCACGTGGTCGGCCTGCACCGGCTTGCCGCCCAGGCGCCAGTTGTCTGGCCGCTCGGGCCAAACCATCCAGACCTGGGTTTGCGGCGCCCATTCGGCGGGCATGTGGAAGCCGTCGGCGCGGGGTGTGCTGGTCAGTGTGGTCATGGCGTATCAGGACTCCAGGGTACCGTCGAGAGTTTTAATGGCGCTGTACAGGTTGGGGCGGCGGTCACGGAACGTGCCCCAGGCGCTGCGAGTGTGTTCCAGTTTATCGAGGTCGAAGCTGTGTACCAACACACCCTCTTCGGTTTCGTTGAGTTCCTGGACCTTTTCGCCGAACTGGTTGGCGATAAATGAGGAGCCGTAGAAGGTGATGTCGTAACCGTCCTGCGCTTCGTTGCCGATACGGTTGCTGGCCACCAATGGCATCAAGTTGGCACCGGCATGGCCTTGTTGCACGCGCTGCCAATGGTCACGCGAGGTGATGTTCTTGTCGTGCGGCTCGCTGCCGATGGCAGTGGGGTAGAACAGAATTTCCGCACCTTGCAGGGCCATGCTGCGCGCGCACTCCGGGAACCACTGGTCCCAGCAGATGCCCACGCCGATCTTGGCGTAGCGGGTGTTCCAGACCTTGAAGCCGGTATCGCCCGGGTTGAAGTAATACTTCTCGTGGTAACCCGGGCCGTCCGGGATGTGGCTCTTGCGGTACACGCCCAAGTTGCTGCCATCGGCATCGATGATGGCGATGCTGTTGAAGCGTGCGCGGCCGGCCAGTTCGAAAAAGCTGATCGGCAGCACTACTTGCAGCTCTTTGGCGATGGCCTGGAAGTGTTCGATGGCCGCGTTGGTTTCGGTCGGCGTGGCCAGTTGCAGGTAGTCCGCGTTCGGCTTCTGGCAGAAGTAAGGCGTTTCGAACAGCTCCTGGATCAGGATGATCTGCGCGCCTTTGGCAGCGGCTTCACGCACCAGCTTTTCGGCGTTGGCGAGGTTCGCCTGGCGGTCCCAGGAACAGGCCATCTGGGTGGCGGCGACGGAAACGGTACGGCTCATGGAAAAACCTCCTGCATAGGGATGCTCGAATTGTGCAGGCTTTATATCCGATAAATATCGGTATTGGAAGGGATATTTAACCAGCCATGGAGACGCCTTCGCGGATAAATCCGCTCCTACAGGTACTTATATCGCCTGTAGGAGCGGATTTATCCGCGAACCAGACACCACAAAATATCGATATATATCGACTAAACATTCTCACCCAAAACACGAGAAACGCAGTCGACAAAGAAGTCCACGCTCTGACGGGTGGTACACATCGGCGGTTTGATCTTGAGGATGTTCAGGTAGTCCCCGGTCGGCTGCATGAAAATGCCCAGCTCACGCAGGCGCTCGCACAGCAGGGCGGTTTCCTCGGTGGCCGGCTCCAGGGTGTCGCGGTTGCGCACCAACTCCACGCCCAGATAGAAGCCTGAGCCATGCACCGCGCCCACCAATGGATGCTGTGCGATCAAGCCTTCGAGGCGCGCCTTGAAGTGATCGCCGACCCATCGGGCGTTTTCCCAGAGTTTTTCTTCGCTCATCACATCCAGCACCGCCATGCCAATGCGACAGCTGACCGGGCTACCCCCTGCTGACGAGAAGAAGTAACCCTCGGCCTCTAGCGCCTCGGCGATTTCGCGACGGGTGATGACCGCGCCCAGCGGCTGGCCGTTGCCCATGCCCTTGGCCATGGTAATGATGTCCGGTACCACGCCCTGCTCTTCAAAGCCCCAGAAATAATGGCCCAGGCGGCCATAACCGACCTGCACTTCGTCGGCGATGCACACCCCGCCCGCTGCCCGAACCTTGCCATACACCTGCTGCAAGTAACCCGCTGGCAGCGAGATACCCCCGGCATTGCCGTACACCGGCTCACAAATGAACCCGGCCACCTGCCGCTGCTGTTCGCTCAGGCGCGCCAGGGTGGCGTCGACATTGCGCAGGTAGCCAGGCGCGCTGTCAGCGCCACGGAACTCGCCCCGGTAGGTGTTGGGCGCAGTGACCGGGTGCACCCAATCGGGCCGGGTGCTGAGGGCTTGCGGGTTGTCGGCGATGGAGGTGGAAATGGCATCGGTGGCCACCGACCAGCCGTGGTAAGCCTCCAGCACGCTCAGCATGTCGCGGCCACCGCTGTAGGCCCAGGCCAGGCGGATGGCCAGGTCGTTGGCCTCGGTGCCACTGTTGACCAGGAACACCCGGTCAAAACCTGCCGGCGCCAGGGCCAGCAGCCGCTCGGAAAACTCGGCGATGGCCGCGTAATGGAAGCGCGAGTTGGTATTGAGCAGCGACCACTGCCGGCTCGCTTCGGCGGCCATGCGCGGGTGGCCGTGGCCCAGTACCGCGACGTTGTTGAGCATGTCCAGATAGGAGCGGCCCTGCATGTCGATCAAGTGGTTGCGCCAGCCGCGCTCAATCTGTGGCGGGGCTTGGTAATAGTGCTTTTGCGAACGGGCGAAACTGGCGTCGCGCCGGGCCAGCAGTTCGCCGGCATCCGCCAGTGGTGCGGCATCGCAGGCCAGGCCCAGCAAGGCCTGCGGCGAGGGGCACAGCACCAGCCAGGCGGCGGCCCGTGATGGCGTGGCAAACAGCGGCGGGCTGATGTTTTCGTCAAGGCACAGCTGCACCAGCAACGGCCCATGGCTCACGCCCAGCGCCTGGCCTGCCGCAACCGGTGTGTTGCCCGCCAGGGCACTGTCCACGCCCCATAGGTGCAAGCTGACCTGTTCACCCTGCAGCCACAGCCCGGCATCGGCCGCACGCCGCAGCACACCGGCAAAGGGCGCCTGCACCGGGGTATTGGCCGCCAGGTGCAGTTCCACATGCAAGGCGCAGGTGTCCGGCTCCTCGGCGCTGTCGATGCGGGTACGCGACAGCCGATATTGCCCGTACAGGGAGTGCGCCTGGCCGGTTTTCAAGGCCGCGCCGGCCAGCAATTGCTCGTCGATCGCGCCTTGCTGCCAGTTGCCGGCCTCAAAATGCTCGCTCAACACGCCCAGGTCGACTGCCACGAAGTCGGCCGCCTTGAGCGTGGGCAGCAGCAATGAATAGCTCGGCGCGGGCGCCTGGAGTGCAAACCCGCCCGCCTGCACGATGGCGGCTTCCATCAAGGCGAACGGCACAGAAGTGGCAACGTCGAAGATTTCCCATTCATGGGCCAGGTTGCCCTGGATATA
The DNA here is from genome assembly GCF_023509015.1 of Pseudomonas abieticivorans. Lineage (NCBI taxonomy): Bacteria > Pseudomonadati > Pseudomonadota > Gammaproteobacteria > Pseudomonadales > Pseudomonadaceae > Pseudomonas > Pseudomonas abieticivorans. Next base: position 2,272,074 of record NZ_CP094975.1, read on the forward strand.
GGCGTTGCCGGGCTCAATGCGCAATTGCTGCTCGCTACTGAGCACCAGCACCGCGGCGCGGGCGACGATCATCGGCCACAGCGCCAGCAGTTCCTCCCGGACCAGCAGGTTGCTGGCCTGGTAGGCGCTGATCGCGGGCAGGATGGCGAACGGATCGCCTTGGGCATGGTGCAGCAGGGCCGCGCAGGTGACGGACAGGTCGGCCACCCGCCAGGTGCGGACCAGGTCGCCAAAGTCGATCAGCCCTTGCAACTGCCATTGGCGCGCTGCATTGCGCTGCCACACCGTATTATCGTCGGTGATATCCAGGTGGATAGCTTGCTGCGGCAAGCGCGGCCCCAGTTCGGCCAGGCGTTGTTCGGCCTCTGCGGCGGCCTCGGCCACCTGGGATCGACGCTCGGGATCTGCCAATACCGGCAACAGGTGATGAATCAGCCCGGTGGCGTGCTGCGGGTCCCATTGCAAGGTACGTGCAAGGCCCGGGTGGTCGAAATCGGCCAGGGCCTTGCCGACCTCGGCGCACAGGTGCCCCAGGCCGGCGCGTAATTCATGGCCCAGGTGCACCAGGTTGGTGAGCGGCTGGCCCTCGATGTAGTCCAGCAGGCGAATGTGAATGGCCTTGCCGTGCAGGTCCAGCGACAGCAATTGCTCGCCCGACAGCGCCGCGCGCACTCCGGGCACTGGCAAGCCTTTTGCTGCCAGATGCTGCAAGGCCGCGTGTTGGGCCTGTAACTCCATGGCGGCATAGGTGCCATGGCAGATTTTCAGCACAAAGCACCCTTGCGGCCCGTCTACACGGAAATTCAGGTCCTGCTGGCTGCCCAGGGGCGTGAGCACGCCCGTCAGCCCATACAAGTCGGCAAGCAGGCGCTGTGCCTCCTCGCGGCTGACTTCAGGGTTGGGCAGGCTGGCTCGGCTGATCAGCGTGGAGAGCGGCATGGGGCACCTCTTGTCTTTATAAGACGCCTATATCGCCATTGACCAGGCGGTTAGGCAAGCCGGCAACGCTAAAAAACCGCCCCACGCGACCAATCACGCTTGCACGCCGGCCTGCAACTCAACAAGCTATGCTGCAAACGCCCACTGTCAGTTCATGTATGGAAGAAGGGATACCGACATGCGAATTCTCATCACCGGCGGCGCCGGCTTCATCGGCTCGGCCCTGGTTCGCCATCTGATCGAAAACACCGAGCACGAAGTGCTCAACCTCGACAAGCTGACCTACGCGGGCAACCTGGAGTCGCTGAGCAGCATTGCCAGCAACAGCCGTTACGAATTCGTCCAGGCCGACATCGTCGACCAGGCAGCGGTCAGCGCCGTGCTGGCCCGCTTCGCGCCCCATGCAATCATGCATCTGGCCGCCGAATCCCACGTAGACCGCTCTATCGACGGGCCGTCGGCGTTCATTCAAACCAACATCGTCGGCACCTACAGCTTGCTGGAAGCCACCCGCGACTACTGGCTCAAGCTGCCGGCCGGCGAGAAAGCCGCGTTTCGCTTCCACCACATTTCGACCGACGAAGTGTATGGCGACCTGCACGGCGTGGACGACCTGTTCACCGAAACCACGCCTTACGCGCCAAGCTCGCCATACTCGGCCAGCAAGGCGGCGTCCGACCACCTGGTACGCGCCTGGCAACGCACCTACGGCCTGCCGGTGCTGATCACCAACTGCTCGAACAACTACGGGCCGTTCCACTTTCCGGAAAAACTCATCCCCCTGGTCATCCTCAACGCCCTGGCGGGCAAGCCGCTGCCGGTGTATGGCAACGGCCTGCAGGTGCGCGACTGGCTGTTCGTCGAAGACCACGCCCGCGCGCTGTTCAAGGTGGTGACCGAAGGCAAAGTGGGCGAAACCTACAACATCGGCGGCCACAACGAGCAGAAGAACATCGACGTGGTGCGTGGCATCTGCGCACTGCTCGACGAGCTGGCACCCAAGCGCCCCGCGGGGGTTGCGCAGTACGCCGACCTGATCACTTTTGTCACCGACCGCCCCGGCCACGACCTGCGCTACGCCATCGACGCCAGCAAGATCGAACGCGAGCTGGGCTGGGTGCCGGATGAAACCTTCGAAACCGGCCTGCGCAAGACCGTGCAATGGTACCTGGATAACCTAGAATGGTGCCGTAGGGTCCAGGATGGCAGCTATCAGGGCGAACGTCTGGGCAACACCGAACCCAAGGATCTTATCGCATGACTAAAGGTATCGTTCTGGCGGGCGGCTCCGGCACGCGCCTGCACCCGATCACGCTCGGCGTTTCCAAGCAACTGCTGCCCATCTACGACAAACCGATGATCTACTACCCGATCTCGGTGTTGATGCTGGCCGGCATTCGCGAAATCCTGCTGATATCCACCCCCACTGACCTGCCGCAATACCGGCAGTTGCTGGGCGATGGCAGCCAGTTCGGCATCCACATCAGCTACGCCGAGCAGCCGTCGCCTGACGGCCTGGCCCAGGCGTTCCTGATCGGCGAAGAATTCATCGGCGACAACCCGGTGTGCCTGATTTTGGGCGACAACATCTTCCACGGGCAGCACTTCAGCGACCAGCTCAAGCGTGCGACCGACCAGGCCAGCGGCGCCACTGTGTTCGGCTATTGGGTCAAAGACCCGCAGCGCTTCGGCGTGATCGACTTCGACGAGGACGGCCGCGCGCTGTCCATCGAAGAGAAACCCGAGAACCCGAAATCCAGCTACGCGGTCACCGGCCTGTACTTCTACGACAACGACGTGGTGCAGATCGCCAAGGACGTGAAGCCTTCGCCACGCGGCGAACTGGAGATCACCGACGTCAACAACGCCTACCTGGCCCGCGGCGACCTGCGCGTGGAGCGCTTCGGCCGTGGCTTTGCCTGGCTTGACACCGGCACCCACGACAGCCTGCTGGACGCCTCGCAATACGTGCAAACCATCGAGCATCGCCAGGGCCTGAAAGTGGCTTGCCTGGAAGAGATCGCCTACCAGAACAACTGGATCGACCGCGATCAATTGCTGGTGCGCGCCAAATACTTCGGCAAGACCGGCTATGGCCAATACCTGTACACGCTGGCGGGAGAGCCTCGATGAACGTGATCGCCTGCGAAATACCCGATGTGCTGATCATCGAGCCCAAGGTATTTGGTGACGAGCGCGGCTTTTTCTACGAAAGCTTCAACGCCAAGGCTTTCACCGAAGCCACGGGCGTGATGCACCGCTTCGTGCAAGACAACCACTCACGCTCGGCCCGTGGCGTGCTGCGCGGGCTGCATTACCAAATCGAAAACCCCCAGGGCAAACTGGTGCGAGTGACGGCTGGCGAAGTGCTGGACATTGCCGTGGACATCCGCAAGCAGTCGCCGACCTTCGGCAAATGGGTAGGCGTGACCCTGTCGGCGCAGAACAACCGGCAACTGTGGATACCCCAAGGGTTTGCCCACGGTTTCGTGGTGCTCAGCGAGTCGGCCGAGTTCCTGTACAAGACCACCGATTACTACAACCCGGCTGCGGAGCGCTGCATCCGCTGGGACGACCCCACACTGGCCATCGACTGGCAGCTGGGTGACACCGTGCCCCAGTTGTCGGCCAAGGATCAGAACGGCAAGACCCTGCTGGAGGCAGACCTGTTCCCATGAGCCAAGCCCCTTTGAAAATCCTCATCACCGGCCAGTTCGGCCAGGTGTCGCGCGAGCTGCAATTGCGCTTGGCAGATCTGGGCGAACTGATCGTGCTGGGCCGCGACCAGCTCGACCTCAGCCAGCCGGAAGGCATCCGCCAGCGCGTGCGCGACCTGCGCCCGGACCTGATCATCAACGCGGCGGCCCATACCGCCGTGGACCAGGCCGAAACCGAAGAGGACCTGGCCTTTGCGATCAACGCCAGGGCCCCGGGGATTTTCGCCCAGGAGGCCGCCAGCCTGGACATCCCGTTGATCCATTACTCCACGGACTACGTGTTCGACGGGCGCAAGGACAGCCCCTATAACGAGGACGATGAACCCAACCCGCTGGGCGTTTACGGCCGCAGCAAGCTGGAGGGCGAGCAGGCGATCCGCGCCGTAGGCGGCAAGCATCTGATTTTGCGCACCAGTTGGGTGTACTCGCTGCATGGGCGCAACTTCCTGCTGACCATGCAGCGCCTGTTGCAGGAAAAACCCGAGTTGCGCGTGGTGGCCGACCAGATCGGCGCGCCCACCTGGGCCGGCACCATCGCCGACAGCACCCGCACAATCATCGAGCACTGGCGCAACGGCGATCCCGGCGCCTGGGGCACCTACCACCTGACCGCCAAGGGTGAAACCTCCTGGTTCGGCTTTGCCCAGGAAATCGGCAAGCACCTGCTGGCTCAGGATAAGCCCTGCTCGATCCTCGAACCGATCCCCAGCAGCGCCTACCCAACCCCTGCGGCGCGCCCGCTGAACTCGCGGCTGGACTGCAACAAGCTGGAGCACGAGTGGCGCGTGCACCTGCCTAACTGGCGCGATGCGTTGATTGAGTGCCTGGCGCCGCTTGCCTAGCGCATAATGCGCCGTAACATTACGGCGCGCATTTATGACCCCCACCCTTCCCCGTCGCCCACGCTGGCGCAACCTGGCCTTGCTGGCGCTGATCCTGGCCCCGCTGCTGTGGCCGTTGCAGCACCTGGCCGAGCGCTACTACCGCAGTGAACTGCTGAGCCAGAACCGCCAGACCCTGGACCTGTACGTCGCCAACCTGCTGGGCACCCTGCACCGCTATGAAACCCTGCCGCAAATCCTCGGCGACCTGCCGGCCCTGCGTGCCGCGCTGGCCACCCCCGGTGATGCCGACACCCTGAGCCGGGCCAACCTGTTGCTCAAGGACATTTGCAGCCAGACCGGCGCAGAGGTGATGTACCTGCTGGACCCCAGCGGCAACACCCTGGCCGCCTCCAACTGGGACAAGAAAGACAGCTTCGTGGGGCGCAACTTTGCCTTCCGGCCGTACTACAGCGATGCGATTGCCGGGCGGCTGGGGCGCTTCTTCGGCCTGGGCACCACCTCGGCCAAGCGTGGCTACTTTTTCGCCGCCGCCGTGCGCGATGGTGACAAGGTGATCGGCGCCCTGGTGGTCAAGGTCGACCTGGACCACACCGAAACACTGTGGGGCAAAACCCCGGAACAGCTGCTGCTGACCGACCATAACGGCGTGGTCATCATCACCTCGCATTCGGAATGGCGCTTCCGTGCGACCCGTTCGCTGACCGCGCAAGAACACCAGGCCATCATCTCGATCAAACCGTACCCCACGCAAGACCCGCAACCACTCAACCTGGAGCCCCATGCCTGGCTGATGCAATCGCGCAGCATCCCGGAAACCGGTTGGGAGGTCAGCATCCTGGCCCCGCGCACACTCATCGACCGGCCCGTGCGCACAGTCGTGGTGATCGGCGCGGCAGCGTTGCTGGTATTGATGCTGTGGCTGAGCCTGATGATGCAGCGCCGGCGCAACTACCTCGATCGGCTGGCCTTCGAAGCCAAGGCCCGGCGCGACCTGGAGCTGCGGGTGATCGAGCGCACCAAAGACCTGGAGGGCCTGAACAGCCGGCTGAAACAGGAAGTACTGGAGCGCGAACACGCCCAACAGGAACTGGTGCGCGCCCAGGACGAGGTGGTGCAGGCCGGCAAGCTGTCGGTGCTCGGCACCATGTCGGCGAGCATCAGCCACGAGCTTAACCAACCCCTGGCGGCGATCCGCAGCTATGCCGAGAACGCCGAGGTGTTGCTGGACCATCAGCGCACCGACGACGCCCGCGGCAACCTCAAGCTGATCAGCGAACTGACCGGGCGCATGGCCTCGATCATTGCCCACCTGCGCGCCTTCGCCCGCCGCGACCGGCATGCGTTGGAAAGCGTGGCCCTGCAGCCGGCCCTGGACGATGCCTTGGCGCTGCTGGCCAAACGACGCCGGGCCATGGCCGTGGAACTGTTCCGCGACCTGCCCGATGCGCCGCTGTGGGTGCAGGCCGGCGAAACCCGCTTGCGCCAGGTGCTGAGCAATCTGTTGGCCAACGCCTTGGACGCGCTCACCGAAAAAGCCAACCCGCGCTGCCTGTGGCTGAGCGCCGAGCAGACGGCAGAAGGCGTCAACTTGTACATCCGCGACAATGGCCCAGGCTTCACCAGCGAGGCCATGACCCGCGCCCGCGAGCCATTTTTCACCACCAAGACCCGCACCCAGGGCCTTGGCCTGGGCCTGGCCATCTGCGATACCCTGATGCGTGCGCTGGGCGGTGAACTGCTGCTGGCCAACCACCCGCAAGGCGGTGCGCTGTTGACCGTGCGCCTGCGTGCCGCCGAGCCTGGCGTAAATATCAAAGCCCCCGAGGACCCTTCTGCATGAGTACGGACGCCGCCATCGACAGCCTGGTGCAGGTCGTGCTGATCGATGACGATCCACACCTGCGCCAGGCCCTGAGCCAGACCCTGGACCTGGCCGGCCTGAAGATTTTGTCCCTGGCCGAAGCGGCCGGGCTGGCCGAGCGCATCGAGCGTGACTGGCCCGGCGTGATCGTCAGTGACATCCGCATGCCCGGCATCGACGGCCTGCAGTTGCTGCAGCAGTTGCATGCATTGGACAACGAACTGCCCGTGCTGCTGATCACCGGCCACGGCGACGTGCCGTTGGCGGTGCAAGCCATGCGTGCCGGCGCTTATGACTTCCTGGAGAAGCCCTTCGCCAGCGATGCGCTGCTCGACAGCGTGCGCCGCGGCCTGGCCTTGCGCCGGCTGGTGCTGGACAACCGCAGCCTGCGCCTGGCCCTGAGCGACCGCACCGAACTGAGCACGCGCCTGGTCGGCCAGTCGGCGCCCATGTCGCGCCTGCGCGAGCAGATCGGCGCCTTGGCCGCGACCCGCGCCGACGTGCTGATCCTGGGTGAAACCGGCGCCGGCAAGGAAGTGGTGGCGCGGGCCCTGCACGACCTGTCGAACCGCCGCAACGGTCCGTTCGTGGCCATCAACGCCGGTGCCCTGGCAGAGTCAGTGGTGGAAAGCGAGCTGTTCGGCCACGAACCGGGCGCCTTCACCGGCGCGCAAAAACGCCGAATCGGCAAGTTCGAGTTTGCCAACGGCGGCACCCTGTTCCTCGACGAAATCGAGAGCATGAGCCTGGACGTGCAGGTCAAGCTGCTGCGCTTGCTGCAAGAACGCGTGGTGGAACGCCTGGGCGGCAACCAGTTGATCCCGCTGGATATCCGCATTATTGCCGCCACCAAGGAAGACCTGCGCCAGGCTGCCGACCAAGGGCGCTTTCGTGCCGACCTTTACTACCGCCTGAACGTGGCCTCGCTGCGCATCCCGCCCCTGCGTGAGCGTGGCGAAGACGCCCTGATGTTGTTCCAGCATTACGCCGATGCCGCCAGCGAACGCCACGGCCTGGCGCCCCACCAATTGCTGCCGGGCCAACGCGCGTTGCTGCTGCGCCACACCTGGCCGGGTAACGTGCGCGAGCTGCAAAATGCCGCCGAACGTTTCGCCCTGGGCCTGGAGATGGCCTTGGATAACCCCGAGGCAAGCACCGCCCAGCCTGCCCTGGCGCCCTTGCACGGCAACCTCAGCGAGCAGGTGGAAAGCTTCGAGCGCTCGTTGATCGCCGCCGAAATGGCCCGCCCGCACAACTCGATGCGCAGCCTGGCCGAGGCCCTGGGCACGCCGCGCAAAACCCTGCACGACAAACTACGCAAGCACGGCCTGAACTTCGCGGCCGGCGACGATAACGACTGACAGGAGCCCGCCCCATGAACGACGACAGCGAGTACCTGCAAGCGGTACTGCACAGCGACATCCCCATTACCCGCCAGATGGGCCTGCAGGTGCTGGGCTGGCAACAACAGCGCCTGACCCTGCGCCTGCCGCTGGCCGCCAACGTCAACCACAAGAGCACCCTGTTTGGCGGCAGCCTCTACTGCGGCGCGGTGCTTGCCGGCTGGGGTTGGCTGCACCTGCGCCTGCGCGAGGCCGGGATCGAGGACGGGCATATCGTGATCCAGGAGGGGCAGATCAGTTATCCGCTGCCCGTCACCCGGGATGCGATCGCCGTGTGTGAAGCGCCGGATGAGAAGGTCTGGCGGCGGTTCTTGGCGACTTATGCGCGCTATGGGCGGGCGCGATTGGCCTTGCAGTCGCGGTTGAGCAATGAGGGAAGCGAGGAAGAGGCGGTGCAGTTCAGCGGGCAGTATGTGTTGCACCGGTAGCCGCTTTCGCGGATCAAACCGCCCCTGTAGGAGCGGATTGATCCGCAGAAAACTCAGCCCCGAGCCAGCTCAAGCAACACCTCGCGCCAAGGCGCACCTGCCGGCAACGCCAAGAAAAACTCATTCAACAGCGACTCGCGCGCCGGGTAGTCGAACGGCTGGCCATCCACCGTCAACACCTCACCCCCCGCGCCTTCCAGCACCCCTTGCGCAGCCGCCGTGTCCCACTGCGAAGTGGGCGCCAGGCGCGGGTAGCAGTCGGCCGAACCTTCGGCCAGCAGGCAGAATTTCAGCGAACTGCCAATATTGGCCAGTTCCAGCTCACCCAGCTCGGCACTCAAGCCGGCCAGCAAACGCTCTTGGTCCGGGCTGGAATGGCGGCGGCTGGCGACCACGGTAAAGGCTTGCCCGGCAGGCGGCTGATGACGAACCTGGATGGGCGCACAACTGCCATCCGCTTCGCTACGCCAAGCACCCAAACCAGCGCCACCGTAGTAGCAGCGACCGTTGGTGGGCATCGACACTACGCCAAACACCACCCGGCCGTTTTCAATCAGGGCAATGTTGACGGTGAACTCTTCGGTGCCGGCGATGAATTCCTTGGTGCCATCCAGCGGGTCCACCAACCACCAACGGCTCCAGCGCTTGCGATCGGCAAAGCTGATGCCGCAGTCTTCTTCAGACAGGATCGCAATGCTCGGGTCCAGGGCCGTGAGGCCGGCGACGATCACGTGGTGCGCCGCCAGGTCTGCAGCGGTTACCGGCGACTCGTCGGCCTTGCTGGTAACCGCCACGTTGGCGCGCCAGTGCGGCAGTATGGCTGCGCCGGCCTGATGGGCCAGCTTGATCACACCGTCTAGCAGGGGGTGCACCTGGGTCATGGCTTGTACACCCCGCGCTCGGTAAGAATGTCCCGCACCAGGTACAACGCCGCCAAGGCCCGCCCTTCGGAAAATTGTGGGTGCTGCGCCAAGCTGGCCAGCTCGCGCAGGTTGATGCGGTCTACGCGCATCGGCTCCGGCTCGTCGCCCTCCAGGCGCTCCTCGAACAGGTCGCTGGCCAAGACCACCTGGATCTTCTGGCTCATGTAGCCGGGTGACAACGACAGCTCGGTAATATGTTCCAGCTCATGGGCGCCATAACCGGCTTCCTCCTTGAGCTCGCGGTTGGCCGCGGCCAGCACGTCTTCGCCTGGTTCGATCAGCCCTTTGGGCAGCGACAGTTCGTACTCATCGGTGCCGCCGCAGTATTCTTCGATCAGCAGCGCATGCTCGCTGTCGATCATCGCCACGATCATTACCGCGCCATACCCGGTGCCACGCCCCACCAAGCGCTCGTAGGTGCGCTCTACGCCATTGGAAAAGCGCAGTTGCACTTCTTCCACCCGGAATATCCGGCTGGTGGCGACAATCTCGCGGGCAAGTACGGTAGGTTTCTGGCGCATGGGGCGGCTCCTTGGCGTGAACGGGTTACTATACCGTGGCTTGCCCGCTCACATGTTAATGACTGCCTGAGAATCTTTCGTATGCCCTCCATAACCTGGCGCGATATCGACACCGTTCTGCTGGACATGGACGGCACCCTGCTGGACCTGCACTACGACAACCATTTCTGGCTGGAGCACCTGCCCCAGCGCTATGCCGAGGTGCACGGCGTGAGCCGCGCCATGGCAGAACTGGAAATGCGCCCACTGTTCGAGAAAAACGCCGGCCTGTTGAACTGGTATTGCCTGGACTTCTGGAGCGCCGAACTGCGCCTGCCGGTGCGCGAGCTCAAGCTGGAAACCGCTGACCTGATCGCCCTGCGGCCAGACGCAGACACCTTTCTGGCGGCAATCAAGCAGGCCGGCAAGCGGGTGATCCTGATCACCAACGCCCACCGCGACTCACTCTCGGTAAAAATGGAGCGCATCCAACTGGCGCCCTATTTCGAGCGGCTGATCAGCTCCCACGACTATGGCTACCCCAAGGAAAGCCAGCAGTTCTGGAGTGCATTGCAGGACGACATCGGCTTTGACCCAGCGCGCAGCCTGTTTATCGACGATACCTTGCCGATTTTGCGCAGCGCCCGGGCGTTTGGCGTGGCACACCTGCTGGCGGTGCGCGAGCCGGACAGCAAAAAGGGGCCAAAGGACACAGAGGAGTTTGCGGCGGTCGAGGATTATCGGGACTTAGTACAAGGCTTATAGACCGCGGCGCCAGTTTCGCGGATAAATCCGCTCCTGCGGGCCATGTAGGAGCGTATTTATCCGCGAAAAGCCCAACGCCTACCTCACTCCGGAACCCGCAACACCTGCCCTGGGTAAATCTTGTCCGGGCTGCTGAGCAATGGCTTGTTCGCCTCGAAAATCTTCTGATACTTGTTCGGGTCGCCATACTCGGCCTTGGAGATCGCGCTCAGGGTATCGCCCTTCTTCACCGTCACGAAACGCGCTACCGCAGCCACGGTCACCACGGTGATCTGGTCATCCACGGTACTGACGCCCACCACGTTGCCCAGGGCCAGCAGGATCTTCTCTTTTTCCTCTTGGGTATCCACCGTGCCGGTAGCCGTGACCTTGTCGCCGTCAACGGCAACCGAAACCTTGGAATTATCCAGGCCGACTTGCTTCACATGCTCTTTCAAGGACTCCGCAGCCTGCGCCGAATCGCTGCCCGTGAGGGCATTGAGCAGTTTTTCACCGGCTTCTTTTACAAAGCTTAAAAGACTCATGATTCATTCCTTCGTCGTTGTTATATGGAACTACGAAGTCTAGGCAATCCGGGATCCAGGCTCGGCTGATCCGACCAGTGACCCTTGGCGTGATCGACGCCATCTATCAATAGATCAGTACTAGCAATTAGACGGCACCTGCGCACAAGCCTAGGCTTAGGATTGGACCTACTGCCGGTACGACTCCATGAATACCAAGCGCCCGGCCTGCGCGGCACCTGCCCCAGCCTCAACTGCGCCGGCGGCCAGCCAGACCTACTCCTACAGCTCCCTTGCCCACGACGACCATGCCGATACTGCCTTGGCCGAAGAAGTGGCCCTGGCGATCGCCTACAACGGTATCAGCCAGGCGGTGATGCTGGTCAGCCCTACAGACCTTGAAGACTTTATCGTCGGTTTCAGCATCGGTAGCGGCATCATTGCCTCGGCCGACGAGATCTACGACATCAAGCTCAGCGGTCGTGGCTCGGCCCAGCAGGCCGAAGTGCAGATCGCCAGCCGGGCCTTCTGGAATCTCAAAACCCAGCGTCGCCAATTGGCCGGCACCAGCGGCTGCGGCCTGTGCGGCGTGGAAGCGGTGGAGCAGGCCCTGCCCGAATTAAACGCACTGCCCGGCGCCCCGCTGCCACCGGCGCACTGGCTGGAAGGCCTGCGCCAGCGCATCAGCGAATTCCAGCCGCTGGGCCAGCACTGCGGCGCGGTGCATGCGGCGGTGTTCATGAACGACCAGGGCGAACTGCTGCTGGGCCGCGAAGACATCGGCCGGCACAACGCTCTGGACAAGCTGATCGGTGCCTTGATCCGCCAGGCCATCGCGCTGGAGGGCGGCACTGCCATCGTCACCAGCCGCTGCAGCCTGGAACTGATCCAGAAAGTGCTGCGCGCCGGCATTCAGACGCTGGTCAGCTTGTCTGCCCCCACCGGCCTGGCCCTGCAATGGGCACGCCGGCACAACCTCAATCTTATCCACCTGCCGCAAAAAAGTGCGCCACGGGTGTATAGCCCCGCGTTGGAGAATAAAGCGTGAGTAATCACCACCAAGCCGACAAGACCCCTACCCCCCGCTACAAGCCTTACCGGGGTGCGGCAGGCGGCTGGGGCGCACTGATCAGCGTGACGCAAGCCTGGCTGACCAGCGATAACGCCCTGAAGAACATCCGCATGATGCTCAAGACCAACCAGAACGGCGGCTTCGACTGCCCGGGTTGCGCTTGGGGTGATTCGCCGGAAAGCGGCATGGTGAAGTTCTGCGAGAACGGCGCCAAGGCCGTCAACTGGGAAGCCACCAAGCGCCGTGTGGACGCGGCATTCTTTGCCAAACACAGCGTGACCGCCTTGCTGGAGCAGAGTGACTACTGGCTGGAGTACCAGGGCCGCCTGACCGAGCCGATGATGTACGACAGCGCCAGCGACCATTACCTGCCCGTTAGCTGGGACGCTGCCAATGCGTTGATTGCCCGCCACCTACAGAACCTGGACTCGCCGAACCAGGCCGAGTTCTACACCTCGGGCCGGGCCAGCAACGAAGCTGCCTACCTGTACCAATTATTTGTGCGCGCCTTTGGCAGCAACAACTTCCCCGACTGCTCCAACATGTGCCACGAGGCCAGCGGCGTGGCCTTGTCGCAGAGCGTGGGGGTGGGCAAGGGCACGGTGACGTTCGATGACTTCGAGCACGCCGACGCGATTTTTGTCTGGGGCCAAAACCCCGGCACCAACCACCCGCGCATGCTCGAACCACTGCGCGAAGCGGTGACCCGCGGCGCCCAGGTGGTGTGCATCAACCCGCTCAAAGAGCGCGGCCTGGAGCGCTTCCAGCACCCGCAGCACCCACTGGAAATGCTCACCAACGGCGACAAGCCGACCAACACGGCCTACTTCCGCCCGGCCTTGGGTGGCGACATGGCGATGATGCGCGGCATGGGCAAATTCCTGCTGCAGTGGGAACGCGAAGCCCAAGCCAACCATGCACCGTCGGTGTTTGACCACGCCTTCCTCAACGAACACACCCAGGGTGTGCTCGACTACCTGGCGCGTATCGATGACACCCCGTGGGAGCAGATCGTCGAGCAGTCGGGCCTGCCCCTGCACGAGATCGAGCAGGCCGCGCGCATGTACCTGAAGGCCGAAAAGGTCATCATGTGCTGGGCCATGGGCATTACCCAGCATCGCCATTCGGTGCCGACCATCCAGGAAATCGCCAACCTGATGCTGCTGCGCGGCAACATCGGCGTGCCAGGCGCCGGCTTGTGCCCAGTGCGCGGCCACAGCAACGTGCAGGGCGATCGCACCATGGGCATCAACGAACGCCCACCGGCGTTCCTGCTCGACGCCCTGGAAAAGCGCTTCCAGTTCGCCGTACCGCGTGACAACGGCCACAACACCGTGGAGGCCATCCACGCCATGCTCGAAGGCCGCGCCAAGGTGTTTATCGGCCTGGGCGGCAACTTTGCCCAAGCCACGCCAGACAGCACCCGCACCGCCGAGGCTTTGCGCCAGTGCGACCTGACCGTGCAGATCAGCACCAAGCTCAACCGCAGCCACTTGATCCATGGCAAGCAAGCACTGATTTTGCCGTGCCTGGGCCGCACCGACATCGACCTGCAAGCCGAAGGCCCGCAGGCTGTCACGGTGGAAGACTCGTTCAGCATGGTGCACGCCTCCAACGGCCAGTTGCAGCCGCTGTCCAGGCACATGCGCTCGGAGCCTGCGGTGATTGCCGGCATCGCCGCGGCCACCCTGGGCAAGCAGCCAGTGGACTGGGAATGGCTGGTGGCCGACTACAGCCGCATCCGCGACCTGATCGCCGACACCATTCCAGGCTTCAAGGACTTCAACCAGCGCCTGCAACACCCGGGTGGTTTCTACCTGGGCAGCAGCGCCGGCTCGCGTCGTTGGGTGACCGCCAGCGGGCGGGCCAACTTCAAGGCCAACGCCCTGCCTGCCGACCTGATCCATGAAAGCGTGCGTGCCACCGGCCAAACGCCGGACCTGATCATGCAGTCAATGCGCTCCCACGATCAGTACAACACCACCATTTATGGCCTGGACGACCGCTACCGTGGGGTCAAGGGCCAGCGTGACGTGCTGTTTGCCAACGAGGCCGACATCATCCGCCTGGGCTTCACGCCTGGGCAGAAAGCCGACCTGGTGTCGATCTGGGACGACGGTCGCGAGCGCCGCGTGAAGGGCTTCACCCTGCTGGCGTTCGACATCCCGGCCGGCCAGGCTGCCGCCTACTATCCGGAAGTGAACCCGCTGGTGCCGCTGGAAAGCGTGGGTGATGGCAGCCATACACCGACATCCAAATTCGTTGCCATTCGGCTGGAGCGCTCCACGGCGGCACTGCGAATCGCCTGACCTCTGCACGCGCACTCCCGCAAAAATAGTTAACAGCATGAACGATTCGGCCACGCATCACGCTTGCGTGGCCGAATTGTCCAATCCCACAGGCCGCCCTCCCCGTTAGCGTTGCCACTGCCCCCACCCGGGCCCGCAACTCTCATAAAAATAAGTACTTCGGGGAGCTTCGCCCAATGCCCAATTACCTGGATGGCGCAGCCGCGCGCCTGGCTGTTTTGATCGGCCTGAGCGGTGCGTGCACGCAGGCGTTCGCCCAACCACCGTCGCTGGAAGCGATGGCGCAACTGCTGCAAGCCCAGCAACAGCAGATCGCCGAGCAGAGCCGCTTGCTGCAACAATTGCAGCACGACCTTGCCCAAACCCGCGCCCAACAAAACGCAGCTGACACCCGCGAAGTGGTCGCCCAAACGCAGCAACAAGCCGAACAGAAAACCAAGGCTGATGCCCTGAAAATGGCACCGCCGGGCAGCCTGTCGTTTTCCCCAGCCGCCGACACCGTGTTCACCCTTTACGGTGGCGCCGACATGGGGCTGTTCTTCCAGCGCAACAACGGCGGCCCCAACCTGACCTACAAGCCCAACCGCAGCAACTATTTAGGTTTCATGGGCAACGCCGAAGGCTCACCCAACCTGGGCTTCCGAGCCCTGTACAAGTTGCGTGACGGCTGGACCGCCGGGTTGGATGCCAGTGGTGGCGTCACCTACTCCGGCACCACCTCCACCACCTACAGCCCGTTCAACAAGACCTTCAACCTGCAACTGGGCTCGCCCTACGGCAAGCTGATCGTTGGCGAGCAATACGACCCCGCCTGGCTGGCCTCGGTACGCGGCGACCCGCGTGACGGCAAGCAAACCTACGATGCCCTGGCAGCCGCCTGGAGCTTTGGCCAGGGCACCGGCACGCCGCAGTCCAACTTCAACCCTACCAACGCTTTTGGCTACCAGTTGAACATCGGCGCCCTGAGCATCGGCTTGCTCTACAAGCCCTCGACCAACGCCAACGCCACTGCCAGCGTGCCGTTCGACGACAACCATTCGGTCGGCCAGCAACAGTCGCTTGGCCTGGTATATGACGATGGTAAATGGCTGCTGAGCGCCGCCTACCTGCAAAAATGGGGCTCGACCACCGCCGTGCATGGCCGCGACGTGCGCAACTGGACACTGGGCGTGGGCCGCCATATTGGCGACGTGCTGGTGCGGGCCGGGGTCAGCGATGTCGACTTGCCCTATGGCGTGCGTGGCTCACCACTGGGCACCGCCACCAGCCCATGGCCGAACATCACCGACGCCCAGGAAATATTGATGGGTTATGCAGGTGCAAAATGGAATCTGAACCCTGCCAATGTCATGGACCTCACCTACTCCTATTCCTATGACCGCCTGAACCATCAAAACAACACGCAAATGCTGGTGCTGGGCAATGACTACAGCATTACCCGCAACCTGACGTTCTTCGTCAGCGGCGCCCTGATCAAGGCCGGTGATCAAGCCAACCCTCTTACAGCGAGCACCAGCCCCGGCAACGTCGCCGCCCCTGGCACGTTGTCATTCAGCTCTTCCACAGGCCTGCGCCTGCGTTTTTAAAGGATGTTGAACATGAAGCCCATCGCTCTGTTTTCTTCAATGGCCCTGCTTGGCCTTTCCTGCTCGGCACTGGCGGCACCGGATGCCGCCAGCTGTGCAAACCTGGCCGGGCTGAGCCTGGCACAGTTGCACATCACCGAAGCGCGCTGGGTGCAAAGCGAATCGCCCACCAGCCTGCAAACCACCCAACCGCTGCCTGCCCATTGCCTGGTAAGGGGCGAGTTGCAAGCACGTGAGGGCGTGCCGGCTGCGGGAGGGCCGGCCCACTATGGCATTCACTTCGAGTTGCGCATGCCGCTGCAATGGGCCCGTCGGTTGTATTACGAGGGGGGTGGCGGCAGCAATGGCGTGGTGGCCGAGGCGGTGGGCCACGTGCCCTCGCTGAAGAACGGCCCAGGCTATGTGCCCGCCTTGTACCGCGGCTTTGCCGTGGTGACTTCCGACTCAGGCCACTCCGCCGCGCAGAACCCAGGGTTCGGCACAGACCCACAAGCGCGCGTGGACTACGGTTATGCCTCGATTGGCAAGGTGACGGCCGTCGCCCGCTCGCTGATCAAGGCGTTCTACACCCAAGACCCTCGCTGGTCGTATTTCGCCGGTTGCTCTAAAGGTGGCCAGGAAGCCCTGCAGGCCATGCAACGCTACGGCAACCTGTTCGACGGTATCGTCGCCGGCGCCCCAGGCTACCGCCTGCCACGCGCCGCGCTGGCCGAAGCCTGGGACAGCCAGACCCTCGCGGCCCTGGCCCCGAAAGATGCGAACGGGCAGGCGCAACTGGACAAGGCTTTCTCCGACAACGACCTGGCGTTGGTCGCCAACGCGGTGATCAAGCAATGTGCCGGCGATGACGGTACCGCTGACTCATTGATCGTCGCCCCGCAACGTTGCAGCTTCGACCCGGCCAGCCTGCAGTGCACGGGTGGCAACGCCTCCGCCTGCCTGAGCGGTGCGCAGGTCGAGGGCCTCAAGCGTATTTTCGCAGGCCCCAAGGACGCAGCCGGCAAGCCGCTGTACAACCACTGGCTGTACGACAGCGGCATCGCCAGTGCAGGGTGGCGCGCCTGGAAACTGGGCAGTGCCGGCAAGCCCGCATTGAACCTGACCTTGGGCGGTGGCTCGCTGAACCATGTGTTTATGACGCCACCCCCTGCCCAGTTCGATATCTTGACCGCGCCCATGGCAAGCATCGCCAGCGGCATCGCCGCACGCACCGCGCAATACCCGCAATCGGCGCTGGATTTCATGGAAGCCGCCAGCACCGAACTCAGCGCTTTCCATGCGCGTAAGGGCAAGTTGATCCTGTACCACGGCGTCAGCGACCCGGTGTTTTCCGCGCAGGACACCATCGACTACTACCAACGCCTGCAACAACGCTACGGGGCAGGCACCCACGACTTTGCCCGGCTGTTCCTGGTGCCTGGCATGAACCACTGCGGTGGTGGCGATTACGCCCTGGACACCTTCGACACCCTGGACCCCATCATCGATTGGGTAGAGCACCAGAAGGCACCCAAAAGCCTGACTGCATCGGCAGGGCCAAGCGCCGGCCAACACCTCAAGCCCGGGCTCACCCGGCCACTATGCCCCTTCCCAAGCGCGGCGCAATACCGGGGCCAAGGCGACCCGGACCAGGCCAGCAGTTTCGATTGCCGTTGAGCCACGAGCAGCCTGAGTTTGCCGATTGCGCGGGCGGACGATATAGTTAATCAACATAACAATATCGCCGCCCAGCAGGGCGAGGGCAGCGCACCATGCTCAAACCCGGAAAGCATCCGCAAGATCTGTACAAGCAAGACCAGCCGCCCACCTTCAATGTCACCAGCCAGGCCGTTGGATGGAAGGGCGCGTTTTTTGCCGATGTACGCGGGCGCGCTCATGGCATTACCGACCACGGCCATGTCCATGTGTGCCTGCAATGGTTTGACGCGCCGCGCCATCAGCGCAAGACAGGCTCATCGGCGACCTGGGAAGCACTCGCGCCCGGCCTGCGCATCTGGCTGCCAGGTGATGAGCAGCGCTTTGAAACCTGCGGCGTCTCCAACAATCGGTTCTTGTTCGTGGAGCGCGGGCGCGTAGAGCAAATCATGGACAGCCGCTGGCAACCGCAGGCCTTCGAGCGCCATCGCGGGCGCATGGCTCACAATGCCATGGCTGAGCATTTGCTGGCGGCGATGTCTCAGGACTTGTACGCCGGTAGCCCGGCCGGGGCCCTGGTTGGCGATTCGCTGATCACGGCGCTGATTGCCAGCGTGTGTGCAGGCCATGCCCAACCCGATGGCGAAAGTCTGCGGGCGAAGTTGTCGCAACGGGAAATCAGCTTGCTGCGCGAATATGTCGACGAGGGGCTCGATCAACGCATCTCGCTGGACGACCTGGCGGCCTTGGTCAACCTCAGCCAGCGACACTTTCGCCGCCTGCTGCACGCCACCTTGGCCTTGAGCCCGCATCAATTTGTGACGGCGCAGCGCCTGGAGCGCGCGCGGCAACTGATCACAGACAGCCGCGCCGCGCTGGCGGAGATCGCCGCTGCCACCGGGTTTGCCGACCAGAGCCATATGAGCAGGAGTTTCCAGCGCACTTTCGGTATCGCGCCGTCACACTATCGCGAACAAAATAAAGTATCGAAAAGTGCCTAATTACCCGGCATACACACAGATAAAAGCGTCTGGCGATATATAAAGACCGCACAAAACTCAGTAAGTTTCATACTGATAACAATGACTTATCAAATTGTGTACAAGTCGTGTTATTCGTCGGTTTTACATTGTCAGAGTGCTTACAGAACCTGATGATCGCGCCGTCATCCCACTGAGACTCTTATATGAAGTATGCCTCTATTCTGTTGTTGTCCCTGAGCCTGGCCAGCGGCTTCGCCTCTGCAGGCGGTACTGCCGAAGCCGGTATAGGCGGCGCATTGGGTGGGGTTCTGGGTGCGGCAGTCGGCCAGCAGCTCGGCGGCAGCACCGGCTCTGCCATTGGTGCAGGCCTGGGTGGCGCCGGTGGCGCGGCGGTGGGCGCCGACCGCCACAGCCGTGGCCAAGCAGCCATTGGTGGCGGCCTGGGTGCTGCGGGCGGCAACGTCTTGGGCCGCAGCCTGGGCGGCGGTACCGGCAGCCTGATCGGCTCGGCGGCTGGCGGTGGTGCCGGCGGCGCGCTGGGCAATTACATGGGCAATGAGAGCAACCGTGAAGCGCATAACTCGCGTGGCTATGACGACCGCCGCGGTTACCGCCATGACCGCCGGCCACCGCCGCGTCATTGGGACCATCGCCGCCATGATCGCCACTGGCGTCATCGTTGATGTGTAGGCTGGCTTTATCGTTATAAAAAACGCCGCGGTGTATCAAATACACCGCGGCGTTTTTGTTCGCGAATCAATCCGCTCCTACTCGAGTTTTTGCAGCGCGCCACGCAGTGAAGTTGGGATGGTCACGGGCTGATTGGTTGCACGATCCACGAACACATGCACGAAGCGCCCCGCCGCGCAGGCATCCGCTTCGCCGGCCTTGAACACCGCCAACTCGTACTGCACCGAACTGTTACCGAGCTTTCCCACCCGCAGGCCAATTTCGATGCGCTCGGGGAAGGCGATGGACGCGAAGTAGTCGCACGATGAACTGACGACGAAACCCACCACCTCACCGCCATGGATATCCAGGCCACCCTGCTCGATCAGGTAGGTGTTCACCGCCGTGTCGAAAAAGCTGTAGTACGTCACGTTATTCACGTGCCCGTACACATCGTTGTCGTGCCAACGGGTGATGATCGGCTGGAAATGCCGGTAATCCTCGCGCTGGGGCATCCGTTCAGTCATTCGCTTCAAGCCTCTGCAAAGGTCTTGCCCTCGCGGGCCAGGCGGCTGATCAGTTCAGCCGGCTGCCAATGCTCACCCAGGCGCGCCTTGAGGTCCAGCAGGCGTTTCTCGATCTCGGCCAGGCCTTGATGGCTGGCCCAGGTCATGGGGCCGCCACCGGCTTGTGGGAAGCCATAACCGTTGAGGTAGACCAAGTCGATATCGTGGGCGGATTCGGCAATGTGCTCCTGGAGGATTTTCGCTCCCTCGTTCACCAAGGCCAGCAGGCAGCGCTCGACGATCTCTTCAGCGCCGATGGCCCGGCGATCATAGCCAAGCCCGTGGCTGACGCCGACGATCAGTGCATCCACCTCTTGGTCATGCTCGGCCTGACGGCTGTCGGGCTCGTAATGGTAGTAGCCATCGCCACTCTTCTGGCCGAAACGCCCCATCTCGCACAGGCGGTTGTCTACCTGCACGTCGGGCTCGTCCATGCCCTGACCGGACAGTTGGCGTGCGCGCCAGCCCAGGTCGATGCCCACCACATCGAACATACGAAATGGCCCCATGGCGAAGCCAAAGCCCTGCAACGCGCCATCCACTTCGAATGGGAACGAGCCCTCCAGCAGCATCATCCGCGCTTCGTGCACATAGGTATTGAGCATGCGGTTGCCGATAAAACCATGGCAGTTGCCCGACACCACGCTGACCTTGCCCATGCGCTCGCCCAGCGCCAACCCGGCCTTGAGCACGTCTGGCGAAGTCTTGGCGCCGCGCACCACTTCCAGCAGCTTCATGATGTGCGCCGGGCTGAAGAAATGCAGGCCCAGTACCTGCTCGGGCCGACGGGTGACCGCGGCGATGGCATCGATATCCAATGCCGAGGTATTGCTGGCCAGTATCGCTTCGGGCTTGAGCAAACGGTCCAGTTCGCGAAAAATCTGCTGCTTGAGTTCAAGATTTTCGTAAACGGCCTCGATCACCAGGTCCACATCGTGGATCGCGGCATAGTCGGCCACCTTGGTGATG
Source organism: Pseudomonas abieticivorans (assembly GCF_023509015.1). NCBI lineage: Bacteria > Pseudomonadati > Pseudomonadota > Gammaproteobacteria > Pseudomonadales > Pseudomonadaceae > Pseudomonas > Pseudomonas abieticivorans. The sequence goes on from NZ_CP094975.1 coordinate 2,292,747, forward strand.
CGTGCCAGGCGCCGCGCTGCCTCGGCGTCATCGATGCGCCCCTGGTCGACATTGCGCGCATAGGTGTGCCCGACGATCTCCAGCGCCTGGTTGAGCATTTGCGGGTTGGTGTCCATCCACTTCACCTGGATGCCCGCCGTGGCCAGGCACATCACGATGCCGCGGCCCATGGTACCGGCACCGATGACGGCGGCACGCTGGATGTCGAAGGGGGTCTGGCTCATTGCGAATCCTCTTTAACAGGTTACGAAGCGTTGCCTGAACCATAGAACAGCCGGCCGGGGATTTGAACTTTATTAGCGTGATAGCGCGCATTCAGCAGGTGAATCCGGGGGCACAAATGGATACATACCTGTGCTTTGCAACGGTAAGCAATCAGCGATAGTCGTACCTGCCAAAGGCACCCCGGCAGGAGCTCGGGGTGCGGAGTTATGCACGCCAAGGAGCCTCGAATGCCACGCACTATCGCTTTATCCATCATCCGCCACGGCAGCCTGCTGGGCTTGGTCGCCGCGCTATCGGGCTGTGCCGCGAACGCTGACACCTACACCCTGGACGCCCGGCGCGCCCCCTTCGAAACCCCGGAATACCTGGCTCAAAAGGCCCTCCCATTGGTCAAGGCCTCGTCCCTCTACGCCCGTGGTGGTACCGGCAAAGGTATCGTCGTGGGCTTGATCGACTCAGGCCTGAACGCTGAACTGGATGCCTTCACCGGGCGTGTCGCCGACCCCGGCTACGACCATGTACGCAACACCGCTGGCACGCTCGACCCCAAAGGCCACGGCACGCAAATGGCCGGTATTCTGGCGGCCAACAAAAACGGATTGGGCATGCATGGCATTGCCTATGACGCCCAAATGATCCCAATGCGCTTCGGGGACGACAACGAGCCGTTTTTCTTTGATGAAGAGATCGCCCAGTCTTGGCGATTTGCGTTCGACAAGGGTGCGAAAATTCTGAGTAACTCGTGGGCAAACGCAATCCCAGCGACGGAGATCACCGAAGCGCGCTACAACCAGGTCATGGAAGCCTCCCTCAAGGAAGCTCGCGCCCTGGTCGAAAAAGGCGCCGTGTTTGTGTTTCCCACGGGCAATGAACTCAAGCGCGAGCCCTTGGCCGAACCCGGCCTGCCGCTCGCCGTGCCGGAGCTGGAAAAAGGCTGGATCGCCGTTGTCGCGCTGAAAAACGACGGCACTGTCATCAACGCAAAATCCAACTACTGCGGGGTGGCAAGGCGCTGGTGCATCGCCGTGCCAGGTGGTGACGGCGGCGTGGGCAATGGCTTGCTGACCACGGGCACGGATGGCAATTTCCTGGAAACCGCCGGCACTTCGCCTGCGACCGCCCTGGTCGCCGGAGCACTGGCGGCGCTACAAAGCCGCTACCCGCAAATGAGCCCGCAGGAAATTCGCGAGCTGCTGCTGAGTACTACCAACCGCAGCGGGATTTACGCCAACAGCGAGGCCTACGGCCGGGGGTTGATGGATTTGGAGGCGGCGTCACGGATGACACCGATCGGCCTGTAGGCGCGGTGCCCCGGTCTAATCCGAGAAATGGCCAACACTGTTTTGTAAACCTAACGCCCATGAAAAAGCCGCCCCTGAGGGCGGCTCCTTTGAACGCGGTACGCAGCTTACAGCTGCGGGCCAGCGTTCTTGATGCCTTCGGAAACTTCAAACTTCTTGAAGTTCTCGATGAACAGCTTGGCCAGGCCCTTGGCTGCTTCATCGTAGGCAGCTTTGTCAGCCCAGGTGTTGCGTGGGTTGAGCAGGCCAGTTTCAACGCCTGGCACGACTTTCGGCACGCTCAGGTTGATGATGTCCAGGTGCTCGGTTTCGGTACCGATCAGAGCGCCGCTCTGGATGGCAGCAATCACGCCACGGGTGGTCGGGATGTTGAAACGCTTGCCCACGCCGTAGCCACCGCCGGTCCAGCCGGTGTTAACCAGGTAGACCTTGGAGTTGAAACCACGGATGCGCTTGATCAGCAGTTCAGCGTATTCGCCAGCCGGGCGCGGGAAGAACGGTGCGCCGAAGCAGGTGGAGAAAGTCGACTTGATGCCCGAGCCCGAACCCATTTCGGTGGAACCAACCAGTGCGGTGTAACCCGACAGGAAGTGGTAGGCGGCTTGCTCTTCGGTGAGGATCGAGACTGGCGGCAGTACGCCGGTCAGGTCGCAGGTCAGGAAGATCACGGCGTTTGGCTCGCCACCGAGGTTTTTCGGTGCGCGTTTTTCGATCAGCTCGCGCGGGTAGGCCGCACGGCTGTTCTGGGTCAGGCTGTCATCGGCGTAGTCGGCCTTCTTGGTGACCGGGTCCAGGACCACGTTCTCCAGTACCGCGCCGTGCTGGATGGCTTTCCAGATGACCGGCTCGTTCTTCTCGGACAAGTCGATGCACTTGGCGTAGCAGCCGCCTTCGATGTTGAAGACAACGCCTTCGCCCCAGCCGTGTTCGTCGTCACCGATCAGGTAACGGCTTTCGTCGGCCGACAGGGTGGTCTTGCCAGTGCCCGACAGGCCGAAGAACAGGGTGACGTCGCCGTCTTCGCCCATGTTCGCCGCGCAGTGCATCGGCAACACGTCGGCCGCCGGCAGCAGGAAGTTCTGGACCGAGAACAGGGCTTTTTTCATTTCGCCGGCGTAACGCATGCCAGCGATCAGCACTTTCTTGGCCGCGAAATTGATGATCACGGTGCCATCGGAGTTGGTGCCGTCACGCTCTGGCTCACACACGAACCAAGGGGCGGTTGAGGATCTGCCACTCTTGCTTGGCGCCTTCGTTGTACTGCTCAGGGTTGATGAACAGGCAACGGCCGAACAGGTTGTGCCAGGCCGTCTCGGTGGTCATCTTGACCGCCAGGTAGTGCGCTGGATCAGACCCTACGTGAACGTGGGAAACAAACCGCTCGCGCTCGCCCAGGTAGGCTTCGACGCGGTTCCACAGGGCGTCGAACTTGTCGGCCGGGAACTTGCGGTTGATCGGGCCCCAGGCGATGGCGGCCTGGGTGGACGGTTCTTCAACAATGAAGCGATCGACTGGCGAACGACCGGTACGGTGACCGGTTTTCACGACCAGCGCGCCAGTATCGGCAAGCTCGCCTTCACCGCGATTAAGGGCTTCTTGTACCAGCTCATCGATGCTCAGATCGGTGTACACGGTGTTTTTAGCTTGCGTCATGAGGTTCCCCGTCGGCCAAGGGCCGAGTGCTCCAAACGTTTTTGTAGTAGGTCGTGAAAAACTACTACCGCGAAAAATTGGCCCGGATTATGCCAGAACCGATCAGAAAAAGTAGGGCCCTCCTGTCGAAACGGCGATATACCGGCGGTCAATTCTTAACTTGGCAGTGCTAAATCCTTTCAGTGACGAGTATCTGACGGGCTCTCCACTCCGCCACTGGCAAACAACTGCGTGACATCGGCGCTGTCGAACAGGTAGCGCTGGTTGCAGAACTGGCAATCGATCTCTACGTTGCCGCCATGTTCGATCAGCAATTGCTGGGCATCGTCCTCGCCCAGGCTGACCAGTGCGCGGGCCGAGCGCTCGCGCGAACAGCTGCAACGGAAACACAGCGGCTGGATGTCGAACACCCGCACGGCTTCATCGTGGTAAAGGCGGTGCAAAACGGTTTCGTTGTTCAAGCTCAGCAGTTCTTCTGCCGTCAGCGTGCCAGCCAAGGTCGTGACGTGCTGCCAGTTACCATCACGTTCTTCTTCATCCTTGATCACTGACGCTGGCAATTGCTGCAACAGCAAGCCGCGTGCCCGAGTGCCATCGGCCTTCAGCCAGAATTTGGTGCCCAACTGCTCGGACATGACGAAATAATTGGTAAAGCAGGTTGCCAGGTCTGCGCCGTCGAGCTCGACGATGCCTTGGTAGCGCTGGCCATTGGTCGGGTCTATGGTCATGGCAAGCACGCCGTTGGGCATCAGCTCCTGAAGGCCGGCGTCGGCGCTGATGTTGGCGTCGTAACGGGCCAGGCCGCGGATCTCGCGCTCGCTGGAACACTCCACCATCAACATCGGCACCGGGCCATCGGAACGCGCTTGCAAGATCAGCAAGCCGTCGAACTTCAGGGTGCCGACCAGCAAGGCCGCCGCCGCCATGAACTCACCCAGCAGCTCGGCGACCGGCTGCGGGTAGGGGTGCTTGGCCAACACTTCGGCGTAGCTGCGCTCAAGGGCCACCAATTCACCGCGGACGTCGCTGTCGTCGAAGATGAAACGTTGGGTGTAATCGCTATCTGGCAAGTCGGACATATATCTCGGTATCTAGTTTGATGACAAAATGTGTACATGCGCTTATAAAGCGTCACTTTTTCAAGCACCGGCTTGGTGCGTTTCGCTCTGTCGAAAGGGGTATCTTATGAACAATTGCGTGCTGTTCCAAGGGAAGTGGAACCTGCGTGGCCTGCTGCTATGTAATCTAATACCGATCGCGATGCTGTGTTTCTGGTTGTGGCCCGCAGGGCACGCTTTGTGCGTGACATTCGACGAATGGCTGTTTCACACCCTCAATGCCCCCCTGGCGACCAATGCAGTGTGGCGCGGCATTTTCACCGTCGCCAGCATGCGCCCTTTCGATATCGTCGTGGGCCTGGTGCTGCTGTTCTTGCTGATCCGCGGCAATTGGATATTCAAGGCCGTGCAGGTACGCCAGGCCTTTTTCGGCTTTATCGCCACGCTTATCCTCTTATTGGTGATTCGCGCGCTGTTTTCCAAGCTCTGTGATGCAATGAATTGGCAACATGACAGCATTTCGTTGGTGGTGAAGGATGCCGTTCACCTCAGCGACCTGTACCCGAACCTGGACAAACACGTGCAAATCAAGGACGCCTCCAGCCAAAGCTTCCCGGGCGACCATGCTTCGGTGCTGCTGATCTGGGCCATGTTCATGGGCGTATTCGCCACCCGCTTCGGCCAGTACCTGACGATCTGGGGCCTGGCGGTACTGTTCAGCCTGCCACGCCTGGTGGCTGGCGCGCACTGGGGCCAGGACGACTACATAGGCGGCGTATTGATGGCCCTGCTGGCCTTGGGCTGGAGCTACTACACCCCTTTCGCAGCCATCGCCTCGAACTGGCTGGTACGGGTTACCCAGCCGATTTTCGCACTGCTGCAACGTCTGCCGCTGATCAACCGCCTGAGTATCGTCAGCGCCTGATCACTCGCCGGCACCGTGAAACTGATGGAGTTGCCGACGCTGTTTCTTGGTCGGCCGCCCATCGGTAGTCACGCCCAGCGAGCCTGCCTTGCGCATGGCCGCAGCCGCCTCGCGCTTGGCAATGCTGGCCTCGGTCTCGGCGTAGAGCAACTGCGCCTCCGGCGCCCCGCGGCGCACGATCGATAGTGCCTTGACCACCACCGTGCGCTCATCGAAGCCTGCACGAACCTCGAACTCATCACCCAGGCGCGGCTCCTTGCCAGGTTTGCAGCGCTCGCCCCGGCAATGCACCTTGCCGCTTTCTATCGCCGCCTTGGCCAGCGCGCGGGTTTTATAGAAGCGCGCCGCCCACAACCATTTATCAAGACGAACCTTGTCGTCCTCTTCCTGTTTTTGCGCCACAGGAATCCCTCACTCAGAAATTTAATGGAACTGTACTACCGTCACTGACGGATGCAAGGAAGCTGCGCTTGGCTTTACAGTGACAGGCGTGAATACTCCCGCCTGCTTTCACAGCTTTATAGAGGTTGATCGACCGATTTGAAGACATTTGACCATTTGACCGTTATTGGCCTGCGCGAGTGGGTAGCGTTGCCCGACCTGGGTGTCGCAGGCCTGCGCGCGAAAATCGATACCGGGGCCAGCACCTCCAGCCTGCATGCCACCGAGATCGAACCGTTTGAACGCGACGGCGAAAAATGGGTCCGTTTCAATGCGCACCTGGGCTCGGTGGTGCAATTGCGCCATCGCCGTTGCGAAGCCCCGCTGGTGGCGATGAAAACCATCAAGAGCTCCAACGGGCACGCCCAGACGCGCTACGTGATCCGCACGTGCCTTGCCCTGGGCGATCGGGTCTGGCAGGTGGAGTTCACCCTGGCCTGCCGCAAGGCCATGCGCTATCGCTTGTTACTCGGCTCCAAAGCCCTGGTCGACGGCCAATTGGTGGTTAACCCGGGCATTACTTACGTTCAAGACAAGCCGGCGTTCCCGGCCTCTACTACCTCTTCCACAGGTGTTGCATGAAGATCGCTGTGCTGTCGCGTAATCCGCGTCTGTATTCCACCCGTCGTCTGGTCGAAGCTGGCACCCAGCGGGGCCATGAAATGGTGGTGATCGATACCCTGCGCGCCTATATGAACATTGCCAGCCACAAGCCGCAGATCCACTACCGCGGCAAACCGCTGGAGAATTTCGACGCGGTGATCCCGCGTATCGGCGCTTCGGTGACCTTCTACGGCTGTGCCGTGCTGCGTCAGTTTGAAATGATGGACGTGTTCCCGCTCAACGAATCGGTGGCCATCGCCCGCTCGCGCGACAAGCTGCGCTCGCTGCAATTGCTGTCGCGGCGCGGTATCGGCTTGCCGGTGACGGGCTTCGCGCACTCCCCGGACGACATCCCCGACCTGATCCAGATGGTCAATGGCGCACCGTTGGTGATCAAGGTATTGGAAGGCACGCAGGGCATCGGCGTGGTGCTGTGCGAGACCACCAAGGCGGCCGAGTCGGTGATCGAGGCTTTCATGGGCCTCAAGCAGAACATCATGGTGCAGGAATACATCAAGGAAGCCGGCGGTGCCGACATCCGCTGCTTCGTGGTGGGCGACAAGGTCATCGCCTCGATGAAGCGCCAGGCCAAGCCCGGCGAGTTCCGCTCCAACCTTCACCGCGGTGGCAGCGCCAGCCTGATCAAGATCACCCCGGAAGAACGCATGACCGCCATCCGTGCCGCCAAGGTGATGGGCCTGAGCGTCGCGGGCGTCGACATTTTGCGCTCCAACCACGGGCCGCTGGTGATGGAGGTGAACTCATCGCCAGGCCTTGAAGGCATCGAAGTGACCACCGGCAAGGACGTGGCCGGGATGATCATCGAGCACATCGAGAAAAACAGCGGGCCTAACATGACCCGCACCAAAGGCAAAGGCTGACTACACCGCGTCGCGCGGCAGCATCAGGCCCAGGGGCAAGCGCACGCGGGCCTCGAGGCCGCCGCCGGAGCGGTTGCGCAACTCGACATTGCCGCCATGCATGGCGGCAATCCGCTTGACGATCGCAAGGCCCAACCCGGTGCCCTTGCCGCCTCGCGCGCGGTCGCCCCGGATGAACGGGTCGAAGATCCCCGCCAACTCCGAGGGGTCGATACCGGCCCCCCGGTCCAGCACGCTCAACACCACGTAGGGCGCGCTATTGTCACCCGACACGTAAGCGGCCACCTCGACGCCATCACCCGCATGATTCAAGGCATTGCCGATCAGGTTGTTGAGCATGCGCTTGAATGAAACCCGGCGCAGCGGGAACGGTGGTATGGGCTCAAGGCACAGGCGCACGTGCTCTTGCTGCTGGTTGTAGGGCGCTACAACGTCTTGAATCAAATCACACAGGTCAGCCTCCTCGATGGCCTCGTCGCGCCCATCGCGGATAAAGGCCAGGAACTGATCGAGGATAGCGTCCATGTCTTCGATATCGCGCACCATGTCGGCGGAGAACTCGTTATCCGGGCTCATCAGCGCTACTGACAAGCGCAACCGGGTCAGCGGCGTACGAAGGTCATGGGACACCCCCGCCAACATTAACTCGCGTTCACGCCCAGCCTGTTCGACGTCTTCGGCCATCTGGTTGAAGGCCCGGTACACCTCAGTCATTTCACTGGGGGTATCGCTAACCGGCAGGCGCACGCTGCGGCCCTGCCCCAGTTGCCTTGCGGCAAACACCAGGCGTTTAAGCGGTTGGTTGAGTTGGCGCACGAAAATCCAGGCAGATGCCGTGGACAGCAAGCCGATGGCCAGGAACCAGCCCAACACGCTCCAGATTTTTTGGCCCCGCAAGGGGTGCGGGTACAGCGGCACCTTCAGCCAACCCGCGCCCAGGCTGGGGGCGCGCACCCAAAGGGCAGGCGGCGCATGCACGCGCAAGCGCACTTCGGTGTCAGCGCCTAACTCGGCTTGCATCTGCCGCTGGTAGATTTCACTGTAGGGCCAATGCTGCTCGCCTTCCGGCACGCCGCCACCGACCACGCGAATCAAACCGGCGGCATCGGCGATTTTTTCGCGGTCAGACTCGTCCGCCGCCCAATAGGCTCGCAAGGTCAAGGCAACGCCGTGGCTGTATTGGCGATCAACCAGCACGTCCTCGTTCATCAGCAGGTACACCAAGGTCAACGCCTTGGAGAACAGCACGACGATCAGCACCAGCCAAAGGGTGCGCGAGAAGAAGCTTTGGGGGAACCAGACCGGGGTTTTCATAAACAGCAGCCATACACTTTGCAGGAGCGAGCCAGGCTCGCATAGATTGCGGGGGGATGAGTATCCCGAAAGCGCAGCCTATGACAAGGCCCAAACGCTCTCAGGATCAACGCTCCTGCAAATGCTCCGTCACTTGGCGTTGCCGTCCGGTACGAACACGTAGCCCACGCCCCAGACAGTCTGGATGTAACGCGGCTTGGAAGGATCGGGTTCGATCATGCGGCGCAGACGCGAGATTTGCACGTCGATGGAGCGCTCCAGCGCATCCCACTCGCGGCCACGGGCCAGATTCATCAGCTTGTCACGGGTCAGCGGCTGGCGAGCGTTCATGACCAAGGCCTTGAGCACGGCAAACTCACCGGTGGTGAGCATGTGCACCTCCTTGCCGCGCTTGAGCTCGCGGGTGGCCAGGGACAGTTCGTAATCACCGAAGGTCACGGTTTCGTCTTCGCTGCCCGGCGCACCTGGCACCACCGAAGGCTGGCGGCGCAGCACGGCGTTGATGCGAGCAACCAGTTCATCAGGGTTGAAGGGCTTGGCCAGGAAGTCATCAGCGCCCAGGTTCAGGCCCTTGATGCGGCTTTCGTCGTCGCCTTTGGCGGTCAGGATGATAATCGGGATCTGGTTGCCGGCTTCACGCAGGCGACGGCAGGCGCTGAGGCCGTCTTCACCGGGCATCATCACGTCGAGCACGATCAGGTTGAAGGACTCACGCTCCAGCAGCTTGTCCATGTGCTTGGCGTCTTCGGCGCCACGCGCGTTGAAGCCCTTCTGCGCCAAAAAACGCTCGAGGCCGCTCCGAATACCCTTGTCGTCATCTACGATGAGGATCTTTCCACCTTCGGCTGTCTGTGCAGTACTGCTCATGGGTCACTCCTTTAATTCGGCAAGCATTATGGCCCAGCCGCCGATGAACTTTCCTAGTGCATTGTTAGCAGATTTTTCCTGACTTGCCATGCCCACAGGTAGTCGGGTCATTTCCAGGCAATCGCCCCAAGCGAGTTTCGCTGGTTATAATGCCGCCCTTTTACGCCGGAAATACCCGGCGAGATTGTTCGCCAGCCCCGGCCGGCGGCTCTGCATTCACAATTGGTCAGGTGGTCTTATGGACAGCATCAACAGCCGCATCGCCGAAGAACTCGGCGTACGCCCACAGCAGGTCGAAGCGGCCGTGGCTCTACTTGATGAAGGCTCCACGGTGCCCTTTATCTCGCGGTACCGTAAAGAAGTGACCGGCAGCCTGGACGACACCCAGTTGCGCCATCTGGAAGAACGCCTGCGCTACCTGCGTGAACTCGACGAACGGCGTATCAGCATCCTCGCCAGCATCGAGGAACAAGGCAAGCTGACCCCCGAATTGGCCCGCGACATCCAGCTGGCCGACACCAAGACGCGCCTCGAAGACCTTTACCTGCCCTACAAGCAAAAGCGCCGCACCAAAGGCCAGATCGCCCTGGAAGCCGGCCTTGGCGAGTTGGCCGACGGCCTCATCGGCAACCCACTGCTGACCCCTGAAGAAGAGGCGGCCCGCTTCGTCAACGCCGAAAAAGGCGTGGCCGACACCAAGGCCGCCCTGGAAGGCGCCAAGTACATCCTGATGGAGCGCTTTGCCGAAGACGCCAAGCTGCTCGACAAACTGCGCAGCTACCTCAAGCAGGAAGCCACCCTCAGCGCCCGCGTCGTGGCCGGCAAGGAAGAAGAAGGCGCCAAGTTCCGCGACTACTTCGAACACGACGAACCACTCAAGAGCATGCCGTCGCACCGTGCCTTGGCGATTTTCCGCGGCCGCAACGAAGGCATCCTCAGCTCGGCCCTGAAAGTGGGCGAAGAGCTGCCGGGCACCCTGCACCCGTGCGAAATGATGATCGGCGAGCATTTCGACCTGAAAAACCAGAACCGTCCTGCTGACAAATGGCTGGGCGAAGTGGTGCGCTGGACCTGGAAGGTCAAGCTCTACAGCCACCTGGAAACCGACTTGCTGGGCGAGCTGCGCGACGGCGCCGAGACCGAGGCGATCAACGTGTTCGCCCACAACTTGCACGACCTGCTGCTGGCCGCCCCGGCCGGCCCGCGCGCGACCCTGGGCCTGGACCCGGGCCTGCGCACCGGCTGCAAGGTTGCTGTGGTAGATGCCACCGGCAAGATGCTCGACTTCGCCACCGTTTACCCGCACGTGCCGCACAACAAGTGGGACCAGACCATCGCCGTGCTCGCCGCCCTGTGCGCCAAGCACTCGGTCGACCTGATCGCCATCGGCAACGGCACTGCCAGCCGTGAAACCGACAAGCTGGCCGCTGACCTGATCAAAAAATACCCAGCGCTGAAGATGACCAAGGTCATGGTTTCCGAAGCGGGCGCTTCGGTGTACTCGGCTTCCGAGTTGGCCGCCAAGGAATTCCCGGACCTGGATGTGTCCATCCGTGGCGCCGTGTCCATCGCCCGTCGCCTGCAAGACCCGCTGGCAGAGCTGGTGAAGATCGACCCGAAATCCATCGGCGTGGGCCAGTACCAACATGACGTCAGCCAGCTCAAGCTGGCGCGTGGCCTGGATGCGGTGGTCGAAGACTGCGTGAACGCCGTAGGCGTGGACGTGAACACCGCCTCCGTGGCCCTGCTGGCACGCATCTCGGGCCTGAATACCACGCTCGCGCAGAACATCGTTGCCCACCGCGACGCCAACGGCGCGTTCGCCACCCGCGCGGCGCTGAAAAAAGTCAGCCGCCTGGGCGAAAAAACCTTCGAACAGGCCGCAGGCTTCCTGCGCGTGATGAATGGCGACAACCCGCTGGACGCCTCGGCAGTTCACCCCGAAGCCTACCCGCTGGTACAGCGCATCGCGGCTGAAACCGACCGCGACATCCGCTCGCTGATCGGCGACAGCGGCTTCCTCAAGCGCCTGGACCCGAAAAAATACACCGACGAGTCCTTCGGCCTGCCGACCGTTACCGACATCCTGCAGGAATTGGACAAACCGGGCCGCGACCCGCGCCCCGAGTTCAAGACTGCCGAGTTCCAGGAAGGCGTGGAAGACCTGAAGGACCTGCAACTGGGGATGATCCTGGAAGGCGTGGTCACCAACGTGACCAACTTCGGCGCTTTCGTCGACATCGGCGTTCACCAGGACGGCCTGGTGCACATCTCCGCGCTGTCGGAGAAGTTCATCAAGGATCCGCGTGAAGCGGTGAAGGCCGGCGACGTGGTCAAGGTCAAGGTCATGGAAATCGACATTCCACGCAAGCGCGTGGGCCTGTCTATGCGCATGAGCGACACCCCGGGCGAGAAGATCGATGGCGCCCGTGGCAGCCGCCCAGGCTCGGCACCGCGCCAGTCCAGTGCACCGGCCCGCGTCAAGGAGACCGCAGCGCCAGTGAACAACGCCATGGCGTCGTTGTTTGCCAACGCCAAACAGTTGAAGAAACGCTGATGGATATCCCTCAGGATCTGGTCCACAGCAATTTCACCAAACTGTTGGGTGCCCAACTGGTGCGCCTGGGCGAAGGCGTGGCCGAGGTGCGCCTGGCGCTTGCGCCTGAGCTGCGCAACCGCGGTGGCAAGCTGCACGGCGGCGCCATGTTCAGCTTGGTCGACATTGCCATGGGGTTGGCCTGTTCCAGCGCCCATGGCTTTGACCAGCAAAGCGTGACCATCGAGTGCAAGATCAACTACCTGCGGGCAGTTTCCGAAGGCGAGGTGCTGTGTATCGCCAAGGTGATCCACGCCGGCCGTCGCACCTTGGTGGTCGACGCCGAGGTGCTTCAGGACGACAAACTGGTAGCAAAAGCACAAGGCACCTTCGCCGCTCTCTAGCCCCGCAAGCGGTTCTGCGGTAATTTCGGCACTGCGTATGCGGTGCCGGAATTCACAGCCTGGAAGTTGCCGGAGTTATCGGTACTTACAAATAATGCCAGGCGACAACGCCGGTTCCTTTCTTCACCCTTGTAGACCGTCAATTCCACCCCCATATTGGGGCGACTGACGCGTGAAGGAATCCAACTTGAGCGAACTTCTCAACCGCCGCCTGAACCTTTTGGGCGAGCGTGCCAACCTACCCCTGCTCGAGCAGTGCCTGCACGGCATTGAACGCGAATGCCTGCGCGTTACCGGCGAAGCCCGCCTGGCCCAGACGCCGCATCCGGAAGCCCTGGGCGCCGCGCTGACCCACGAACAGATCACCACGGATTACTCCGAGTCACTGCTGGAGTTCATCACCCCAGCCTTGGCCGACCCGGCGCAAACCCTGAAAAGCCTGGATACCATCCACCGCTTTGCCTACAGCAAGCTGGGCAGCGAGTACCTGTGGAGCCACTCGATGCCGTGCCCGTTGCCGGCCGAGGAAGATATTCCGATCGCCTACTACGGCACCTCGAACATCGGCCAACTCAAGTACGTGTATCGCCAAGGCCTGGCCCTGCGCTATGGCCGCACCATGCAGTGCATCGCCGGTATCCACTACAACTTCTCGCTGCCAGAAAAACTCTGGCCGCTGCTGCGTGAAGCCGAAGGCGCAATTGAAAGCGACCGGGACTACCAGTCTTCGTCCTACATTGCGCTGATCCGTAACTTCCGCCGCTACAGCTGGTTGCTGATGTACCTGTTTGGCGCTTCGCCCGCGTTGGATGCGGGCTTCTTGCGTGGCCGGGCACACCAGCTGGAACAGCTGGACGCCGACACCCTGTACCTGCCATACGCCACCAGCCTGCGCATGAGCGACCTGGGTTACCAGAGCAACGCCCAGGCGGGCCTGACGCCGTGCTACAACGACTTGGCCAGCTACACCGACAGCCTGCGCGAAGCGGTGGCCACGCCCTATGCACCCTACGTCGAGATCGGCACGCACAAGGATGGCGAGTGGGTTCAGTTGAACACCAACATCCTGCAGATCGAAAACGAGTACTACTCCAACATCCGCCCCAAGCGCGTGACCTACACCGGCGAGCGGCCGATTCAGGCGCTGATGGCTCGCGGCGTGCAGTACGTCGAGGTGCGTTGCCTGGACATCAACCCGTTCCTGCCAACCGGCATCGACCTGACCGAATCACGCTTCCTGGATGCCTTCCTGCTGTTCTGCGCCCTGGAACAAAGCCCGCAGTTGGGTGGCACCGAATGCAGTGGCTGCACCAACAACTTCCTCAGCGTGGTCAAGGAAGGCCGCCGTCCTGGCCTGCAATTGCAGCGCGATGGCCAATCGGTAGAGCTGAAAACCTGGGCTGGCGAACTGCTGGAACGTATCGCCCCCTTGGCCGCCCTGCTCGACCAGAGCCATGGCGGCGAAGAGCACGCCAAGGCGTTGGCCGCGCAACAGACCAAGGTCAACGACCCTAGCGCCACCCCATCGGCCCAGGTGCTGGCGAAAATGGCCGAGCACAAGGAAAGCTTCGCGCAGTTCTCTATGCGCCAAAGCCGCGCCCATGCCGAATACTTCCGCAATGAATCATTGGGCGTGCAAGAGCAGGCGAAGTTCGAAACCCTGGCCCGCACCTCTATCGCCCAACAGGCGGAACTGGAGCAAAACGAGGTAGGGGATTTCGATACGTTCGTGGGGTCGTATCAGGCTAGCATCCTGGCGATCAGCAACTGACAGCAATTGTGGGTGCACGGCTTGCCGGCGATCGGGCCCTCAAGGACGCCATCGCCGGCACGCCGTGCGCACACAGGGCTAGATCGACTTCTCGAAAATCTTCGAATTACGCTGGTAGTTGTACAGCGACGCCCGCGCCGCCGGCAGGCGTTCCACGCCGCTTGGGATAAACCCTCGTTCGCGAAACCAGTGCGCCGTACGGGTGGTCAGCACGAACAAGGTGTTCAAGCCTTGGGCCTTGGCGCGCTCCTCGATGCGTTCCAGCAGCTCATCGCCACGCCCGCCATGCCGGTACTCCGGGTTCACCGCCAGGCACGCCAGCTCGCCCGCCTGTGAATCGGCGATCGGGTACAGCGCCGCGCAGGCGATGATCATGCCTTCGCGCTCCACCACGCTGAACTGCTCGATTTCGCGTTCCAGCACCTCGCGAGAGCGGCGTACCAGGATGCCCTGCTCTTCCAGCGGGCTGATCAGGTCGAGCAAGCCGCCGACGTCTTCGATGGTCGCCTCGCGCACCTGTTCGAATTGCTCCTGGGCCACCAGGGTGCCGCCACCGTCACGGGTGAACAGCTCGGTCAACAGCGCGCCATCGTCGGCATAGCTGACGATGTGGCTACGCGCGACGCCGCCCTGGCAGGCCTGTGCAGCCGCATCCAGCAACTCGGCCTGGTAGTTCTCCATGCCCAGGCGCTGCAGGTGCGCGGGCACCTGTTGTGGGCGAAGTTCACGTACCAGCCGGCCATTTTCGTCGATCAGGCCGCTGTCGGCCGCCGTACAGCACCAGTTTTTCTGCGCCCAGGTCGATCGCCGCGCGGGTGGCCACGTCTTCACAGGCGATATTGAACACCTCGCCGGTAGGCGAGTAACCCAGGGGCGCCAGCAGCACGATGGAGCGTTCGTCGAGCAGGCGGTTGATACCCTTGCGGTCGACCCGGCGCACCTCACCGGTATGGTGGTAGTCGATGCCTTCGACCACGCCGATCGGCCGCCCGGTCACCAGGTTGCCGCTGGCCACGCGCAAGCGCGACCCCTGCATCGGCGAAGACGCCATGTCCATCGACAGGCGCGCCTCGATCGCGATGCGCAGGTGGCCCACCGCGTCCACCACGCACTCCAGCGTGGCGGCATCGGTGATGCGCAGGCCACGGTGGTAGTGCGGGGTCAGGCCGCGGGCCGCCAGGCGGCTTTCGATTTGCGGGCGCGAGCCATACACCAGCACCAAGCGCACGCCCAGGCTGTGCAACAGCACCAGGTCGTGGACAATATTGCCGAAGTTGGGGTGCTCGACGCCGTCACCGGGCAGCATGACGACGAAGGTGCAATCGCGGTGGGCATTGATGTAAGGCGAAGCGTGACGAAGCCAGTTGACGTATTCGGGCATAACCAGAGGAGCCTGTAAAAATTGAGGACGAAGTGGAAGCGCACAGCAGGCTGCTGGTTATCGTCGGAACAGGCTTGGCGACACGCGCGCTCTCCTCATGGTTACGATCAGGCTCATCAAAGGTTTAAACACTGACTGGTTTGAGGCAGTAATGTTCGATCAGGTCACGCAATAGACGCACTGTAGGCTCAAGTCGTGACATTTCCAGGTACTCGCCCGGCTGGTGCGCACAGGCAATGTCGCCCGGCCCCAGGATCAGGGTCTCGCAACCCAGGCGCTGAAGATAAGGCGCTTCGGTGCCAAATGCCACCGCTTCCGCCCGGTGGCCGGTCAGGCGCTCGGCCACCCGCACCAATTCGCAGTCGGCACCTTGTTCGAAAGGCGGCACTTCGCTGAACAACGGCGCGTAGTCGATCTTGACCTGATGCACCTCGGCCAAGGGTTCGAGCTTCTGGCGGATGGCCGCGCGCAGCACGGCCGGGTCCATGCCCGGCAAGGGCCGCAGGTCGAACTCCAGCGAGCATTGCCCGCAGATGCGGTTGGGGTTGTCGCCGCCATGGATACAGCCGAAGTTCAGCGTGGGTTGCGGCACGCTGAACTGCGCGTTGTTGTATTCCAACTGCCACTGCGCACGCAGGCCTTTGAGCGCGCCAATGGCGTCGTACATGGCCTCCAGGGCGCTGTGGCCCAGGCTTGGGTCGGAGGAATGGCCACTGCGCCCGAGGATGTCGATGCGCTCCATCATCACGCCCTTGTGCAGGCGTATCGGCTTGAGGCCCGTGGGTTCACCTATCACTGCGGCGCGGCCCAACGGCCAGCCTGCCTCGGCCAGGGCCTTGGCGCCGGACATGGAGCTTTCCTCGTCGCAGGTGGCCAGAATCAGCAGCGGCTGCTTGAAGTCATGCGCCAGCAGCGGGATGACGGCGTCGATGATCAGGGCAAAAAAGCCCTTCATGTCGCAGCTGCCCAGGCCCACCCAGCGCCCGTCCACCTCGGTGACTTTCAGCGGGTCGGTCTGCCACAGCTTCTCATCGTAAGGCACGGTGTCGCTGTGCCCCGACAGCACCAGGCCGCCGGGGCCACTGCCGTAGGTGGCCAGCAGGTTGAACTTGCCCGGCTTGATTTCGCGCACGTCGCAGGCAAACCCGAGGTCGCCCAGCCAACTGGTCAGCAGCTCGATCACCGGCTTGTTGGTCTGGTCCAGGCTCGCCTGGGTGCAACTGACTGAAGGCGCGGCAATCAGCGCGGCGAACTGCTCTTTGAACGAAGGCAACGGCATGGGCATTCTCCGGGTTCCGAGCCCCATCATAGAGCCATTGAGCGCCGAGAATAAACCGTGGGGATGCGACTCCTGTACACTGCACGGCCTTAGCAGTCATCTGCGCTCCTTTCAGAACAGCGCCTGGATTCTCCCGCCATGCAAAAAGAAACCGAAATCAAACTGCGCGTCAGCCCGGAAACACTGGCTGCCCTGCGCGAACACCCGTTGCTGAAAAAGCGCAACAAGAGTGGCTGGGAACGCCGTGAGCTGTTCAATCAGTACTTCGACACCCCTGGGCGCGACTTGGCCGCAGCCAAGGTTGCCCTGCGCCTGCGCCGTGATGGCGACGAAGTGATCCAGACCCTCAAGACCCGCGGCCAGAGCATCGCCGGCCTGTCGGAGCGCAACGAGTACGACTGGAAACTGGAAAAAGCCAAGCTGGACCTCAAG
Organism: Pseudomonas abieticivorans; assembly: GCF_023509015.1. Lineage (NCBI taxonomy): Bacteria > Pseudomonadati > Pseudomonadota > Gammaproteobacteria > Pseudomonadales > Pseudomonadaceae > Pseudomonas > Pseudomonas abieticivorans. The sequence continues at coordinate 2,309,818 of NZ_CP094975.1, forward strand.
AAGCTGGACGGCGAATGCTGGCCAGAAGCGCTGGCTGAGCTGGACAAAAAGACCATCAAGCCAATGTTCACCACCGACTTCGTGCGCGAGCGCGCCGAAATCGCCTGGGGCCGTGGCAAGGCTAAGGTGGTGATCGAAGCCGCCCTGGACCTGGGCAAGGTGATCGTCGGCAAGCAGTCCGAAGAAATCTGCGAGCTGGAGCTGGAATTGCGCGAAGGCGAACCCGCTGCCCTGCTGGAACTGGCCGCGGAACTGGCTGCCACGTTGCCGCTGATGCCTTGCGACATCAGCAAAGCCGAGCGCGGCTATCGCCTGTTCGACGCCGGCAGCTACGCCTTGAGCCTGCCTGCGCCTGAACTGACTGCCGAAACGCCATTGGACGACGCTTTCGCCGCCCTGGCCTGGCATCTGCTGGGCAGCAGCCAGCGCCTGGCCGAACAATACCGCCACAATGGCCACTGGCGCCTGTTGCTGGACTGGGTCGAGCAACTGAGCGAATTGCGCGCCCTGGCCGGCAGCCTTGGCCAAGCCGCACCGCGCAGCACCACCCACGCGTTGCGCGCCAGCCTGGACGCCCTGCTGGAAGACTGGCGCCCGCTGGTACACGCTGGCGTGGCAGACGAGGACGTGCGCAAGGCCGCGCCAGAGCAGTTCCTGGAAGAGTTGCAAGACACCCGCTGGGGCGAGTTCTCGTTGAATACCTCGATCTGGCTGCTGGGCCGCGCCTGGACTGTCGAGCGTAACAACCGTGGCAACCGCCAGGGCGCCGCGCAACTGGCCAACTGGCTGGGCCACTTCCTCGGCGAAGAGGCAACCGCCCTGCAATTGTCGCGCTACCAGCAACAGCCCGAAGACCTGGCCGAGCAACTGCCACGCATCGAGCGCATCCAGGCCTGGCTGCACCACGCCCGCGCCGTGCTGGACCTGCCGGAAGTCGACCGCCTGTACGGCGAGCTGAACAAGCTGCATGACCTGGCCTGCCAAGACATCACCGACGAAGTGCTGGATGCACGGGTTCAGCAAGCGCTGACCGTGTTCCAGAGCCGCGCCTGGAAACAACTGCTGCGTAAATAACGCGCACTGCCGTAGGGGCAGATTGATCCGCGAAAAGAACGCTGCGTTGCTTCAGATGCACCGCGTTGTGCTTTTCGCGGATAACTCCGCGCCTACATAAGTTTGACCGCGCATTACCCGGGCAGTACGGGCAAGCTCGTGGTGGACTTGATCTCCGACAAGGCCACCGTCGAGTTGACCTCCTGGATACCGGGCACCATCGAGAGCTTTTCGAAGAAGAACCGCTCGTAGGCCTCGATGTCCGGCGTCACGATACGCAACAGAAAGTCCACGGCCCCCATCAGCACATAGCACTCCAGCACTTCCGGAAAGCCGCGTATCGCGTCGGTGAATTCAGTGAAGTTGGATCGCCCGTGGGCGTTGAGTTTGACCTCGGCGAAAATCTGCGTGTTCAAGCCGATCTTCTTGCGATCCAGCAAGGTGACTTGGCCGCGAATGATCCCCTCCTCCTTCATGCGCTGGATACGCCGCCAGCACGGCGACTGGGACAGCCCAACCTGCTCGGCGATCTGCGCGCTCGACAGCGAAGCGTCCTCTTGGAGCAGCGCGAGGATTCGCCGATCGTAGATGTCCAACTCGCCTTGCATAATCAATTCTCCAAAAGCACGCCTTACAACTCGTGTAATTCAAAATAGCGCAAAACACGCAGTGATTGGGCAAGAAATACCCGGCCAACCATGTGAAGATTTCTCCAACTTGTTCGGAGCCTTCCCATGTCCTCTTTCGAAGCCTTCCCCGCTGCCCGCAACGACGCCTGGGCCCGCCACGCGCCAACCACCCAGGTCTACTTCCAACTGGTGGCCGAGGCCGAGGCCGACTGCCTGTGCCGGGTACTCAACCTGTTTGCCTTGCAAGGCCTGATGCCGCAACAGGTCAATGCCCTGCAAAAGGATGATGCGCTGCACATCGATATCCAGATCGAAGGGCTGAGCTGGCATCGCGCGGAGGTCATTGGTCAGAAAATGCGCAATCTGATCAGCGTCTGCTCCGTCGAGCTGATGCAGGCAAACCCTCGCACGGCGTGGCAAGCAGCGGTTTGAAGCGCCCGGCGCAGAAAGCCGCGGAAACTTTTTAGCCGCACGGGCGGCAACATAACGGGTATCCCCCGGTCTACTCTTCCCTTTCAGTCGGCACGCTTGGCGCGCCGACAGGATGTAGTGGAACCGACTCAAGGAGCCTGCATGTCCGTCGCTATTGTTTCCCAGGACCGCTGGCTGGATCTGAATGATCTGTTACGTGAACTGGTCAGCCAGGGGTTTATCACCCAGGATTCGGCCGAATACGCTCTGACCGCGCGCCGTACCACGCGCAACAGCCAATTGCACCCGCTGGAGTTCCTGGCCAGCCAGCAAATCGACGACCTGAGCCGGCCCGGCAAATCGTTGGACCTGGAAAACCTGACCCTGTGGCTGGCGCAGCAAGCCGGCCAGCCTTACTTGCGCATTGACCCGCTGAAGATCGACGTGGCGGCGCTCACCCCCGTCATGTCCTACGCCTTCGCCCAGCGTCACCGGATCCTGGCGGTGGCTGCAGACCCCAAGTCCGTGACCATCGCCAGTGCCCAGCCCTACGTCAGCAATTGGGAAGCAGACCTGGCCCACGTGCTCAAGCTGCCAATCAAGCGGGTGGTCGCCAACCCGGCGGAAATCCAGCGCTTTACCGTGGAGTTCTACCGCCTGGCGCGCTCGGTCAGCGGCGCTAACGCCAGCGACCAGAAAGCCAGCAACCTGGGCAATTTCGAGCAACTACTGAACCTGGGCTCGGGCGATCAGGAGCCCGACGCCAACGACGCACACATCATCAATATCGTCGACTGGCTGTTCCAGTACGCCTTCCAGCAACGGGCCAGCGATATCCACATCGAGCCGCGCCGCGAACACGGCACCGTGCGTTTTCGCATCGACGGCGTGCTGCACAACGTCTACCAATTTCCGCCCCAGGTGACCATGGCCATCACCAGCCGCCTGAAGAGCCTGGGGCGCATGAACGTGGCCGAGAAGCGCAAACCACAGGATGGCCGGGTCAAAACCAAGACCCCGGAGGGCGGCGAAGTGGAGTTGCGGCTGTCGACGCTGCCCACCGCCTTTGGCGAAAAAATGGTCATGCGCATCTTCGACCCTGAAGTGCTGCTGAAAAACTTCGACCAACTGGGCTTCAGCCATGAAGACCTCAAGCGCTGGCTGGACATGACCCGCCAGCCCAACGGCATCATCCTGGTGACCGGCCCCACCGGCTCAGGCAAGACCACCACGCTCTACACCACCCTGAAAAAACTGGCCACGCCACAAGTGAACCTGTGCACCATCGAAGACCCGATCGAGATGGTGGAGCCGGCGTTCAACCAGATGCAGGTGCAGCACAACATCGACCTGACCTTTGCCAGCGGCGTGCGCGCACTGATGCGCCAGGACCCGGATATCATCATGATCGGCGAAATCCGCGACCTGGAAACCGCCGAGATGGCAATCCAGGCGGCGCTCACCGGGCACCTGGTGCTGTCGACCCTGCACACCAACGACGCGCCCAGCGCGATCAGCCGGTTGTTGGAGCTGGGCGTGCCGCATTACCTGATCAAAGCCACGGTGCTGGGGGTGATGGCGCAACGCTTGGTGCGCACGCTATGCCCGCACTGCAAGGCCCCGCAACAGATCAGCGACGAAGACTGGCAGGAATTGACACGCCCCTGGCAGGCGCCGGTACCCCACGCCGTCAACCGTGCCATGGGCTGCCTGGAGTGCCGCGACACCGGCTTCCGTGGCCGTGCCGGGGTGTACGAGATCATGCTGATGTCCGACAACGTGAAGGCGCATGTGCAGGCCGAAACCGACTTGTTGGCCCTCAAGCGCCAGGCGGTGAAGGAAGGCATGCGCAGCTTGCGCCTGTCAGGCGCGCAAAAGGTCGCCAGCGGCCTGACCACCTTGGAGGAGGTTTTGCGCGTTACCCCACGCAACGATCTGAAATAGCTTTGCGCACTCACGGAACTCGCACGCAGGGTTTCGAATCCAAATACCGAGATAACTCAGTCGGAGTCACCTGCCATGCGCCTAAAAATTGCCGTTGTCACACTTGCCTTGCTGTCACTACCGGTCGGCTCTGCCATGGCCGATGGTTTTCTGCGTGATGTACTGTCGTCCGGTGCAACCACCGGTTCCACCTACCTGACCTTCAGGCACCACAAGCTGATCGTCGCGGCGCAAGACGACGCCGGCAGCTTCGTGGCCAGCGATGGCAGTATCCGTGGCCCGTATCTGGAAGCGGCGATGAACCAGGTTCGTGCGGACAACCCAGGCTTGAAAGCCAGTGACATGGATTTGGCCAACGCTATCTTGATCAAAGGCTCCTCGGTCGCCGCCAACGAGTAAGTCGCCATTACCCTCCGGGCGCATTACCCGCCGCGCCCGGCGGGTAATGCGCCGGTCAGCGGTAATCGTCTACCGGCACGCACGCGCAATACAAATTGCGATCGCCATACACATTGTCCACCCGGTTTACCGCAGGCCAATACTTGTGCGCACGGGTGTGCGCGGTGGGCGTGATGGCCTGGGCAATGCTGTAAGTACGTTCCCACACCCCGGTGATATCGGCCAAGGTATGCGGCGCCCCCTTGAGCGGGTTGTCCTCGGCCGGCCAATTGCCGTTCTGCACCTGGGCGATTTCTGCACGAATGCTCAGCATGGCTTCGACAAATCGATCGAGTTCTGCCTTGGACTCGCTCTCGGTTGGCTCGACCATCAAGGTGCCGGGCACTGGGAACGACATGGTCGGGGCATGGAAGCCGTAATCCATCAGGCGCTTGGCCACGTCTTCCTCGGTAATACCCGTCAGCGCTTTCAAAGGTCTCAGGTCCAGAATGCATTCATGGGCCACCCGGCCGTTGCGGCCGCTGTAAAGCACCGGGAAGGCGCCCGCCAGTTGTTGCGCCAGGTAGTTTGCCGAGAGGATCGCCACCTCGCTGGCATCGGCCAGTTGCGGGCCCATCATGGCGATGTACATCCAACTGATCGGTAAAATACTGGCACTGCCCCAAGGCGCGGCACTGACGGCACCGTTGCCGGCTTGCGGGCCGTCGATGGGGATGACCGGGTGATTGGCGACAAAGGGCGCCAGGTGCGCACGCACGCCGATCGGCCCCATGCCCGGGCCGCCGCCACCATGCGGGATGCAAAAGGTTTTGTGCAGGTTCATGTGCGACACGTCGGCGCCGATATCGGCCGGCCGTGCCAGGCCCACCTGCGCGTTCAGGTTTGCTCCGTCCATGTAGACCTGCCCGCCCTGGCTGTGGATAACTTCACATATCTCGCTGATGCCCTCCTCGTACACGCCATGGGTGGAGGGGTAGGTGGCCATCAGGCACGACAGGTGCGTACCCGCCTCATGTGCCTTGCTTTTCAGGTCGTCCAGGTCGACGTTGCCCGCCTCGTCACACTCCACGATCACCACGCGCATGCCGGCCATTTGCGCCGATGCCGGGTTGGTACCGTGGGCCGATGACGGAATCAGGCAGATGTCGCGCCCCCCCTGCTGGCGGCTCTCGTGGTATTTGCGTATGGCCAAGAGGCCTGCGTACTCGCCTTGGGCACCCGAGTTGGGCTGCATGCAAATGGCATCGAAGCCGGTTATCGCGCAGAGCCAGCGCTCAAGCTCATCGATCATCGCCTTGTAGCCTTGGGCCTGCTCGATGGGGGCAAAGGGGTGCAATGCGGCGAAACCTGGCCAGGTGATGGGGATCATCTCGCTGGTAGCGTTGAGCTTCATGGTGCAGGAGCCCAGTGGGATCATCGACTGGTTGAGGGCCAGGTCCTTGTTTTCCAGCTGCTTGAGGTAACGCAGCATTTCGGTTTCGCTGTGGTGCAGGTTGAACACCGGGTGGCTGAGGAACGCCGAGGTTCGGCTCAGCCCCTCAGGTAATCCGTCGGCCAACTCTTGGGAATCCAGGGTCGCGACTTCCAGGCCGTGGTCGGCCCCCAGGAACACCGCGAACAGTTGCTCTACGGTGGCCTCGTCACAGGTCTCGTCCAGGCTGACTGCCAACTGCCCGCGCCCCAGGATGCGCAGGTTGATGCGCGCGGCCTTGGCGCTCTCGATGATGGCAGTCTGGCTGCCGCCGACTTCCAGGGTCAGCGTGTCGAAGAAGTGCCGGTTGAGCCGCTTCAGGCCGTTGCGCTCCAGGCCCGCGGCCAGGATGACCGTTAGCCGGTGCACCCGCTGGGCAATGCGCTTGAGGCCTTGGGGGCCGTGGTACACCGCATAGAAACTGGCGATGTTGGCCAACAGCACCTGGGCGGTGCAGATGTTCGAATTGGCCTTCTCGCGGCGGATATGTTGCTCGCGGGTTTGCAGGGCCATGCGCAGGGCGACACCGCCGCGAGCGTCTTTGGACACACCGATGATTCGCCCGGGGATAGCCCGCTTGAACGCTTCGCGGCTGGCAAAATACGCCGCATGTGGCCCGCCGTAGCCCATGGGCACGCCAAAGCGCTGGGACGAACCGAACACCACGTCGGCGCCCAGTTCACCGGGCGGGGTCAGCAATACCAGGCTCAGCAGGTCGGCGGCCACGCACGCCAACGCCTGCTGCCCGTGCAGCGCCTCGATCAACGGCCGCAGGTCGTGGATCTCGCCGTGGGTGTCGGGGTATTGCAGCAAAGCCCCGAACACCTTGTAATGACCCAGGTTGGCCAGCGTATCGACCACCAACTCGATGCCAAAGCCTTCGGCGCGGGTTTGCAGCACCGACAGGGTTTGCGGGTGGCAATGCTGGTCGACGAAAAACAGGTTGCTGTTGGACTTGGCCACGCGTCGGGCCAACGCCATGGCTTCGGCCGCCGCGGTGGCTTCATCCAACAGGGAGGCATTGGCCAGCTCAAGGCCAGTCAGGTCGATGGTCATCTGCTGGAAATTAAGCAAGGCTTCCAGGCGACCTTGGGCAATCTCGGGTTGGTAGGGTGTGTAGGCGGTGTACCAGCCAGGGTTTTCCAGCACGTTGCGCAGGATGACCGCAGGGGTCAAGGTGCCGTGGTAGCCCATGCCGATCAGGCTGTTCCATACCTCGTTCTGCTCGGCATAAGCGCGTAGCTTGGCCAGCGCAGCCTGTTCGTCCAGGGCCGAGGGCAAGTCCAGGGCTCGGTTGAAGCGGATGGCCGGGGGGACGGTTTGCTCGATCAGCTCGACCCGGCTTTCAAGGCCCAGGGTCTGGAGCATGGCGCGTTGTTCAGCCGCATCGGGGCCGAGGTGGCGCCTGAGGAAAGCTTGGGCGTCTTGCAGCTGGCTCAGGGATGGCGACTGGGACATAGCGGCTCTCTCTTGTAAGACCTAAGACCGGGCCCCAACAAGTCAGGGCTAGTAGAGTCTAGAAAGAGATTGCCGCCTGCGCCCGGAAGTTATTCGCCGATGGCGGCCTTGTAACCGGCGGCGTCCAACAGTTTGTCGAGGTCCGCGTCGGCATTGCTTGGTTGGAGCTTGAAGATCCAGGCGCTGTAGGGCTCGCTGTTGAGCGATTCCGGAGCATCACCCAGGTCTTCGTTGACCGCGATCACTTCACCGGCAACCGGGGAGTAGATGTCGGAGGCGGCCTTGACGGACTCGACCACCCCCGCCGTGTCACCGGCGGCAAACACCTTGCCCACTTCGGCCAGCTCGACGAATACCACGTCGCCCAAGGCTTCCTGCGCGTGGTCGGAAATGCCCACGGTAACCGTGCCATCGGCTTCCAGGCGGGCCCACTCGTGGCTTTCCGCGAATCGCAGGTCAGCAGGGATATCGCTCATTTTCTTGTCCTCAACAGGGTCAGCGGTAGGCCGCAAAATTATCAGATCAGGGTTTTGCCGTGGCGCACGAACGTCGGCTGTACCACCCGTACCGGGTACCACTTGCCGCGGATTTCTACCTCGGCCCGGTCGGCCGTGGCCATCGGCACGCGCGCCAGCGCAATGGATTTGCTCAGCGTAGGAGAGAAACTACCACTGGTGATCTCACCTTCGCCAATTTCCGCGATGCGTACCACCTGATGGGCGCGCAAAACACCGCGTTCCTCCAGCACCAGGCCGACCAGTTTCGAGCCGATGCCATGGGTGCGCTCGGCTTCCAGCGCCTCGCGGCCGACGAATTCACGCCCGGCCGGCTCCCAGGCGATGCTCCAGGCCAGGTTCGAGGTGAGGGGCGAGTGCCGCTCATCGATATCCTGGCCGTACAGGTTCATGCCGGCTTCCAGGCGCAGGGTGTCGCGCGCGCCCAAGCCAATCGGCGAGATGCCAGCGCCCACCAGGTCGTTGAAAAAGGTCAGGGCGTCAGCCGCCGGCAGGATGATTTCCAGGCCGTCTTCACCGGTATAGCCGGTGCGGGCGATAAACCACTCGCCGTCGGCCTGGCCTTCGAAGGGTTTGAGCAGGTGGATCAGGGTGGCGCGGTTCTGAGTGACCAGCTCGCTGATCTTCTGCCGCGCCTGCGGCCCCTGGATGGCCAGCATCGCCAGTTCCGGGTGCTCTTGCAGGCTGACTTCGAAGCCCTCGGCGTGGCTGCGCAGCCAGGCCATGTCCTTGTCGCGGGTGGCGGCATTGGCGACCAGGCGGTAACCCGCCTCGGTGCGGTAGACGATCATGTCGTCGACGATGCCGCCATGAGCGTTGAGCATGGCACTGTACAAGGCCGTTCCCGGACCTTGCAGACGATCGACATCATTGGCCAGCAGGTGCCGCAGAAACGGCTGGGCCTGAAAGCCTGTGACATCAATGATGGTCATGTGCGAAACATCGAAGACACCGCAGTCACGTCGCACCTGGTGGTGTTCCTCAACCTGCGATCCATAATGCAGGGGCATGTCCCAACCGCCAAAATCGACCAGCTTCGCGCCAAGCGCGAGGTGCAGGTCATACAAAGGCGTACGCTGTCCCATGGGTTTCTCCTTCCGGGCGTGGCGAAGGCGCGCAAAATTGCGACTGCTGCTTAGAGCCTCTGAAACCGGGCCTTTCAGGCTTGTGCAGTGACCTGGCCGGGGTGGCCGTGCGCGCCGAATGCCGCGCATTGTAGCTGCAAGGGCAGCCCCTGACACCTAAAGGCTGACCGATTACGAAGTTTGACCGATCTGCCGTGCCGAACGTCGAATCAAACCGATGACCGGCAACAACCCCACCAGCACCAGCGTCAGGGCCGGCAACGAGGCGCGCGCCCACTCCCCTTCGCTGGTCATTTCAAACACCCTGACTGCCAGCGTGTCCCAGCCGAACGGGCGCATCAACAAGGTGGCCGGCATCTCCTTGAGCACATCGACGAACACCAGCAGTGCCGCGCTCAACGCCCCTGGCACCAACAGCGGCGCATACACCTTGAGGAACAACCGTGGCCCGCCTACGCCCAGGCTGCGCGCGGCTTCTGGCAGCGACGGGCGAATACGCGCCAGGCTGCTTTCCAGCGGCCCATAAGCCACGGCGATGAAGCGTACCAGGTAGGCCAACAGCAACGCGCAGAGGCTGCCCAGCAGCAACGGTTTACCCGCACCGCCCAACCACGCCGACACGGGGATGACCAGTTCGCGGTCCAGGTAGCTGAAGGCAAGCATGATCGACACCGCCAGCACCGAGCCTGGCAGCGCGTAGCCCAGGTTCGCCAGGCTGACCCCTGCGCGTATGGCCGGCGTGGGGGCCTGCCGGCGGGCGAACGCCAGCAGCAGTGCCACGCTGACGGTAATCAGCGCCGCCAATGCGCCAAGGTAAAGTGAATGCAGGATCAAGCCGCTGTAGCGTTCGTCCAAGTCAAACCGCCCGCGCTGCCAACACCACGCCACCAGTTGCACGACGGGTATGACGAAGGCACAGGCGAACACCAACCCACACCAGGTGCTGGCCGCCAGGGCCTTGACGCCCTTGAGCGGGTACAGCGCCTTGCCTCGCGGCTTTTCGCTGGCGGCGAGCTGGGCCCCGCGTGCCCGGCGTTCGCCATACAGCACCAGCATCACCGCCACCAGCAGCAAGCTGGCCAGTTGGGCGGCGCTGGACAGGCTGAAGAAGCCATACCAGGTCTTGTAGATCGCCGTGGTGAAGGTGTCGTAGTTGAACACCGCCACCGCGCCAAAATCGGCCAGGGTCTCCATCAGTGCCAATGCCACGCCGGCGCCGATGGCCGGACGCGCCATGGGCAGTGCGACGCGCCAGAACGCCTGCAGCGGTGATTGCCCCAGTACTCGCGCAGCTTCCATCAGACCTTTACCCTGGGCCAGGAACGCCGTGCGGGCCAGCAAGTACACGTAGGGGTAGAACACCAGCACCAATACCAGGATCACGCCGCCGGTGGAGCGCACCCGCGGCAGCCGCAGGCCGCTGCCGAAAATCTCGCGCAGCAACGTCTGCACCGGCCCGGCGAAATCCAGCAGCCCGACAAACACAAACGCCAGCACGTACGCAGGGATGGCGAAAGGCAGCATCAAGGCCCAGTCCAGCCAACGCCGGCCAGGAAACTCGCACAGGCTGGTCAGCCAGGCCAGGCTTACGCCCAGCAGCGTGACACCGATGCCTACGCCGACGATCAAGGTCAGGGTGTTGCCCAGCAGGCGAGTCATTTGGGTGTCCCACAGATGCGCCCAGATCTGCTGGTCGACATGTTGCCAAGACAACGCCAGGACGCTGAGGGGCAGCAGAACCAACGCCGCGATGGCGAACACCAGCGGGTACCAGCGGCGTTGGGTCACGTATTTCAATCACACATTCCTGTAGGCGCGGATTTATCCGCCAAGCACACAACGCGGTGTGCCAGGTGGGACGGCGGTGGCCGGTTCGCGGCTAAATCCGCTCCTGCGCAGTGACGCGCAGTTTCAATTCCAGCCGGCGCGGTCCATCAGGCGGATGGCTTCGGCCTGGCGCTTACCGGCCACTTCAACCGGCAAGGCGTCGGGCTTGAACGTGCCCCAGCTGGCCACTTCGGCCGACGGCGACACACTTGGGTTGGCCGGGAATTCCTGGTTGATGTCGGCAAACAGCTTTTGCGCCTGGGCACCGGTCATCCACTCCACCAATGCCTTGGCCGCCTGCGGGTGCGGAGCATGGCGCGTCAGGCCGATGCCCGACAGGTTCACGTGCACGCCACGGTCGGCCTGGTTGGGCCAGAACAGCTTCACGGCCAGGGCCGGGTCCTGCTTGTGCAGCCGGCCGTAGTAGTAAGTGTTGACGATACCTACGTCGCACTGCCCGGCGTTGATTGCCTGGATGACCGCGATGTCATCGGAGAAAACGTCGGTGGACAGGTTGTTGACCCAGCCCTTGAGGATGTTTTCCGTCTGCTCGGCGCCGTGGGTTTCGATCAGGGTGGCGGTCAGCGACTGGTTGTAGACTTTTTTCCCCGTGCGCAGGCACAACCGGCCCTCCCATTCCTTGTCGGCCAGGGCTTCGTAGGTAGAGAGCTGCTCGGGTTTTACCCGGCTGGTGGAGTACACAATGGTGCGCGCGCGCAAGCTCAGGCCGGTCCACTCATGGGTGGAGGAGCGGTATTGCGCGGGGATGTTGGCGTCGATCACCTTGGACTGGATGGGCTGCAGGATGCCCATCTTCTCGGCCTGCCACAGGTTGCCGGCGTCGACGGTGAGCAGCAGGTCGGCCGTGGCGTTCTCGCCTTCGGCCTTGATGCGCTGCATCAGCGGCGCTTCCTTGTCGGTGATGAACTTGATCTTCACCCCGGTTTGCGCGGTGTAGGCGTCGAATACCGGCTTGATCAACTCATCGATGCGCGAGGAGTACACCACCACTTCATCGGCAGCCTTCACGTCGGTGGCGAACAGCGCCAGTGCCAAGGCGGTTAACAGACGCTTGCGTGCCGACATGTGCAGACCCTCGATATCCAATTAAGGGCGAAATGGTAGAGAATCGCATTTCGCTGCTCAACCGAAGTCGAAAGTCAGTAGTTACCGGATGTTGCAACAGCTTCAGGGTTTGGCCAATTCCGGCAAGTCGCCACTCAGGCCCAGGGCTTGCCGGACGAAAACCGCCTTGGCTTCGGGCAATTGCTCCACCCACTTCAAACCACTGTTGCGCAACCAGCGCACCGGCAGCGGATCGGCCTGGAACAGCCGCTCGAACCCTTCCATGGCGGCCATCAGCGCCAGGTTGTGTGGCATGCGCCGACGCTCGTAGCGGCTCAGCACCTTGACGTCGGCCAGCCGCTCGCCGCGGTCCAGGGCGCGCTGCAACTCCTCGGCCAGCACTGCCGAATCCAGAAAGCCCAGGTTCACGCCCTGCCCGGCAAGCGGGTGGATGGTGTGCGCGGCGTCGCCGATCAGTGCCAGGCCTTGGGCCACGTAACGCTTGGCATGGCGCTGGCGCAGCGGCACGCAAACCCGGGCGTCGGCATGCTCGACCTGGCCCAGGCGGCCTTCGAAGGCCCGCTCAAGTTCGTGGCAGAACGTTGCGTCATCCAGCGCCATCAAACGCTGGGCTTGTTCCGGCGTGGTCGACCAGACAATCGAGCACCAGTGCGCGCCGTCATCGCGATCCAGTGGCAGGAACGCCAGCGGGCCATCATCGGTGAACCGCTGCCAGGCGGTACGCTGGTGGGCCTGGGTGCAGCGCACGCTGGTGACGATGGCGTGGTGCAGGTAATCCCACTCCCGTGTTTCGCAGCCGGTCAGGCGGCGCACCGCCGAGTGCGCACCATCGGCCGCCACCACCAGCGGCGTGCGCACAGTGCGGCCATCGGCCAGGGTCAGCAGCCAATCGTCACCCGAGCGGCGCATCTGCTCCAGGCGCGCATTGGCCAGCAGGCCGATTTCACTGTCGTGCAGGCACTCGAGCAAAGCGTCCTGCACCACGCGGTTTTCAACGATGTGCCCCAAGTGCTCGGCGTGCACGCTGGCCGCGGCGAAGTGGATCTGCCCGGTGCCGCTGCCATCCCACACGTGCATGTCGCTGTAGGGGCTGACGCGCCGGCCCTGCATGCCGCCCCAAGCCCCCAGGCGTTCGAGGATGCGCTGGCTGGCCGCCGACAGGGCGCTAACCCGTGGCTCGAACGGCGCTTGCCGGTCATAAGCCTTGACGCTCATGGGGCTGCCGTCGACCAGCAGGATTTCCAACCCGCTGTTCTGCAAGGCCAACGCCAGGGCGCTGCCGACCATGCCGGCACCGACTATCACCAGATCTGCACGCATTTCCATGCTTAAGCTTGCCTCTTATGCGGCGCAGGCCGCACGTAAAGAATTTGAATGGACGCCCCTGCCACGGTCAGCCCTGCAGGTCGGCGCGGGTGCCCAGGCCCATGGCCTGGCGGGCAAACCAACGCTTGGCGGGCGGCAACAGGTCCAGGCCCAACAGGCCCAGGTTGCGCCCGGCGGCGACAAGCGGCTGGGTGGTGCCAAATAGTTTCGTGACTTGGTCGGAGAACCCCACGGTCATGGCCTGATCACCCCGCTGGCGCTCGCGATAACCGCGCAAGGTCGCAAAATCCCCTGGCTCAGCCTTGCTGGCCAGCAAGGCATCGGCAAGTGACTGCACATCGCGCAGCGACAGATTGAAGCCTTGCCCGGCAATCGGGTGCAGGGCGTGGGCGGCATTGCCCAGCACGACCAGATGCGGCCGCACCTGCTCTTCGGCTTCTACCAGTGTCAACGGGTACAAGTGCCGCGCACCCACCTGTTGCAGGGTGCCCAGGCGATAGCCGAAGGCCGCCTGCAACTCGCGCAGGAAGCCGCGCTCGTCGATCTCGGCCAGGCGCTTGGCATCCATGCCGCGGCGGGTCCAGACCAGCGCGCAGCGGTTGTCGGTCACCGGCAGCAAGGCCAGCGGGCCGTCATCGGTAAAGCGCTCGAAGGCCATCCCGCAGTGGGCCTCGCTGGGCGAGATATTGGCGATCAGCGCACTTTGCTCGTAGGCGCGGCGGCGGATGCCGATGCCCAACTGCTCGCGCAGGTTGGAGCGGCCTCCGTCGGCCAGCACGGCCAGGCTGCAATCCAGTTGGGTCTCGTCGCCCAGGGTCAGGCGATAGCCGCCTTCCTGCACCTGCAGCCGGGTGACTTCGGCCGGGCAGCGCCAACTGACCACATCGGGGTCCAGGGCCTGCCACAGGGTCTGGCCCAGCCAGGCGTTTTCCACCACGTAGCCCAGCGCCGGCACGCCTTCCTCCAGCGCCGTGAGGCGGGTCACGCCAAAGCGGCCACGGTCAGACACATGGATTTGCTTGATCGGCTCGGCACGTCGGGCGATAGGCTGCCACAGGCCCAGGCGCTCGTAGATCTGCCGCGTGCCGTAAGACAGTGCCGAAGACCGGGCGTCGTAGCTGGGTTGATAGCTGTCGCCGGGCGCGAACGGCTCGATGAGCACGATTTTCCAGCCACGTGCCTTGGCCCCGGCCTGCAGCGCCAGCGCCAGGCTGGCCCCTACCAGGCCCCCGCCGATTATTGCGATATCGGTGCGGTTCATGCGGCGTGGGTACGCGCGGCAGCCATCAAGGCTTCGATTTCGGCGACCGTCTTGGGTACGCCACCGGTCAGGATTTCACAGCCGTGTCGGGTTACCACAACGTCGTCCTCGATACGAACACCAATGCCGCGCCATTTTTTCGCGACATTCAGGTTGTCCGGTGAAATATAAATACCGGGCTCCACGGTCAGGGTCATGCCCGGCTCAAGCACCCGCCATTCGCCACCCACCTTGTATTCGCCCACGTCATGCACATCCAGGCCTAGCCAATGGCCGGCCCGGTGCATGTAGAAGGCACGGTAGGCTTCGCTGGCGATCAACTCGCCAACATCGCCCTGCAGCAGCCCTAACTCCACCAAACCCGCCGTGATGACTCGCACCGTGGCTTCGTGGGCCTGGTTCCAATGCTTGTCCGGGCCGATGGCGGCGAAAGCGGCTTCCTGCGACTTGAGCACCAGCTCATAGATCGCCTTTTGCTCAGGCGAGAATTTGCCGCTGACCGGGAACGTGCGGGTGATGTCGCTGGCGTAGCAATCGATCTCGCAACCGGCATCGATCAGCACCAGGTCGCCGTCCTTGAGCACCGCATCGTTTTCCTGATAATGCAGGATGCAGGCATTACGCCCGGCCGCGACGATAGAGCCGTAGGCCGGCATCTTCGCCCCACCCTTGCGGAACTCGTAGTCCAGCTCCGCTTCCAGGCTGTACTCATGCAAACCCGCGCGGCTAGCCTGCATGGCACGCACGTGGGCACGGGCCGAGATGGCCGCCGCCTCGCGCATCACCTTTACTTCATTGGCTGACTTGTACAGGCGCATGTCGTGCAGCAGGTGGTCCAGGGCTACGAACTCGTTGGGCGGTTGCGAGCCCAAATTGGCCTTGGAGCGGATCACGTTGATCCACTCCATCAAGTGCCGGTCGAATTCGGCGTTGCTGCCCATGGCCGAATACACCCGGTCGCGGCCTTCGATCAGGCCGGGCAGGATGTCGTCGATGTCAGCGATCGGAAAGGCATCATCAGCGCCAAAATCCCTAATGGCACCTTCCTGACCGGCCCGCAGGCCATCCCACAACTCACGCTCGGGGTTGCGTTCACGGCAAAACAGCACGTACTCACCGTGTTCGCGGCCCGGAATCAGGGCGATGACCGCCTCCGGCTCCGGAAAACCGCTCAGGTACTGGAAGTCGCTGTCCTGGCGGTAGACGTGTTCGACGTCGCGGTTGCGAATCGCCACGGCAGCTGCCGGCAGGATAGCGATGCTGTTGGGCTCCATCTGCGCCATCAGAGCCTTGCGTCGACGGGCGTATTCCGACTTCGGGATATGAATGACTGGCACAGGGTGTCCTTTTTCAGCGTCAGTGCAGGGAAGGCTTGGCGGCTTCCACCGGTTTGCCCAGCTCGGTGAACAGCAACAATGGCGCCACGCGCAGGTATTCCATGACTTCCATGTAGTCGGCTTCGCCGTCTTCGGATTCTTCCAACGCTTCCTGAACCTGGGCGATGGCGGCCAGGTCCTGGATGATTTCGGTCGCTTCCTGGCTCAGGTCCTTGCCGCCAGCGTTCAGCCCGAAGCCGTTGAGGAAGCCTTGGCACCATTGGCCCAGGGCCGTGGCGCGCTCGGTCAGCGGCGCTTCGTCGCTGGGCAGCAGCACGACCACGGTCATGTCGTCGCCAGACAACTCGCCCTTGACCATTTCTTGCAGGCCGATCAGTGCATTACGCACGTTGTCGGCCGGTTCGGTTTCCAGCAGCAACGCGGCATCGGCCAGCCAGCCTTCGGCGTCGAAGCCTGCGCCAGCGCAACTGCGGCCCAACAACAGGCCATGCAGCTCGGCTGGGGAAACGGGGTGACCACCGGCGCTAAGCAGGGTGGCGAAGCCTTGATACGGAGAATTTTGAATAGACATGGGCAACTAGGCGCCAAGCGGCGCAATGACTAGAATGGAGACCTTGTATCCTAGCACCGGCAGGCGCGCCAAGACCATCGACGCGGCCAACTCGTTACTGACGCCAGGCCTTGCGCCTCTAACCGATCGAATCGAACGGGACTCCATGGAACACAATGACCTGCTAGCGCTGATGGGCCGACTTGAATCGCTGATTGACCGAGTCGAGCAACTAAAACGGCAAAACGGACTCCTATTAGCTCAGGAAAAGACCTGGCGCGAGGAGCGCGCACACCTCATTGAAAAAAATGAAATCGCCCGGCGTAAGGTCGAGTCCATGATTTCGCGCCTCAAGGCCCTGGAGCAAGACTCATGAGTTCAAGCAATAGCGTCACCGTGCAGATCCTCGACAAAGAGTATTCGATCATCTGCCCGCAGGAAGAGCGCAGCAACCTGGTGAGCGCGGCCCGCTACCTGGACGGCAAGATGCGCGAGATCCGCAGCAGCGGCAAAGTCATCGGCGCCGACCGCATCGCCGTGATGGCCGCCCTGAACATTACCCACGACCTGCTGCACAAGCAGGATGTACCGGACTTGCAGGTGAGCGGATCGACCCGCGAGCAAGTGCGCGATCTACTCGAACGAGTGGATTTGGTGCTTGCCACCGATCAGGACACAAGCCAAAGCTGAAACATTTCAATTGTTTCGGGTATACTTGCGCCGCTCCCTGGAGTGCTTGCCAGTCGGTCATGTCCCTGAGCCGATACGCACAACCACGGGGGTTGCACGTTGGGGCCGGTGTGCATGTCCGCTTGACGGAAAGCCTGAACGCCTCCTGCAATCTCCACCTTGAACTTTCGGGTTCAAGGGCTACACCGACAGCGGTTCGTCGGGGAGTCCAGATTCAGTAACCCAGGCCAGCCCAGCGCTGGCCTGGGTCACTCAGGAACAACCGCGCCATGACCGCTCAAGCGCCGCTTTCCCGCCCCCAGTTGCGCCGCCTGCTGCGCAATGCCCGCCGCGCCCTTACCAAAGCCGAGCAACGCCAAGCCGCCCAAGGCTTGTATCGCCAACTGGCGCAGCACCCGCTTTTCCGCCGTTCCCGGCACATTGCCCTGTACCTGCCCAGCGATTGCGAAATCGACCCGCGCCTGTTGCTGCGCGAGGCGCACAAGCGCGGCAAGCACGCCTACCTGCCGGTGCTGAGCGCCTGGCCGCGAACCAAGATGGTGTTCCAGCGCATCGCGCCCGCAGAGAAACTACGGCCCAATCGCTTTCGCATCCTTGAGCCGCACATCAACCCGGCGCGCCAACGCACCATCTGGGCGCTGGATTTGATCCTGCTACCGTTGGTTGGGTTCGACGAAGTCGGGGGCAGGCTGGGAATGGGCGGTGGGTTCTACGACCGCAGCCTGGCCTACCGAGCGCGTCGCAACGCCTGGCACAAGCCGGTGCTGTTGGGGCTGGCCCATGAATGTCAGAAGGTAGAGCGGCTGGACCAGGCCAGTTGGGACGTGCCGCTGCAGGGCACGGTTTCGGACAGGCGCTGGTATCTGGCGCAGTGAGGCGGTGTTTGTTTCGCGGATGAATCCGCTCCTACAGGAGCATGTTCATCTGCGAAACTGCTCATCGGTGTGCGGCTGGCGCGGCTACCAATTCGACGGGCATGTCGGGGCTACGCTCCCAGCGAGACTGTGCATAGCCTGTGGTCACGACACCCAAACCGAACAAAATCACCAGAACCCATAGCAAATCCACTTTGTTACGGCGCATTGATTGCCCCCCTTCAGGCAAATCAGTAACGGTGTCAGCGACGGTTTTTCAGTAGGCCGTGCAGCAGCGTCAAGCTTAAAATGGGCGCATTCTGCGGCAACATGACGCGACACGCAAACGTTGACGCCAACCGGCTGTCGGGTTGTATTGAAACTGCCACACAGGCGCCGTCCGCATTGTTCAAGGAGATACAAAATGGCCTTCTGGCTGATGAAATCCGAGCCCGATGAACTGTCCATCGAAGACCTCGCGCGGCTGGGCAACACCCGTTGGGATGGCGTGCGCAATTACCAGGCGCGCAACTTCATCCGCGCAATGGCCCAAGGCGATGAGTTTTTCTTCTACCACTCAAGTTGCCCGGAGCCGGGCATCGCCGGCATCGCCCGCATCAACGCCGCTGCCTACCCGGACCCTACCGCGCTGGACCCGCAAAGCCATTATCACGACCCCAAAGCCAATGCCGACAAGAACCCTTGGAGCGCCATCGACGTGACCCACGTGCAAACCTTCGGCAAGGTGCTGGGCCTAGGCTACCTGAAACAGCAAACGGCTCTGGCCGAATTGCCGTTGGTGCAAAAGGGCAGCCGGCTCTCGGTGATGCCAGTCACGGCCGAACAATGGGCAGCCGTGCTGGCATTGCGCTGAGGTTTACTGAACGATCAGGTTGTTGAACAGCAGGTCTTCGACGATAGGCTTGCCTTCCTCGGTGTTCATCACCTGCTGAACCTGCTTGAGGGCTTCCTGGCGCAGTTTTTCCTTGGACTCCACGTTGCTCAGCGAGTCGACCGTTTGCTGGGCGAACAACGCGACCAACTGATTGCGAATCAGCGGGTCCTGGTGCTTGACGGCCGCCTCGGCCTCGGCACCGGTCACCTTCAAGGCGACGTCGGCCTTGTACACGTGCAGGCGCGGGCTACCGTCCAAGGCGTAGTTGCCCACGAAAGGCGGGGTCAGCGAGACGTAGGCCACTTTCGGCGCTCCGCCTTCTTCCTTGCCGCCCTCTTCCGCGAACGCCGAAACCGGCAGCGACAGGGCCAGCATCATCAAGATCCACGCTTTCACACTTTCACTCCTCATACAGTTGGCGCAAGCATATCAACTTTCCGCTCGCCACCATGGCTTATGGCCGGCTATCAGCTCGGGGCATGCTCGTTGACCCCTTCACGGGCACACCTACACTATCGGCCAAAACCTGCAAAGGAATAGCCCGATGAAAGCTGTGTTGTGCAAAGCCTTCGGCCCCGCCGAAACGCTGGTGCTGGAAGAAGTGGCCAGCCCACAGGCCAAGAAGAACGAAATCCTGCTGGATGTGCACGCCGCCGGGGTCAACTTCCCGGATACGCTGATCATCGAGGGCAAGTACCAGTTCAAACCGCCGTTCCCGTTCTCACCGGGTGGCGAAGCGGCCGGCGTGGTGAGTGCGGTGGGCGAGAAGATCACCCACCTGAAAGTCGGTGACCGGGTGATGGGCCTGACGGGTTGGGGCAGCTTTGCCGAGCAGATCGCCGTGCCGGGCTACAACGTGATGCCGATCCCCGATGGCATGGACTTCGTCACGGCTGCAGCTTTCAGCATGACCTATGGCACTTCCATGCACGCGCTCAAACAGCGTGCCCTACTGCAACCAGGCGAAACCTTGCTGGTACTAGGCGCATCGGGAGGCGTGGGGCTGGCCGCCGTGGAAATCGGCAAGGCCATGGGTGCCCGGGTAATTGCCGCTGCCAGCAGCAGCGAAAAGCTGGAAGTTGCCCGCCTGGCCGGTGCCGATGAATTGATCAACTATACCGAGACCAATCTCAAGGAGGAGATCAAGCGCCTCACCGACGGCAATGGCGCCGACGTGATCTACGACCCGGTGGGTGGCGACCTGTTCGACCAGGCCGCGCGCTCCATCGCCTGGAATGGCCGCCTGTTGGTGGTCGGCTTCGCCAGCGGGCGCATCCCGGAGTTCCCGGTTAACCTGGCCCTGCTCAAGGGCGCGTCGATCGTTGGCGTGTTCTGGGGCTCGTTTGCCCAGCGCCAGCCACAGGATAACGCTGCCAACTTCAAGCAATTGTTTGGCTGGTTTGCCGAGGGCAAGCTCAAGCCTTTGGTGTCACAAACCTTTGCACTGGAACACACGGGCCAAGCAATCGATACCCTGGGCCAGCGCAAGGCCGTCGGCAAAGTGGTAGTCAAGGTACGCTGAATAACAGTGCCGCAACCGGAATGCCTTCCGCATTCCCGAGCGCCTTGAAAACCTTTGAAGTGTGCCCTCTCCAACCAGAAGGGCACACATGCCATGAGTACTTTTACCGTTTACTTTTGCGGCACCGGCTCGAACCGCTTCGATGATCAGCATCACAGTTATTGGAACGGCGAGCTGGTTTCGACCCTTGCCAACAATACTCTGGACAAGGAATTTGCCCACTGGATCGTCCTCGATGGCCCCGGCAGCGGCAACCTGCAGAGCGACGAACTGACCATACAGACCAAGGACCACCCCTACGCGGGCGTGGCGTTTGGCACCGGCTGGGAAGAGAACGTCAATCACGCGGTCAACATGATCAAGGGTGACGTCGCCTGGAAGCGCCAGAAGCTGACCCAGGAAAACTTTGACCGCCTGAAAGAGGCCGGTATTCCCATCCATGAGGTCGAAGAAGAAGGCCGCTTCTGGTGGCGCACTTACGACTACGGCAATCGCAAGGTCACCCAGCAAGACCTGCAGCAGGGCATCATCAGAATGTTCCGCAAGGATGGCATTCTTCCCACGCAGGTCAACTTGGTCGGCTGGAGCCGCGGCGGTATCAGTTGCCACATGCTGGCCAACGCGATGCTTGCCGACCCGGAGCTCAAGCACATCCCGGTCAATATTTTTGCCGTCGACCCGGTACCCGGCATCCTTAATTTCCAACTGGAAAAGGTCACCCTGGGCAATAACGTCAAGGAATACGTCGGGTTATATGCCCGCGACGAACGCTCGAAAGGCTTCGCCTGCGTGATCCCCATGACTGCGGCCAATACCAAGGTGTCGATCTACCCGATGTTCGGTCGCCATGGAACTCTGGTGGGCAACGCCGCGCCGGACGGCAACAAGGGCACCAAGGCACTTGCCGAACCTGGCGAAATCGTTCGCCACCTGGCCGAGGTTTGCCTGACCCGCTGGGACGTGAGCCTGGACAAAATGTTGATGCTCGACGACCGCGCCATCGAGCAGAGGCAGAAGGCGATACTGGCTCAGGAAAGCGACTACATAAACATGCAGAAGCACTCTTACACCCTTATCACGGAAAATGAAAAAGGCGAGCGCGCAGTGTCGCTAGGCAGCAAGGGCATGGGCTTCAGCGAGGTCAACGGGCCTTACCTGAGCCCGGCGACCGGACTGTCTGCCGACCTGTCCATGGACCGTACCCTGTACAAACATATCCGCTAGGTCGCTAGCCGTCCGACCGCGCATGGCAGCGCTTGATGCGCGCTTCCAGGTTGCGGTCGGGCATTTCGTGGCTGCGCAGGGCGCTGATGGTCTGTTCCACGTAGTCGCGCGTGGTACCGAAGCGCCCGCAAGCACTGGCCAGGATCTGGGTCAGCAGGTTGTCGGGCAGATTTCCGGCGTAACTGGGCAGATGACGCTCAAGCACAAAACCCAGCGCCTGGACCTTGCTGCCATCTTCCAGCCGACAGTTGAGCCAATGCGGCCGATAGGACGGATAGGGCATCTCCCGTTCCCACAGCGCCAGCAGCGAGTCTTCGAGCTTGTCCTCGGGCAGGCGGTAGGCGAACCCGCTGCATGAGCCGCCGCGATCCAGGCCGAACACCAGCCCCGGGCATTCCGGCGTGCCACGATGTTCGTGAGACCACAAGTACAGCCCGCGATGGAACCCATGCACCCGCGCGCGGCGGCGCTCTACAGCCGGGCATTCGGGGCGCCAGATCAACGAGCCGTAGGCGAACAGCCAGACCGGGCCACCCTGGTGGCGAGACATGGTTTTCTGGAGCGAATGAAGGAGTTGCTCGTGGGTCAGTTGCGGCCCGAGGTCGAGCGACGGTGGGTAAACCACATTCAAGCTAGCAGTTTCGATTGCCGACATAAGCAGTCGCCTGATATCCCCGTGAGTTGGCTGAGGCCAATCACTGTACTCGATAAGCTGTAGTGCACTATTACCGTATGGCAGATACGCTCAGGAAAACAAGTCGTTGCGCCCGGATTTAAAGAAAATATTCAAGATAGCGGCGCAACTGACTGCCTGATAGAACGAAGTGGCCTTTTCACGGATGAATCGGTTCCTACAGAATGGCAAAAGCCCTGTAGGAGCGGATTTATCCGCGAAGAACGCGCTGCGGTGTACCTGATGTTGCGCGGCGCTCTTTTCGCGGATGAATCCGCTCCTACTGGGACACGGGAATGTCTGTAGGAGCGGATTTATCCGCGAACAATACGCCGCAAATCTAAGGCCGAGGCGCGTAGGCAAAAACGTCCGCGCGCATCTGGTGGGCGTCCATGCCTGCATTGACTAAAGCATCGAGCGTGCCATAGATCATTGCCGGCGATCCGCTGGCGTACACATGCACGCTGGAAAGGTCCTTGATGTCTTCGCAAACGGCCTCGTGCAACAGGCCGCAGCGCCCCTCCCAACCACACAGATCGCTCACCACCTTGTGCAGATAAAGGTTGGGCAACTGCTGCCACTGCGCCCAATGCTCGATCTGATAGAAGTCTTCGGGCCGGCGCACGCCCCAGTACAGGTGTACCGGGTGCTTGAAGCCGCGGGAGCGGCATTCCTCGATCAGGCTATTCATTTGCGCCATGCCGGTCCCTGCGGCGATCAAAACCAGTGGTCCGTCGGGCAACTCGGCCAGGTGGGTATCGCCGAAGGGCAACTCCACGCGCGCCATTGCGTTGCGTTTGAGCTGTTCGATCAGGGTTTGTGCACTGGCTTCGCGCACCAGCACGTGCAACTCCAGGTCGCGACCACTGTGCGGCGCAGAGGCCAGGGAAAAAGCCGATCTCTCGCCGCCCTCACGTTCGATCATCAGGTATTGGCCGGCGTGGTAACGCGGCGGCTTACCGGCCGGTGCACGCAACCGCACGCGCCACACGTCGCCGCCCAGGTCATCGCAGCCACTGAGCTGGCACGACAGCTTGCGCACCGGCAACTCGCCTTTGGCCAACACGCCGTCCCACAGCACCACGCAATCTTCCAACGGCTCGGCGATGCAGGTGTACAGCTCGCCATGATCGCGCTCCTGGCCGTCCTGACGCACGCGCCCCTCTACCAGCAAGGCGCAGCACACGTGGCAATTGCCGTTGCGACAGCTTTGCGGGCAGTCATAGCCCAGCCGCTGGGCGGCTTCGAGAATCCGTTCGCCGGGCAACAATTCCAGCACTGCCCCGGAAGGCTGCAAGGTCACACGCATCAATCTATTCCCAACTGGTTCCAGAGCTCGTCGATACGTTTGGTGACCGCTTCATCCTTGACGATGACGCGCCCCCATTCGCGGGTGGTTTCACCGGGCCACTTGTGCGTGGCGTCCAGGCCCATCTTCGAGCCTAGCCCGGAGACCGGCGAGGCGAAATCCAGGTAATCGATCGGGGTGTTGTCGATCATCACCGTGTCACGCTTGGGGTCCATGCGCGTGGTGATGGCCCAGATAACGTCGTTCCAGTCCCGCGCATTGATGTCGTCGTCGGTCACGATAACGAACTTGGTGTACATGAACTGTCGCAAAAACGACCACACACCCAGCATCACGCGCTTGGCGTGGCCTGGGTACTGCTTCTTCATGGTCACCACTGCCATACGATACGAGCAGCCTTCGGGCGGCAGGTAGAAGTCGGTGATTTCCGGGAACTGTTTCTGCAGGATCGGCACGAACACTTCGTTCAGCGCCACGCCCAGGATCGCTGGCTCGTCAGGCGGGCGGCCGGTGTAGGTGCTGTGGTAGATCGGCTTCACCCGATGGGTGATGCGCTCCACGGTAAACACCGGGAAGCTGTCGACCTCGTTGTAGTAGCCAGTGTGGTCACCGTAAGGGCCTTCGGGCGCCATTTCGCCGGGGTGAATCACGCCCTCCAGCACGATCTCGGCAGTGGCCGGCACTTGCAGGTCGTTGCCGCGGCATTTGACCAATTCGGTACGGTTGCCACGCAGCAGGCCGGCAAAGGCATATTCGGACAGGCTATCGGGCACCGGGGTAACGGCGCCCAGGATGGTGGCCGGGTCTGCACCCAGGGCCACGGACACCGGGAACGGCTGGCCCGGGTGTTTTTCGCACCACTCGCGATAATCCAGCGCGCCGCCACGGTGGCTTAACCAGCGCATGATCACTTTGTTGCGGCCGATGACCTGCTGGCGATAGATGCCCAGGTTCTGCCGGTCCTTGTTCGGGCCCTTGGTAACGGTCAGGCCCCAGGTAATCAACGGCGCCACATCACCCGGCCAGCAATGCTGCACGGGCAATGTGCCGAGGTCGACGTCGTCGCCCTCCAGCACCACTTCCTGGCACGGGGCGTCCTTGACGACCTTGGGCGCCATGGCAATGATTTTGCGGAAGATCGGCAGCTTGGACCAAGCGTCCTTGAGCCCCTTCGGCGGCTCGGGCTCTTTGAGGAAGGCCAACAGCTTGCCGATCTCACGCAACTCGCTGACCGCCTCTGCCCCCATGCCCAAGGCCACGCGCTCGGGCGTGCCAAACAGGTTGCCGAGCACTGGAATGTCGAAGCCTGTCGGTTTTTCGAACAGCAACGCAGGGCCTTTGGCACGCAAGGTGCGGTCGCAGACCTCAGTCATTTCCAGTATTGGAGAGATCGGGATCTGGATGCGCTTGAGCTCTCCACGCTGTTCCAGACCGCGGATAAAGTCGCGCAAATCGCGATATTGCATGCGTCAGCCTCGTAATCGCCGGGGTGCAGAGTGTAACGCCGATCGCAGATAGCAAAAAGCCGGGTTTCCCCGGCTCTTGCATCACGCAATGGCTTACTTGCGCTTCATCGACAAGAAGAACTCGTCGTTGGTCTTGGTCTGCTTCAGCTTGTCGATCAGGAACTCGATGGCAGCGACTTCGTCCATCGGGTGCAGCAGTTTGCGCAGGATCCACATACGCTGCAGTTCGTCATCGGCAGTCAGCAACTCTTCGCGGCGGGTGCCGGAACGGTTGATGTTGATGGCCGGGAAGACGCGCTTCTCAGCGATCTTGCGGTCCAGGGGCAGTTCCATGTTACCGGTACCCTTGAACTCTTCGTAGATCACTTCATCCATCTTCGAGCCGGTTTCAACCAGCGCGGTAGCGATGATGGTCAGCGAGCCGCCTTCCTCGATGTTACGGGCAGCACCGAAGAAACGCTTTGGTTTCTCCAGGGCGTGCGCGTCCACGCCACCGGTCAGTACCTTGCCGGAGCTCGGGATGACGGTGTTGTAGGCACGGGCCAGACGGGTGATAGAGTCCAGCAGGATAACCACGTCCTTTTTGTGCTCGACCAGGCGCTTGGCCTTTTCGATGACCATTTCGGCCACTTGCACGTGACGGGTTGGCGGCTCGTCGAACGTCGAGGCAACCACTTCGCCGCGCACGGTGCGCTGCATTTCGGTTACTTCTTCCGGGCGTTCGTCGATCAGCAGCACGATCAGGTGAACTTCAGGGTTGTTACGCGTGATGTTCGCGGCGATGTTCTGCAGCATGATGGTCTTGCCCGCTTTTGGCGGAGCAACGATCAGGCCACGCTGGCCCTTGCCGATTGGCGCACACAGGTCGATTACGCGGCCGGTGAGGTCTTCGGTGGAACCGTTGCCGGCTTCCATCTTCATGCGCACGGTAGGGAACAGCGGCGTCAGGTTTTCGAACAGAATCTTGTTTTTCGCGTTTTCCGGGCGGTCAAAGTTGATCGTATCAACCTTGAGCAGGGCGAAATAACGCTCGCCTTCCTTAGGAGGGCGGATTTTGCCGACGATGGTGTCGCCGGTGCGCAGGTTGAAGCGACGGATCTGGCTTGGCGAGACGTAGATGTCGTCCGGGCCGGCCAGATAGGAAGCGTCAGCGGAACGCAGGAAGCCGAAGCCGTCCTGGAGGATCTCCAGCACGCCATCACCCGAGATTTCCTCGCCGCTTTTGGCATGCTTCTTCAACAGGGAGAAAATCACATCTTGCTTGCGCGAACGGGCCATATTTTCTATGCCCATCTGTTCGGCCATTTCGAGCAGATCGGTAATCGGCTTTTGCTTGAGTTCAGTCAGGTTCATAAGGGAATGACGTAATCATGTATGGAGGGGAGAAATTAAGCTTTGGGCTTAATGAGGCCGCGCCGCAGAGAAGGCGACAGGATCGCGTACTAATTCGAGTAGGAGTGCGTCGGCGACGGCTTGCAGGGGGCACAGGAGATACCAGTGCGAGGCCGAATGTACCACCTGAGTTTCCGGGCGTCTAGTCATGCGCCCAAGAAAAAGCCCCGCAAGGTGCGGGGCTATTTTTACCGGATATTGCCAGGCCTTACAGGCTGGCATCCAGGAATGCAGCCAGCTGCGACTTGGACAGTGCGCCCACTTTGGTCGCTGCCACTTCGCCGTCCTTGAACAGCATCAGCGTCGGGATACCACGCACGCCATGCTTGGCCGGGGTTTCCTGGTTGTCATCGATGTTCAGCTTGGCGATGGTCAGCTTGCCTGCGTAGGTGTCGGCAATTTCGTCCAACACTGGCGCGATCATTTTGCAAGGGCCGCACCACTCAGCCCAGTAGTCAACGAGGACAGGGCCCTTGGCCTTGAGCACTGCTTCCTCAAAGCTTGCATCAGTCACGTGCACGATTTTCTCGTTGCTCATAAGGGTCTCCGCGGTCGAATTCTGGAAAAACGTGGCCCATCATAACGGCACAGAGGCCCTACAGGAAGCCGATGATGATTGACTCTAACTATAGTTCTGCAAGATTTGACCGATCAACGGTTCAGGGTGCGGTGAAAGCAATGCCAGTGCGCAGTGCGGCGCCCCGAATATGTTCCTGCATTGCTTTGGTCGCAGGCCCCGGGGCATGACGGGCCAAGGCCTTGAGAATCTTGCGGTGCTCCTGCCAGGTTTCCATCGCGCGCTCGGCACGTATGAACGGCAATTTCTGGCTTTCCAGGAAGATATCGGCGCTGGCCACCAGGATGCTCGCCATCGCCTGGTTGCCGCTGGCTACCAGAATGCGTCGGTGAAATTCAAAGTCCAGCCGCGCCGCCGCCTCGAAGTCGCCAGCGCGCAACTCCCGGCGCATAGCCTCGACATTGTCCTGCAGGTTGTCCAGTTCATCGGCGGTCAGTGTCAACGCGGCCAAACCGGCCGCGAAGCTTTCCAGTGCGTAGCGCAGTTGGAAGATGTCGGCAGGCGTGGCCTGGGCCGCGAACGGCCACGCCACGCCACTGGCCAGCGGCACCTGCGCAGCTTCTGCCTGCACGAACACCCCTTTGCCCGGCTGCACGCTGACCACGCCTAACGCGCTGAGGGTAGACAAGGCCTCGCGCAGTGACGCCCGGCTAACCCCCAGTTGCTCGGCCAGGTCGCGCTGGGAAGGCAATACGTCGCCTGCACCGAAACCCTGCTCGGTGATCAGTCGGCGAATGCCTTGTACGGCAACTTCGGGTACGGCACGGTTCATTGAGGTCATCACGTAAGGCAGTCGGCTGCACAGGAAACGCTACTTTTATAGCCATTTTCACCAACACGCAAGTGACGCCCGATTACGGTTCAAGCCCCGTATTCATTGGTCCAAAAGGGTGCAAAAGCAGGTAGACCAGAGTGCCGACTGTTCAGACCAGTAAGACCATGCCCCGCACGGCCCGCAGGTATTTTTCACCATGCTGGCATGGCCTGTGCACTGGGCTTTGCACTCATTTTGGAGATCGCACCATGACCAAGCGTTGCAGTGCCCTGCTTACCGCCCTGTTTGCCAGCCTGATGCTGAGCCAGGCACCCGCCCACGCCGATGCGCTGGAAGACATCGTCAAGAGCGGCACACTGAAAGTCGCCGTGCCGCAGGACTTTCCGCCGTTCGGCTCGGTTGGCCCGGACATGCAACCACGTGGGCTGGACATCGACACCGCGAAGCTGATCGCCGACCAACTGAAAGTGAAACTGGCACTGACTCCGGTCAACAGCACCAACCGCATCCCCTACCTGACCACCGGCAAAGTCGACCTGGTGATCTCAAGCCTGGGCAAGAACCCGGAGCGTGAGCAAGTGATCGACTTTTCCAGCGCCTACGCGCCGTTCTACCTTGCGGTATTCGGCCCACCTGATGCGCCGGTCGCGACCCTTGATGACCTCAAAGGCAAGACCATCAGCGTGACCCGTGGCGCCATCGAAGACATCGAGCTGACCAAAGTGGCCCCCGAGGGCGTGACCATCAAGCGCTTCGAAGACAACAACTCGACCATCGCCGCCTACCTGGCCGGGCAAGTCGACCTGATCGCCAGCGGCAACGTGGTGATGGTCGCCATCAGCGAGCGCAACCCCAAGCGCATCCCGGCGCTGAAGGTCAAGCTCAAGGATTCCCCGGTATACGTGGGTATCAACAAGAACGAGCCGCAACTGCTGGCCAAGGTCAACGAGATCATCAGCGCTGCCAAGAAGGACGGCAGCCTGGAAAAAAACTCCCAGACCTGGTTGAAACAGCCGCTGCCCGCCGACCTCTGATCGCCGAGATAACCCATGGCTTACCAGTTCAATTTCCAACCGGTGCTCGCCAACAGTGACCTGCTGTTGCGCGGCGCCCTGTTCACCCTGGAACTGACGGCCATCGGCGCCCTGCTCGGCGTTGGCCTGGGCATCATTGGCGGCGTGGTGCGGGCCTGGAAGATCCGCCCGTTCGCGGCGATCTTCGGCGTGTACGTCGAACTGATCCGCAACACGCCGTTCCTGGTGCAATTGTTCTTCATCTTCTTCGGGCTGCCGTCGCTGGGCATCAAGATCACCGAGTGGCAAGCCGCCGTGCTGGCCATGGTGATCAACCTGGGCGCCTACTCCACGGAGATCATCCGGGCCGGCATCCAGGCCGTGCCCCGCGGGCAACTGGAAGCGGCGGCGGCGCTGGCGATGAGCCGCGCCGAGGCGTTCCGCCACGTGGTGCTGCTACCGGCACTGGGCAAAGTGTGGCCGGCACTGAGCAGCCAGATCATCATCGTGATGCTGGGCTCGGCGGTGTGCTCGCAGATCGCTACCCAGGAACTGAGCTTCTACGCCAACTTCATCCAGTCGCGTAACTTCCGCGCCTTTGAAACCTACGTGCTGACCACGCTGATCTATTTGGCCATGTCGATCCTGATCCGCATGCTGCTCAATTGGCTGGGTCGACGCTTCATCACGAGGAGCCGCTGATGGATTTCACCCTGTGGGACATCGTGCGCAACCTGCTGATCGGCCTGCAATGGACGCTGGCGCTTACCCTGGTGGCTTTTATCGGTGGCGGGCTGATCGGCCTGCTGGTGATGACCTTGCGCATCAGCAAGCTGTCGGCGCCACGGGTATGCGCCCGCGTCTATATCGAGGTGTTCCAGGGCACGCCACTGTTGATGCAGCTGTTTCTGGTGTTTTTCGGCGTGGCCTTGCTGGGCGCCGATATTTCGCCTTGGTTAGCCGCGGCATTGGCACTGACCCTGTTTACCAGTGCCTACCTGGCCGAGATCTGGCGCGGCTGCGTCGAATCGATCGGCAATGGCCAGTGGGAGGCCTCGGCCAGCCTGGCCCTGACCCGTACCGAACAACTGCGCTACGTGATCCTGCCCCAGGCCCTGCGTATCGCCGTGGCGCCCACGGTGGGCTTCTCGGTGCAGGTGGTCAAAGGCACGGCAGTGACCTCGATCATCGGCTTTACCGAATTGACCAAGACCGGCGGCATGCTCGCCAACGCCACTTTCGAACCCTTCATGGTCTACGGCCTGGTCGCGCTGGGCTATTTCGCCCTGTGCTATCCACTGTCGCTCAGTGCCCGCTATCTGGAAAGGAGACTGCATGCCTCTGCTTAGAATTTCCGCGCTGCATAAATACTACGGCGAGCACCACGTGCTCAAAGGCATCGACCTGACCGTGGAAGAGGGCCAGGTGGTGGCGATCATCGGCCGCAGCGGCTCGGGCAAAAGCACCCTGCTGCGCACCCTGAACGGCCTGGAGTCGATCAACGACGGCGTGATCGAAGTAGACGGCGAATACCTCGACGCCGCTCGGGCCGACCTGCGCAGCTTGCGCCAGAAAGTGGGCATGGTGTTCCAGCAGTTCAACCTGTTCCCGCACTTGAGCGTGGGCGAAAACGTGATGCTCGCGCCTCAGGTCGTGCAGAAGGTACCGAAAGCCAAAGCCGCTGAACTGGCGCGCACCATGTTGGAACGGGTGGGCCTGGGCGAGAAGTTCGACGCCTTCCCCGATCGCCTGTCCGGTGGCCAGCAACAGCGCGTGGCGATTGCCCGGGCGCTGGCCATGTCGCCAAAAGTGCTGCTGTGCGACGAAATCACCTCGGCGCTGGACCCGGAACTGGTCAACGAGGTGCTGACTGTAGTGCGCCAACTGGCCCAGGACGGCATGACGCTGATCATGGTGACCCATGAAATGCGCTTTGCCCGCGAGGTGGGCGACAAGTTGGTGTTCATGCACCAGGGCAAGGTGCATGAGGTGGGCGACCCGAAAATCCTGTTTGCCAACCCGCAAACCTCCGAACTGGCGAATTTCATCGGCATGCAGCCTACTTAAGGTAATCGGTGACGGGCTCGCGAATAAATCCGCCCCTGCACGGGCCTGTAGGAGCGGATTTATCCGCGAACGGCTATCACCCTCCACATCGGTGAAAGATCGTGGCACGATGGCAAGGTTATCGACCGAGATCCCCTGACCATGCCGCAATCTCCCGCCAAGAATCTTTCCCTGATCGCCGCCATCGACCTGGGATCGAACAGCTTCCATATGGTCGTGGCCAAAGCCCACCATACCGAGATCCGCATTCTCGAGCGCCTCGGTGAAAAGGTTCAGCTGGCGGCCGGGATCGACGAAGAGCGCATGCTCAACGAGGAATCGATGCAGCGCGGCCTCGATTGCCTCAAGCGTTTCGCCCAACTGATCATCGGCATGCCCCCGGGCGCCGTGCGGATCGTTGGCACCAACGCCTTGCGCGAAGCGCGTAATCGCGGTGAATTTATCCGCCGCGCCGAAGAAATCCTCGGGCACCCGGTAGAAGTCATCTCTGGCCGAGAAGAAGCCCGCCTGATTTACCTGGGCGTATCGCACACCCTGGCCGACACCCCGGGCAAGCGCCTGGTAGCCGATATCGGCGGTGGCAGTACTGAATTCATCATTGGCCAGCGTTTCGAACCGCTGCTGCGCGAAAGCCTGCAGATGGGCTGCGTGAGCTATACCCAGCGTTACTTTCGCGACGGCAAGATAACGCCGGCTCGCTATGCCCAGGCCTACACGGCGGCGCGCCTGGAAATAATGAGCATCGAGAACGCCTTGCACCGGCTGAGCTGGGATGAGGCCATCGGCTCCTCTGGCACCATCCGCGCCATTGGCTTGGCCCTGAAGGCTGGCGGCCACGGCACTGGCGACGTCAATGCCGAAGGCCTGGCCTGGCTAAAGCGCAAGCTGTTCAAGCTGGGTGACGTGGACAAAATCGACTTCGAGGGCATCAAGCCCGACCGGCGCACCATATTCCCGGCCGGCATGGCGATTCTGGAGGCGATTTTCGATGCCCTGGAACTGCAACGCATGGAGCACTGCGACGGCGCCCTGCGTGAAGGCGTGCTGTACGACCTGTTGGGCCGCCACCACCACGAGGACGTGCGCGAACGCACCCTGAGTTCGTTGATGGAGCGCTATCACGTGGACCAGGAACAAGCGCTGCGCGTCGAGCGCAAGGCGCTTCATGCCTTTGACCAAGTGGCTGCAGACTGGGACCTGGAAGACGGGATCTGGCGCGAACTACTGGGTTGGGCGGCAAAAGTCCACGAAATCGGGCTGGATATCGCCCATTACCACTACCACAAGCACGGCGCCTACCTGATCGAGCATTCCGACCTGGCCGGGTTTTCCCGCGAAGACCAGCAAATGCTCGCCCTGCTGGTGCGCGGCCACCGCCGCAACATCCCCAAGGACAAGTTTGCCGACTTCGGCAAGGAAGGCACCAAGCTGATCCGCCTGTGTGTGCTGCTGCGCTTCGCGATCCTGTTCCACCACATCCGTGGTACCCAGGAAATGCCGCAAGTGAAGCTGCACGCCAACGGTAACAGCCTGGACGTGGAGTTCCCCGATGGTTGGCTGGAAAACAACCAACTGACCCAGGCCGACTTCGGCATTGAAGCCGAGTGGCTGAGCCGGGTCGGCGTTACCCTCAGCGCACGCTGAGGATAGGGTTGCTCAGGCGTTCCAGCAGAATGTCCTGAGCGCTGCGTGGGTTCTGGTTGCCGGTCGGCGTGCTGCGCACGTAGCGGCCGTCGGACTGCAGGATCCACGAGTGGGTGTTGTCGGTCAGGTAGCTTTCCAGCTCCTTTTTCACCCGCAGGATCAACTTCTTGCCCTCGACCGGGAAGCAAGTTTCGACACGCTTGTCGAGATTGCGCTCCATCCAATCGGCGCTGGACAGGAACATCTGCTCTTCGCCACCGTTGAGGAAGTAGAACACCCGGGTGTGCTCCAGGAAGCGGCCGATGATCGAGCGCACGTGGATATTATGCGACACGCCGGCGATGCCTGGCCGCAGGCAGCACATGCCTCGCACCACCAGATCGATGCGCACGCCCGACTGGCTGGCCTTGTACAACGCGCGAATGATTTTGGGGTCGGTCAGCGAGTTGAACTTGGCGATGATGTGCGCGGGCTTGCCGTCCAGGGCAAACTGCGTCTCGCGCAGGATCATGTCGAGCATGCCCTTCTTCAGGGTAAACGGCGCATGCAGCAGCTTCTTCATGCGCAGGGTCTTGCCCATGCCGATCAACTGGCTGAACAGCTTGCCCACGTCTTCACACAACGCATCGTCCGAGGTCAGCAAGCTGTAGTCGGTGTACAGGCGGGCGTTGGCCGCATGGTAGTTACCAGTACCCAGGTGGGCATAGCGCACGATTTCACCGGCTTCGCGGCGTAAAATAAGCATCATCTTGGCGTGGGTTTTAAAGCCCACCACGCCGTAGATCACCACCGCGCCGGCCGCTTGCAGGCGGCTGGCCATCTGCAGGTTGGACTCTTCATCGAAGCGTGCGCGCAATTCGATCACCGCAGTGACCTCCTTGCCGTTGCGCGCCGCGTCCACCAGGGCGTCGACGATCTCGGAGTTGGCGCCGCTGCGGTACAGCGTTTGCCGCACGGCCAGCACGTGGGGGTCTTTCGCCGCTTGGCGCAGCAGGTCGACCACCGGGGTAAACGATTCGAATGGGTGCAACAGCAGGATGTCCTGCTTGCTGATCACGCTGAAAATGTTCTCGCTGTTTTGCAACAGCTTGGGGATCTGCGGCGTGAACGGCAGGTATTGCAGCTCCGGGTGGCTGTCAAGGCCAGTGATGCTGAACAGGCGCGTCAGGTTGACCGGGCCATTGACCTGATACAACTCGCTCTCGGCCAGGCTGAACTGCTTGAGCAGGTAGTCTGACAGGTGCTTGGGGCAGGTATCGGCCACTTCCAGGCGTACGGCATCGCCGTAGCGACGCGAAAACAGCTCGCCGCGCAGGGCGCGGGCCAAGTCCTCGACGTCTTCGGTGTCCACGGCAAGGTCGGCGTTACGGGTCAGGCGGAACTGGTAGCAGCCCTTGACCTTCATGCCTTGGAACAGGTCATCGGCATGGGCATGGATCATCGACGACAGGAACACGTAGTTGTCGCCGGTACCGCCCACTTCTTCCGGCACCCGGATAACCCGTGGCAGCAGGCGCGGTGCCGGGATAATTGCCAGGCCGGAATCGCGGCCGAAGGCGTCGATGCCCTCAAGCTCGACGATAAAGTTCAGGCTCTTGTTCACCAGCAACGGGAACGGGTGGGTCGGGTCCAGGCCGATCGGGGTGATGATCGGGGCAATTTCGTCGCGAAAATAGCGACGCACCCAGGTTTTGATCTTGGTGGTCCAGTGGCGGCGACGGATGAAGCGAACCTGGTGTTTTTCCAGCTCCGGCAACAGGATGTCGTTGAGGATCGCGTACTGGCGATCGACGTGGCCGTGCACCAGCTCACTGATGCGCGCCAGCGCCTGGTGCGGCTGCAGGCCGTCGGCACCGGCCTGTTCACGGGCGAAGGTGATCTGCTTCTTCAAGCCCGCCACGCGAATCTCGAAAAATTCGTCGAGGTTGCTGGAAAAGATCAGCAGGAATTTCAGCCGCTCGAGCAACGGGTACGACTCATCCAGCGCCTGCTCCAGCACGCGGATGTTGAACTGCAGCTGCGACAGCTCGCGGTGGATGTACAGGCTGCTGTCATCCAACCCTGGCACCACCAGCGCCGGGGCGGGGGTGGTGGCGGCTTCGACGGCGGGCTCGGGAGCCGGTGCGGGCTCGACCGACGGCGGCGTCTCGATGACTTGCTCGATCACGGGCTGGGATTCCTTCACGGCTGTTTCGGTAAGTCCTTCGTTGTTCATCTAGCGTTCCTGAAGGGCATTAGTGCCCTTTCATCAGTTGAGCTGCGCGTATAGCGAAATACGTCAGGATGCCATCGGCACCTGCGCGCTTGAAGGCGGTGAGGGATTCGAGAATCACGGCCTCACTCAGCCAGCCATTCTGGATTGCGGCCATGTGCATCGCGTATTCACCGCTGACCTGATAGACAAAGGTCGGTACCTTGAATTCATTCTTGACCCGGTGAAGGATATCCAGGTACGGCATGCCCGGCTTGACCATGACCATGTCGGCACCCTCGGCCAGGTCCGCAGCCACTTCATGCAGGGCCTCGTCGCTGTTGGCCGGGTCCATCTGGTACGAAGCCTTGTCGGCCTTGCCCAGGTTCAGCGCCGAGCCGACCGCGTCGCGGAACGGGCCATAATAGGCGCTGGCGTATTTGGCCGAGTAGGCCATGATGCGCACATTGACGTGGCCGGCCAGCTCCAGGGCCTCGCGAATGGCCTGGATACGCCCGTCCATCATGTCGGAGGGCGCCACAACCTGGGCGCCGGCCTTGGCATGGGACAGCGCCTGGCGCACCAAAGCATCCACGGTGACGTCGTTCTGCACGTAGCCCTCATCGTCGAGGATGCCGTCCTGGCCGTGGGTGGTGAAGGGGTCCAGGGCCACATCGGTGATCACCCCAAGCTCTGGAAAGCGGTCGCGCAGGGCGCGGGTCGCGCGCTGCGCGATGCCTTCGGGATTCCAGGCTTCACTGCCGTCCAGGGTCTTTTTCTCAACCGGCGTCACTGGAAACAACGCCAGCGCCGGGATACCCAACCTTACCCACTCGTCGGCTTCCTGCAATAGCAAATCGATGCTCAAGCGCTCCACACCCGGCATCGACGCTACGCTTTCACGACGATTTTCACCGTCCAGTACAAATACCGGCAAAATCAGGTCATCAATAGTCAGTACATTTTCACGGACCAGACGACGGGTGAATTCGTCACGACGGTTGCGGCGAAGGCGCGTGGCAGGGAACAGACGGTTAGCGGGGGTAAAGCTCACGGCAGACTCCTGAAGCCCGCGCAGGCGGGCTGGCGCGACAGTTATAAGCGGCCATTATGACGGTTGCATGACAGCTTGAGTTAACCCTGCGACTGATGACCGCAGATATTGTCCTGCCAGTCAATGTTCACGTCGAGACACATTTCGACACTTTCACCTTTGCTCACGACGGGTTAGGCTGCGCGTTCATTTCGCCAGCATCCAGAAAATGCTCCAACAATTCCTGCAGGATTTCGGCTACTTAGCCCTTTTTCTCGGTACGTTTTTCGAAGGCGAGACCATTTTGGTTCTGGCCGGGTTTCTTGCGTTCCGCGGATACATGGATATCAACCTGGTCATGGTGGTTGCCTTTTTCGGCAGTTACGCCGGTGATCAGCTCTGGTACTTCATGGGGCGCAAGCATGGGCGCAAATTGCTCGCCCGCAAGCCTCGCTGGCAGGCGATGGGCGACCGTGCGCTGAAACATATCCAGCGCCACCCGGATATCTGGGTGCTGAGCTTTCGCTTCGTCTACGGCCTGCGCACGGTGATGCCGGTGGCCATTGGCCTGTCCGGTTACCCGCCAAGGCGCTACTTGCTGCTGAACGGCATCGGCGCCGCCGTGTGGGCGATCGTACTGGCCCTGGCGGCTTACAAGTTCGGCGCGATCCTGGAAGGCATGCTCGGCAACATCAAAAAGTACGAGCTGTGGGTGCTGGGTGGCTTGCTGGTGCTGGGCGGCGTGCTGTGGCTGTGGCGGCGCATCAAGGCCGCGCGCTTCAACAAGGCTGAAAAAGCCAAGCTCGACTGATCAGCCGGCGCTACCCGTGAGCCGCCCCAGTGGGCGGCACAGGCAATACAGCCCTAATGCGCTGACCACCGTGTAAACCACCAAGGCTGGCCACGCCAACGCGCTGGCCGGCAGCAGGGCCGAGGACAGCGCCAGCGCCAGCAGTGGCACATTGAGTGCCAGGCGCATCGCCTCCACCCGCAAGGCCCAGGCCCGATCCTCCAGCAACGCCCCCAGCACGAACAGACCAAAAGCCATGATGCCCCAGCCCAGCCACAGCGCGGGCAGCGGCAGTTGCGCGCCGTGCCCCAGCAAATAACTGCCCAATGCCACGTACACGGCAAATTGCAGGGTCACGTACACCTGCGGCCGCCAGCCCAGTGCTATCTCGAACGGTGTGAACTGGCTCAGGTCCGGCTTGGTAAGTGGGTAGCGCTCGGCCACATCCGCAGGCCGCCAACCCGTGGGCATGAACCAGATGCGCAGCTTGTCGGCCCAGTGCCGGGTGCGCCGTGCGTCAGCGGCCAGTTGGGCATAAAACTGCAGGTTGGCCCACAGCGGGTTCCAACTGCGCAGGGGCGTGGTGACGCCGAAGATCACTGGCGTGCGCTCGTCTTCCTCTTGAAAAGTACCGAACAAACGGTCCCAAACAATGAACACCCCGCCGTAATTGCGATCCATGTAGAGAGGATTCTGCGCATGGTGGACACGATGGTTGGACGGCGTCACGAATATCCACTCGTACCAACCCAGTTTGGGTACATGGCGGGTATGCACCCAGAACTGATACAGCAAGTTCAGTGCCGCGACACTGACGAACACCAGCAACGGCACCCCCAGCAGCGCCAGCGGCAGGTAGAAGATCCAGCTGAAAATGAAGCCCGTGCTGGTCTGGCGCAGCGCCGTGGACAGGTTGTACTCCTCGCTCTGATGGTGCACCGAATGCGCCGCCCACAGTACGTTGCGCTCATGCCCCAGGCGATGCAGCCAGTAATAGCAAAAGTCATACAGCACGAACGCCAGCACCCAAACCCAAGCTTGATCACCCGCCAGCCTGAAGAGGCTGATGTGCTCAAGGGCAAAGGCATAGGTCAGCAGCCCAACGCTTTTGGTCAACAAACCCGTGGTGGTGGATAACACCCCGGCACTGAGGCTGTTGATCGCGTCGGCCAGGCGATAGGTACGCAGCCCACGCCAGCGGTCGGCCAGCAACTCGACGGCGATGAGCACGAAAAAAAAAGGGACGGCGAAGAGGATGAAATCCATGGGGGCCACCAAAAGTTTCGTCTTCCAAGATTAGGCCCCTGCACGGTAAAACCGTACTGGCAACGAGTGCCAAACTAGGGGACATTAACGCCATGAACCGGGAGAACCACGCATGACCAAAAAAATCGCAGTAATACTTTCCGGCTGCGGCGTGTACGACGGCGCAGAGATCCAGGAAAGCGTGATCACCTTGTTGCGCCTGGATCAGCGTGGCGCCCAGGTGCAATGCTTCGCCCCCGACATCGCTCAGATGCACGTGATCAACCACCTCACCGGCGCAGAAATGCCCGAATCGCGAAACGTGTTGGTGGAGTCGGCGCGCATAGCCCGCGGCGAGGTCAAAGCGTTAAGCGAAGCCAATGTCGATGAATTCGATGCGCTGATCGTGCCCGGCGGCTTTGGCGCGGCCAAGAATCTCTCCGACTTTGCCGTCAAAGGCGCCAACTGCACGGTCAACCCGCAGTTGCTTGAACTGGCGGAAGCTTTTGCCGAAGCGGGCAAGCCCGTGGGGCTGATTTGTATTTCACCGGCCTTGGCGGCAAAAATCTACGGCCCAGGCGTTACCTGCACCATCGGTACCGATGCCGACACGGCCAAGGCGATCGACAAGATGGGCGGCACCCATGAAGTGTGCGCCGTGAGCGAGATCGTCGAAGACACCGCGCGCAAGCTGGTCAGTACCCCGGCCTACATGAGCGCCAAGACCATTGGCGAGGCAGCTGCGGGGATTAATAAGCTAGTGGATCGGGTCATTGAGTTGACTCAGGAATAGGCGGCTGGCCCGCGGATAAATCCTAAAACAACGCCAGGATTTATCCGCGAAGAGCGCCCCGTGCAAGTCGCGTCAGAATCCGATCCAGGCTATTGGCGAACGCCTGCTTGTCTTTGTCGCCGTACCCCGGCGGCCCACCGCCCACCTGCCCTTGCTCGCGCAGGTCGGTGAACAGGTTACGCACCGCCAGGCGTTCACCCATGTTTTTTTCATCAAACTCGCGGCCGCGCGGGTCCAGGGCACTAACGCCCTTCTTCACTAGCCGGTCGGCCAGCGGGATGTCACTGCAGATCACCAGCTCACCAGGTACGGCATGCTCCACCAGGTAATCATCGGCCGCATCCGGGCCGCTGGGCACCACAATCAACTTCACGCAACTGAATGCCGGCTTGATCTGTGGCTGCCCGGCCACCAGCACCACCTCGAACTGACGTTTCAAGGCGAACTTGACCACTTGGTCCTTGGCCGCCTTGGGGCAGGCGTCGGCATCGATCCACACGCGCATCAAGGGCTTCCTCGTCTGAACGTTTCCAATAGCCACCTATCATACCCTCACCGCCCCCTTCCACGAGGTGCATCGATGAGCCTGATAGCGCAGTTGCAAAGCCCTGCCGACGTATTGGTGTGCGGAGCCAGCCAAGGCATCGGCCTGGCCCTGTGCGAGGCCCTGCTGGGCCGTGACGACGTGAACCAGCTTTGGGCTGTCTCTCGTCAGGCCAACGCGTCTGAGGGGCTTGCAGCGCTCCAGGCGCAGCATGGCGGGCGCCTGCACATCATCGAGTGCGATGCTCGCGACGAAGCGGCACTGGGGACGCTATTCAAAACGGTCAGCGCTACCTGCGGCCACCTGCACCTAGTTGTTTGCACGTTGGGCATCTTGCATCAGGAGGGCGCGCGCGCGGAGAAGGGCCTGGCGCAACTGGACCTGGCCAGCTTGCAGGCCAGCTTCGCGACAAACACCTTTGCCCCGATCCTGCTGCTCAAGCATTTGTTGCCGCTGCTACGCGGGCAACAACCGGCCAGCTTTGCCGCGCTATCGGCGCGGGTCGGTTCCATTGGCGACAACCGCTTGGGGGGCTGGTACAGCTACCGGGCCAGCAAGGCTGCGCTCAACCAGCTGCTGCACACCGCAAGCATCGAGCTGAAACGGCTGAACCCAGCAGCCACGGTGCTTTCGCTACACCCGGGGACTACCGATACCGAGCTGTCACGGCCGTTCCAGGCGAACGTGCCGACCGAGCAATTGTTCGAGCCGGCCTTTGCCGCAGGGCAGATCATCGAGTTGGTGGGCCGCCTGGGCCCGGCCCACAGCGGCACCTTCTGGGCCTGGGATGGGCAGCCGATCGTGTGGTAGTTGCCGGCTAAAGGGGCGCTCGACGCAGCGTCGCGAGGAACGCCGCCGCGCCAATGAACAACCCGGCGAAGGTGCGGTTCATGCGCCGCTGTTGCTTGGGGGTACGCAGCAAGCGCAGCACCCGCGCGGCAAGCCCTGTGTAGCCGGCCATCACCAGCAAGTCGACGCATACCATGGTCGCGCAAATCGTCAGGTACTGGCCTAGCAGCGGAGCGTGGGGGTCGATGAACTGCGGCAGCACGGCCAGCATGAATACCAGCGCCTTGGGGTTGCTGACGTTAACCAGAAAGCCACGGAACACCAAGGCCAATGGTTTGCCGATAGGCCGCACGGCGGCGTCATCGCTCATGTCCATGGGCAGCGCACGCCATTGCCTGATGGCCAGGTACACCAGGTACACCACGCCAAACCACTTGATGAACGTGAATGCCGTGGCCGAAGCTGCCAGCACTGCGCCCACCCCCGCGGCAATGATCGCGATCTGCAGGATCAGACCGAGTTGCAAGCCAAGGGCGTTCCAATAGCCACGCCAGAAGCCATACTGCAGGCCGCAGGACATCGAGGCGATGGCCCCGGCGCCTGGTGAAAGACTGATGACCCAGCAAGCGGCAAAGAATGCCAGCCATGTTTCTAGCGCCATGACACACCTCGTTTCAATT
This sequence comes from Pseudomonas abieticivorans, assembly GCF_023509015.1. Classification (NCBI taxonomy): domain Bacteria; kingdom Pseudomonadati; phylum Pseudomonadota; class Gammaproteobacteria; order Pseudomonadales; family Pseudomonadaceae; genus Pseudomonas; species Pseudomonas abieticivorans. Next base: position 2,350,336 of record NZ_CP094975.1, read on the forward strand.
CAGTCTTTCAAACTAAATCGTGCGAGGAAAAAGCACCACGATTATTTTTGCCGTCGTCAGTGGGCGCCGTGCTACTGCAACGCCCATCAAGACAGTGCCTCCAGCTCCGCCTGCATGCTTTCCAGCAGTTCCAGGGCTTCCATCCAGGCTTCTTCCAGCTCGGCCTCGCGCACCTTCAGCTTGGCTTGCTGAGCGAGCTGATCACGCAGGTCGTCCTTGCGGGCAGCCTCGTAGATCGCGCTGTCGCCCAGGGCGGCCTCGACCTTGGCCAACTGCTCATGCACTTTGCCAAGTTCGGCTTCCAGCTTGTCGGCCTGGCGCTTGTGCGGCGCCAGTTGCTGACGCAGGGCTGCCGCCTGTTGGCGCTGGGCTTTCTTGTCGGTTTTGTCCGGGTTGACCGGGGTGTTGCTCGCCGGGGCATTGCGCAAGCGATAGTCGACCAGCCAGCGGGCGTAGTCGTCCAGGTCGCCGTCGAATTCCTGCACCTTGCCGTCAGCAACCAGCAAAAAGTCGTCGGTGGTGCTTTTGAGCAGATGGCGATCGTGGGACACCACCAGTACCGCACCACTGAACTCCTGCAGGGCCATGGTCAAGGCCAGGCGCATCTCGAGGTCCAGGTGGTTGGTCGGTTCGTCGAGCAGCAACAGGTTGGGCCGCTCCCAGGCGATCAGCGCCAGCGCCAGCCGGGCCTTCTCGCCACCGGAGAAATTCAGCACCGGCTCATCGATCCGTGCACCCCGGAAGTCGAAACCGCCGAGGAAATCGCGCAGCACCTGCTCGCGCTCGGTAGGCGCCAGGCGTTGCAGGTGCAGCAAGGGGCTGGCCTTGCTGTCCAGGGAGTCCAACTGGTGCTGGGCGAAGTAGCCCACCACCGTGTTCTCCCCACGCACCAGGCGCCCGCCCAGGGGCGACAGCTCGCCGGCGAGGTTCTTGATCAGCGTCGACTTGCCCGCGCCGTTAGGGCCCAGCAGGCCGATCCGCGCGCCCGGGGTCAGTTGCAACTTGACCTTCTCCAGGATGGTCGTTTCGCCATAACCCAGGCGTGCGTCAGACAAATCCAATAGCGGGCTGGAGATTTTTTGCGACTCGCGGAAGACGAAGTCGAACGGCGAATCGACGTGGGCCGCCGACAGCTCCTCCATCCGTTCCAGCGCTTTGATGCGGCTTTGGGCCTGGCGGGCCTTGGTGGCCTGGGCCTTGAAGCGCGCAATGTACTTTTCCATGTGCGCGCGCTGGGCTTGCTGCTTGTCGTAGGCCTGCTGCTGTTGCGCAAGGCGTTCGGCCCGAGCACGCTCGAAGGCCGAGTAGCCGCCGCGGTAAAGGGTCAGCTTCTGCTGCTCGACGTGGGCGATGTGGTCCACCACGGCGTCGAGGAAGTCCCGGTCGTGGGAGATCAGCATCATCGTGCCCTGATAACCCTTGAGCCAGTCTTCCAGCCACAGGATCGCATCGAGGTCCAAGTGGTTGGTGGGTTCGTCGAGCAAAAGCAGGTCGGAGGGGCACATCAGCGCCTGCGCCAGGTTCAGGCGCATCCGCCAGCCACCGGAAAAGTCGCCAACCTGACGGTCCATCTGCTCGTTGCTGAAGCCAAGGCCAGCCAGCAGCTTGCGCGCCCGAGCGTCGGCGGTATAGCCATCGGCGCTGTCTAGCTCGGCGTGCAGCCGTGCCTGGGCGGCCCCGTCATGGGCCGCTTCGGCCGCAGCCAGTTGCTGCTGGACCTCGCGCAGGCGTAAATCACCGTCAAGGACGTAATCTACGGCTATCCTCTCGAGCGTATCGACCTCTTGGCGCATGTGAGCGATACGCCAGTCCGCCGGCAGCAGGCAATCACCGGAGTCAGGCGTGAGCTCACCGCGCAACAGGGCGAACAGCGTGGATTTGCCGGCGCCATTGGCACCGATCAGACCGGCTTTCTGGCCGGCGTGCAGCGTCAGCTCGGCGTCTTCTAGCAGACGTTGCGGGCCACGCTGTAAAGTAAGGTTTTGAAGTCGAATCATAATGGCGGCGGAGTCTACCAGCTTCGGCGACAACTGGCGCGAGAAGGACTATGCACTCTGACCTATGGAGCTTTTCCCTGGACCTTTATGCCCGCCTGGGCATCGAGCAGGCTTGCCTGGAACTGCAGGCCGACGGCGCGAACGTGTGCCTGATGCTGGGGGCTGCGTGGCTGGGCCACCTGGGGGTCGCCTGCACTCCCGAGCGCCTTGCGCAGCTACGTACGCTGGCCTGGCCTTGGCATGACGAAGTGATTCGGCCCTTGCGCAAATTGCGCCAGGACTGGACGAACGCGGCCAAACTTGACCGGGAATTGGAAGTGATGCGCGAGCAAATCAAGACGCTGGAGCTGGAAGCCGAACGTCAGTTGCTGACCCGTATCGAAAACCTGGCCCAGGAATGGGCAGCCGTGGGTGCCGATGACATGACACTGTGGCTGGAAGGCGTGGTGCCCTCCTCGGCGAGGGAAAATCGCGGCGCGCTGCAAAGGCTGCACGCCGCGAGTACGTCCGCTTAGGAAGCGCTGACGGCGCTGTTGCTGGCGGCCGGAGCGGCAGCCGGAGCAGGCGACGGCGTTGCTGCGGTTGGCGCTGGGGCAGCCGGTGCAGCGGCAGGTGTGCCGGTAGCAGTAGCCGGTGCCTTGGCGGCCGGTGTTGCAGGTTTTTTAGCGGCAGGGCGTGCAGCTGGCTTGCTGGCCGGCTTGGCTGCAGGCTTGGCGGCCGCAGGTTTGGCTACGGCTGGCTTGGCTGGCGCCTTGGCGGTTGCGGGCTTGGCCGCTGCTGCAGGTTTGGCTGCAGGTTTGGCTGCAGGCTTGGCTGCAGGCTTGGCCGCTGCCGGTTTGGCGGCTGCGGTTTTGGCTGCCACAGGTTTTGCGGCGGGCTTGGCTGCAGGCTTAGCCATTGCAGGTTTTGCAGCGCTGCTGGCAGGTGCCTTGGCGGCTGGCTTAGCTGCGGGTTTAGCTGCTGGCTTGGCTGCGGGTTTTGCCGCGACCTTGCTGGCGACAGGTTTGGCTGGGGCTTTGGCAGCGACCGCCTTGGTGGCGGCAGGTTTGGCCGCGGCTTTGCTGGCGGCGGCTTTAGGGGCAGCGGCCTTGGTTGCCGACGCTTTAGCCGCAGGCTTGGCAGCTGGCGCGGAAGCGGCTTTTTTCACCGGTGCCTTGGCGGCAGGCTTGGCAACAGCTGGCTTGGCGGCAGCGGGTTTGGCCGCGGCTTTTTTGGCCGGGGCGGCAGCGGCAGGTTTGGCAGCTCGTGTCGTCAGCGCCTTGCCGGCAGCTTCATGCACACGACCGACACCTTGGGCCAATTTCAAACTTTCTTGCGCGTCGCGCTTGAGTTGCACGATGTAGGCGCGAGTTTCGGTTTGGCGTGCTTTCAATGCATCAAGCAACTCCTCCAGTTCCGTACCCACGGTCTTGGCCTTGGCTTGTGCCTTGGCTTTACCGGCAGTGGCAGCATCCTGAAGTTTGGTACGCGACTTGTGCAGTTTTTCCTGAGCCTTGACGCGCTGCTTCTCCAACTTGGCGAGTAGTTTCTCAGCATCAGCCAGGGCCTGGGAACAGGCGCTTTCCAAATGCTCGAGCAGGCTGCTCGATAGCTGTTGGAGCAAATGCAACGGAGTATTTACAGGCTTCTTGTTAGCCGACATGGGTTACCTCCTGGCTGATGATATTGCGGCTCATACTAGACCTCTGCAGTTAGTGCCGCTAGGGCATGTTGACAGTATCGAGTACGCCGCGTTGCATGCCTGGGCAAAGTTGTTTTCTGGGCCGTGCGAAACAAGTGTAGAAGCGCTTGCAAAGTCTGCTAGCAACACCCCGCCACACAGGGCTCGCAGAGGGTGCGGGTGCTGGCATAATCGCGGTCTTCTGAACACGGAGAGAGCACTCATGTTGCGTCGCCTGTTGTTGTCGTTTTGCTTCTTTGCGCCCTTGGCCCATGCGGAAAAAACAGCCCCTGCCAGTGCTCACGATTATGCCTATAGCCTGGGTGCAAGCTTGGGTGAGCGCCTGCGCGAACAGGTACCCGACCTTGAGTTAAAGGCTCTAGTAGAAGGGTTGCAGCAGGCTTACCAGAACAAGCCGTTAGCCCTGGATGACGCACGCATAGCGCAAGTGCTTAGCGAGCATGAAGCGCAAAACAACGAGGCCTCCACCAGCGAAAAAGCCTTGAGCGCAGAACGCGACTACCTCGCCCAAGAGAAAACCAAACCTGGCGTTCGCGAGTTGGCCGACGGCATTCTCGTCACGGAAATTTCTGCAGGCCAAGGCGAAAAACCCAAGGCCACGGATCAAGTGCAGGTCAATTATGTAGGCCACTTGCCTGACGGCACCGTGTTCGACCAGAGCTCGCAACCGCAGTGGTTTCGCCTGGGCAGCGTAATCAGCGGCTGGCGCACGGTGCTGCGGCAAATGCCGACCGGGTCGAAATGGCGGGTGGTGATTCCATCGGCTCAAGCCTACGGCGCGGATGGGGCGGGGGATTTGATCGCGCCTTATACACCGCTGACGTTCGAGATTGAATTGGTGGGAGTGAAGAACTGAAGTCTGTAGTAGGTACCGAAGGCCGCACGCCACTGGAAAGGCGACGCACCTTCGGCAACTGCAACACGGAAATTCAGGCTACGACGCCTTCCTCTTTGTGCGCGTTGTGCAGCACTTCGATCAGGCAGTCTTCAAGTTCAAACCGCTCGTGAAGGCTGGAGCCTAGATCCTTGAGCTTGCCGGCCAAGGTTTCCGAGCACGAACAATCACCCTTGTCGCAGTGATCATTGAAATCCAGGGCGGACTGAGTAATGGCCTCGATGCGAGGGAAAATCGTATCGGCCAACTCCAGGCCTTGCTCGTCCTTGAAAGCTTTGGCTTCGGCGATCAACTGTTCGTAGACCTCGAAATGCCCGGCGCTAACGTAGTCGACCAACACCCCGCAGAATTCCCGCAGCTTCTTGCGATCGCCTGCCAGGGCCTCCGGTGTTTCACCTAGAACGTCAAAGGCACGCACCAATTCTTGACGCTCTTGCAACCAGCGATCAATCAGCAGGTGAACCCCACCCCAGCGTTCCTGAGCATTCTGACAACTTTCCAGCATGGTGATTTCTTCCCTTGTGGGTCGTGCCGCTGGAGGTCTTACCCGCGAAATTGAGGGTCAGGCCCGTACGTGACTAGCGGCACCAAAGCAGTCTGATTTCTGTAGTGCGTGCAGGGAGATTATGCCCGTGCGCGGATCGCTTCAAGGTACCCAGAGGATAAAGTTCATACAAGTGTTTAATCCACCGCAGGGCTACTACCCCCGTAAACAAAGCACTTCGCAAGCTATGCATCAACCCCGCCTCAGCTCCCTGCCGGCCTTAGCGGGCGCTTTGCAGCAGCGTCCACAGCGACAGCACCAACATCCCGACGAAGGCGAAAAGGCTCCACTCGGCCAGGCTCATGTCCAGCAGCGTCCAATTGACGCGGGCGCATTCCGGGGTGCCCATGGCCAGAGTCGTCAATACATCCTTGAGCGGCAAAGCCTGGAGCAAATAGTCAAAGCCGGGCTGGCAAACGATCTGGGGTTGGTCGGCGTGTTCCTGCATCCAGACATGCCGCGTTGCGGCCAGGCCGCCTAACATGCTGAACAGCAGGTTGCCGCCCGCATACGCCAGCATGCCCTTGCGGCCTGGGCAGTGGATGACCGACGCCAGGCAACTCAGCGCCATCAACCCCATGAAGAAACGCTGCACCAGCGAAAGCGAACACGGCACCAGGCCCGTCTCTGCTTCCAGATAAATTGCCACTGCCAATGCGGCAGTGCAGGCGACAAATCCCAGTACGAACAATTGACGCGAGCGGGCCGATAACATGGATAATCCTGCAACAGAAAGGACAGGACCCAACGGTAGAGGAAATGCCGCAGCGGCTTCAAGGCGCCAGCCGCCAGACTTGGAAGCGCTTCCTGTAGGGGGAATCGTATTTAAAGGGGCGATTGTCGGCACCCCCATGCAAAAGGGTGCCGACAACAAGTGCCATCAGGCCCTGGCGGCCTCGGGCAATGGCGAAGCCAGCAGGCGCTCATCGAGCAAGCCCAGGCCTTCCTGGAACAGCTGATTGCTGCGCCCGGTATCACCCAACTGGGCCAGCAGGCGGGCCAGTTCAGCGCACGCTTCGGGGTTGCGCTGCACTTTCAAGCTGCTTTCCAGGTAATCCCTGGCCTTGCCCCACAAGCTGTTTTGCAGGCTCAAGCGCCCAAGGGTCAGCAGTAGACTGGAATCATCAGGGTGCTGTTTGAGCCAACCCTCGGCAGTTTGCAACTGGCGCGCCGGATCGCTGCCACGCACCAGCCCGTATAGACGCGCAAGGTGGCTGTCATAGCCGCGCTTGATCGCCTGGCGCAACACCTCTTCGGCTTGCGCCTCGGCACCCAGCTGACGCAACTGTTCGGCGTATGCCAGTACCAGCACCGGCTCCTGGCGCTGCCCGGAACTCAACTGTTGCCAGGCAGTATTCAGCGCAGCCAGGCCGCTCTCACCGGCATCACGGTTGGACGCCAGGTTTAAGTTTTCACCCCACGCGCGATGCTCCAGCTCGGCCAGTTCGGTAGCGGACACTACTTTGGCCTTGCGCAAATCCGGCAACAGGCGGATCAACGCCGGCCAGTCGCCGCGCTGCTGATGCAAGCGCTGCAATTGGCGCAACACTTGAACGTTGTTGGGGTGGCGCTCATGCATGGCAATGAGCGTGTCATGCGCGCCGTCGGTATCGCCACGGTCTACCTGTAACTGTGCGTGGCTCAGGGCGATGGCCAACTCGGCTTGGGGCTGACGCTCCAGGGCGCGCTCCAGCAAACTGTCGCTTTCTTCGTAGCGGCCCAGCTCGTTGGCCGCGCGCGCGGCACCCAGGTAATACAGCAACGGCAGGCGCTCGGCTTCGGCGGCGCGATGCAAATGTTTCTGGGCGCTGGCCCAGCGGCCCTCGGCGAGGTCCATCTGGCCCTGTTCGATCGCCAATTGCACGCGGCGGTTACGGTTGCGACCGGACCAGGGGTTGACCACACCGCTGGAGGTGGTGACCAGGCTCAACAACACCCAGGCCAGGAACACCAGCAGCAGCACGGCAAACAAGCCTGCCAGCGACGACCACAGGCCCGACTCGTAACGGAACACATGCGGGTAGTCGATCAGTACGTAGCCTGGATGCTTGGCGACCCCCAGGCCCAGAATGACTGCCAGGGCAATCGCCACGAACACAATGACATACGCTCGCTTCATTGGGTTGGCTCCTGCTTGGCAGGCTGGCCCGCACCTTCATCGGCAGGCAAGTGACGGCGTTCCAGGTAGGCTTGCACGGCGCCCAGGCTGGCAGCCAAGTCAGGCGTTACCACCGACACCGGTTGCTTCTTCAGTTCACCCAAGCGTTCAAGCATTGCCCGGCTTTGAGTGTTGTCCTGATTGAAGCCTGCCAGCAGCACCCCGCGCGCCTCATCCAGCGCCTGGGCGTACACCTTGGCTTCGCCATTGAGCGCGGCCCACTGGGCCTGCTCCAGGGCCAGGCTCAGGGCCAGGCGTACCTGGTTCAAGCTTTGACCTGCCAACAACGGCCGGATGTTGTCATCCGGATTGAAGTCGATACGGAAAAAACTGGAGATTTTCGCCCACCACTGGCGCCAATGGCTGTCCGGGTCGGCCTGGGCGTCGACCGGCACGCTGCCGGCCTGGAATTCCGGCGCCAGCGCCGTCAGGCCCACGGTCTGGTCACGCAGTGCAGACAACTGCAGGAACAGCCCGGTGCGGTCCGGCTGCTCGACACTGTTGAGCGCAGCCGTGCTCTTGGCCAATTGCTCACGGGCGGCAAAGGCACCGGGGTCGTTCTGCTCACGCAGGATCTCGTCGGCGCCCTGCACCAATTCACGGGCGCTACCAATGTCCTGCAAGGCAGATAGACGCAAACTGGCCAGGCGCAGCAAGTGTTCGGCCTCGGCCAGCCGCCAGTCTTTGCGGCTGGCCCCCAGCACAGTTTCCAGACGCTGGCTCAGCCGTTGCTGATCACCTTGCAGTTGCGCCACCAAGCGGCGGCGGTCTTCGAGCTCTTGCGCAGGCGGCAATTTACCCAGCTCGCTGCTCAGTTGCTGTTCGTTCTGCTGCAGTGTCTGGGCCTGGGCGCTCAAGGACTCAAGCTGGCTGCTCTGCTGCTGATGACCGGCCTGCAGGTGCCGCACCTGCCAGACACCCCAGCCGCCAACGGCGATACCGACCGCGCCAAGCAACAAGGCAACCACAGCAAGGCCCTTGGCGCTTTTGGCCGATGCCGGCGCCACGGTTGGAGTGGGCTCATCGAGCACCGGCTGAAAATCATCTTTGGGCAAGACTGTTTCGCTCACGTATCCATCCTTTGCATTGAGGCGTTTCTACCGATTTTTACCGGGTATGGGTGACGCCCTGGAAGGCGGCGGCAGGGTGAGCCTGCAACGCCGCCATCAACGCCGCGGCGCTGGCACCGCGACAATCCACTATAGCCCGCGCACCGGCGGCCTGGGCCAATTCGGCAACGCGCAGGCTAGGAACAAACAACGGCAGGCCTGCCAACTGTGGCCAGGCCTCGCCGGCCAACAGCCGTAAATGTTCAAAACCCTGCCCACTGCTGACCACCAGCCCGTTCAAGCGTTCCGACACAATACGTTCAAGCAGGCTGTGTGGAGGATATTCCGGCAATCGGCGGCGGTACAGCTGCAGGTAATCGACACTAGCACCGCGCTCGCGCAAACGCTCGGCCAACAGCTCGCGCCCGCCTTCGCCGCGCAGGATCAACACCTGCGGGTTGGGCACTTGCAGGGCCACGTTCAGCCAGGCGAGGTCCAGCAGCGCCTCGCTGTCGTCGCCCTCTGCCGGGACGTGCACGCGCAGCCCGTACTGCTCGAGGATCGCCGCCGTCGCCGCGCCCACGCTGAACCAATGCAGGGCAGGCAGCTGTGGCCAGTGCCGGGCTATAAGCTCAACGCCCAACCGCGCGGCAGGCTTGCTCACCACAATCACCGCGCAGTAACGATCCAGCTGCAACGCCAGCGTACGCATGGCGGCGTCTTCTGCAAGCGGCTCGATTGCCAGCAACGGCAGGCAACTGCCGTGTACACCGGCAGCGGCCAACTGCAACGCCAGCGCTGCCGATTCCTCGGCAGGCCGGGTCAGCAGCAGGCGCCAACCCGTCACGGGTGGCCGGCCTCACCGTAGACGGCCTTGAGGATTTCGTCGGCGCCTTGGGCCAGCAGGTCTTCGGCAACCTTGATGCCCAGTGCTGTCGCATCGGCCTGAGGCGCCCTTGCCTGCGCGCTAAGCAACAATGACCCGGCCGCATCGCCCACCAGCCCACGCAACCACAATTGGTCGCCTTCCAGCACGGCGTAACAGGCGATCGGCACTTGGCAGCCACCATTGAGGTGCTTGTTCAGGGCGCGCTCGGCCGTTACCCGCACGGCGGTGTCGTGATGATGAAGAGGGGCCAGCAGCGCATGGATCTCGCTGTCGGCACTGCGGCACTCGATACCCACGGCACCCTGGCCCCCTGCGGGCAGGCTGTCTTCGACACTGATGCTATCGCTGATGCGATCTTCGAAGCCCAGGCGGATCAAGCCGGCGGCCGCCAGGATAATCGCGTCGTACTCGCCGGCATCGAGCTTGGCCAGGCGAGTGTTGACGTTGCCACGCAGGAAATTGATTTGCAGGTCCGGCCGGCGATTGAGCAATTGGGTTTGCCGACGCAGGCTGGACGTGCCGACGATACTGCCTGGCGGCAGCGCCTCAAGACTTTTGTAAGTGTTTGAAACGAAGGCGTCGCGGGGGTCTTCGCGCTCGCAAATGCAATACAGGCCCAGGCCTTGCGGGAAGTCCATGGGCACGTCTTTCATGGAATGCACGGCGATGTCGGCCTGGTTTTCCAACAGCGCGGTTTCCAGCTCCTTGACGAACAGGCCCTTGCCGCCGATTTTCGACAACGGCGAGTCGAGCAGCTTGTCGCCACGGCTGACCATGGGTACCAGGGTTACCCGCAGGCCTTGGTGCGCTTGTTCCAGGCGAGCCTTGACGTACTCGGCCTGCCACAGGGCCAAGGCGCTTTTACGGGTGGCAATGCGGATTTCGCGAGTGGACATGGATCAATCCGAACTGAATAGATTCGGGGATGATACCAGCATCGGGCCGGGTGACCATTCGCCGATGAGCCCCGCGATGGATGCGGGCTCATCGACGATGGTTCAAAGCTGCTGCATCATCTTGCGCACGCCGGCCACATGCCGGCGGCTGACGATCAGTGCATCACCATTGAGCCCCTTGAGGAACAACTGGAAATGCCCCAGGGGCGTTCGCTGCAATCGCTCGATGCGCTCGCGGGCCACCAGCGCGTTGCGATGGATGCGCACGAAGCGGTCACCGAACTCGTCCTCAAGCGCCTTCAGGGGTTCATCGAGCAACACCTCGCCGCCTTCATGGCGCAAGGTCACGTACTTGTGGTCGGCAATGAAATAGATGACTTGGTCCAGCGGGATCAACTCGATCCCCTTGCGCGTTCGCGCGCTGATATGGGTGCGTGGCCCGCTGCCGGTCTCGGCCGCCGGGCGTGTCAACGCGGCGAGCTGCACGCGATTGGGCCGCTCGGCTTTCTTCAAGGCCTCAAGCAGGCTTTCGGGGCGCACCGGCTTGACCAGGTAACCCACGGCACTGACTTGGAAAGCCTCCAGGGCAAACTCGTCGTGCGCCGTGCAAAACACCACGGCAGGCGGCGCTTCGCGCTCACACAGTTTGGCGGCCACCTGCAGGCCGTCCAGGCCAGGCATGCGTATGTCCAGCAGGACCACATCCGGCTTCAGGCTGTCGATCAGTGCCAGGGCCTCTTCGCCATTGGTGGCGCTGGGCTCCAGCACGCTATAGCCCTCGAGATCGCTGACCAGTCGGCTCAAGCGTTCGCGGGCGAGGGGTTCGTCATCAACGATCAGGACATTCATATTGCGCTGGATTCCTGCGTGAGTCTCGCACAAGGATAGCGTAGACAGGTGAAGTGACGACCGTCACGGCGATCCACGCTAAGACTCGCGCGAGGGCCAAAAAGTGCCGCAAGTCGGGCACCAATATTTGACAGTGCCTGATGAGTACCGCCCGAAGCCCGCTGCACATAGGCTTCGTCGTAGGGATTGCTGATGCACAATATGAACTCTCCCCCTATATAGTCGGCTTCGACGCTGACCACCCCACCTTCGATGCGCGGGGCAACGCCATGTATCAGCGCATTTTCCAGCAGTGGTTGTAAGGTTAGCTGTGGAATCGGCAAGTCATCGGGAATTGTGTTGATCCTCCAGTCCAACTGTAGACGCTCGCCGAGCCGATATTGCTCAATCCGCAAATATCCTTTCGCAAGCGCCAGCTCATCACTCCAGCGCACCACGCTTCCCGGCTTGCCCAGGCTGGCCCGGAACAGATCGGAAAGGTCCAGCACCGCCTGCTCGGCCTTGAGCGGGTCGATCACCACCAGGCTCGCGATACTGTTTAGGCTGTTGAACAGGAAGTGCGGACGGATGCGTGCCTGCAATGCCTCGAGCCGCGCGCCCAGTTCGGCCTGTTGCTGCTTGCGCCACTGGCTCTGCAAGTAAAAGTAGCGCAATAACAGCGCCGACATGATCAAGCCGATCAGGCCGTGGCGCAGGTACCGGTTTACCTCGCCGCTGGCGGGCGCGGTGCCGCCGAGTTGGTAGTAATCGGTAACGGCGGTACCGGCGAGGGTCAGCAAGACCACGATCAGGCAACTCAGCGCCCCTGCCAGGCCGGCGTCCAAGCGCGCCAACGCCGGGCGCAATGCACACAGCAAGGCCGCCGAGAGCAGCACGATCCACTGCACGAACAACGAGGTCAGGGCCAGCCGCATCCAATTGAAACCGGGATTCATCGGCTCTGACAGCACCAACACCATAACCAGGAGTTCGGCCAATACCACGAGCACGAACAGTGCCTGCGCTTCGCACAATTCAGGGATAAAGAATTCTGTTACCGGCGCCGCCTTACGGGGCCGTCCAAACCAGTCGATGCGCATTGTGGAATTCCGCCGGGCACTCGATGCCCCGGCCGGATTGACTCCCTGTTATTATTGCGGCCAATTTCCCGTTCACGCCTTCAACGAGCGTATTCATGAGTACTGACAAGACCAACCAGTCCTGGGGCGGCCGCTTCAGTGAACCCGTCGACGCCTTCGTCGCCCGCTTCACCGCATCCGTCAACTTCGACCAGCGCCTCTACCGTCACGACATCATGGGCTCGATTGCCCACGCTACCATGTTGGCCAAGGTCGGCGTACTGACAGACGCAGAACGTGACACGATTGTCGCGGGCCTGAAAACCATCGAAAGCGAAATCCAGGCCGGTACGTTCGAGTGGCGCGTGGACCTGGAAGACGTTCACATGAACATCGAAGCCCGCCTGACCGATCGCATCGGTATCACCGGCAAGAAGCTGCACACCGGCCGCAGCCGCAACGACCAGGTCGCCACCGACATCCGCCTGTGGCTGCGTGATGAGATCGACCTGATCCTGGGCGAGATCACCCGCCTGCAAAAGGGCCTGCTGGAGCAGGCCGAGCGTGAGTCGGCGACCATCATGCCCGGCTTCACCCATTTGCAAACCGCACAACCGGTGACGTTCGGCCACCACCTGCTGGCCTGGTTCGAAATGCTCAGCCGCGACTACGAGCGCCTGGTGGACTGCCGCAAGCGTGCCAACCGCATGCCACTGGGCAGCGCCGCACTGGCCGGCACCACCTACCCGATCGATCGCGAACTGACCTGCGAACTGCTGGGCTTCGAGGCCGTGGGCGGCAACTCGCTGGACGGCGTATCGGACCGTGACTTCGCTATCGAATTCTGTGCCGCGGCCAGCATTGCGATGATGCACCTGTCGCGCTTCTCCGAAGAGCTGGTGCTGTGGACCAGCGCGCAGTTCCAGTTCATCGACCTGCCGGATCGCTTCTGCACTGGCAGCTCGATCATGCCGCAAAAAAAGAACCCCGACGTACCCGAATTGGTGCGCGGCAAGAGCGGTCGTGTGTTCGGCGCGCTGATGGGCCTGCTGACCCTGATGAAAGGCCAGCCGCTGGCCTACAACAAGGACAACCAGGAAGACAAAGAACCGTTGTTCGACGCCGCCGACACCCTGCGCGACTCGCTGCGAGCCTTTGCCGACATGATCCCGGCCATCAAGCCCAAGCACGCGATCATGCGTGAAGCGGCCCTGCGTGGCTTCTCCACCGCCACGGACCTGGCCGACTACTTGGTACGCCGCGGCCTACCGTTTCGCGACTGCCACGAAATCGTCGGCCATGCCGTGAAATATGGCGTTGAAAGCGGCAAGGACCTGGCGGAAATGAGCCTGGAAGAACTGCGCCAGTTCAGCGACCAGATCGAGCAGGACGTATTTGCAGTGCTGACCCTGGAAGGCTCGGTCAATGCCCGCGACCACATTGGCGGCACGGCACCGGCGCAGGTCATGACCGCAGTCATTCGCGGCCAGGCCCTGCTGGCTTTGCGCTAAGCGCTTACCCTGCCGCTTGAAGCCTCGCTAGAAATAGCGGGGCGTCAAGCGCGCGGCCTGCCGCCACTTGCTCTACGCAAGGCCTGGTCGATAGCAACTCCAACAGTGCCTGGGCCTTGGGCATTGCCTCCATCAGGTCAATGCCGAACAGTTTTTGGCCTACCTGCTGCGCCAGATCAACGCTGTACAAAAAATAGACATCGGCAATGGTGAACTGCGCTCCGGCCACATACGGGCAAAATCTGCCGCGTGCCGCCAATGCCGCGAAACCCTTGATCAAGTCGCGCCTGGCCTTGGCCTTCAACACCGCAGGCGTTTCCCGGCCGCCAAAGAACGCCTCCACGTAGCACACGCGCGCCGGCAGCTCGATGTACAACTCTATCTCCTTGGCCAATGCCTTGACCTGCGCCCGTTCGAAGGGGGACGCCGGCATCAGCGGCAGGCCGCCGGCTGCTTCTTCCAGGTAGCCAATGATGACGTCGGTCTCGCTGACAAAGCCCTCGGGCGTCTCGAGAATCGGGATCTTGCCGCGAGGGCTTTTGGCAAGAATCTCCGGATTCTGGCAACCGTGTAGCAGGACCTCTTCGAAGGCGAGGCCCTTTTCCAGCAACACCAGCTTGACCATGTTGAAATAGTTGCTGGACGCAAAACCGTATAATTTTAACATCGGAGGCCTCCCTGGCCGTCGATTGAAGACGCTGGCATCGTAGCCATATCCCTGGCTGAAAGAGAGCATGGAATTTTTGCCAAAAAACCAGCTCGACCAAGCAGGGAAAGTCTCCGAATACCGTTAAACTGGCCGCCTACAGACAGGAATACCCGCATGAACGACCAAACCAAGATCGAAAACGACGAAGACGAGCAGTTCGCCGAGGACACCCTGATCCAGGCCATCGAAAACCAGATCGAAAGCGACAACCCGCCAGCGGCCAAGGCCACGTTCAACAAACTGACCCTGGTAGGCTACGAACGCGACGACATTCTCGAAATGATGGCCCATGTACTGGCCGTCGAAATCGACAAAATTCTCGAAGAAGACCGCGCGTTCGACACCGTTTGGTACGAAGCGGCCCTTCGCGCATTGCCTGAATTGCCGCCGGAAGCCAAGCCCGAATAAGCCGAAGGTTTATTCGGCAGATTTCCCATAGCCTAACTACACTAGAAAAGCCCCGCTGCCATGTGTTCGCCCGGGGCGCCACGTCGGGCACCCACAGGGTGCTGTCGTCTATATCTAGAAAAGTCTGGAGTACCTATGTCGTATACCCCTGAGCTGGTTGCCGAACTGGAAATCCTTGCACTGTTCAACCTGGACAATAAGCAGGAGGGGCTGAAGATCCACCACACCGCCGCTCCCCAAGCCATTGCCGCCACCCAGCGCCTGTTCGACAAGGCCCTGATTACCCAAGCCGATGGCGGCTACCTGACCAGCCTGGGCTTGCAGGCAGCGGATCATGCCCAATCGCTGCTCACCATACTGACCACCAAGGCTGCCGAAGCCGCCTGAACCCCTTCGCCTCTCAGGCACCAGCGCCCTTATTCACGGGCGCTGTTTGCTGCCTGATATAAATCGCATAAATACGCTCAAATTTCGCTCAAGTGCGCCGATAAAGTGGCTAGAGTCCATCACTTCGCCAATTTAACGGCGCAGTACACGCTACCTCGAGCCCGAAATGACGCGCACCCAAGAGATACGCCCCGACCTGGAACAGGGAATCGACCGTCAGGTTCTCAGCCAGCTGCGTGCGCGCTTTCTTCTGCTCAACCAGGGCCGGATGAACCGCGCCATGGACGGCCTGTCGAGCCGGCAACAAACCGTGGTCAAGTTGTTGCCGCTCTTTTTTCACGTCAACCACCCCTTGCTGCCAGGGTATGTATCGGGGGCGACGCCGGCCGGCGTCTCGCACTACGAGCCGCAAGCTGACACCTTGGCCGAGGCCCTGCGCCTGACGCGCTCATTCAGCTACAAGGCCCGCCACGGCAACCCGCCACGCCCCATCCACGGGCTGTTTTTGATGGGCAGCCTGGGCTCACTGGCGCAGACCGAGCAAAGCGACATGGACGTCTGGGTATGCCATGCACCCGACCTGGGCCAGGATGAACTGGAAGAGTTGCGCCGTAAGTGCCAACTGCTGGAAACCTGGGCGGCCAGCCAGGGCGCCGAAGCACACTTTTTCCTGATCGACCCGCAGCGCTTCGTCAAGGGCGAACGCGACGCCCAACTCAGCTCGGAAGACTGCGGCACCACCCAGCACTACCTGTTGCTGGATGAGTTCTACCGCACTGCGCTGTGGCTGGCCGGGCGCACCCCGCTGTGGTGGCTGGTACCCGTGTACGAGGAGCCGCGCTACGCCGAGTTCACCCACACGCTGATTTCCAAGCGCTTCATTCGTGCAGACGACACCTTGGACCTGGGCAACCTGGCCCACATCCCGCCCGGCGAATACATCGGTGCAGGGCTGTGGCAACTGTTCAAGGGCATTGAGTCACCTTACAAGTCGGTACTCAAGCTGCTGCTGACCGAGGTCTACGCCAGCGAGCACCCCCAGGTGGTGTGCCTGAGCCTGCGTTTCAAGCAATCGGTGTTTGCCAACCGCCTGGACCTCGACGAACTTGACCCGTACATGGTGGTGTACCGCCGCATCGAGGAGTACCTCAAAGCACGTGGCGAAACCGAGCGCCTGGAACTGGTGCGCCGCGCCCTGTACCTGAAGGTGAACAAAAAACTCACCAGCCTGCGCCGGCAACGCAGCCAAAGCTGGCAGCGCAAGCTGCTGGAAACCCTGGCCCGGGAATGGAATTGGGATGAGCGCCAACTGGCCTTGCTCGACAGCCGTAGCCAATGGAAGGTGCGCCAGGTAGGCAGCGAGCGGCGCGCACTGGTCAGCGAACTCAACCACAGCTACCGCTTCCTGACCCAATTTGCCCGCACCGAGCAAACCACCAACCTGGTCAATACCCGCGACCTGAACGTGCTCGGCCGCAGGCTGTACGCAGCCTTCGAGCGCAAGGCCGGAAAAATCGAATTCATCAACCCGGGCATCGCCCCGGACTTGGCCGAAGACACCTTGACCCTGGTGCAGGCGCCCAACCGACGCGAGCCCGGCCAGTTTTACTGGGGCCTGTACAACGGCAGCCTGGGTATCTACGAGTGGGAGCACTTTGCGCCCTTCAAGCGCTGCCGCGAACTGCTCGACCTGCTCGCCTGGAGCCACCGCAATGGGATTATCGACAGCAGCACCCGGCTGGCACTGCACCCGGGCAGCAGTGACCTGAGCGAATCGGAGCTGTTCAACCTGCTTGGCAGCCTGCAGCAAACCGTCGCCCTACCGCTGCCCACGGTGCAGGAAGAGCGCTTGTTGCGCCCCAGCGTGCCCAGCGAGGTATTGCTGCTGATCAACGTGGGCATCGACCCGCTCAAGCACCACCGCGAACTGAACGTACACATGACCACCGAGCGCACCGACTCGCTGAGCTATGCCGGCGTGCGGGAAAACCTGGTGCTGACCCTGGACCAGGTCACGCTCAACAGCTGGAATGAGCTACAAACCCTGCGTTTCGATGGCCCATACGCACTGCTCGAATGCCTGCGCGACTACCTCAACAGCCTGCCAGCGGACCTTGATCCGCCGCGGGTACGGGTGCGCTGCTTCTGTCACAACCGTGCACCAGCCATTGCCCAACGGGTGGAGGCGCTACTGGCCACGGCCCAGCAATTGTTGAAGCAGCGGCTTAATCATCGCTACCTCATCCAGGTGCAGCAGCATTACCACATACTTGAGTTGAGCCCCGGCCAGGTCACCCACGTGGCCCTGGCCACCCTGCCGGCCTTGCTGCTGTACTTGGGCAACGACCTGGCCAGCTACAGCCCGGTGCACCTGGATAGCCACGCCCTACATGGGCACGACTTGGCCGTGGTCCTGCCCCAGGGCCAGCCCGAATGCGTGCAAGTGTTCTATCGCTTGCATGAGGGGCGCGCCGAGCTCTATGTGCTGGATGAACTGAACAGCCTGTGGCACCAACGCCTGCCGCTCCATGACGAACAGAGTCTGTTGATGCCGCTGCAGCGCTTCTTGCAGTCCATCCACTATCGGCGCGCAGCGCTGATGCCGCTGGAAAACCTGGCTGGCGCACCTCTGGAAACCCTGTATTACCAGATCCTGCCCGACGGCCCGGCACGCCCGCGCAGCGTCGAGCCGCGGCTGCCACCACTCACCTCGGTGGACAAGCCGTACTACGACGTTCAAGCAATCATCGGGAAGTCGGCGCCCACCCAGGGGCAAGTCACGCTCTACTGCAACCAGAAGGAATTCAGCGACCTGGAGCACGGCGACCAGTTGTACGCCATGGTCGCCCGGGAAATCCTCGGCCAGCGCCAGGACACCACGCGCTACCGCTGCTACATCACCGACCTGGACTTGTCGGGGTTGCTGGGTGAAGGCCAGCCCTCCACCCACTTGTACCTACGCTACAAGGCCGACCTGGAGCGCTCGATCAATATCGCGCTGGACAGGCTTTAAAGCGCGAAATCACCCGCTGCCTCAGGCTGGTACTCGATGCCCAGCAGGGTCAATTTCAGGTGTTTGCCGCCCGGTGCCGGCCAGTCGATCTGCTCGCCCACCGTCAGCCCGAGCAAGGCGCTGCCTACCGGGGCCAGGATCGATACCCGGCCTTGCGCCCCGGCATCCTGCGGGTACACAAGGGTCAGGTGGTAATCCTTGCCGCTGAGTTCTTCGCGGCAGTGCACTCGCGAATTCATGGTCACAACGCCCGCGGGGACCTCGTCATGGCCAACCACCTCGCCAGCCCGATCAAGCTCGGCCTGCAGGGCCAGCACCCCGGGCGTAGCCTCGTCGAGGCTGTCGATAAGGCGTTCCAGACGCTGCACGTCCAGGCGGGTGAGGATAAGGTTGGGGGCGGTGCTCATGATCCGGGCAAACTCCTTTGTTGTTTTTTCAGGGGCGAGATAAAGCAAAACCCCGCCGGGAAAGGCGGGGTTTCGGGGGCTTCGTCACGCGAAGGGTGCTTGGACACTAGCACAGGAACCGGGGCAAGCTAACCGGCAGATTTGTTACAGAACGTCACTGAGCCGATTGGCGGCGTTGCGCGGCATTCTCGCAAATTTGCCGCCGACGCTGATCGTCGGCCGCACGCCACTCGCGGATGTCTTCGACATGGCGAAAACAGCCCAGGCAGACTTTTTGCTCGTCCAGCCGGCACAGGCTGATGCACGGCGACGGTACGGCCGGGCTGACGTTGCTGTACAGCGGCTTGGGCGGGCGCGGCTTGTCCACGGAAGCGTTCACTGTCAGATCTCTTCGAAGTCCAGCTCGACGCCGGCCTGGTCCTTCGTCGAGCGAAAGAGGATTTCGCCCAGCAGCTCTTCAGACTTCTCGCAGGTCCACT
This sequence comes from Pseudomonas abieticivorans, assembly GCF_023509015.1. Classification (NCBI taxonomy): domain Bacteria; kingdom Pseudomonadati; phylum Pseudomonadota; class Gammaproteobacteria; order Pseudomonadales; family Pseudomonadaceae; genus Pseudomonas; species Pseudomonas abieticivorans. Next base: position 2,369,266 of record NZ_CP094975.1, read on the forward strand.
TGCCCGACTCTTCGTCGTAGTCAAAGTGATAGCCGCCGGAACGCGCCGCCAACCACAACTGGCGCAGAGGCTCCTGGCGGCTGATGATCAACTGGCTGCCGTTATCGAACTTGATGGTCATCAAGCCGGAAGAAATTTCGATGTCATCGGCGTGATCTTCGAAAAGCTCTTCCAATGCCTGTTGGGTGGCATCGACCAGATCGTGAAAGCGGGCTTCGGTCAAACTCATGGCGGGAACCTCGAAAAGTGTCTACTCGCATTGCTGCGCGGCAAGATACGAGTACCGCCCGCCGAATGCAAAGAATAACGACCACGCGCCCCTTCGCAACCCCCGCCGCCGGACGGGTGACAGGCTACATAGGCAAGGCGCCGGGTGGCCGGTATACTCGGGCGCAATTAATGCTTACCCATAAGGTTTTCGTCATGAAGCGCCTGATCACTTCCCTTGCTGCGCTTGTCGCGGTTGCTTGCCTGGTCACTGCCTGCGGTCAAAAAGGCCCGCTGTATCTTCCCGATGACAGCAAATCCCCCGATGACCAGGCAAAGACGCAGTCGCACAAGCACTCTTAAGGGATCCTCATGGACGCTTTCAACTACCGGGACGGCGAGCTGTTCGCGGAAGGGGTTGCCCTGTCCGCCGTAGCCGCACGCTTCGGCACGCCGACCTACGTGTACTCGCGCGCTCACATCCAGGCCCAGTACCGTGCCTACGCCGACGCCCTGAGCGGCATGTCGCACCTGGTGTGCTTTGCGGTCAAGGCCAACTCCAACCTGGGCGTGCTGAACGTACTCGCACGCCTGGGCGCAGGCTTTGACATCGTCTCCGGTGGTGAACTGGAGCGGGTGCTGGCAGCCGGCGGCAAAGCCGATCGCATTGTGTTTTCTGGCGTGGGCAAAACCCGCGACGACATGCGCCGCGCCCTGGAAGTGGGCGTGCACTGCTTCAACGTCGAGTCCACCGATGAGCTGGAGCGCCTGCAAGTGGTGGCGGCCGAGATGGGCGTACGCGCGCCCATATCGCTTCGCGTGAACCCGGACGTCGATGCCGGCACCCACCCGTATATCTCCACGGGCCTTAAAGAGAACAAGTTCGGCATCGCCATCAGCGAAGCCGAGGACGTGTATATCCGCGCCGCGCAGTTGCCCAACCTGGAAGTGGTGGGCGTGGATTGCCACATTGGCTCACAGCTGACCAGCCTGGCACCTTTCCTGGATGCCCTGGACCGCTTGCTCGATCTGATCGACCGGCTGGGCGACTGCGGGATCTTCCTGCGCCACCTGGACTTGGGCGGCGGCCTGGGCGTGCGTTACAGCGATGAAGAGCCGCCACTGGCCGCCGACTACATCAAGGCCGTGCGCGAGCGCCTGGGTGATCGCGACCTGGCCCTGGTGTTCGAGCCGGGTCGCTACATCGTCGCCAACGCCGGCGTGCTGCTGACCCGCGTGGAATACCTCAAGCACACCGAGCACAAGGACTTCGCCATCGTCGACGCGGCGATGAACGACCTGATTCGCCCGGCGCTATACCAGGCCTGGATGGACGTGACCGCCGTGCAGCCACGCGAGGGTGCCAGCCGCGCCTACGATGTGGTCGGCCCGATCTGCGAAACCGGTGATTTCCTCGCCAAGGACCGCCAATTGGCCCTTGAAGAGGGTGACCTGCTGGCCGTTCACTCGGCAGGCGCCTATGGTTTCGTTATGAGCTCGAACTACAACACCCGCGGGCGTTGGTGCCGAGATCCTGGTCGACGGTGACACTGCCTTCGAAGTTCGCCGTCGCGAGACGGTGGCCGAGCTGTTTGCTGGCGAAAGCCTGCTGCCGGAGTAAGCCCATGCTGCTGCGTTTTACCAAGATGCACGGGCTGGGCAATGACTTCATGGTTTTGGACCTGGTCAGCCAGCACGCGCACATCCTGCCAAAGCACGCCAAACAGTGGGGCGATCGCCACACCGGTATCGGCTTCGACCAACTGTTGATCGTCGAGGCGCCGAGTAATCCGGACGTGGACTTCCGCTATCGGATCTTCAACTCCGACGGCTCGGAAGTGGAGCAATGCGGTAACGGTGCCCGCTGCTTCGCCCGCTTCGTGCTGGACAAGCGCCTGACGGCCAAAAAACTCATCCGCGTTGAAACCAAGAGCGGCATCATCCAGTTGGATATCCGCAGCGACGGCCAGATCTGCGTCGACATGGGCCCGCCACGCCTGGTGCCTGCCGATATTCCGTTCCAGGCGCCGGCACAAGCCACCAGCTACCCGTTGGAGGTCGACGGCCAGACCGTGCAGGTCGCCGCCGTGTCCATGGGCAACCCCCATGCCGTGCTGCGCGTGGACGATATCAACAATGCCCCCGTGCACCAATTGGGGCCGAAGATCGAACACCACCCGCGCTTCCCGGCGCGGGTAAACGTCGGTTTCCTGCACGTCGTGGATCGCCAGCGCGCACAATTGCGTGTGTGGGAGCGCGGTGCCGGGGAAACCCAGGCTTGCGGTACCGGTGCCTGCGCAGCCGCCGTGGCGGCCATCAGCCAGGGCTGGATGGAATCACCACTGCTGATCGACCTGCCAGGTGGGCGCCTGTCCATCGAGTGGGCCGGCCCCGGCCACCCAGTCATGATGACCGGCCCCGCAGTACGGGTATACGAAGGACAAGTTCGTCTATGAGTGAGTACAGACCATGACCGACCAGCCTCAGGCTCCCGCCAAAAAGCTCAGTGAGCCTACCTCCGACGGCTTGAAGCCAGTACTTGAGGCTGACGCCGTCGCAGAGTTCCTGCACGCCAACCCGGACTATTTCGTGGAGCGCGAAGACCTGCTGCTAAGCCTTCGCCTGCCACACCAACGGGGCGACACCGTGTCGTTGGTAGAGCGGCAGATGAAATTGCTGCGCGACCGCAACATCGAGATGCGCCATCGCCTGTCGCAACTGATGGACGTGGCCCGGGACAATGATCGCCTGTTCGAGAAAACCCGCCGGCTGATCCTCGACGTGCTGGACGCCAGCAGCCTGGAAGAAGTGGTGATTTGCGTCGAAGACAGCTTGCGCCAGGAATTCCAGGTGCCCTTTGTCAGCCTGATCCTGTTCAGCGAGATCGCTACCCCCGTGGGCCGCTGGGTCAGCAGCGGCGACGCCCAGCAAGCCATCGGTGGGCTTTTGTCGAGCGGCAAGACCGTCAGCGGCAACCTGCGTGATCACGAACTGGACTTCCTGTTTGGCGAAGAGCAGCGCAAGCAGGTCGGCTCCACGGCAGTGGTCGCCCTGGTCCATCAAGGCCTGCATGGCGTGCTGGCCATCGGCAGCCGCGACCCGCAGCACTACAAGAGCTCGGTGGGCACGCTGTTCCTCAGCTACATCGCCGAAATACTGGGCCGCGTACTGCCTCGCCATACCAGCGCCCTGCGCTCGGTTCGCTAGCCCATGGAAGCGCACCTGGATGCTTACTGCACGCACTTGCGCAGTGAGCGGCAAGTGTCCGGCCACACCTTGGAAGCTTACCGCCGCGACCTGAACAAGGTGCTCGCGTTCTGCCAGAAAGAGCACCTGGCCACTTGGGCTGCGCTCGACATCCAGCAGTTGCGCCGGCTGGTTGCCCGCCAGCATCAACTCGGCCAATCGGGCCGCAGCCTGGCGCGCCTGCTGTCGGCGGTCCGGGGCTTTTATCGCTACCTCAACCGCGAAGGCATCTGCAGCCACGACCCGGCCAACGGCCTGTCGCCGCCCAAGGGCGAACGGCGCCTGCCCCGCACCCTGGACACCGACCGTGCCCTGCAATTGCTCGATGGCGCGGTGGAAGACGACTTCCTTGCCCATCGCGATCAAGCCATGCTGGAGCTGTTCTATTCCTCGGGCCTGCGCCTGTCCGAACTGACCAGCCTGAACCTTGAACAACTGGACTTGGCCGATGGCCTGGTGCAAGTGCACGGCAAAGGCAGCAAGGTCCGCGTGTTGCCGGTCGGCCGCAAGGCCCGCGAAGCGTTGCAACAGTGGCTGCCCCTGCGCGCCCTGAGCAACCCGCCCGACGACGCCGTATTCGTCAGCCAGCAAGGCCGGCGCCTGGGGCCACGGGCCATCCAGCTAAGGGTCAAGGCTGCTGGCGAGCGCGAGCTGGGGCAAAATCTTCACCCGCACATGTTGCGACACTCATTTGCCAGCCACCTGCTGGAATCGTCCCAGGACCTGCGCGCGGTTCAGGAGATGCTCGGCCACGCCGACATCGCCACCACGCAGATCTACACCCACCTGGACTTCCAGCACCTGGCCACGGTCTACGACAGCGCCCACCCGCGGGCCAAACGCAGCAAGGACAGTGATTCATGAGCATCAAGCTGATCACCTTCGATCTTGACGACACCCTGTGGGACACGGCGCCTGTGATCATCAGCGCCGAGACCGTGTTGCGCGAATGGCTGGCCGAGCATGCACCCAAATTGGGCGGCGTACCGGTGGAGCACCTGTTCGCCATCCGCCAGCGCCTGATAGAGGCAGAACCTGGCTTGAAACATCGCATCAGCGCACTGCGGCGCAAGGTGCTGTTCCATGCCCTGAACGATGCCGGCTACGTCGAGGCGCGCGCGCAGTCCTTGGCCGACCAAAGCTTTGAGGTATTCCTGCACGCCCGGCACCAGATCGAAGTATTCCCGGAGGTCACCCCGACCCTGGAGGCGCTTGCCCAGCGCTACACCCTGGGGGTGATCACCAACGGCAACGCCGACGTACGCCGCCTGGGCCTGGAAGACCATTTCGCAGTGATCCTGTGCGCCGAGGACATTGGCATCGGCAAACCGGATGTGCGCTTGTTCCAGGAAGCCCTGAACCGCGTGCAGATCCCTGCAAGTGCCGCCGTGCATATCGGCGACCACCCCGGCGATGACATCTTTGGCGCGCAGCAGGCCGGTATGCGGGCCGTCTGGTACAACCCGCAGGGCAAGGCATGGGACGCCGAGCATCAGCCGGATGCCGAGATCCAAAGCCTTTCGGAGCTGCCTGGGGTGTTGGCAGCCTGGTAGGCCGCGGCACTTGGTTCGCGGATAAATCCGCGCCTACCGGGGCGCAAACCACAACACAAATCCCAGGCATGAAAAAACCCGCAGCGACGGCGGGCTTTTTCATTTGAATCAGGCAATCAGATAGGGCGGCTGCCGTATTTGTTGTCTGGCTTCTTGGGCGGGTCGGCTACCACGTTCGGCTCGACTTCCTGCACTTTGCCACCGCGCGACAGAAACTCTTCCATCGCCCGGGCAAGGGCATCACGCTCCTTGTTCTTGGCTTCTATGCTCGGCAGTTCGTCGACCGACACCGCTGCCTTGGCCTTGCCTTTGGCAGTGGGCGCGGGAGCATCGCCACCATCGTCGTCCGCAACGTCCTCGGCAGCCACTTCAAGGCTTTCCTCGGTATCGTCCTCGTCGCCTACTTCGAGTTCGTCGTTTTCCAGATCATCGTCGCTCATGTTCTACCTCATGACTTGCGAAAAGCAGATTTATTTTATAGCCCAGCTTCAGCCCTAGTTGAAGGCCGCCAGGAAAAATTCACATCCGCTGACGTCAGCGGCTAAACGCCCTCGCCCTGTAACGTGGCGAGAACCTTGCGCGCACCGCCATGATCGCGGTGCTCGCCTAAATAAACACCTTGCCAGGTACCCATCGCCAACCGACCGTCCGAGACCGGAAGAGTCACTTGGCAGCCTAGCAAACTGGCCTTGAAGTGCGCCGGCAGGTCATCAGCGCCTTCGTCGTTGTGTTCAAAGCCTGCGGCACCCTCGGGCACCATCCGGTTGAAGAAACGTTCGAAGTCACGACGAACCGCAGGGTCGGCATTTTCGTTGATGGTCAACGAGGCCGAGGTATGTTGCAGCCACAAATGTAGCAGGCCGATACGACATGATCGTACTTGCGGCAGACTTTCCAGCAACTCATTGGTTACCAGATGAAACCCCCGGGGCCGGGGCCGCAAGGTAATCAGGGTCTGCTGCCACATACCATTCTCCACACGTTCGGGGCGCATTCTAGCGCGCTCAGGGAAAAAGCAAAGAGGCTTTCAGGCTCTTAATTCTGTAAGCCAATGGCCTTTTTATAACAGGACGCCAGACAACACGGCATAACCGCCACGTAAACCGTTTGCGCCTGTTTGAAATGACAAAGTCCAGACGAAAAAATGCCCGGCGAACCGGGCATTTTTTTTTGCGATGGTTACAGGTTGTAGCCGCGCTCGTTGTGTTGCGCCAGGTCGAGGCCGACGGACTCTTCCTCTTCGTTCACACGCAGGCCCATGACCACGTCCAGCACCTTGAGGATGATGAAGGTGACGATGGCGGTGTAAACCACGGTGAAGGCCACGCCTTTGAACTGAATCCAGACTTGTGCGCCGATATCGGTCACGGTGCCGAAGCCACCGAGCGAGGGGGCAGCGAACACGCCGGTCAGGATGGCGCCCAGGATACCGCCGATGCCGTGCACGCCGAAGGCGTCCAGGGAGTCGTCGTAGCCCATTTTACGTTTCAGGGTGGTTGCGCAGAAGAAGCACACCACGCCTGCAGCCAGGCCGATCACCAGGGAGCCCATCGGGCCCACGGTACCGGCGGCCGGGGTAATGGCAACCAGGCCGGCAACCACACCCGAGGCGATGCCCAAGGCACTTGGCTTACCGTGGGTCAGCCACTCGGCGAACATCCAGCCCAGTGCAGCGGCGGCGGTAGCGATCTGGGTAACCAGCATGGCCATGCCGGCGGTGCCGTTGGCAGCTGCAGCGGAACCTGCGTTGAAGCCGAACCAGCCGACCCACAGCATGGCCGCGCCCATCAAGGTGTAACCCAGGTTGTGCGGGGCCATCGGGGTGGTCGGGAAGCCTTTGCGCTTGCCCAGTACCAGGCATGCGACCAGGCCAGCCACACCAGCGTTGATGTGCACCACGGTGCCACCAGCGAAGTCCAGCACGCCCCAGTCACCGAGCAGCGAACCCGGGCCGCTCCAGACCATGTGCGCGATTGGCGCGTACACCAGGGTGAACCAGATGCCCATGAACACCAGCATGGCGGAGAATTTCATCCGCTCTGCGAAGGCACCGACGATCAGCGCCGGGGTGATGATGGCGAAGGTCATCTGGAAGGTAACGAACACCGCCTCGGGGAACAGCGCCGCAGGGCCTGTGATGCTCGCCGGGGTGATACCCGCGAGGAACGCCTTGGCCAGGCTGCCCACGAAGGAGTTGTAGTTGACGACGCCAGCTTCCATACCCGTGGTATCGAAGGCCAGGCTGTAGCCGTAGAGGATCCAGAGAATGCTGATCAAGCCGGTGATTGCGAAACACTGCATCATCACCGACAGCACGTTCTTGGAACGGACCATGCCGCCGTAGAACAGCGCCAGGCCAGGAATAGTCATGAACAGCACGAGGGCCGTCGAGGTCAACATCCAGGACGTATCGCCGGCGTTGAGGACGGGGGCCGGAACCGGGTCAGCCGCCAGGGCCAGACCGGGTAAAGCGAGGGACAACAGGGCTCCTAGCCCTGCGAATTGACGCAGAGTCATATTGTTTTCTCCTGGGGCGTTGGGTTTGGCGGCTTAAATCGCGTCGGTATCGGTTTCGCCGGTACGGATGCGAATCGCCTGTTCCAGATTGACCACGAAAATCTTGCCATCACCGATCTTGCCGGTGTTGGCGGCTTTGGTGATTGCCTCGATAACCCGGTCCAGATCCTTGTCGTCGATGGCGACGTCAATCTTTACCTTGGGCAGGAAATCAACCACGTACTCCGCGCCGCGGTACAGCTCGGTGTGGCCCTTCTGCCGCCCGAAGCCTTTGACTTCAGTAACGGTAATGCCCTGCACGCCGATTTCAGACAGCGACTCGCGTACGTCGTCCAACTTGAACGGCTTGATGATGGCAGTGACTAGCTTCATGAAACTCTCTCCCGAATTGGTGGACTTGCCCCAGGAAAACAAACCCGACTCAAGTCTAAGCGCAGTGTCTGGCTTTGTAACGCGTCGTCGATCTTGCATCCCCTGATCGACACCAGAAACCACTCCTGACGAAACACTTCCCTTTCAGCCTGCGCACTGCATTCGTCACCAGTGACTGCATCAGTGCATGGGTCAGTAGTGTCTAAGCAGAAAGCTTGCCATGTCGTCGCAACCCAACAATTTCGGCCTGTTGCCAGCAAACTCGGGACTGCAACAGGTTCCTGATCAACGGTTACGCACCAACCCGGTGCGCCCTATTGGGTCGAGCCGCACGAAATGCGTGCAGCCCACGGTCACTGACTATAGACACCTGCGTGATACACTGCCGCCAATCTGATTCAGGAACCTGACCATGCTCGCGCCTAAAGCCTTCCTCGACGCCCTGGGCGACCACGCTACGCGTCTTTTCAGCGGCGACACCGCGCAACCGCGCGCCGAACTCGAGAGCCAGTTCAAGGTGCTGCTGCAAAGTGGCTTCAGCAAACTGGACCTGGTCAGCCGTGAAGAATTCGACAGCCAAATGGTGGTATTGGCCCGCACCCGTGCGCGGCTCGAAACCCTGGAGGCCAAGGTGGCCGAGCTTGAAGCGCGCCTGACGCCCGCCGCCGAGTAAACCCGCTCCTGTGGCAGCACAGCTTGCTGGCGATGGCGCTTTTACTGCCGCCATCGCCAGCAAGCCGTGCCCCCACATAACGCCCCGCCAATCCTGCTAGACGCCACCTCCCCCCCTCCCTACACTCCGGTCAATCACCGAGGGGGCATCGCCGATGAATCGAAACGAGCTGCGCAAGGCCGACATGAACCTCATGGTGGTGTTCGAGACGTTGATGCTCGAACGCAACGTGACGCGAGTCGCCGAGAAGCTGTTCCTCGGCCAACCGACCATCAGCGCTGCTCTCAATCGCTTGCGTACCATGTTCAACGACCCGCTGTTCGTGCGTGTCGGCCATCGCATGGAGCCCACCGCGCGCGCAGAAGAAATTGCTCGACACCTGTCGCCAGCCCTCGACGCACTGTCGGTGGCGATCAGCCTGACCCACGACTTCGACCCCACCAGCAGCACCATGACCTTTCGCATCGGCTTGTCCGACGATGTCGAGTTCGGCCTATTGCCGCCCATGCTGCGAGCCTTGCGCGAAGAAGCGCCCAAAGTGGTATTCGTGGTGCAACACGTCGACTATTGGCGGGTGCCCGACCTGCTCGCCTCCGGTGACATCACCGTGGGCATCAGCCAAACCCGTGGCCTGCCAGCCAACGCCAAGCGTAAATTGCTGCGACGCATCCAGCCCAGGGTGCTGCGCGCCGACAAATCCGATACACCGCTGACCCTCGACGAATACTGCACGCGGCCCCACGTGCTGGTCTCGCACACCGCCAACATCAGCGGCGTGGCCGATGAGTGGCTGGAAGAAATCGGCCGCAAACGCCACGTCGTGCTTTCCGTGCCCCAATTCAGCGCCTTGCCTGCACTGCTGGCCGGCACGGATCTTTTAGCAGGCCTTCCGGACTACACCGCCAAGGCCATGGCCGCTTCCGGGCATCTTTTCGATGAGCCGCTGCCTTTTGATACACCGACGCTGGATTTGTCGATGGTATGGCTGAGCGTAATGGACACCGACCCTGCGGAGCGCTGGCTGCGCTCGCGACTGGAAGCGTTCATGAGCGATTTGCCGCACTGACACCGCGCGCCCTCAACTTACCTCGCCTTGCGCCGACATACTGGCTAGGCAATCGCCTTTGCGTCCCCCTGGCAAATACTCACGAGAGAAAAATAAAATGAGTCTCAGTCTGAAGGGTAAGGTCCTTTCCCTGGCCGTGGTCCCGGTGCTGTTGTTTGCGGCGGTGATCAGCATCAGCACCTACTGGATTTTGCGCCAGCAGGCTGATCAGGAAGTCAGCGACACCCGCGAACGGCTCATCGCCGAATCCCGCGAAACGCTGCATGGCTATGTCGAAGTGGCGCTCAACACCATCAAACCCCTTTACGACGCCGCAGCCGCTGGCGATACCGGGGCGCGTGACCAGGTCGTCAAGCTGCTGTCGAACATCACCTACGGCAAGGACGGCTATTTCTTCGGTTACGATTCTGACACCGTGCGCCTGTTCAAGGGCAACAGCCCCGACGGCGTCGGCAAATCCTTCAAGGACAACCGCGACCCCAACGGCGTGTACGTGAACCGTGAATTGGTACGCGTGGCCAAGGACGGTAGCCATTACGCCCAGTACAGCTCCACTCAGCCGGGCAGTGATGTGCTAGTACCCAAACTGGGCTACACCGAATACCTGCCCAAATGGGACATGGTGGTAGGCACCTCGATCAACCTGGACAACATCGACGCGCTGACTGCCAAGGTGCAGGCCCGCGTTAGCGCCGACATGCAAAAAATGTTGCTGAGCATTCTGGGGATTACCGCCGTGTTGCTGCTGGTCATCGCGTTGGTCGGCTTGGTAATGGCAAACACCATCGTGCGGCCGCTGTTCGCGATCAAGGCCAACCTGGACGACATTGCCGCCGGCGAAGGCGACCTGACCCGCCGCCTGCCGATTACCAGCAAGGATGAGCTGGGCCAATTGGCGCACTCCTTCAACCTGTTCGTCGACAAGATCCACGGACTGGTGCGCCAGATCGCCGAAATGACTAGCCAACTCACCGGCTTGGTGGTTGAAGTGGCCGACCAGGCCCAGCGTTCGGAAAACACCATGGAGCGCCAGCGCCAGGAAACCGATCAGGTGGCCACAGCCATCAACGAGATGTCCTCGGCGGCCCAGGAAGTGGCGAAAAGCGCCCAAGGCGCCGCCGTCGCCGCGCAACAGACAGACGCCGAAGGCCAAAACGCCAAACGCGTGGTGGACGGCAGCATCGCGCAGATCCATGCACTGATCGGCGACATACGCGGCAGTGGCGCCTCGCTGGACAGCCTGCAAGGCGACGTGCAATCGATCGTCAGCGTGCTCGGCGTGATCCGCTCCATCGCTGAGCAAACCAACCTGCTGGCCCTCAACGCGGCCATCGAAGCTGCCCGCGCAGGTGAAGCCGGCCGTGGCTTCGCCGTGGTCGCCGACGAAGTCCGGGCCCTGGCCAGCCGTACCCAACAGAGCACCCAGGAAATCCAGGGCATGATCGACCGCCTGCAAAAAGGCACGCAAACCGCCGTGGACTCCATGCGCCGCTCCAGCGAAGCCGGCGAAGGCACTTCGCAGCGCGCCAACGAAGCCGGCGCCTCGCTGGACATGATCGCCCAACTGATCGGCACCATTAACTCCATGAACGCGCAAATCGCCAGTGCCGCCGAAGAACAGACAGCGGTTGCCGAAGAGATCAACCGCAGCGTGCACCAGATCGCCACGGCCGTGGACAGCATGGCCGATGAAACGCAGCAGAGTGCACAGACCTCGCGCAATCTGGCCGGGCTTGGCCAGCGGCTGGGCGCGCTGGTGGGGCAGTTCAGGATCTAGAGGGCAACATCACGACTCAGACTTTCCTGCCCCAAAAGCCTTAGCGCTCTATCCTCAACACATGCCGCAGGAAGCGGCTCCCCTTGAGTGCATGGAGCAAACATGGCCCTATCCATCGTCCACAGCCGCGCCCAGGTGGGCGTGGGTGCGCCGGCCGTCACGGTTGAGGCGCACCTGGCCAACGGCTTGCCGGCGCTGACCCTGGTCGGCCTGCCGGAAGCCTCGGTGAAAGAAAGCAAAGACCGGGTGCGCAGCGCGATCATCAACTCCGGGCTCAACTTTCCCAACCGGCGTATTACCCTGAACCTGGCCCCTGCCGACCTGCCCAAGGACGGTGGGCGTTTTGACCTGGCCATTGCCTTGGGCATCCTGGCGGCCAGCGGGCAGGTGCCGATTGCTTCGTTGCGGGAGGTGGAGTGCCTGGGTGAACTGGCGCTTTCCGGGGCGGTGCGCTCGGTGCAGGGCGTGTTGCCGGCAGCACTCGCCGCGCGGGAGGCCGGCCGGGCGCTGGTGGTACCCCGGGACAACGCCGAGGAGGCCTGCCTGGCCTCCGGGTTGAGCGTGATCGCCGCGAACAATCTGCAAGAGCTGGTGGCGCACTTCAATGGGCAGCACATCATCGCGCCCTACAGCGCCAACGGCCTGTTGCTGATCAGCAAGCCCTACCCCGACCTGAACGAAGTACAAGGCCAGGTCGCCGCCAAACGCGCGCTGCTGGTGGCCGCGGCCGGCGCCCACAATCTGCTTTTCAGTGGCCCGCCGGGCACCGGCAAAACCCTGCTCGCCAGCCGCCTACCGGGTTTGCTGCCGCCGCTGGTTGAAAAGGAAGCGCTGGAGGTGGCGGCCATCCAATCCGTCGCCAGCCACGTGCCGTTGAAAAACTGGCCGCAGCGGCCCTTCAGGCACCCGCACCACTCAGCATCAGGTGCCGCGCTGGTCGGCGGTGGCAGCCGGCCGCAACCCGGCGAAATCACCCTGGCGCATCATGGCGTGCTGTTTCTCGATGAGCTGCCCGAGTTTGATCGCAAGGTGCTCGAGGTTCTGCGGGAGCCGCTGGAATCCGGCGAGATCGTGATCGCCCGGGCTCGCGACAAAATTCGCTTCCCGGCGCGCTTCCAATTGGTTGCCGCCATGAACCCCTGCCCCTGTGGATATCTCGGTGAACCCAGCGGGCGTTGCAGTTGCAGCACCGACCAGATCGCCCGCTACCGCAACAAACTCAGCGGCCCGCTGCTGGACCGTATCGACCTGCACCTTACCGTCGCCCGGGAAACCACGGCGCTCACCCCGGTAGCACAACCCGGCGACGACACTGCCAGTGCCGCAGCCCGTGTAGCCGAGGCGCGCGACAGGCAGTTGCAACGCCAGGGCTGCGCGAATGCCTTCCTGGACCTGCCGGGCCTCAGGGAACACTGCAAGTTATCCACAGAAGACGAAAAATGGTTGGAGACCGCGTGCGAGCGGCTGACCCTGTCACTGAGGGCGGCGCATCGGTTGTTGAAAGTGGCGCGGACTTTGGCGGATCTGGAGAAGGAGGACCAAATTGGGCGGGGGCATGTGGCGGAGGCGTTGCAGTATCGGCCTTCGGGGCAGTGAGTGGTTAACCTTTAGTAGGAATGGTCTGAGGAGAGTTATTCACACCGTGCAGGAAACTTCCGATTTTCTGTAACTGCCTTGTCTAGTTAGGATTTCAGCCCTTCCGTGGGGGTACATCGAAGACACACTGGATCCGGGTTACCTATTGTGCTGCCCTTCTGAACCATTGTACCCAAGCCCCCGACAAGGCCAGAACCTTGCCGGGGAGGCCGCCTTTAGCGGATGCTGCGGATGTTGCCCTTGTTGCCTTTGACCGTTACATCCACCTTCTTGAAGATGAAGTAGTTTTGCTCGGTCACTTCATAACGCGGTGCCACGATCAGGTCGGCGCCCGAAGCCTTGACAGCCTTGTAGGCTGCGGCGGATTTAACGGCGCTGACCGGGTCCAACATGCTCAGGCCGCCGCCGGTGCCGCCACCGTAGGCCACGCCATCGGCGAACTGGGTGTCACCGCCGAACTTCAGGAAACCAAACAGGATGTTCACCGAAGACTGGCCGGTGATGCTTTCGCCCACGGCGACGTCAGCCTTCAGGTCGGCTTTGACGCTGCTGTCGATCGGGGCCGATGGCTGGCTGGCGTTATAGCTGACGCAGCCGCTGGCAGTGGCGATGAGGGTCGAGAGAGCGGCACACTTGAGGAACATGTTCACGAAGTACTTCCTTGCTACAGATAAGGATTGGCTGTATCTCAATGCGGATACGTAACCCCATGTTTTCATGGGGTAGCGGACCTTACTGCAGCGGCTGTTCGCGTTCATATCAGAGCGTTCAGCGTGCCGCGTAGGAAGATTCTGGTGATGAATTGCTTCCTCACCAGACGCGTGAAGCGGCCTTTATTCCTTGCTCAAATCAACCAGCGGCTCCTTGCGCACTTCTGTGGCCCTACCCGCCTGAACGGTTTCCACCTGCTTGAGCGACTTATCCACAGCCGCCTTGTCTGCCAGCAGGCTGTAGCTGATCTGGAACTGGCGCTGCTCCTTGGGCCCAATGGTGGGCACCAGGTTCAGTGGCCGTTGGTAGTGACGGTTGTAGGAGAAGCTGGTGCCCGGCTCAAGGCCCGTGACATAGCCCTGGCCGTGGGTGTCGGTGTTTTTCCACAGGGAGAACACCGGCAATTGCTGGGTGTTGAAGCCGACGGCCACGCCCAGGCTACCGGCCTTGTTATGCAGCACGGCGAGGGTCTGGCCCTTGGCGTCGGCGTAGGGCACTACGTTGTAGACGGTTTCGTCGTAGTCGGGTGTAGGCGCGCGGTAGGTTTGCCAATCAGCGAGGTCGCCCTTGGCTTTTTCGTTGAACGGCGACACCTGCTTCACCGGTATCGCGACCTTGGCGCCCTGCTCCAGGAACGGGGTGCTGAAGTTGCTGTGGTACAGCGCCTGATATTCCTTGGGGTAATCGCCGTTGTTGGTCAGCGTGTCGTTGAGGGCAAACTGGGCGGTACCGGGTTCGGTGACCAGTTCGGTTTGCACGTCGAAATCGACTTTCTTGAACGCCTGCTCCTTGAGCTCGCCCTTTAGGTGGATGGCGTAAGGCGGTTGCTCGTCAATGTGCAGGGTGACCTTGCTGGCCGGGATGTTGGCAGCGCGACCGTGCAGGGTCAGCAGTTCGCCGTTGTCCATGCCGGGGTGGCCGACCCATTCGTAGCCGCAGCGTGCGACCATCTCGTTGAAGCCTTCCAACCAGCCCAGGCCGCCGCGGCCATTGAGCTCGATAAACGCGGGGTTCACGACCTCTTGCACGGGCGAATCCCAGCCCATGCGCACATCGCCCACCGAGGCGTGCAATACGTTCATGCCACGGGTGGGCACCACCGAGACTTTTAGCGTGCCGTTGTCGATATCGATCACGCTCACGCCTTCCTGACGGCCACCATGCAGGGTGCGCATCGTCACGGAAAACGGCTTGGCAGTTTTCACACCCAACTGCTGGCTGGTGATTTGCTGGTTTTGTGCAGGCTTGTCGCTGTCGAGCAGCACATAGTCCCACGCCAGGGCGTGGGAAGCGGTGGCAAGGGTGCTCAAGCCGATCAGCAGGCGAAGGGATTTCATGAAGTAGTCCTTATTGGAATTATTGACTGCGCTGTTAGTGAATCGTTTCAGCTAACAGCCAGTCTAGCCTGCTTCCAATAATTTGTAAGTGCTTGCTACACCCTGCTCAACAACCAGCCATCGCGTCCACGTGCGGCAATCACCTGCAAGCCAATGGGCATGCCGTTCACACATCCTGCCGGCAAGCTGATGGCCGGCAAACCGGTGACGTTCCAGGCACTGGTCAGGCTCAGCACCGCGCTGCGTACCGGTTCTGCCCGCCCCTGCACAATGACGTCGCGCTGATCCAGTTGCGGCGCAGTGATGGGCAGCGTTGGCATCACCAACACGTCGTAGTGCTCGAACAGCGCCGCCATGTCGACAACCAACTGCGCCTGGTCGCGAACAGCGCGAATGTATTCCCAGCCGCGGACCTCTGCAGACAGGTGCAAGCGCTCACGCACTTCTGGGTCAAAAAGCTCCGGGGCTTGGCGGATTCGCTCGGCATGCACCTCATAAGCCTCGGCTCGCTGCAAGGCCGTCATGCTTGATTGCAAGCGCGGCACCAGCGCTTCGATTTCGCTGACCATCGCCGGCGCTTGCCCAAAGTGCGCCACAGCCTGGCGCCAAACCGCATCACGAACCGCCGCATCGATGGGCCCAAATACCTCGGGGGGCACCCAACCAACCCGCAAGGGCTCAACGCTTGAATCGGGCAAAGCCTGCGTATCGCTGAGCACCCGGAACAACAGTGCGGCATCTGCCACGTTGTTCGCGATGGGCCCCACATGGTCCAGGCTGCTCGCCAGGGCAAACACACCGTCCACCGGTACAGCGCCGAAACTCGGCTTGAAGCCCACGGCGCCGCAAAAGGCCGAGGGGATCCTGATAGACCCGCCGGTGTCAGTGCCCACCGCCAGCGGTACCATGCCCGCCGCCACCGCGCAGGCACTGCCGGCACTCGAACCACCGGTCATGGCAGTGCTATCCCACGGGTTTCGCGCGGCGCCCTGCAACGAGCGATCGCCGGTGGGCCCGTACGCAAATTCATGGGTCAGGGTCTTGCCCACGATGATCGCCCCTGCCTCGCGCAGGCGCGTCACACACAGCGCGTCGCGCTCAGGCTGATGGCCGGCAAAGTGTGCGGAGCCATAAGTAGTGGGCATGTCGGCGGTGTCGATATTGTCTTTCACGGCCACCGGAATGCCATGCAGGGGCCCGGCATCCCGGCCGTGGGCCAATGCCAGGTCGGCGGCCGCCGCGTTGCGCAAGGCGCCTTCGGCATCCACGTGCACAAAGGCGTTCAACCTGGGGTTCAAGCGCGCGATGCTGTCCAGCGCAGCCTGAACCAAGCGTACACAACTTGTCTCGCCTGCTCGCAGGCGGCGCCCCAAGTCTGCCACGTCAGTGTTGACGAAGAAGCCTGCATCCATGGGTAGAGATGTATTCATACGGCTTGCTCATTCAAATGGGCTTTAGGACCTGGCACCTGGCGCACACCCGGTCGAACCATCAGCATCGCGGCCATGCCAATAGCGGTGGCCACTGCAGCAGCGACGAACATCGAGGAATAGCCGTAATGCACGGTCAGATAACCGGTCAGAGTGGGCGCGATAAAAGAGGCGGTGTTGGCAATGAAATGGGTCAGGCCGCTGTAGGTGCCGGTGCGATTGGCCGGCGAGCTGTCGATGATCACAGCCCAGTAAACCGAGTTGGGCAGCGAGTTCAGCGCGTTGGCCAGGGTCATCAAGGCAATCACGCCCCAGATGGTCTGTGCCTGCGACACCAGGATGAAGCACAACGTGGTCAGCAGCAGGCAGCTCGCGGCCAACCAGCTGCGCGCCACCACCAGACTGCCGGTACGTCGCAGCAACTTGTCTGACAGACGGCCGCCCAGTAGTACCGTGAAACAGGCACCGGTCCAGGGGATCATGCCCATGTACCAAAGGGACGACAGGTTGTACTGGAACTGGTCCTGCAGGTACTTGGGCGTCCAGCTCAACAGCAGGAACGTCACGTACACGAACGAAAAGTAACCGATGGCATTGAGTACCAGGTTACGGTTCTGGAAAAAGCTCCACCACGGCAGCACGTCGGTCGATTCGACCTGCTTGGCCTCCCCCCGCTCAGCGCGCAAATAGGCAAGCTCCTCAGGGCTGACACGCGG
Organism: Pseudomonas abieticivorans; assembly: GCF_023509015.1. Classification (NCBI taxonomy): domain Bacteria; kingdom Pseudomonadati; phylum Pseudomonadota; class Gammaproteobacteria; order Pseudomonadales; family Pseudomonadaceae; genus Pseudomonas; species Pseudomonas abieticivorans. The sequence goes on from NZ_CP094975.1 coordinate 2,386,467, forward strand.
GTTCTGATCGGGCCGGTCGGTGAAGCGGCGCATGAAAAACAACAGCAGCGCCAGGCTGGCTACCCCCAGGATGACGAACATGCTGCGCCAGTCACCAGTGAGTGTTTGCAAGCCGACGGCGATCGGTGCGGTCAATAGCGCACCCAATGGCGTGCTGAGCAACCCCACGGACACGACGAACCCGCGCTCCTTGGGCGTCGCCCAATTGGCCACGCTTTTGTTGATGACCGAGTACGCCGGCCCTTCGGCAAACCCGAACAGGATGCGAATAGTGGCAAAGCCTGCGATAGCCGACCCACCCAACATGGCCAAGCCAAAGTCGCCAGCAAATGCGGTAGCGATTTCAAACAGCGACCAGGTGGCCCCGGCGATGAACCAGACCTTGCGCGGGCCGAAGCGGTCGGCCAGCACACCCCCGCACAGCGCGCCAAGGATGTAGCCATAACCGAAATAGCCTAGCACCGAACCCCAGGCGCCCTTGTCGAAGCCGTATTCGGCAGTGACGCTGGCGGCGGCATAGGCAATCGCACCCCGGTCGATGTAGTTGAGCAAGGCCATCAACATGATCAGGAAAAAGATGTAGTAGCGGTAACGCGCAACGGATGAGCTCTTCATGGCGACCCTCAGAATGCAGAATTTTGGCAGAGGAATGGCTGGGCCCAAGGGAACCAACCTAGCGTTATTGTTATTTTTGGCGTCTTTTGAAGAACAAACCCAAACGTTTGGGTTAACCGAATCTAAAAGCCCAATCCAATTTAGTCAATCGTTTGGGTAGACGAAAATTCATTTAGATTCGGCGACTGTCGGAAAAAGTGCGAAAATCACCGTTTTACTGCCAATCGAATCTCGCGCATGGCCAGCAGCAACCGCCCCGTCACCCTCAAATCCATGGCCGCGACCTTGAGCGTGGATATTTCCACCGTGTCGCGGGTGCTCAATGGCGATGCGAAAATGGCCAGCAAGGCGGCCTCAGCCGAGGTGGTGCAACGCATTCGCCAGTTGGCCGAGGAGCTGGACTATCGCCCCAATGCCCAGGCCGCCAGCCTGAAAACCCGGCGCAGCAAAGAGTTGGGGGTGCTGATGCCAAAACTCTCCGACCTGGTAATGGCAACTATCTACGAGGGCATTGACGAGGCGGCGGACGAAGCCGGCTATGTCACATTCGTGTCCAATACCGTCGACAACCCGTCCCGCCAGCAGGAGCGCGCCGAACGTGCATTGCGCCATCAAGTGGCGGGCCTGCTGATCAGCGACTCCCACGTGGGAAGCGAGCAACCGCTGCTGGACAAGCTGGCCGGGAAAAATATCCCCTACGTGTTGGTGTGCCGCACCCACCCGGAGCATTTGAGCGTAGGCTGCGACGACGTGCTGGGGGGCCGGCTGGTCGCGCAGCATCTGTTCGAGTCAGGGCACCGCCATGTCGCGGTATTGGCCGGTGAACGCCACGCCTCCACGGGTGTAGACCGCACGCGCGGGTTCGTGGAGTTCTACCGCGAGCAAGGCTGCGAGATTGCCCCCGAGCTGATCCTGCCGGGGGCTTTCGATACGTTGGCGGGCCGCGATGCGGGCGAACACCTGCTGCGCAGCCATCAGGCACAAGGTCGCGCATTGCCCACGGCGATTTTCGCCGTCAACGATTTCCTCGCCATCGGCCTGATGGGCGCCCTACGCGATCACGGGCTGGAAGTTGGTCGTGACATTGCCGTAGTCGGCTACAACGACACGCCCTTGGCCGCGCAGTTGCCCATCGCCTTGAGCAGCATCGCCGTGCCCATGCGCCAGATGGGCCGCGAGGCCGTGCATATGCTGATGGCGCGCCTGGCCGGCAAACCGGTGCAGTCAATCCTCTACAAACCGGTGCTGCATGTGCGCGCCAGCAGTGCCAAGCGCATTGGCTGACAGCAATACTTCTCTCTGCCCCTTGTAACGGCTGCGCTTTGCCTAGAATCTGAGCATCGTCGGCGCAGCGCCGCCCTTGGAGCGCGTCATGTTCAGCCTCATTGACAACCATCCCTTGCTGGTCGGCACCGCCTTTTTGTTGCTGGACATCGCGGTCTGGCATGGCGTGCCGCCCGAGCAACGCGTTGCCCGCTTGCTGGCGCGCATCAGCGCTTTTGTGTTGTTCAGCTGGGTACTGATTTCGGCTGGCCTGAGCCCGCTGCAACCGGCACCCTGGCCCGATGACCTGGCGCTTAACCTGATGGCGACGATCCTCGAGATCATCTGGTGGTTGTTTGCCGCACGCTTGCTCACGGTGGTCATCGGCACCCTGCTTATCCAGCGCAACGGCCACACCGGCCGGCTATTGCAGGATGTGATCGGGGCGGCGATCTTCCTGGTCGCCATCGTCGGGGCGGCCGCCTATGTGATGCAACTGCCGGTCAAGGGCCTGCTGGCCACGTCCGGGGCGATGGCGATCGTGGTCGGCCTGGCGCTGCAAAGCACGCTCAGTGACGTGTTCTCCGGGATCGTGCTCAACACCACCAAGCCCTACCAGATCGATGACTGGATTTCGATTGATGGAACCGAAGGCAAGGTCATCGACATCGACTGGCGCGCCACCCGCCTGCTGACCAGCCAAAGCAGCCTGGTGGTGATCCCCAATTCGGTGGCGGCCAAGGCCAAGATCATCAACCTGAGCCGCCCGGCAAACGTGCATGGCGTCAGCATCCTGATCCAGGTGCCCACCCAGGTTCGCCCGCAGCGGGTACTCGACGCCTTGGACAGGGCCCTGCAAGGCACCTCGGCGTTGATGATTTCACCGCGCCCGAAGGTGTCGGTAAAAAGCGCCAGCGTTGAGTTCATGGAGTACGAGGCCTGCGGCTTCATCAACACCATGGAGAACAAGGGCGAGGTCCGCAACCTGCTGTTCGACCTGGCCCATCGGCACCTGGAAGCCGCAGGCGTGGTGTGGAACAGCGACATCGCCAACCAGCCGTGGACACGTCAACGCACCTTGCTCGAAGAGGTAAAGGTATTCCGCTCGCTGAGCAGTGAAGACAAGGACCAACTGAGCCTGAAGATGCTGCCGGTGGAGTACCCGGCGGGCCAGGTGATACTGGCCTTGGGCGCGGTTTCCGAGCATTTGCTGATCATTGGCACTGGCGTGGTATCGGCACTCATCCCCAGCAACGGCGCCCTGGTGGAGGCCGGCAGGATGGGCCCGGGGGAGATCATGGGCGAAGAGAACATCATCACCGAAGGCACTTCGGAGGCGGAGTTCCGCACCCTCACCACCTGCATTCTGTTCCGTATCGACAAGGAAGCGATTCGCGCCGGGGTAGAGCAGCGCAGCGAAGTCAAAGCAGCGCTGACCAAGTTGCAGCACTACCGGCAGCGGGCGAGCCAGTCGTTGTTACTGCAAAAACCCGCAGAGATAAAGCGCGGCGGGTTTCTCAATTGGCTGCACAAAAAATAGCGGCGCTTGCCTCGCGAATAAATTCGCCCCTGCACAACCCGTGTAGAAGCGGATTTATCCGCGAAGGGATTTCAAAGTACCACCCGCAAGCACTGCCCCGCGTGATACAGCGAAAAGCCCGTCTCGTAAAACCCCGTACGCAACGCCGAGCCCGATACCGGCTTGTTCGGTGAGAACGGTATCGGCAAACCATCACGCGAATCAGTGAGCAGGTAATCCGCCAGCGCCTTGCCGATCACTGTACCCGTGGTATTGCCGCGTCCGTTGTAGCCGGTCACCGAAACGATCCCGGGTGCCGGCTCGAACAGGCGCATCAAGTGGTCTGGGGTAAAGTCGATGCAGCCGGTCCAGTGCATCTCCCACTCAACCTTGCCCAGTTTCGGGAAGTAATGGCTCTGGATGCGGTCGGCCCAACTGCGCACGAACCACGCCGGTTTGTTATCGAGCCGGCCCAGGCTGCCCAGCAACAAACGCCCGGCATCGTCACGGCGGATGCTGCTGAGCACCGTGCGGGTATCCCAGGAGCCTTGGCCGTGCCTGAGCACATCATCTGCGCCAGCACCACTGAGTGGCTTGGAGGCCACCTGATAGTAGTAACCACGGAAAAAATTGCGCTGCAGGTCGGTCCAGTCGCCCTCGGTGTACGCGCCTGTTGAAATCACCACTTTCTGCGCGCTGACCGCGCCCTTGGCGGTTTTTACCAACCAGCCATCGCCGTCGCGTTGCAACCCCTGCACCGGCGAATGCTGGAACAATTGCCCGCCCAGGCGCACCACGGCCGCTGCCAACCCTTGGGTATACGCCATGGGGTTGATGGTGCCGGCGCGATGGTCGAGCAAGGCCGCAGCGATCTTGTCGGTTCCGCAGTACTCCTCGCAGCGTGCACCGTCGAGCAGCTCTACATGAGCGCCGCGCCGACTCCACTGCTCGTGACGGGCTTGCAGGTCGGTCACCCCGGCGGTGTTGTGAGCCATGTGCAGCGTGCCTTGGTTATGCGCCTGGCACTGGATGCCCAGGCGCTCAGCCAAGGCGAACACCGCCGCCGGGGCCTCGCCCAGCAGGGTATTCAAGCGGCTGCCTTGCTTGACGCCCAACGTGGCTTCGACATCATCGGGGCGGATCCAGGTACCGGCGTTCACCAGCCCCACGTTGCGCCCCGAACCACCATGGCCCACTTGATGCGACTCCAGCACGACCACGCGCTTGCCCTGCTCGAGCAACTGCAGGGCGGCGCACAAGCCGGTGATGCCGCCGCCGATCACGCAGGCATCGGCACTGATTGAACTGGCCAATGCCGCCGCCGAAGACGGCTGCGGCGTAAGGTGTTCCCAAAGACATTCCTGACGCAATTGAGTCATGACTACAACCTTGCCAAACCAGAGGGAAGTGGGTGGAACCTCAGTCGAAGACGATGCCCTGGGCCAGCGGCAGTTCGCGGGAATAGTTGACGGTGTTGGTCTGCCGGCGCATGTAGGCCTTCCAGGCGTCGGAGCCCGACTCACGGCCACCACCGGTTTCCTTCTCGCCGCCGAATGCGCCGCCGATCTCGGCACCGCTGGTGCCTATGTTGACGTTGGCAATGCCACAGTCGCTGCCCGATGCACTTTGGAAGCGCTCGGCTTCGCGCAGGTCGGTGGTGAAGATGCACGATGACAAACCTTGCGGCACTTCGTTGTTCAGGCGCAGGGCGTCTTCAAACTCGTCGTAGGCCATGATGTACAGGATCGGCGCGAAGGTCTCGTGGCGAACCACCTCGGTCTGGCCCGGCATTTGGGCGATGGCTGGGGTCACGTAGTAGGCATTCGGGTACTGGTCCTGCAATTGGCGCTCGCCGCCAAACACCTCGCCGCCTTCGTCACGGGCTTTGCCCAATGCGCCTTGCATGGCATCGAAAGAGGCCTTGTCGATCAGCGGGCCGACCAGGTTGTCCTTGCGTGGGTCGCCGATGCGCACCTTGGCATAGGCGGCCTTGACGCGTGCCACCACCTCATCCTTGATCGAGCTGTGCACGATCACCCGGCGCAGGGTGGTGCAGCGCTGCCCGGCAGTGCCCACGGCACTGAACAGAATGCCGCGCACGGCCAGGTCCAGGTCGGCGCTTGGCGCAAGGATCATGGCGTTGTTGCCGCCCAGCTCCAGAATGCTGCGGCCAAAGCGTGCGGCGACGCGTGGGCCGACCTCCCGGCCCATGCGCGTGCTGCCGGTGGCACTGACCAGTGGCACCCGCGGGTCATCGACCAGGGCTTCGCCGGCTTCGCGATCACCAATGATCAGTTGGCACAGCCCTTGTGGGGCCTCGCCGAATTTCTTCAGGGCTTTCTCGAACAGCGCCTGGCAGGCCAGGGCAGTCAACGGGGTCTTCTCCGAGGGCTTCCACAACACGGCGTTACCGCACACCAGCGCCAGCGTGGTGTTCCACGCCCACACGGCCACCGGGAAGTTAAACGCGCTGATCACCCCGACCACGCCCAGCGGGTGCCAGGACTCACGCATGTGGTGGCCCGGGCGCTCGGAAGCAATGGTCAAACCATAAAGCTGGCGGGACAGGCCGACCGCGAAGTCGCAGATGTCGATCATTTCCTGCACTTCGCCCAGCCCTTCCTGGGTGATCTTGCCGGCTTCCACCGAAACCAGCTCGCCCAATTGCGCTTTGTGCTCACGCAGCACTTCGCCAAACAGGCGCACCAACTCACCGCGGCGCGGCGCCGGCACGTCGCGCCAGGCCAGGAAGGCTTGCTGGGCGACGTCGATCTTGCCCAGCACCTGGGTTTTCGATTCCAGGGTAACCGAGGCAATCTGGCTGCCATCGATGGGGGTATGAACGGGATGGTTGCCGTGGGTATAGGCGTTAGCCGGGACACCCAGGCCTTGAAGCAGTCCATCAACCATTTTCTTCTCCTGCATACGATGAGTGGTTGTATTCGTTGAGTGGGATCAGTATTAATCCGCAGCCTCTTGCGCTACAAACGACCTTTATTCGCCACATCATTCCCGCTGGTAATGATGTGCTTAGCTTTCCAGCGAGAACGACATGTCCAAACGCCTCGTGCCTTCGATGACCGCCCTGCAGTGTTTCGAGGCCGCCGCCCGGCACTTGAGTTTTACTCGCGCGGCCGAAGAATTGCACCTGACGCAGAGCGCCGTCAGCAAACAAGTGGCACAACTGGAGGAGATGCTGCGCCACCACCTGTTCTTGCGCATTCGCCGGCGTCTACAGTTGACCCCGGCAGGCTCGCTGTACCTGGCCGAAGTGCACAAGATCCTGACCCAGGTCGACATGTCCAGCCGCTACATCCTGTCTTACGGCCAGGAAACCGAAGTGCTGACCGTGGTCACGCAACCGAGCTTCGGCGTGGGCTGGCTGATCCCGCACCTGAAGGGCTTTGGCAAGGCGCACCCAAATATCCATCTGGATATCCGCAACGAGCTGGAACCGTTCGCCGTGCTACAAGCCAAGGCCGACGTGGTGTTTTTCTTCGGCCAGGGCACTTGGCCCGGGGCGACCTGTATCGAGCTGTTCGGCGAAGAAGTGATCCCGGTTTGCGCGCCCGAACTGCTCGACGGCAAAAACTTGCTCAGCGCCGAAGAGCTGTCGCACCTGGTGCTGATGCAAAGCACCTCGCGCCCCGAAGCCTGGCACGAATGGTTTCTGGAGCAGGGCCTGCACTCGGCCAACAGCTACCACGGACCACGCTTCGATACCTTCTACATGTGCTTGAGTGCGGCGCAGGCAGGCTGCGGCGTGGCGCTGGTGCCGCGCTACCTGGTCGAGCAGGACTTGCGCGAAGGCAAACTGGTAGTGCCCTGGGCCCACGCGATGCGCAGCAATGGCGCGCACCACCTGGCATTTCCCGAGCATTCGGCGGAGGTGCCCAAGGTGAGGGCCTTGGTGGGGTGGATTCAAGCGCAGTTGTAGGGGCGGCGGGTCGCAACCTGGCGGAATGACCCAAGCACTTTTTTTCGCTTGCGCAGGTCCAGCATTCCTCGCTTTCATAAGGCAGCTCACCACAGGAGTTTTCCCATGACCACCCAAGGTTTCGTCAGCCCCGACGAGATTCGCGCGCGATTTTCCATGGCGATGTCGGACATGTACAAGCAGGAGGTGCCACTCTATGCGGACCTGCTGGCCCTGGTCGGGGAAACCAACGAAAGGGTGATGGCGCAACAACCGCACCTCGCCGAATCGCTGCAACGCACCGGCGAAATCCAGCGCCTGGACGCGGAGCGCCACGGCGCCATCCGGGTCGGCACAGCAGCCGAACTCTGCACGTTGCGCCGGCTGTTCGCGGTCATGGGGATGCAACCGGTTGGCTACTACGACCTGACGCCAGCCGGCGTGCCGGTGCATTCCACGGCATTTCGCGCGGTGCACGAGCAGTCGCTGCAGGTCAGCCCGTTTCGGGTGTTCACCTCGTTGCTGCGCCTCGAACTGATCGAGGACGGCAACGTTCGGGCCTTGGCCGAAACGATCCTTGCCCGCCGGCAGATCTTTACCCCTAGGGCCTTGGAGCTGATCAACCGCTTCGAAGCCGAAGGCGGCCTGTGCCTCAACGATGCCAACGATTTTGTAAGCCAGGCACTGGAAACCTTTCGCTGGCACCACGACGCCACCGTGACGGCCGAGCAATACCGTGAACTGCACGACCAGCATCGGCTGATCGCCGACGTGGTTGCGTTCAAGGGCCCGCACATCAACCACCTGACCCCGCGCACGCTGGACATCGACGCGGTTCAGGCCGACATGCCAGCCAAGGGCATCACGCCCAAAGCCGTGATCGAGGGCCCGCCACCGCGCAAGCACCCGATTCTGCTGCGCCAGACCAGCTTCAAGGCCTTGCAGGAAAACGTTGCGTTCACCGATCAACCAGGCGCCGCCAACGGCAGCCACACCGCGCGCTTTGGCGAAATCGAGCAGCGCGGCGCCGCGCTCACCCCCGAGGGGCGTTCGTTGTACGACCGTTTGCTGAACCAGTCCCGAGAGGCGCTTGCCGGTTTCCCCAGCGAAGGCAACGCCATGGAATACATGCGCTTGCTGGGTGAGCAGTTCCGAGACTTTCCGGATGATCTGGCACAGTTGCGCGAGCAAGGCCTGGCCTACTTCCGCTATTTCGTCACCGAAACCGGCAAGGCCTCACGCAACGAGCAGAACCGTCCCACCAGCCTGCCAGGGTTGCTGGCGGCCGGGCACCTGCGTTTCGAACCACTGGTGTATGAGGACTTCTTGCCGGTAAGCGCCGCCGGGATATTCCAGTCCAACCTGGGCGACAACGCCCAAAGCCACTATGCCGGTGGCTCGACCCAGGCGGCCTTCCACCAGGCGCTGGGCAGTAGCGTGCTGGATGAACTGGCGCTGTACGCCGACAGCCAGCGCCGCTCACTGGACGCGTGCGCGGCGCAACTGGGCCTTGCCAGCCTGGACCTCTAGCGGTCGACGCGAAAGCGGTTAACTTCCTGGCGCAACTCCGCCGCCAGGCCTTCCAGTTCACGGGCGGTAATGGCCAGGTTGGAGACCACTTCGCGCTGCTCGCTGTTGGCCAAGGCGATGCTCTGCAGGTTGCTGCTGAGCAAGGTGGCAGTGCTGCTCTGCTCCTGGGTGGCCGTGGTGATCGCGGCGAACTGCTGACCGGCCGAGCGGCTCTGCTCGTCGATTTGCGCCAGTGCCGCCGCTACCTTGGCATTGCGCGACAACCCCTCTTCCATTAACTCGCGGCCTTGCTCCATGGTGCTGATGGCGTTGCTGGTCTCGTGCTGAATGCTGCCGATCATGCTCGAGATTTCGTCGGTGGCCTGACGCGTGCGTGACGCCAGGCTGCGCACCTCATCGGCAACCACGGCAAACCCACGACCCTGCTCGCCGGCACGGGCGGCTTCGATGGCGGCGTTCAAGGCCAGCAGGTTGGTCTGTTCGGCAATCGAAGTGATCACCCCAACAATCCCGCCGATTTCCTGGGATCGCTGCCCCAGGGTGTTGATCACCGTGCCGGTGCTGTTCAGCGCTCCGGAGATCTGTTGCAACGAGGATGAGGCCTCGTCCATGGAGCTGCGGCCGATGCGCGTTTGCTCGGCATTGTCCTTGGCGACCCGCTCGGTGTTGCCCATGCTGTCGGCAATATTTAGCGAAGTGGCGCTGAACTCTTCCACGGCACCGGCCATGCTGGTGATTTCGCCGGACTGCTGTTCCATGCCTTCGTACGCACCGGTGGACAGCCCCGACAGTGCCTGGGCCCGCGTGCTGACCTCGTGGGCGGCGTTGCGGATGTGCACCACCATGGTCGACAGCGCTTCACCCATCTGGTTGAAGCTGCGCGCCAGTTGGCCGATCTCGTCATTGCTCGACACACTCAGCCGCGCATGCAGATCGCCCGCGCCCAGCGCTTCGGCCTGGCGCACCAGGTCGCCCAGCGGCCTGAGCTTGCTGCGCAGCAACCACATGGCCGCGCCCACCGAGATCAGCATCGCCAGCAGGCTGCCAATGGCCAGGCGAGTACCGACACTCCAGGTGACCGCCCGGATCTCCGCCTGGGGCATGGTCGCCAATACATCCCACGGGCCTCCGGCAAACGGCACGGCAACGGTGTAGAAGTCTTCGTTGGTATCGCTCCAGAAGGCGCCCTTGCCCGGGTGTTTGATGAAGTCGTCGAGCGATTGTGTCGCCTGGTCGAGGTCTTTGACTCCAGCCGGCGGCACCAGCCAGTGGTTGTTCTCGTCGAGCAGGGCCAATGAACCGGTCTGGCCAATACGGAAGCGCTTGAGGTTGTCGAACTGGGCGTTCTGCGCGTCGGTGTAATCAAACCCGACGAACAACACGGCGATCACGCGGCCAGCACTGTCGCTGACCGGGGTGTACTGCGTCATGTAGGAGCGGTCGAACAATACCGCGCGGCCCACGTAATTTTGCCCGGCCATCAGGCGCTGGTAGGCCGGGTGTTGATGGTCGAGCAAGGTGCCGATGGCGCGCGTACCGTCCTGTTTGCTCAGGGAGGTGCTGATGCGCACAAAGTCGTCGCCCTTGCGCACGAACACCGTCGCCACGCCCGCGGTCATCTGCCGGAAGTCGTCCACCTCACGGAAGTTGTTATTCAGCGCATTGCCGGCCAGATACAGGCCAGGGGTCTGCATGCCGGCCACGGCGATCTGTTCATCGGCGCGCAGGCTGAGGCCACTGGTAAAACGCTTGTCGAACAGCCCGCTCAAGCGCTGGGTGCTGTCGCGCAGGGTACCGTGGAAGGTGCTGAGCTGGTCGGCCATCAGCCTTGCCTCACTGGCCAGGTGTTCCTGGCGAGTGGCGAGGTTGGCGCTGTCCAAAGAGCGCAGGGCGAAAATGGTGCTGCCGCTGATCACGACGGCGAGGATCACCGTCAGGGCAACGCCAAGTTGCGAAGCAATTCGTGCACGAGGTTGAGTCATTATGGCTCCAGACCCGGCGCACCGATCCTGTGGATCTGGTCATTGCGCCTGGCATAATTCTAATAGGAAATGGGACCTTTCTAATGAGGTCCTGCACCTACAGGTTCGGCGGCCTGGGCCAATACTTGAGCGCACGGGGCGGTTATTCGCAAACGTTTGACCAGTGGCGCGCAAGCGCCGACCTGGAACGCTAGTACAAGACCTGAACTGCGGGCATTTGCATGGTTTTAACCTCGGCTTGCAGGAAGTCGCTCAGGCGTAACAGGCGCTCACCACCGGGGCGGGTTTTCGGCCATACCAGGTAATAACTCAAGCCACTGGCCACCGCCGTCGGCCACGGCAGGCTCAGGCGCAACTGGGCTACATCTTCGGCCACCATCAACAGGTCACCAATGGCCACGCCGTAGCCACGCGCCGCAGCAATCATGCCCAGTTCCAAGGTATCGAAGGCCTGTCCGCCCTTGAGTGAAATGGCCTCCAGCAAGCCCATGCGTTCCAGCCAGGCACGCCAGTCGCGCCGGTCGGGCGTGGGGTGCAGCAACTCCACCGCCGCCAATTGCTCGACTGCCCAGGGTTGGTCGTCTATCAACGCTGGGGAGCCGACCGGGATCAGCAGTTCGGGAAACAGCAGCGTGGCTTCCCAGTCTTGCGGGAAATGCCCGTTGCCCAGCAGCACCGCGCAATCGAACGGCTCATGGTTGAAGTCGACATGGTCCACGTCCATCCACGCGCTGGTCAGCTGTACCTCATTACCGGCCTGCAGGTGACGAAAGCGGCTCAGGCGCGCCAACAACCAGCGCATGGTCAAGGTCGACGGCGCCTTCATGCGCAAAATGTCGTCTTCGCTGCGCAAGGTGCTGCAAGCCCGCTCCAGCGCGGTGAAGCCTTCACGTACGCCGGGCAACAGCAGGCGAGCCGATTCGCTCAGCTGCAAGTTGCGCCCGTTACGCTGGAACAGCCGGCAGCCGAAGTGATCTTCCAGCGTGCGGATGTGGCGGCTGACCGCACTTTGGGTAATCGATAACTCATCTGCGGCGCGGGTAAACGAGCTGTGTCGAGCGGCAGCCTCGAAGGCCCTCAAGGCATATAGAGGCGGTAGATTACGGGCCATAACGAATATTCCTACGTGGGCATAGCTCCTTTCACTGAATACTACTCGCATGAGTAAAACTCATGCCAGCCATCGTTTTTATCCTTTTGTGGATCCGTTGGCAAAGGCCGAGAATTGACGGCTCTGCCAAACCTCCATTTCCGAGCCTGATGCCATGCATGCCGCCGCCGCCCGTATCGAACTTAGCGCCCTGTTGCGGTTGGCAGGGCCGCTGATCGCCTCGCAATTGGCCCACATGCTGATGGTGCTGACCGACACCTTGATGATGGCCAAGATCAGCCCCCAAGCCTTGGCGGGTGGCGGCCTGGGTGCGGCCAGCTATTCCTTCGTGTCGATCTTCTGCCTGGGCGTGATGGCTGCGGTCGGTACCTTGGTCGCGATCCGCCAGGGTGCGGGTGACAAAGTGGGGGCCGCGCGCCTGACCCAGGCAGGGCTGTGGCTGGCCTGGATCATGGCATTGATCGCCGCCGTGCTGCTGTGGAACCTGTCACCGATTCTGCTGACGCTGGGCCAAACGCCCGAGAACGTCGCCAACGCGGCCCAGTTTCTACTCTTACTGCCCCTGGCCTTGCCCGGCTACCTCAGCTTCATGGCCTTGCGCGGCTTCACCAGTGCCATCGGCCGCACCACACCCATCATGGTCATCAGCCTGGGCGGTACCGTGGCCAACTACGCCCTTAACTACACGTTTATCCACGGGTTGTTTGGCGTGCCCAAGATGGGCCTCGTGGGGATCGGCCTGGTCACGGCCATTGTCGCCAACTGCATGTGCCTGGTGCTGATGCTATACATCCGCCGGCACCCGGCCTACGCGCCTTACCCCATTCGCAAGGGCCTGCTGCGGCCTTCGAGCGCAGCCCTGCGCGAGCTGTGGCGGCTGGGTTTGCCGATTGGTGGCACCTACGCGGTCGAGGTCGGTCTGTTCGCCTTCGCCGCGCTGTGCATGGGCACCATGGGCAGCACGCAGCTGGCGGCGCACCAGATCGCCCTGCAGATCGTCTCGGCCGCCTTCATGATTCCGGCGGGGATTTCGTACGCGGTGACGATGCGCATCGGCAAGCACTACGGTGGCGGCAACCTGCTGGCGGCGCGGCTGGCCGGGCGTGTGGGGATCGGCTTCGGGGCGGTCGCCATGCTGGCCTTTGCGATGCTGTTCTGGCTGGCGCCCAACGCGCTGGTAGGGCTGTTCCTGGATCAGGCCGACCCGGCCTTCCATGACGTCATCCAGCTGGCAGTCAGCCTGTTGGCCATTGCCGCCTGGTTCGAGCTGTTCGACGGCGTACAGACCATCGCCATGGGTGCCATTCGCGGCTTCAAGGACGCCAAGACCACCTTCCTGGTGGGCCTGGGGTGCTACTGGCTGATTGGTGCACCGGCGGCCTGGCTGCTGGCATTCACCTTCGGCGGCGGCGCGGTCGGCGTGTGGTGGGGGCTGGCACTGGGGTTGCTGTGCGCGGCCGTGAGCCTGACCTTGGCTTTTGAATGGCGGGTCAAGCGCCTGCTGGCACAGGCGCAGGCTAACCGGGCCGCTGAACTGCCTGCTGCGATAGATCAAACAGCAAGTATTCGAGCAGCTCGGCCAAAGGCAAAGGCTTGCTGATCAAGTAGCCTTGCACCTGATCACAGCCAAAGCCCTTGAGCAGCGCCAGTTGCTCGGGGGTTTCCACGCCTTCGGCCACGACTTCCAGATTCAGGTTGTGGGCCAGGTTGATCATGGCGTGCACCAGCTTGCGGTTTTCTTCGCGCTGCTCCATGCCACCCACAAAACTCTTGTCGACCTTGAGCAGGGCGATCGGCAGGCTGTTGAGGTGTACGAAGGACGAAAACCCGGTACCAAAGTCATCCAGCGAAAACCTCACCCCTAAGCGCCCCAGCGCGTCCATGGTCTGCTTGACCAGGTCATTACGGCGCATCACCGCAGTTTCCGTCAGCTCGAATTCCAGCCACTGGGCATCCACGCCCCGCTCGCTGATCAAGCGGCTCAAGGTGGACAGTAATTGGCTGTCCTGAAATTGTCGGAACGACAAGTTGACTGCCATGTGCAACGGCGGCAGGCCGCTTTCGCGCAGTGACTGCATGTCCCGCAGCGCGCGGGAGATCACCCAATAGCCCAGCGGCACGATCAGCCCGCTTTGTTCGGCCAAGGGCACGAACTCGCTGGGCGGCAACAGGCCGCGCTCGGCATGACGCCAGCGTACCAACGCTTCCAGGCCGACGATGTTGCCGCTGACCAGGTCCAGGCGTGGCTGGTAGTGCAATTCCAGCTCGTCGCGGCGCAAGGCCCGGCGCAGCTCGCTTTCAAGGTCGGCCAGGCTTCGCGCGTTGCGGTTGATGCGTTCGTTGAAGATATGAAAGGTACAGCCCTGGGTGCTCTTGGCCTGCTGCATGGCAATGTGTGCGTGCCACATCAATGGGTCGGCACCCGCCTGGGCGCGGGCATGGGCAATGCCCAGGCTACAGCCGATCAACAGGCTTTCGCCGTCGATCCAGTAGGGCTCGGCCATGGCTTCAGTGATGCCCTCGGCCACCCGCTCCGCGCGCAATGGGTCGCGGCGGGTGTCGATCAGCAAGGCAAATTCGTCGCTGCCCAGGCGGGCCAGTTGATCCCCGGCTTCCAGCTGGCTTTTCAGCCGCGCCACCACCTGCAGGATCAGCCGGTCGCCGGCCTGGTGCCCAAGCGCATCGTTGGCATGGCGAAAGTTGTCCAGGTCCAGGTGGCCCAAGGCAATCCCACGCCCTTCGAACTCTGCCAGGCGCGCGGCCAATAGCGTCTGGAAACCCTGACGGTTGGCCACGCCAGTCAACGGGTCCTGCTCGGCCAACCGTTGCAGGGTGTTTTCCAATACCCCGCGCTCACGCACGTGGCGCAGGCAGCGGCGCACCGTATCGACGTTAAGCGTGTCACGGATCAACCAGTCACTGACCCCCATGGGGGCCTGTTCTGGCTCCGCTTCAAGCAGCATGACCATCGGCAGGCTGCAGCGCCCGGGTGCCGGTTGCAATGCCGGGGTGGTCAGCAGCAGCGCCGGCCGGTCTTCGTCAAACAAATCGCAGACCGCGTCCCAGGACGCGGCCTCGATCAAATTGCCCGCAGCCCCCAGCGGCGCCAGGCACTCGCGCAACGACACAGCCCACTGCAGATCATCGGCCAGAAGCAGCAACCGCACGGGTTCGACAGGCGTAGACAAGCTCATTCCTTAGGGTATTGGCACAATCGATGGCTGTCGGCATTGGCAGGCATTTCGAAAACCACTCATTTGAATGATTAACATTAACATTCAAGCGCTGCGGATATCGCCGTTCGCATAAAAATTCTTACGCATCCTGCGCGAAAGTAACAAAACCGGCAAATTTAGATAGAGGGATGCGTCACAGTGTCGGATGGTCGCTGCACATTTCGCAGACCCTGTTAAAATGCGCGACCATTTCGCTAGCGATCCTTTTTCCGCATGTCCCGACTCAATCCCCGGCAGCAAGAAGCCGTGAACTATGTCGGCGGCCCTCTATTGGTGCTCGCCGGTGCAGGCTCCGGCAAGACCAGCGTGATCACCCGCAAGATCGCGCACCTGATCCAGAATTGCGGTATCCGAGCCCAGTACATCGTCGCCATGACCTTTACCAACAAGGCCGCGCGCGAGATGAAGGAGCGGGTCGGCACCCTGCTGCGCGGCGGCGAGGGTCGCGGGTTGACGGTTTCGACGTTCCACAACCTGGGCCTGAACATCATCCGCAAGGAGCACGCGCGGCTGGGGTACAAGCCGGGTTTCTCGATCTTTGACGAAACCGACGTCAAGGCGCTGATGACCGACATCATGCAAAAGGAATACTCGGGCGACGACGGCGTCGACGAGATCAAGAACATGATCGGCTCCTGGAAAAACGACCTGATCCTGCCTGCCGAAGCCCTGGAGGCTGCGCGCAACCCCAAGGAGCAGACGGCCGCCATCGTCTACACCCACTACCAGCGTACGCTCAAGGCGTTCAACGCAGTGGACTTCGACGACCTGATCCTGTTGCCGGTCAAACTGTTCCAGGACAACGCCGATATCCTGGAGAAGTGGCAAAACAAGGTGCGCTACCTGCTGGTGGACGAATACCAGGACACCAACGCCAGCCAATACCTGCTGGTGAAGCTGTTGATCGGCACCCGCAACCAATTCACCGTGGTGGGCGACGACGACCAGTCGATCTATGCCTGGCGCGGCGCGCGGCCTGAAAACCTGATGCTGCTCAAGGACGACTACCCGTCGTTGAAAGTGGTGATGCTGGAGCAGAACTACCGCTCCACCAGCCGCATCCTGCGCTGCGCCAACGTACTGATCTCCAACAACCCCCACGCCTTCGAAAAGCAGCTGTGGAGCGAGATGGGCCACGGTGATGAAATCCGCGTGATCCGCTGCAAGAACGAAGACGCCGAAGCCGAGCGCGTGGCCGTGGAAATTCTCAGCCTGCACCTGCGCACCGATCGGCCCTACAGCGATTTCGCCATCCTGTACCGCGGTAACTACCAGGCCAAGCTGATCGAGCTGAAACTGCAGCACCACCAGGTGCCCTATCGCCTGTCTGGCGGCAACAGCTTCTTCGGGCGCCAGGAAGTCAAAGACCTGATGGCCTACTTCCGCCTGCTGGTGAACCCCGACGACGACAACGCCTTTTTGCGCGTGATCAACGTGCCGCGCCGCGAGATCGGCTCCACCACGCTGGAAAAACTCGGCAACTACGCCACCGAGCGTAAAATCTCGATGTATGCCGCCACCGACGAAATCGGCCTGGGCGAACACCTGGACAGCCGCTTCACCGATCGCTTGTCGCGCTTCAAGCGCTACATGGACAAGGTGCGCGAGCAATGCGCCGGCGAGGACCCGATCGGTGCGCTGCGCAGCATGGTCATGGACATCGACTACGAGAACTGGATTCGCACCAACAGCTCCAGCGACAAGGCCGCCGATTACCGCATGAGCAACGTGTGGTTTTTGGTCGAGGCGCTGAAGAACACCCTGGAAAAAGACGAAGATGGCGGCATGACCATCGAGGAAGCCATTGGTAAACTAGTGCTTCGCGACATGCTCGAACGTCAGCAGGAAGAGGAAGACGGGGCCGAGGGCGTGCAGATGATGACGCTGCATGCATCCAAAGGCCTGGAGTTCCCCTACGTGTTCATCATGGGCATGGAAGAGGAAATCCTCCCGCACCGCTCCAGCATCGAGGCCGACACCATCGAAGAAGAGCGCCGCCTGGCCTATGTGGGCATCACCCGCGCCCGCCAGACCCTGGCGTTCACCTTCGCGGCCAAGCGCAAGCAGTACGGCGAGATCATCGATTGCGCCCCTAGCCGCTTCCTCGATGAGCTGCCGCCCGATGACCTGGCCTGGGAAGGCAACGACGACACGCCGACGGAAGTCAAAGCCGTACGCGGCAACACAGCACTGGCGGATATCCGCGCCATGCTCAAACGATAATTCAACAACGCCCTGGCCCTGCTGCCGGGGCCATTGCGTATATTGAGGAACCGCCGTGGAAGCACTGCACAAGAAGATTCGCGAAGAAGGCATCGTGCTTTCCGAACAGGTACTGAAGGTCGACGCCTTTCTGAACCATCAGATCGACCCGGTGCTGATGCAGCAGATCGGTGACGAATTCGCCCGCCTGTTCGCCGATTCCGGCGTGACCAAGATCGTCACCATCGAAGCTTCCGGCATTGCCCCGGCCGTGATGACTGGCTTGAAGCTGGGCGTGCCGGTGATTTTCGCGCGCAAACACCAGTCGCTCACCCTGACTGAAAACCTGCTGTCGGCCACGGTGTATTCGTTCACCAAGCAAACCGAAAGCACCGTTGCCATCTCGCCCCGCCACCTCAACAGCAGCGACCGCGTGCTGGTGATCGACGATTTCCTGGCCAACGGCAAAGCCTCCCAGGCACTGATCTCGATCATCAAGCAAGCCGGCGCCAGCGTGGCGGGCCTGGGTATCGTCATCGAAAAGTCGTTCCAGGGCGGCCGCGCGGAGTTGGACGCGCAGGGTTACCACGTGGAATCGCTGGCGCGAGTCAAGTCGCTGGCCGGTGGTGTCGTGACGTTCATCGAATAAGCGTCAAAAGCGTCGCGGATGAATCCGCTCCTACAAACAACGTGGGGGTGGATTTATCCGCGAAAGCCCCCTCAACCCCTCAAGTAGCTCAACGGTTCTGGCACATAAGTCGCCTGCAACCCCGCCAGCAGCAACCGCTGCAACAAGTCCTCGCGCAACCCCTCAGGCTTTGCCAACTGCATGCGCTGCAAATGCAGCGGGAACGCCGACGCCTCGGGCGCATCCAACGCCGCCTTGCCCAGGTCGAGCAATTCGGTCAGCTTGAATTTGCTTTTCAGCCAGTTCAACGCCCGCAGCAAATCACGCTCTTCGCCGCTGAAATCACAACCCAACGGGTATTCGGGGAACAGCTTCTCGTGCCGCTCCTTGATCGCTTGCAGCCGTTGTGGCGTGTTGTCGGTGAAACGCGGGTGCAGGCGGAAATCCTTGGGCAATTTGCCGGCGATTTGCGCCTGCTCCATCAAGCCCTGCTGGAAGCGTGAATCACTGATGGTCAACAGTGCCTCGATCACTTGGGCGTCGGTCTTGCCACGCAGGTCGGCAATGCCGTACTCGGTCACGACGATGTCGCGCAGGTGCCGCGGGATCGTGCAATGGCCGTACTCCCAGAGAATATTGGAGCTGACGTCGCCGCCCGATTCACGCCAGCTGCGCAGGATGAGGATCGAACGCGCGTCATGCAGGGCATGCCCTTGCACCACGAAGTTGTACTGCCCGCCAACCCCGCTCAGCACCCGGCCGTCTTCCAATTGATCGGAAACGGCTGCACCCAACAGGGTGACGGTGAACACGGTATTGATAAACCGCGCATCGCGCCGCTGCAGGCGCTTGAGTGCTTCGTCGCCGTACAGTTCGTTGATATAGCTGATGGCAGTCATGTCGAACTGCTTCAGCGCGCAGTTGGGTATTTCGCGCAGCCGCTGGTAAAAATGCTGCGGCCCAAGGAAAAAACCGCCGTGGATCACCACGCCATCGGGCTCCCGTGTCTCGTCCAGGGTGCCGGCATTGGCCTGCGCCTGGCGCTCTGCATCCGGGTAGACACGGCGGCGGATGATGCCCGCTTCAGCCAGGGCCAGCAGGCCATTGACGAACATTTCACTGCAACCGTACAGCCCGCTGGCAAAGGGTGCCAGGCCGCCTTCGCGGTGGATCAAGCCTTGCCAAGGTGCCAGGTCCAGGTCGCCCATCAGTGCCTGATAGCCGACGTTATCCGCCTGGCGCGCCAGCAGGGCCGCGGTCAGGGCGTCGCCCATGGAGCCGATGCCGATTTGCAGGGTACCGCCGTCGCGCACCAACGTGCTGGCGTGCAAACCGATGAAATGGTCCTGCAAACCCACTGGCATGTTGGGCGTGGAAAACAGCGTGGTGCGCTCGGCCTCGTCGATCAGCAGGTCAAACTGCTCGCTCTGGATTTCCGAATGGCCGGGCATGTAGGGCAGGTCGGCGTGAATTTGCGCCAGCATCAGAATGGTTTCGCCCGCAGCCCGGCGCTTGGCAATCATCGGCAGCAGGTCGAGGGTGATGTCGGGGTTGCAACTCAGGCTCAAGTGATCCGGCCGATAGCGGTCTTGGGCCACAAGCTGCGCCACCAGGTTCAGGCCCTGGGCATTGATGTCTCGCGCCGCGTGGCTGTAATTGCTGCTGACGTAGTCCTGTTGCGCCGGCGCACTGTGCAACAGGCTGCCAGGCTGCATGAAAAACTGCTCCACGCGAATATTGGCGGGCAGGCTGTCGTGGTGCAGGTCGGCCAGGAAGTCCAACTCCACATAGTCACCAAATACCCGCTCCACGAAGGGTTCGAGAAAGCGCTTCTGCAGCCCATCCCCCAAGGATGGGCGGCCCAGGCTCAGGGCGGTGTAGATGGTCAACCGACGATTCGGCAGTTGGCTCACTCGCTTATACAACGCATTGGCGAAACGATTCGGCTTGCCCAGCCCCAGCGGCATGCCCATGTGGATATGCGCGGGCAGGCGCGCCAGCACCTCGTCCACCGCACGCTCGATTGAACAGGTTTGCGTCATCGAAAACCTCCGGGCTTTTTATTCAGTTGGGCTTAGACCACTTGTTACAGTAATCAACTCGCTCGCTGCTGATAGTTCGCCATACTGAAATGATCCAACTAACAGGGTTTGGCAACATGACCATAGCAACAAGACTAGCCACAACCAGCGATGTTCAAGACATTGTCGACCTGATGGCGCCCTACGCTGGCAAAGACAAGCCCCTTAGCGGCAACTGGACGCTGCAAACCGTAGGCGATTGGGTGAAGACGGGCTCGCCAGTGATGCTGGCAATCAGGCAAGGCCGTGTGGTTGGCGTACTGTTCAGTGCAGAAAAGGCGGAGGCGCAAGTACCGCCCGTGGTGGCGATGCTGAAAGTGTTCCCCGGCAACGATGATGCCTACGCCTACGGCCCGGTATGCATTGATGCGTCGATGAGTGGCCAAGGCGTACTGGGCATCCTGTTCGACGCCCTGGATGAGGTCATGCTCCACCGCCAGGGCATCCTGTTCATCAAGCAGTCGAACGGGCCCTCGCTGGGCGCACACCGCAAATTGAAAATGCAGACCGTCGCCCATTTCGAATTGGGCGGTGAGGGCTATGACGTCCTCACCACCGACGCTGCCAGGACTAGAGCCCGGACATCTTCTTGATCGCACCCTTGAGCTCATCATCGGAGCAATCGGCACAGGTGCCTTTGGGCGGCATGGAGTTGATCCCGGTGATGGCCTTGGCGAGCAAGCCATCGACCCCGCCCTGCTCTTTGGCTCGCTTGCCCCAATCGGCCGCGTCACCGATTTTAGGGGCGCCGAGCAGGCCAGTGCCGTGGCACGCGTTGCAGTGCTTGGCAATCACCTCATCAGGGGTCTTGGCGGCACCACCAGCGGCAGCAGCGGCGACCTCCATGCCCGGGCACTCTTTGCCCTGCACGCACACCTGGCCCACCGGCTCCAGGCGCTTGGCAATGTCGTCGTTTGTCGCAGCTTGAGCACAAACAGCCCAGAGGGCCAATACGGTTGCCGGTGCGGCCAGCATCTTCTTGATCTTTTTATTCACGCGTACACCCTCATGGTGGCTTTTCACGCCTGCGGCCACGGTTTTCGCAGGCGGTGGCCAGTATAGCGGGATGCCCGCCACACTGAAACGACCCTATAGTCTTAAAGGGTATTACCGTGACGGCAGTTCGTCACGGCCCCCTCAAGACAAGAGTGTAGCGGTGTATCGGCAATCAGAAGTTGGCAGGGGTGGCGGCGCTGATCAGACGGGCCGGCTCGCTGTAGGGGTTGCGAAACCGATGGGGCTTGGTGCTCTCGAAGTAATAGCTGTCGCCGGCCTCGAGCACGAAGGTTTCCAGGCCCACCACGAGCTCCAGGCGGCCTTCCAGCAGGATCCCGGTTTCTTCGCCTTCATGGGTGAGCATTTCGACACCGGTATCGGCGCCCGGTGGATAAATCTCGTTGAGAAATGCGATTGCCCGGCTCGGGTGCGCCTTGCCGACCAACTTCATGGTAACGGCACCATCGGAGATATCGATCAGCTCGTTGGCTTTATAAACGATTTGGGTAGGGTTCTCTGGCGCCAGCTCTTCGGAAAAGAACTCCACCATGGACATTGGAATGCCGCCAAGCACCTTTCTCAGAGAACTGATGGAGGGGCTCACGCTATTTTTTTCGATCATCGAAATGGTGCTGTTGGTGACACCCGCACGCTTGGCGAGCTCACGCTGGGACAGACCTTTGAGTTTGCGAATGGCTTGCAGTCGTTCACCGACGTCCAATGCTGGAGCCTCCTGGGTGTTGCGAATAGGGTCAAGATGAACGTTATCATGGCAACAGCGTTCAGTATTTACAACACTTGGACCCATATCCGCACCTTTCAGAAGGTCTACCCAGGCTTCAGCCCTCGGAATAGAGCATCGGTACCCGGCGCACGTTGCAGAAGATCTGATAGGGGATGGTGCCGGCGGCAATGGCCACGTCGCTGGCCAGCACGTCCTTGCCCCACAATTGCACAGTGCTGCCCAAGCCTGCCTCGGGCACGTCGGTCAGGTCGATGCACAGCATGTCCATCGACACGCGGCCCAGCAATTGGCTGCGTTTGCCGGCGACCATCACCGGGGTACCCGTTGGCGCCAGGCGCGGGTAACCGTCGGCATAGCCCATGGCGACCACGCCGATGCGCATGGGTTTAGGGGTGATGAACCTGGCCCCATAGCCGATCGGCTCGCCCGCCGGCAGCTCACGCACGCAGATCACCTTGGACTCCAGGGTCATTACCGGCTGCAACTGCGCGGCAACTTCCTGGGGTACTTCAAACGGCGTGGCGCCGTACAACATGATGCCTGGGCGTACCCAGTCGCTAGGTATGTTCGGCCAGCCCAGTACGGCGGGTGAATTGCGCAGGCTGACTTCAGCCGCCAAACCCTTGCGGGCCTCTTCAAACACCACGACCTGCTCGGCACTGGCCTGGCTATCGAGTTCATCGGCACGGGCGAAGTGGCTCATCAGCACAATGCGCGCGACTTTGCCGCTGGCCAGCAAGCGCTGGTAGCCGGCCTGGAAATCCTTGGGGTGCAGGCCCACGCGGTGCATGCCCGAATCCAGCTTGAGCCAGATGTTCAACGGCTTGGCCACACGGGTTTGCTCGATCGCTTCCAACTGCCACAACGAATGCACAACGCACCAGAGGTCATGCTCGACGATCAGCTCCAGCTCGCTGGCTTCGAAAAACCCCTCCAGCAACAGGATCGGCGCACGAATACCTCCGGCGCGAAGCTCCAGTGCTTCCTCGATGCAAGCCACTGCAAAACCGTCGGCCTCGGCTTCCAGCGCCTGGGCACAACGCAGGGCACCATGCCCGTAGGCATCGGCCTTGATCACGGCAAGGGCCTTGGCACCGGTGGTGTCACGGGCCAGGCGATAGTTATGGCGTAACGCTTGGAGGTCGATCAGGGCACGGGCAGGACGCATGGTCTTCTTCTGGGCTGGCTAATGTCGAAAAAAACCCGGCGACGACAAGGCGACGCCGGGCGAGGGATCTTGCTTAAGGCAGTGCCGCGATAACCGACAGCTCTACCAGGATTTCCGGCTCGCAGAGCTTGGCTTCCACGGTAGCGCGGGCCGGGGCGATGCCTTTTGGCAGCCACTTGTCCCACACGCTGTTCATGCCTTCGAAATGCGCGTCGATGTCCTTCAGGTAGATGGTTACCGACAGGATGCGACTCTTGTCGGTACCGGCCAGGTCCAGCAGGCGTTCGATGTTGGCCAAGGTCTCGCGGGTTTGCTGCTCGACGCCTGCAGCCATGTCGTCGCCCACTTGGCCGGCGAGGTAAACGGTGCCGTTATGGGTGACGATCTGGCTCAGGCGCTCATTGGTGAGCTGGCGCTGGATTGACATGCTTTGCAGTCTCCTGGGAATTACCGTAGCGGGAAATATCGAGGCCTTCGGCACTGATTTGCGGTTTTTTGCGCGCCATCAGGTCGGCTAACAGGCGGCCAGAGCCACAGGCCATGGTCCAGCCGAGGGTGCCGTGGCCAGTATTGAGGAACAGGTTGCGAAACGGCGTGGCACCGACGATAGGCGTGCCATCCGGGGTGGTCGGCCGCAGGCCGGTCCAGAAACTGGCCTGTTGCAGATCACCACCTTGAGGATAGAGATCGTTGACGATCATCTCCAGTGTTTCGCGACGACGCGGGTTAAGCGACAGGTCAAAACCGGCGATTTCAGCCATGCCGCCCACGCGGATGCGGTTATCGAAGCGGGTGATGGCAACCTTGTAGGTTTCATCCAGAATGGTCGAGGTAGGCGCCATCGCTGCATTGGTGATAGGTACGGTCAGCGAGTAACCCTTGAGCGGGTAGACCGGCGCCCTGATGCCCAACGGCTTGAGCAATTGCGGCGAGTAGCTGCCCAGTGCCAGCACGTAGCGGTCGGCGGTCTCAAGCTTGCCATCGATCCACACGCCATTGATGCGGTCGCCGGCGAAGTCCAGGCGTTCGATGGACTGGCCGAAACGAAATTCCACGCCCAACTGCACAGCCATCTCGGCCAGGCGCGTGGTAAACATCTGGCAATCGCCCGTCTGGTCGTTAGGCAGGCGCAGGGCGCCAGCCAGGATATCCGTGACATTGGCCAGGGCCGGCTCAACACGGGCGATCCCGGCACGATCCAGTAACTCATATGGCACGCCGGACTGCTCCAGCACGGCAATGTCCTTGGCGGCATTGTCCAGCTGGGCCTGGGTGCGGAACAGTTGCGTCGTACCCAGGGAGCGCCCTTCGTAGGAAATACCCGTTTCGGCGCGCAATTCGTCAAGGCAGTCACGGCTGTACTCGGACAGGCGAACCATGCGTTCCTTGTTCACTGCGTAGCGGCTGGCCGTGCAGTTGCGCAGCATTTGCGCCATCCACAGGTACTGGTCGATATCTGCCGTGGCCTTGATCGCCAAGGGCGCATGGCGCTCCAGCAGCCATTTGATGGCCTTTAGCGGCACACCTGGCGCTGCCCATGGCGAGGCATAGCCTGGCGAAACCTGCCCGGCATTGCCAAAGCTGGTTTCCATGGCCACCGCCGGTTGCCGATCGACCACCACGACTTCAAAGCCTTGCCGAGCCAGGTAGTACGCACTGGCCGTGCCAATGACGCCGCCGCCAAGAACCAGAACTCGCATGATCAAACCCTCAACGCGGATAACCGCTGACATTTGGTGTTTATTGCCAATATGTGCGCAGTATAAAAATCTTCAGCCAGTGCATTTCACTATATAAAAGCCTATATTTGGCGACAATTCTCGGCAAAAACGGCTTTTACGGAGGGGCATCTCCTATGCGCACGCAACATCAGAGCAAACGTGAGCTCGACAAGATCGACCGCAATATCCTCCGCATCCTGCAGGCAGACGGGCGGATTTCCTTCACGGAACTTGGCGAAAAGGTGGGGCTGTCGACCACGCCCTGCACCGAGCGCGTACGCCGGCTGGAGCGCGAAGGGATCATCATGGGCTACAACGCCCGGCTCAACCCGCAACACCTGAAGGGCAGCCTGCTGGTGTTCGTGGAGATCAGCCTGGACTACAAGTCTGGCGACACCTTCGAAGAATTCCGACGCGCCGTGCTGAAGCTTCCCCACGTACTGGAGTGCCATCTGGTGTCAGGGGACTTCGACTATCTGGTAAAGGCGCGGATCTCAGAAATGGCTTCTTACCGCAAGCTGCTGGGCGACATCCTGCTCAAGCTGCCCCACGTGCGTGAGTCCAAGAGCTATATCGTGATGGAAGAGGTGAAAGAGAGCCTGAATTTGCCGATTCCGGATTGATCTACCGTCGCGTACGGATCAGACCAACACCTGACGCGTCGTCGCGATGTAGTGATGCACCTGCTTCTCGGCCAGCGGATCAATCATCTGCGCCGGTCCCCGCCCATTGGGGCAGGGCAACTTGGGCGTGGTGCCAAACAACCGGCAAATCAGCGGCCGCTCTTCATAAACTGTGCAGCCATTGGGCCCCAGATGCACACAGTTCAACTCGTTGAGTGCCGCTTCCTGCTCGGCCGCAGTCTTGCGTGGCAGGCGGGCCATTTCTTCGGAAGACGTGGTCACCGGCCCACAGCAGTCGTGGCAACCGGGCACGCATTCGAACGAGGGGATTTGATCGCGCAGGAAGCGGATTTTGTGGCTGTTGCAACTCATGGGGCATTTCCTGTGCGTTTGAAGGGCTATTTTGCCTGCCCTGCCGCGCCCAGGAAAGCCTCACGCCGTCGGATCAGTCGCGCCAGAACGGCTTGACCCCCTCGCGATACGCTTGCCGGGGTGTCAGGCCGATATCTTTGAGTTGATCGGCGTCCAGCTCACGCAAGGCCCGGCGGGTGGTCAGACGATGCCACATCAGCTGCCAGCGGTTCATGCCAGATGGGGCGCTGGCGTGACGCACGCAGTTGCCCTGTTCATCCAGCAGTTCCTGATTCAGCAACATCAGCCGTACATCGGTCAAGCCGTTCATTTTCATGCTCCTCAAGGTGGGGGTCGCCTTGGAACAAGAGTGAACGCAATACAGATCTCGTTACAGATCCAAATATCCATTATTATTTCCATACAGATATTTTCTGTAACCAGCTGAATCCCGATTTTTCTGTCCATCTGTATGGGTTGTTCAGCGCCTCGCCACCGGAGTATGCCCATGACCCTCTATGTCAACCTGGCTGAATTGCTGGGCTCACGCATCGAACAAGGCTTCTATCGCCCCGGTGATCGCTTGCCTTCGGTGCGCGCCTTGAGCGCTGAACATGGGGTCAGCCTGAGCACCGTGCAGCAGGCCTACCGGGTACTGGAAGACAATGGGCTGGCAACGCCGAAACCCAAGTCAGGCTATTTCGTCAGCAATGGTCGTGAACTGCCGGCGCTACCAGCCGTAGGCCGGCCAGCCCAACGCCCAGTGGAAATTTCCCAGTGGGACCAAGTGATCGAGCTGATCCGCAACCCGCCTCGCAAGGACGTGGTGCAACTGGGCCGCGGCATGCCCGACATCAGCAGCCCCACGCTCAAGCCATTGCTGCGCAGCCTGGCCCAGATCAGTCGACGGCAGGACATGCCAGGCATGTACTACGACACCATCTACGGCATCCTCGCCCTGCGCGAACAGGTCGCCCGCTTGTTGCTGGACTCCGGCTGCCATCTGGGCGCCGAAGACCTGGTCATTACCACCGGCTGCCATGAGGCCTTGTCCAGCAGCATCCGGGCAGTGTGCGAGCCGGGGGATATCGTCGCGGTGGACTCGCCCAGCTTCCATGGCGCCATGCAAACCCTCAAGGGCCTGGGTATGAAAGCACTGGAGATCCCCACCGATCCCGTCACGGGCATCAGCTTGGAGGCGCTGGAACTGGCGCTGGAACAGTGGCCCATCAAACTCATCCAGATCACCCCCAACTGCAATAACCCGCTGGGCTACATCATGCCCGAAGCACGCAAACGGGCCCTGTTGACCCTTGCCCAGCGCTACGACGTGGCGATCATCGAAGACGATGTCTACGGCGAATTGGCCTACACCTACCCGCGCCCGCGCACCATCAAGTCGTTCGACGAAGACGGCCGTGTATTGCTTTGCAGTTCCTTTTCCAAAACCCTGGCACCCGGCCTGCGCATCGGCTGGGTGGCACCGGGCCGCTATCTTGAGCGAGTGCTGCACATGAAATACATTGGCACCGGCTGCACTGCCACCCAACCACAGCTGGCCATCGCGGACTTTTTGGCCGGCGGTCATTTCGAACCTCATGTGCGCCGCATGCGCAGCCAGTACCAGCGCAGCCGCGACCAGATGATCGATTGGGTCACCCGCTATTTCCCCGCGGGCACCCGCGCCAGCCGGCCCATGGGGGGCTTCATGTTGTGGGTGGAATTACCGGAAAGTTTCGACACGCTGCGCCTGAACCGAGCTTTACTGGAGCAGGGTGTGCAAATTGCCGTGGGCAGCATCTTCTCGGCCTCGGGCAAGTATCGAAACTGTCTGCGGATGAACTTTGCCTCCCGTGCCAACGTCGAGATCGAGGCGGCGGTAAAAAAGGTCGGCGCCATGGCCGCGCAGTTGTTGGCCGAAATCGACCCGCACCCGCCCGCTCAACTTGATCCCACAGGCCGCCGCTAAGGAGCGACGTTGCGAATTTCATGGCTCCTGCCTTTCCTGCTAGCGCTGGGGCTTGGCCTCGGCGGCTGCGCAAGCACCAATGGCCCGCGCCACCCCAGCGACGCCCTGCCCGCCAGTGAGTCGGCATTCGGCCGCTCGGTGCAGGCCCAGGCCGCCAGCCATCAGGGCCGCTCGGGCTTTCGCCTGCTGTCCAACAGCGTGGAGGCATTCAGCGCCCGCGCCGAGCTGATTCGTAACGCCCAAACCAGCCTCGATTTGCAGTACTACATCGTGCACGACGGGCTCAGCACCCGCGCGTTGGTGGACGAATTGCTCAAGGCCGCCGACCGTGGCGTGCGCGTGCGCATCCTGCTCGACGACACCACCAGCGATGGCCTCGACGAAGTCATCGCCACGCTGGCCCAGCACCCCAATATTCACATCCGCCTGTTCAACCCCCTGCACCTGGGCCGCGCCACCGGGGTAACCCGTGCCATGGGGCGGCTGTTCAACCTGTCGCAACAACACCGGCGCATGCACAACAAACTGTGGATCGCCGACAACAGCATGGCTATCGTCGGCGGCCGCAACCTGGGTGATGAATACTTCGACGCCGAGCCCAACCTCAACTTCACTGACATCGACATGCTCAGTGCAGGGCCCGCCGCCGAGCAGTTGGGCAAAAGCTTCGACCAATACTGGAACAGTGCGCTGAGCCGGTCGATCGGTGAGTTCCTCTACCACCAGCGCACGCCCCAGGACCTGGTCAAGACCCGTGCGCGCCTGCACGCCTGGCTCGCCGACGCCCATCAACAGCATCCGGCGCTGTACGAGCGCCTGATGCGCTATCGCGACGCCCCACGCATGGATATCTGGCGCAATGAACTGATCTGGGCCTACAGCCAAGTATTGTGGGATGCGCCCAGCAAGGTCCTGTCCAACGACGAACCCGACCCAAGCCTGTTGCTAACCACGCAGCTCAAGCCCGACCTTGAGAACGTAAAGAGTGAGCTCATGCTGGTTTCAGCCTACTTCGTGCCCCGCGAGCCAGGCCTGGTCTACCTGACCGGGCTGGCCGATTCAGGCGTGTCGGTCACGCTGCTGACCAACTCGCTGGAAGCCACCGACGTGCCTGCCGTGCATGGCGGCTACGCCCCTTACCGCAAAGCCCTGCTGGAGCACGGTGTGCAAGTGTACGAGCTGCGCCGCCAACCCGGCGATCGCAGCAAGATCCGCTTTACCGGCGCCTCGGACTCAAGCCTGCATAGCAAGGCGATAATCTTCGACCGCAAGAAAGCCTTTATTGGCTCGTTCAACTTCGACCCCCGCTCGGTCTTGTGGAACACCGAGGTCGGCGTGCTGGTCGACAGCCCGGAGCTGGCCGAGCACGTTCGCGCGCTGGCGTTGCAGGGCATGTCGCCCGCGCTCAGCTACCACGCCCGCCTGGAGCAGGGCAAAGTGGTCTGGGTGACCGAAGACAACCACCACCTGCACACCCTGCACACCGAGCCAGGCGACTGGTGGCGCCGCTTCAATGCCTGGATGAGCAGCGCCGTGGGCCTGGAGAAAATGCTCTAGGCCGGCAGCTCCAGCGATTGCGGCCGCCGGGCCAGCAACACCAGGCCAAAGGCACCCGCTGCCATCAGCAACGGCAGGGCGTGGCCGCTGACCCACTGGCTACCGGCGCCGGCCACCAACGGCCCGATCAGGCAACCGATCCCCCACAGCTGCGCGACATGGGCATTGGCCCGCACCAGCGCGTCATCACGGTAACGCTCGCCAATCAACACCAGCGACAAGGTAAACAAGCCCCCCGCGCTGGCGCCAAACAGCACCCAAAG
Organism: Pseudomonas abieticivorans; assembly: GCF_023509015.1. Classification (NCBI taxonomy): domain Bacteria; kingdom Pseudomonadati; phylum Pseudomonadota; class Gammaproteobacteria; order Pseudomonadales; family Pseudomonadaceae; genus Pseudomonas; species Pseudomonas abieticivorans. Next base: position 2,415,943 of record NZ_CP094975.1, read on the forward strand.
CGGCCAGATCAGCGGTGTATCGAGCAACAGCGGGATCGCCAGGCTGGACAGCATCAGCGTCACTGCGCAGCCGGAAAACAGCGTGCGCCGCGACATGCGATCGGCCATTGCGCCGATCGGCAACTGCAGCAAGGCATCGCCCACTACCACCGTGCTGACCATGTACAACGCGACCTGCGAACTGAAGCCCTGCTGCAGGCAGTACACCGGCAGCAGTGTCAAAATCATCGCCTCGAAGGCCGCGAACAGGGCAATGGCCCAGGCAATGACCGGCAGCCTGTAGCAAAAGCCGGCCAGGTCACGCAGGGTCACGCTGCACGATTCGGTACTGGGCGCGCCACTTCGGCCCAGCAGCAACAACGGCGCAAAAACCAGCAAGGCGCCGCCAAACCAGAAACCAAAATCGCTGTCGGTGCCCAAGGCGCCCAGCAACAATGGGCCGCACAGCTGGCTCAGCGCATAGCTGCTGCCATACAGCGCCACCAAGCGCCCACGCCACTGCTCCACGACGATCTGGTTGATCCAGCTTTCGCCGAGGATGAACACGATGGTCAGCACCATGCCGATCAACAGGCGCAAGGCCAGCCATACCGGGTAGCTGGGCAACAGCGCGAGCAAACCAATGGACAGCGCCCCGCCCCACAGGCACAGGCGCATCAAGCCGGGAGTGCCGAAATAGGCCGCCAGGCGGCTGGACAGGCTGGCGCCCAACAGCACGCCGATGGCAGGCATCGATGCCATGACACCGATCGCAAACGGGCCGTAGCCCCAGGTTTCAAGCCGCAACGACACCAACGGCATACTCACGCCCAACGCCAGGCCTACGCTCAATACGGCGCTCAGCACAGCGAAATACGTACCCCAACGCATGACCACGCTCCTGTGGGTAATTGCAGAGACGACACAGCCGGGCTTCCTGGGTAGGAAAGCCCGGCTGTGCAGGCGGCCCCGTTGACGGGCCGCGAACGGCTGAACCTTACAACTTGATCCAGGTAGCCTTGAGCTCGGTGTACTTGTCGAACGCGTGCAGCGACTTGTCGCGGCCGTTACCCGACTGCTTGAAGCCGCCGAACGGTGCAGTCATGTCCCCGCCGTCGTACTGGTTGACCCACACGCTGCCGGCACGCAGTGCCTTGGCGGTGAGGTGCCCCTTGGACAGGTCGGCAGTCCATACCGCAGCGGCCAAGCCGTACGGCGTATCGTTGGCAATGTTGATCGCCTCTTCGACGGTGTCGAAGGTGATGACCGACAGCACCGGGCCAAAGATTTCTTCCTGGGCGATCTTCATGGCGTTGTTCACGCCATCGAAAATCGTCGGCTCCACGTAGGTGCCGCCGGTTTCCTGCAGGATGCGCTTGCCACCTACCAGCAACTTGGCGCCATCGCTGTGGCCCGCCTCGATGTAGGACAGCACGGTGTTCATCTGCTGGGTATCCACCAGGGCGCCCACGGTGGTTTCCGGGTCCAGCGGGTTACCTGGTTTCCAGGCCTTCAGGGCCTCGAGCACCAGCGGCAGGAATGTGTCCTTGATCGAACGCTCCACCAACAGGCGCGAGCCTGCGGTGCAGACTTCACCTTGGTTGAAGGCAATGGCGCTGGCTGCCGATTCTGCCGCCGCCTGCAGGTTCGGCGCATCGGCGAAGACGATGTTCGGGCTTTTGCCGCCGGCTTCCAGCCACACGCGCTTCATGTTCGACTCACCGGAATAGATCATCAACTGCTTGGCGATCTTGGTGGAGCCGGTAAACACCAGGGTATCAACGTCCATGTGCAGGGCCAGGGCCTTGCCCACGGTGTGGCCATAACCTGGCAGCACGTTCAGCACGCCTTTCGGAATGCCGGCCTCGACCGCCAGTTGGGCGATGCGGATGGCCGTCAACGGCGATTTTTCAGACGGCTTAAGGATCACCGAGTTACCGGTCGACAGCGCCGGGCCGAGCTTCCAGCAGGCCATCATCAGCGGGAAGTTCCACGGCACGATGGCGCCGACCACACCCACTGGCTCACGCGTCACCAGGCCCAGTTGGTCGTGGGGGGTGGCGGCAACTTCGTCGTAAATCTTGTCGATCGCCTCGCCGCTCCAGCTCAGCGCGTTGGCTGCGCCAGGCACGTCGATGCCCAGCGAGTCGCTGATCGGCTTGCCCATGTCCAGGGTTTCCAGCAGCGCCAGCTCTTGGGCGTTCTGCTTGAGCAAACCTGCGAAGCGAATCATGGTGGACTTGCGTTTGGCCGGAGCCATGCGCGACCACACGCCGGAATTGAACGTGGCGCGGGCGTTTTCCACGGCACGCTTGGCGTCGGCTTCGTCGCAACTGGCAATGTTCGCCAGGAGGCGGCCGTCGACCGGGCTGATGCACTCGAAGGTGGCATTCGAGACAGCGGCGGTGTATTCGCCGTTGATGAATGCACGGCCTTCGATCTTCAGTTCCTGGGCACGCTTTTCCCAGTCGGCACGAGTCAAAGTGGTCATACGAATCCCCTCCTGTTATTGGGTTGGGAGCGCCCGCGACGGATTCGCGCACGCCTGCAAAAAATTCCCGCTTGGCAGCATAGCCGCCGATAGCACCCACCACCCTAAACCACCGGCACTAATCTTTTCAATATAATTGACACAAGCGCGCCAAAAGCCTACTCATGTTCGTTTTATTAAACAACAAAGGGGGAAATCCTGTGAGTATCGAAACCATCGTCGACTTTGGCCAAGCCACCACGGCCGCAGAGCGCTACCGCCCAGCTGCCGAAAAAGTGCTCAAGGGCGATCCCGAGCAAGCGGTGTTCAACCACTTCGAAAGCCCGTGCGGCCAGATGAACGCTGGCGTTTGGGAAGGTGCTGTCGGCCAGTGGACGGTCAACTACACGGAGCACGAATACTGCGAGATCCTGCAGGGCGTGTCTGTGCTGCGTGACCAGGACGGCAACGCCAAGACACTGCGGGTGGGTGATCGCTTCGTCATCCCAGCCGGCTTTCGTGGCACGTGGGAGGTGCTGCAAGCCTGCCGCAAGATCTATGTGATCTTCGAACAGAAGGATTAATTACCCTCTGCACGGGCACAGAGCGAAGCAAACATGATGCGGGCGTCCACAAGGACTCAATCGATTACAAGGAAGCCCCTGATGACCAATGACGAAGCATTAGCCGCACTCGGCCACCTGATCGGCAGCCGCTATGTGCCCAGCATCAAAAGCTACATCAGTGAGCTGACCCAGCGCCCGCGCATTGTCGGCCCCAACGAAATGTCGACCAAGGAATACGACACCACGCGCATTCACATCGCAGCGGATGCCGCCGGCACTATCGTGTCGTTCCATTTCGGCTGATGTAGCTCGCAAAGCATAAAAAAAGGCCCGTATCGTGAGATACGGGCCTTTTTTCATCGGGCGAAATCAATTACTTGATTTTGCCTTCTTTGTAGATCACGTGCTTACGAACAACCGGATCAAATTTCTTGATCTCGATTTTGTCCGGAGTAGTGCGCTTGTTCTTGTCGGTAGTGTAGAAATGACCAGTACCGGCACTCGAAATCAAACGAATCAATTCACGCATGATTAGCTCCCTTAGACCTTAGCGCCAGCAAGGCGAATTTCGGCCAGCACGACATCAATGCCACGCTTGTCGATGATACGCATGCCTTTGGCAGATACGCGCAGACGCACGAAACGCTTCTCGGACTCGACCCAGAAGCGGTGATGCTGCAGGTTCGGCAGGAAACGACGACGGGTTTTGTTGTTTGCGTGGGAAATGTTATTCCCAGTCACCGGACCCTTACCGGTAACTTGACATACTCTCGACATGCCTCAGCCCTCTAAAACCACATGCCCAACCCGGCATGGGTTGGCCGCTTATCTCTCAGTCATTTGGCGCCAGGCGCCGCGTTTCTTCAGGGGTCTTACCAGCCTCGCACAATGGCAAAGGACCGGGCCCCTAGAAAAGAGCGCTGCTTTATACCAGAAAGACTGGCTTGCAACAACACTCACTGCGCTTTGAATCGTCTCGAACAACCGCTCTGGCGCCGTATATGCCGCCCCTGCTGGGCGCGTTGGCTGCCAACCGCTCGTCGCTCGATTATGAAAAAATTGGATAGTCATTTGCCCAAGAGATCTCTAGGGTAGAACTTTTCCAGACTGCACAGGCAGATGGGCCATCGATAAGCCAAGGAATTTCCCCATGCGTCTTGCGATTCTACCACTCTTGTTCGCCCCCCTGCTCAGCCCCGTGCTGGCCCATGCCGCGGCGCTGACGGTGTGCACCGAAGCCAGCCCCGAGGGCTTCGACGTGGTGCAGTACAACTCGCTGACCACCACCAACGCCTCGGCCGACGTGCTGATGAACCGGCTGGTCGATTTTGACGCAGGCAAAGGCAAAGTCATTGCCAGCCTTGCAGACAGCTGGGACATTTCGGCCGACGGCCTGACGTACCAGTTCAAGCTGCACCCGGGGGTCAAATTCCACCAGACCGACTATTTCAAGCCCACGCGCGAGCTGAACGCGCAGGACGTGGTGTTCAGCTTCGAGCGCATGCTTGACCCGGCCAATCCTTGGCACAAAGTGGCCCAAAGCGGCTTCCCCCATGCCCAGTCGATGCAACTGCCCAGCCTGATCAAAAAGATCGACGCTCCCGACCCGTTGACCGTGCGCTTTACCCTGAACCATGCCGACTCGACGTTCCTGGCCACCCTGAGCATGGGTTTCGCCTCGATCTATTCGGCCGAGTACGCCGACCAACTGCTCAAGCAAGGCGCCCAGGAAAAACTCAACAGCCAGCCGATCGGCACCGGGCCGTTCATTTTCAGCCGGTTCCAGAAAGATGCCGTGGTGCGCTACAAGGCCAACCCGGACTACTTTGGCGGCAAGCCCGCAGTCGACCCACTGATTTTCGCGATCACCACTGACGCCAACGTGCGCCTGCAGAAGCTGCGCCGCAACGAATGCCAGATCGCTCTGTCGCCCAAACCCTTGGACATCGGCACCGCCAGCCAGGACCCTGACCTGAAGGTGGTCAAGACGCCGGCGTTCATGACCGCCTTTGTCGCCCTCAATAGCCAGCACCCACCGCTGGACAAGCCTGAAGTGCGCCAGGCCATCAACCTGGCATTCGACAAGCAGAGCTACCTCAAGGCCGTGTTCGAGGGCACGGCGGTCGCGGCCAATGGCGTTTACCCACCCAATACCTGGAGCTACGCCAAGGACCTGCCCGGCTACGCCCATGACCCGGAAAAAGCCCGCCAACTGCTGGCCAAGGCCGGCCTCAAGGATGGTTTCAGCACCACCATCTGGACGCGCCCGTCCGGCAGCCTGCTGAACCCCAACCCCAGCCTGGGCGCGCAGATGCTGCAAGCGGACCTGGCCAAGGTTGGCATCAAGGCCCAGATCCGCGTCATCGAATGGGGCGAATTGATCCGCCGCGCCAAAGCCGGCGAACATGACTTGCTGTTCATGGGCTGGGCCGGCGACAACGGCGACCCGGACAACTTCCTCACCCCGCAGTTTTCCTGCGCCGCCGTGCAGTCAGGTACTAACTTCGCCCGCTATTGCGACAAAGGCCTGGATCAGTTGATCAGCGCAGGCAAGGCCAAGAGCGACCAGGCCGAGCGCAGCAAGCTTTACCACCAAGCCCAGCAGCAGATCCAGGAACAGGCCCTGTGGCTGCCGCTGGCGCACCCCAGCGCTGCGGTATTGACCCGCAGCACCGTCAATGGCTACGAGGCCAGCCCCTTTGGCCGCCAGGACTTCTCGAAGGTGACGGTCGGGAAATAGGGCATTACCCCCAGCCATACTCCTTCATCGACAATGGGTCACCCTCTCCGATGATGAAATGGTCCAGCACCCGCACATCCACGTAGGCCAGCGCCTCCTTGAGGCGCTTGGTCAGCACGAAGTCGGCCTGGCTGGGTTCGTTGTGCCCTGATGGATGGTTGTGGGCCAGGATCAGCGCCGCCGCGTTGTTGGCCAAGGCACGCTTGATCACTTGGCGTGGATAGATCGCGGCACTGTCGATCGACCCCCTGAACAGCGCTTCGAAGCCCAGCGGACGATGCTTGGAATCCAGAAACAGGCAGCCGAACACTTCGTGATCTTCGTGGCGCAACATGGACTTCAGGTAGGAGCGCACGGCCTCCGGGCTTTCCAGGGCGGATTCGCCCTGCATGCGCTCGGCCAGGTGCCGGCGGCCCATTTCCATGACGGCTTGTAACTGCGCAAATTTCGCCGGGCCCAAACCCAACTCTGCACTGAACGTTTGCTGGTCGGATTCAAGTAAAGCGCGCAGGCTGCCGAATTGATGCAGCAGGTGTCTGGCAAGGTCCACGGCGCTTTTCCCCTGCACGCCGGTGCGCAGGAAGATCGCCAGCAACTCGGCGTCCGAAAGAACGCTCGCCCCCCACGCCAACAGCTTCTCCCGCGGACGCTCCGCCGCGGGCCAGTCTCGAATACTCATCGCATTTCCCTGCCTGTTTGCCTCGCTGTTCCATAGCGAGCGCTGTGCTATCTTAGCCCATCTTTTTTGCGCGGCGATCTGGCCCGGGGAGGCGCCGTCGCCGTCGCGTAATCATTGGATCTAAAGGCAGACCTATGCAGCGGCTGTATCGGAAACGCATCGTTCTGGGCGTGGGCGGCGGCATTGCCGCCTACAAAAGCGCCGAGCTGGTTCGCCGACTTATCGACCAGGGCGCCGAAGTGCGCGTGGTCATGACCCGTGGTGGCAGCGAGTTCATCACGCCGCTGACCCTGCAGGCACTGTCCGGCCACCCCGTGCACCTGGACCTGCTGGACCCGGCTGCCGAGGCCGCGATGGGCCATATCGAGCTGGCCAAGTGGGCCGACCTGGTGCTGATCGCGCCCGCCACGGCCGACTTGATCGCGCGCCTGGCCCAAGGCCTTGCCAACGACCTGCTGACCACCCTGGTACTGGCCACCGACGCCACCGTGGCCCTGGCCCCGGCAATGAACCAGGCCATGTGGCGTGACCCGGCCACCCAGGCCAACCTGCAAGTGCTGCAAAGCCGCGACTTTCGCGTGTTCGGCCCCGCTTCCGGGAGCCAGGCGTGCGGCGACGTCGGCCTGGGCCGCATGCTCGAAGCCACCGAGCTTGCGCAGTGCGCCGCCGATTGCTTCCAGCGCCAGGCGCTGACCGGTAAGCACGTGGTGATTACCGCAGGCCCTACCCAGGAAAACATCGACCCGGTGCGCTACATCACCAACCACAGCTCCGGCAAGATGGGCTTCGCCCTGGCCGAAGCGGCGGTGGAAGCCGGTGCCCGCGTAACCCTGATTACCGGCCCCGTGCACTTGCCCACCCCGGATCGCGTCAACCGCATCGACGTGGTCAGCGCCCGTGACATGCTCGCCGCCTGCGAGGCGGCGATCCCCTGTGACGTGTTCATCGCTTCGGCTGCGGTCGCCGACTACCGCCCGGAAGTCGTGGCCCCGCAAAAACTCAAGAAAGACCCTACCACCGGCGACGGCCTGCTGCTGCAGATGGTGCGCAACCCGGACATCCTGGCGACCATCGCCACTCGTCCGGACCGCCCGTTCAGCGTGGGTTTTGCCGCCGAGACCGAGCATTTGCTCGACTACGCTGCACGCAAACTGAAGAGCAAGAACCTCGACATGATCGTCGCCAACGACGTGGCCAATCCCAGCATTGGCTTCAACAGCGAAGAAAATGCCTGCAGCGTGATTGACCGGGAGTTGAACGTGACTCTCTTCGCCCAGACCAGCAAAGGCAAGATTGCCCGCCAGCTGATCACTTTTATCGCCCAACGGCTCGACCAGGTTTAACCATGCACGCTTTGCAAGCCAAGATTCTCGACCCTCGCATCGGCAATGAATTCCCACTGCCGCAATACGCCACGCCTGGCTCCGCCGGCCTCGACCTGCGCGCCATGCTCAAGCAAGACACCGTGCTGGAGCCGGGCCAGACCCTACTGATTCCTACCGGCCTGTCGATATACATTGGCGACCCTGGCTTGGCGGCAATGATCCTGCCGCGCTCCGGCCTGGGCCACAAACACGGCATCGTGCTGGGCAACCTGGTCGGCTTGATCGACTCGGATTACCAGGGTGAACTGATGGTGTCCTGCTGGAACCGTGGCCAAAACGCGTTCAACATCGCGGTAGGCGAGCGCATTGCGCAATTGGTGCTGGTACCGGTGGTGCAAGCCCATTTCGAGCTGGTCGAGACGTTCGACGAAAGCCAACGCGGTGCAGGCGGTTTCGGCCACTCCGGCAGTCATTGACTACGCTGGATACACCCGTTTGCATCGGCCCTTACGGCTGGAACGACGCTTTGCACTTCAGGATGAACACCGCGAGGACGTTATTTGAAAGCCTTTACCCGAAGCGACGGTGCCCAAAAGCAGGCCGAAACCGCTGAAACCCAGGCCCTCAGGCCCGGGCTGATGGTGGTCGCGGTCGCCGTGCTGGTGGCAGCGGCATTGGTGTGGCTGGGCCTGCCCGGCCCCTCCGCCCAAGCCCAACGCCTGCAATTGGCCCGGGCGCTCGCTCAGGGCCAGGCCAGCGAACTGCAGCGCAACCTTGCGCAGTTGGCCGAGCAAACCAACGCTGCGGCACGCACCCCCGAGGTGCTGCAGGCCTTGCGCAGCCAAGACCCCGGGCAAATCCAGCGGGCCGAACAGGCACTGCGCTTTGGCCCAGGCGTTGTAGATGCCAAGCTCACCCCCAGTGGCCAGGCCGAACTGGACAACAGCCGCCTCGCACCCTTGAATTTTTCCGCCTTGGACATGATTCGCCAGGCCGAATCGGGCAAGAACCCGCCCATTGAAGCCTTGAAAGTCGCCGACCAGTGGCTGCTCTACAATGTGGTCCCCGTTGGCTCGCCCGCCATCGGGACCTTGCTGGTCACTTACGACCTGCACCGGCTGACGTCAGCACTCGCCAGCCTGCCCCCGGAAGCGGGCGCAATCTCCCTGCAACAGCAGTTCAACGATGGGCCGGCGCAGGTCCTGTACCAACAAGGCATCGGGGCCAACTGGCCAGCCTTGACCTTCTCGGCAGGCACGCCCAACCTCAGCCTGGCGTTTACCCCTGGCCAGGCCTACCAGGCGCCGCTACCGTGGGCCGGCGCAGTCCTTTGGCTGCTGGCGATACTGGTGATCATGGGCGCCGCCTGGGTTGCCATCACCCAGGCCTCGCGACGCCTGCACGGGCAGATCGCCGGCGACGTCCGACAGTTGACCCAGTTGATTCAAGAACTCTCTGGCGGAAAAGCCGTCAAAGCCTTCAGTTTGAGCCTGCCAGAGCTTAATGTCCTGGCTCAAGCCTTGGCCAAACTGTCGCTGCGGGGTGCGCCGGCCACTGCCATCAAGCCCGCAGCCGATACCACGCCAGGGCCACTGCCCGGCGATGATCCGGCGGCGGCCCAGGCCAGCATTACCCCTGAGCACCGGGCAAGCCCGCTGTTTCAAGACACCGATATTCTCGATATCGACATACTCGATGAAGACCAGGAATTCCTGAGAACGGAGCACCACCCAGCTATGAATAGCCCAGCGCAAGTGGCACCCAAATTCCCTGACAGCATCTTCCGTGCATACGACATCCGTGGCGTGGTCGGCAAAGACCTGACGGCCGAGACTGCCTACTGGATCGGCCGTGCCATTGGCACACAAAGCCTGGCCCAGGGCGAGCCGAACGTATCGGTTGGTCGCGACGGCCGCCTGTCTGGCCCGATGCTGGTACAGCAATTGATCCAAGGCCTGGCCGACAGTGGCTGCCAGGTCAGCGACGTGGGCCTGGTACCGACCCCGGCGCTGTACTACGCCGCCAATGTGCTGGCTGGCAAATCCGGTGTCATGCTCACTGGTAGCCACAACCCGCCTGACTACAACGGTTTCAAGATCGTGATCGCCGGCGACACCCTCGCCAACGAGCAGATCCAGGCCCTGCATGACCGCCTGAAAACCAACGACCTGAGCAGCGGCAAGGGCAGCATCGAGAAGGTCGAGATCCTGGACCGCTACTTCAAGCAGATCCGCGACGATATCGTGCTGGCCAAGAAGCTCAAGGTGGTGGTGGACTGCGGCAACGGCGCCGCCGGCGTGATTGCACCGCAACTGATCGAGGCCCTGGGCTGCGAAGTGATCCCGCTGTTCTGCGACGTGGACGGCAACTTCCCCAACCACCACCCGGATCCGGGCAAGCCTGAAAACCTGGTCGACCTGATTGCCAAGGTCAAGGAAACCAATGCCGACCTGGGCCTGGCCTTCGATGGCGACGGCGACCGCGTCGGCGTGGTGACCAATAAGGGCACCATCGTGTTCCCGGACCGCCTGCTGATGTTGTTTGCCAAGGACGTGGTGTCGCGCAACCCTGGCGCCGACATCATCTTCGACGTCAAATGCACCCGCCGCCTCACCCCGCTGATCACCAGCTACGGTGGCCGCCCGGTGATGTGGAAAACCGGCCACTCGCTGATCAAAAAACAGATGAAAGTCAGCGGCGCGCTGCTGGCCGGTGAAATGAGCGGGCACATCTTCTTCAAGGAGCGCTGGTTCGGCTTTGATGACGGCATCTACAGCGCCGCACGCCTGCTGGAGATCCTCAGCCAAGAGAAAACCACCGCCGAAGAGCTGTTCGACGCCTTCCCGAATGATATTTCTACGCCGGAAATCAATATACATGTGACCGACGAGAATAAATTCAGCATCATTGACGCGCTGCAAAGCGACGCACAGTGGGGCGAAGCCAACCTGACCACCATCGACGGTGTGCGGGTCGACTACCCCAAGGGTTGGGGCCTGGTTCGCGCCTCCAACACGACCCCTGTGCTGGTACTGCGTTTCGAAGCCGACGATCAGGCCGAGCTCGAACGCATCCAGGAAGTGTTCCGCGCCCAGCTCAAAGCCGTTGCCCCTGACCTCCAACTACCGTTCTGATTGTTCCACTGGAGCCCTGCATGACCCTCGAACGCGATGCCGCCACCAACACCGCCAAGGTTTTGTCCGAAGCGCTGCCTTACATCCGCCGCTTTGTCGGCAAGACGCTGGTGATCAAATACGGCGGCAACGCTATGGAGAGCGAAGAGCTGAAAACCGGCTTCGCTCGCGACATCGTGCTGATGAAGGCCGTGGGCATCAACCCGGTGGTCGTGCACGGCGGCGGCCCACAGATTGGTGATCTGCTCAAGCGCCTGTCCATCGAAAGCCACTTCATCGATGGCATGCGCGTGACCGATGCGGCGACCATGGACGTGGTTGAAATGGTGCTCGGCGGCCAGGTAAACAAGGACATCGTCAACCTGATCAACCGCCATGGCGGCAGCGCCATCGGCCTGACCGGCAAGGACGCGGAACTGATCCGCGCGAAAAAGCTGACGGTATCCCGCCAGACGCCGGAAATGACCAAGCCGGAAATCATCGACATCGGCCACGTGGGCGAAGTGGTCGGGGTTAACACCGACCTGCTTAACATGCTGGTGAAGGGCGATTTCATCCCGGTGATCGCGCCAATTGGCGTGGGCCCTGAAGGCGAGTCCTACAACATCAACGCCGATCTGGTTGCCGGTAAAGTGGCCGAGGCCCTGAAGGCCGAGAAATTGATCCTGCTGACCAATATCTCCGGCCTGATGAACAAGGAAGGCGAAGTACTGACCGGCTTGAACACCGAGCAGGTCAACGGCCTGATCGCCGACGGCACCATCTACGGCGGCATGCTGCCCAAGATTCGTTGTGCGCTGGAGGCGGTGCAAGGCGGCGTCAACAGCTCGCACATCATCGACGGCCGCGTACCCAACGCCGTATTGCTGGAGATCTTCACCGATATCGGCATGGGCACCATGATCAGCAATCGCAAGCGTCACTGATTACGGCTGATCAAAAAAACGCCGCGCTGCATGACCTGCACCGCGGCGTTTTTTTTCGCCGATCAATCCGCGCCTGGTGGCCTGCTCAATACTTGCGCCAACCGTGCGCGATCCTCGGCGAACGCCTGCTCGACCTGCGGCCGGGAGGCTTGGCAATCGGCAATTTTTGCCATCACTCGGGCACGCTCTTCACGCAACCTGGCCACCTGGTCCAACAGTACCTGAGGCACTTGCCGGCCGTTACGCTCCTGGTCGGCAGCCTGAGCCTGCACGGCATCCTGCTGTGCCTGCAAGGTTTGCAGGTTGCCGTTGGCCACGGCAATCATGCCGTCGACCTCGGCCAACTTGCGCGCACGGGCCCGGTCCAGGTCATCAAGGCTTGAGTATTGGCGCAACAACTGGGCATCGGCTATCGCCTGGTCGCGCGCCTTGATCTGCGCGCGCACCTCATCGGCACTCGGCGCCGGGGGCACGGTCTGGATGACCCGCCCCTGCTGGTTGAGTACCTGGTAACCCTTGGCGACCACATCGGGCGGCACGCCTTGGCGGTCGAGCACGGTGACGCCACGGCTGTCGATATAGCGATACAGCACGAAACCAGGCGTGTCGGCAGCCATCGACGGCAAGGATGCCAGGCACCCCCACGTCAACCACAGCAGCCGCCAGCCTTTACGCATGCATCAGATACCGTACTGGGCGCGGTAAGCCTGAACGGCCGGGAGGTGCTGCTTGAGCGAGGCGTCATCGGCCAGGAACTCCAGCACCTGGTCCAGCGAAACGATGCTGACCACAGGAATGGCGAAGTCGCGCTCCACTTCCTGGATGGCCGACAGCTCGCCGTTGCCACGTTCCTGGCGATTCAAGGCGATCAGCACGCCCGCCGCCTTGGCGTTCTGGGCAGTGATGATCTGCATCACTTCGCGAATCGCCGTGCCTGCGGTGATTACGTCGTCGATGATCAGGATATCGCCGGTCAGTGGCGCACCTACCAGGCTGCCGCCTTCACCGTGATCCTTGGCCTCCTTGCGGTTGAAACACCAAGGGATATCGATGCCATGGTGCTCGGCCAAGGCCACAGCAGTGGCTGCCGCCAAGGGGATGCCCTTGTAGGCTGGGCCAAACAGCACGTCGAAGGCGATGCCGCTCTCGACCACGGCTGCCGCGTAGTACTTGCCCAACTGGGCCAGGGCGGCACCGCTGCTGAACAGGCCGGCATTGAAGAAATAAGGACTGGTGCGCCCGGATTTCAGGGTGAATTCACCGAAACGCAGAACGCCGCGGTCGATGGCAAAACGAATGAAGTCGCGCTGATAGGCGTGCATGAAAAAGTCCCGATTACCACGGATTTAGCTAATTAGGTAGAGCTCGGGTATCATACACGCACGAGATTTTTGGGGCCATTTATGCGGATCATCAGTGTGAACGTTAATGGTATTCATGCGGCAGTCGAACGAGGTCTCCTCAGTTGGCTGCAAGCACAGAATGCCGACGTCATCTGCCTGCAGGATACTCGTGCCTCCGCCTTTGAACTGGACGACCCAGCCTTCCAATTGGATGGCTACTTCCTTTATGCATGCGATGCCGAAGTTCCCGCCCAAGGTGGCGTGGCACTTTACTCGCGCTTGCAACCCAAGGCGGTAATCAGCGGCCTCGGCTTCGAGACAGCCGACCGCTACGGGCGCTACCTGCAAGCAGATTTCGACAAATTGAGCATCGCCACCTTGCTGCTCCCCTCGGGGCAGAACGGCGATGAAGACTTGAATCAGAAATTCAAGTTGATGGACGACTTCGCCAAGTACTTGGACAAGCAGCGCCGCAAGCGTCGCGAATACATCTACTGCGGCTCGCTGTACGTCGCCCAGCAAAAGCTGGACATCAAGAACTGGCGCGACAGCCAGCAGTCTCCAGGCTTCCTGGCGCCGGAACGCGCCTGGATGGACGAGATCGTTGGCAACATGGGCTATGTCGATGCCTTGCGCGAAGTCAGCCGTGAAGGCGACCAGTACAGCTGGTGGCCCGACAACGAGCAGGCCGAGATGCTCAACCTGGGCTGGCGGTTCGACTATCAGCTGCTGACCCCAGGCCTGCGCCGCTTCGTTCGCAGCGCGCGCCTGCCGCGCCAGCCGCGGTTCTCCCAGCATGCGCCACTGATCGTGGACTATGACTGGACCTTGACCATCTAAAAGGTCAAGACGCAAAAAAGCCGACCCTGGTGGTCGGCTTTTTTGTGCCCGCCCCGGTAGGAGCGGTTTTATCCGCGAAAGCTTTAGTCAGCCAACGCCGCCGTTTGCAGCTCAAACAGATCGGTCATGCCCTTCTGTGCCAACGCCAGCATGGCGTTCAGCTCTGCAGGCTGGAACGGCGCGCCCTCGGCGGTGCCCTGCACCTCGATGAAACCACCGGCGCTGGTCATCACCACGTTCAGGTCGGTCTCGGCGGCCGAGTCTTCCAGGTAGTCCAGGTCCAGTACCGGCTCGCCCTGGTACATGCCCACCGACACAGCGCTGATCATGTGCTTGAGCGGGTCGCCACCTTTCAGGCCGCCACGTTTCTTGATCACTTTCAAAGCGTCGACCAAGGCCACCATCGCGCCGGTAATGGACGCGGTGCGGGTGCCGCCGTCAGCCTGGATCACGTCGCAATCGACGTACAGGGTAACGTCGCCCAGCTTGGACATGTCCAGGGCTGCGCGCAGCGAGCGACCGATCAAGCGCTGGATTTCCAGGGTACGGCCGCCTTGCTTGCCACGGCTGGCTTCACGCTGGTTACGCTCGCCGGTAGCGCGCGGCAGCATGCCGTATTCGGCGGTCAACCAACCTTGGCCCTGGCCTTTGAGGAAGCGCGGCACGCCGTTTTCGACGCTGACCGTGCAAATGACCTTGGTGTCACCGAACTCGACCAGTACAGACCCCTCGGCATGCTTGGTGTAGTTGCGGGTGATGCGGATCGAGCGGAGCTGATCGGCAGCGCGACCACTTGGACGTTTCATCTGGGATACCTGTACTGGAGGACATAAAACTGCCGAGCATTGTAGCAGCAGAAGCCGCCGGCGTGCGGGCAGGCCATCGCCGGATGTTTCGGCCAAACGGTCAACATTCCGAGACATCGCCACATTGGGCGTGGTGGCCTGGTTGCGCTACAATCCTGCGCCTTTGCAGCCATCCGGCTTTCAACCCCTACTGCGAGGTACTCACCATGGTGCATAGCATGACTGCCTTCGCCCGCGTCGAGCGGGCCGTTGCCCTGGGTACCCTCAGTTGGGAGCTGCGCTCGGTAAACCACCGCTACCTTGAACCGCACCTGCGTTTGCCCGAGGCGTTCCGCGACCTCGAAGGCGCCGTGCGCGAGGCCCTGCGCCAGGGCATTTCGCGCGGCAAGGTCGAGTGCACCCTGCGTTTCAACGAAGAAAGCACCGGCAAACCGCTGCAGGTCGACCGCGAGCGTGCCGCGCAACTGGTGGCCGCCGCCGAGACCGTGGCCAGCCTGATCAAGCAACCAGCGGCCCTCAACCCACTGGAAGTACTGGCCTGGCCCGGCGTACTGGTAGCCGACGCCGCCGACCCGCAGGCGTTGAACCTGGAAGCCACCTCGCTGTTTGCCGAAGCACTCAACGAACTCAAGGCCGGCCGTGACCGCGAAGGCATGGAGCTGGCCAAACTGATCAACGACCGCCTGGACGCCATGACCACCGAAGTGGCGATGCTGCGCACCATGGTGCCGCACATGCTGGCCACCCAACGGCAGAAAATCCTCGACCGCTTCGCCGACATGCAGGCCGAACTCGACCCCCAGCGCCTGGAGCAAGAATTGGTGTTGCTGGCGCAAAAAAGCGATGTCGCCGAAGAACTCGACCGCCTCAGCACCCACGTCACCGAAGTGCGACGCGTGCTCAAGGCCGGCGGCGCGGCAGGCCGGCGCCTGGACTTCCTGATGCAGGAACTCAACCGAGAAGCGAATACACTAGGCTCCAAGGCCTTCGACCCGCGCAGCACCCAGGCTGCGGTCAACCTCAAGGTGTTGATCGAGCAGATGCGTGAACAAGTGCAGAATATTGAGTAAGGCAACCCCGAAATGACCCACAGCACCGGCACCCTTTATATCGTCTCCGCCCCTTCGGGCGCAGGCAAGACCAGCCTGGTAAAGGCCCTGATCGACGCACAGCCGAGCATTCGCGTCTCGGTTTCGCACACCACCCGCGCCATGCGCCCGGGCGAAGTCAACGGGGTGAACTACCACTTCGTCGACCGTGCCGAATTCGTGCGCATGATCGAGCATGGCGATTTCCTGGAGCAGGCCGAAGTGTTCGGCAACCTCTATGGCACCTCGCAAAGCACCCTGCAACAAACCCTGGACGAAGGCCACGACCTGATCCTGGAAATCGACTGGCAGGGCGCCGAGCAAGTGCGCAAATTGATGCCCGAGGCCCGTTCGATCTTCATTCTGCCGCCGACCCAACAGGCCTTGCGCCAGCGCCTGACCAACCGTGGCCAGGACAGCGACGAGATCATCGAGGGGCGCATGCGCGAAGCCGTCAGCGAAATGAGCCACTACGTGGAATATGATTTCCTGGTGATCAACGATGACTTCGCCTCGGCACTGGAAGACCTGAAGGCGATTTTCCGCGCCAACCGCCTGCTGCAAAAGCCTCAGCAACAGCGTTTTACTGAATTGCTGAGCCAATTACTGGCGTGAATGAAGCTTTCCGCGCTGCGATCAAGTACCTTAGAGGTGTCTGCGCAGGGGCTGGCAGCGTTGTTGCAAAAACAGCGCTTCCCTAAACGCTGGTGATTTTTTAAACTATCGAGTCCGCTCGCCCATCCGGGCGGCGCGCATACTGCATTTTGCTACGAGGAAGACCATGGCCCGCGTAACCGTTGAAGACTGTCTAGAACACGTGGATAACCGCTTTGAGCTGGTCATGCTGTCTACCAAGCGTGCCCGTCAACTGGCTACCGGCGGCAAAGAGCCGAAGCTGGCATGGGAAAACGACAAGCCTACCGTTATGGCACTGCGCGAAATCGCTGCTGGCCTGATGGATTACGCTGTCATCGCAGAAGCTGAAATCGTCGAAGACGAGCCGCTGTTCGCAGCGTTCGAGGACGAGTCCAACGAGGCCGTCTAAGCCTATGCCTGGTCGACGTAGTACGGCGCAGGGCAAACGCAATCGGCAGGAGGTCATCCTTTGCCGAGCATAGACGCCCTCGCCGATCGCTTGTCGGCCTACCTCGGCCATGACCAGGTCAACCTGGTCCGCCGAGCGTATTTCTACGCAGAACAAGCCCACGACGGCCAACGCCGGCGCAGCGGCGAGCCCTATGTCACGCACCCGCTGGCAGTGGCGAATATTCTTGCCGACATGCACATGGACCATCAGAGCCTGATGGCGGCCATGCTGCATGACGTGATCGAAGACACCGGCATAGCCAAAGAGGCGCTCTGCGCGCAGTTTGGCGAAACCGTGGCCGAATTGGTCGATGGTGTCAGCAAGCTGACCCAGATGAACTTCGAGACCAAGGCCGAGGCCCAGGCCGAAAACTTCCAGAAGATGGCCATGGCCATGGCCCGCGATATTCGCGTGATCTTGGTCAAGCTGGCCGACCGCCTGCACAACATGCGCACCCTGGAAGTCCTGTCCGGCGAAAAGCGCCGGCGCATCGCCAAGGAAACCCTGGAAATCTACGCCCCCATCGCCAACCGGCTGGGCATGCACAACGTGCGCGTCGAATTCGAAGACCTGGGTTTCAAGGCCATGTACCCGATGCGCTCGGCGCGCATCCTCCAGGCGGTCAAGCGCGCGCGCGGCAACCGCAAGGAAATCGTCAACAAGATCGAGCAGTCCCTGAGCCATTGCCTGGCCGTGGACGGCATCGAGGGCGATGTCAGCGGACGGCAAAAGCACATCTATGGCATCTACAAGAAGATGCGCGGCAAGCGCCGCGCCTTCAACGAAATCATGGATGTGTACGCGTTCCGCATCGTGGTCGACAAGGTCGATACCTGCTACCGCGTACTCGGCGCCGTACATAATTTGTACAAGCCGTTGCCCGGCCGCTTCAAGGACTACATCGCGATCCCCAAAGCCAACGGCTACCAATCGCTGCATACCACGTTGTTCGGCATGCACGGCGTACCGATCGAGATCCAGATCCGCACCCGTGAAATGGAAGAGATGGCCAACAACGGCATCGCCGCCCATTGGCTGTACAAGTCCAGCGACGACGAGCAACCCAAGGGCACCCACGCCCGCGCGCGCCAATGGGTCAAGGGCGTGCTGGAGATGCAGCAACGTGCCGGCAACTCGCTGGAATTCATCGAAAGCGTGAAGATCGACCTGTTCCCGGACGAGGTCTACGTATTCACGCCCAAAGGCCGCATCATGGAGCTGCCCAAAGGCTCCACCGCGGTCGACTTCGCCTACGCGGTGCATACCGACGTGGGTAACAGCTGCATTGCCTGCCGCATCAACCGTCGCCTGGCGCCGCTGTCCGAACCGCTGCAAAGCGGCTCCACGGTAGAGATCGTCAGCGCACCGGGGGCCCGACCCAATCCGGCCTGGCTCAACTTCGTGGTCACCGGCAAGGCGCGCACACATATCCGCCATGCACTCAAGCTGCAGCGTCGCTCCGAGTCCATCAGCCTGGGCGAACGCCTGCTGAACAAGGTACTCAATGGTTTCGATAGCGCGCTGGAGCGCATTCCGGTCGAGCGCGTGCAGGCGATGCTCACCGAATACCGCCTGGAAGTCATCGAAGATCTGCTCGAAGACATTGGCCTGGGCAACCGCATGGCATACGTGGTGGCGCGGCGCCTGCTGGCCAGCGAAGGCGAGCAACTGCCAAGCCCGGAGGGCCCGCTGGCAATCCGCGGCACCGAAGGCCTGGTACTGAGCTTCGCCAAATGCTGCACGCCGATCCCGGGCGACCCGATTGTCGGGCACCTGTCGGCCGGCAAGGGCATGGTTGTGCACCTGGAAAACTGCCGCAACATCAGCGAAATCCGCCACAACCCGGAAAAATGCATCCAGTTGTCCTGGGCCAAGGATGTCACCGGCGAATTCAACGTCGAGCTGCGCGTGGAGCTTGAACACCAGCGCGGCCTGATTGCCCTGCTGGCCAGTAGCGTCAACGCGGCCGACGGCAACATCGAGAAGATCAGCATGGACGAGCGCGATGGCCGCATCAGCGTGGTCCAACTGGTCGTCAGCGTGCACGACCGCGTGCACCTGGCGCGCGTGATCAAGAAACTGCGCGCCTTGACCGGCGTCATCCGTATCACCCGAATGCGCGCCTAAAGGTTTTTGCCCCTCAATTCCAAGGAGTCCTTCATGACCAAGACAGTTATCACCAGCGACAAAGCCCCTGCTGCCATCGGTACCTACTCGCAGGCCATCAAAGCTGGCAATACCGTCTACATGTCCGGTCAGATCCCGCTCGATCCAAAAACCATGGAACTGGTGGAAGGCTTCGAAGCCCAGACCGTTCAGGTTTTCGAAAACCTGAAGTCGGTGGCAGAAGCCGCTGGCGGCTCGTTCAAGGACATCGTCAAGCTGAACATCTTCCTGACCGACCTGAGCCACTTCGCCAAGGTCAACGAAGTGATGGGCCGTTACTTCGAACAGCCATACCCTGCCCGCGCCGCCATCGGCGTGGCCGCCCTGCCCAAGGGTGCACAAGTTGAAATGGACGCGATCCTCGTCATCGAGTGATTCGCCCGGCGCGACCGCCCAGGTTGCGCCGATTTCGTACTCAAAGGACTACTTCATGCGTAAAGCGCTAGCTTTCTCCTTGCTCGCGGCGATTCTCGGTGGCTGTGCCAGCAACCCTGCAGACCGGGACATCGGCGGCACCTGGATCAACCAGGCGGCCATCGACGCCGCATCCAAAGGTGGCTCCCTGCGCGAAGCACTGCAAGCCAATGGCCCGAACCTGGAATGGGACGTGAACACCAAGGCCGGCCAGGCTCGCTATACCAATGGTTTTGAAAATGTCGAAGGCAAACTGGTGGATGACCAGTCTGGCACCTGGAAGGTCGACTTCTACGGTAGCTCCGCCAGCGAACTGCGCCGTGACGGCCGCTCGTTGCATCAGGCCGCGACCGAGAACGAGCCAGACCAGACCTTCGAGCAAGCCAAGGACCCAGCCCCGGAAGGCGCCCCGCTGGGTGCCAACTTCGAGCGCGCGCTGTACGGCAGCTACCTGGGCGGCAGCTGGAAAATTGCCAGCGGGCCCGGCGAAGGCAGCACCGTGCAATTCCAGAGCGACGGCTCGGTACAGGGCTTGCCTGGCGCTGACCGCTATGCGTTGTGCCTAGCGGGTGATTGCGCTTCGATGAGCGGCGGCAATGACACGATTTGGCTGCAACAGGCCGGCCAAGGCAACTCATGGGTCTTTACCCGCAAGGGCAAGAAGCTGGATATCTTCCAGGCCGTGAACAATGCCCACGCCGACGAAATGCCCACGCTGTCGCCAGGTGCGCAGCAATGGGAGCTGGTCAAGCAATAGGCCTTTTCTGTAGGAGCGGATTCATCCGCGAAGGCCGCGCCGCGTGATACCTCATGGATCGCGGCGCTCTTTTCGCAAAGGCTCCTACACAATGGTCAAGCGCCGAGGATAGCCCCGTAACCTTCGCGGTAGCTGGGGTATTGCGGCGCCCAGCCCAAAGCCCGTGCCTTGGCGTTGCTACAGCGCTTGCTGCCGGTGCGGCGCACGCTTTCAACCTCCGACCAATCGCTGACCCCAAGATGCTCGCGCAGCCAGGCCACCACCTCGGCCAGTGGCGCCGGGCTGTCATCCACGCCGATGTAGCAATCGCCAACAGGCTCACCGCGCGCATCTGCCTGCAACAGAAAAGCCAACAAACCGGCCGCATCGTCGCTGTGGATGCGGTTACCGTATAAAGGCGGCTCCTCGGCCACCCGATACCCCTGCCGAACCTGAGTCAGCAGGCGTTCGCGCCCTGGCCCGTAGATCCCGGTCAGGCGCACCACGGTGGCGGGGAAACCACAGCCGCGCACCACCTGCTCGGCCTCCAGCATCAACCGCCCGGAAAAGCCCGCAGGCTGGGTAGGCGATTGCTCATCCACCCATTCCCCGCCCTGCTGCTCATAGACACTGCTGCTGGACACGAAAATGACCCGCTCAGGTGCCTGGCCAAAATCGTCCAGCCACTCCAGCACGTGCTTCACGCCCTCGACGTAGGCGGCGCGATAGCCGGCCTCGTCGTGCTGGCTGGCGGCAACGCAGTACACCAGGTAATCCACCGCATCGATCGGCCAGGTGTCCGGTGCGTCGCGCGAAAACAGATCACCCGGGATACCGATCACCCCCTCGGGCAACTTCGAGGCGTCGCGGCGCAGTCCATAGACCTGCCACTGGGCGGCCAGCAACTGGCGCGCCAGGCGGCTTCCAACATCACCGCAACCGGCGATTACAACGGTGGGCGCGGACATCGTGCAGCTCCTTGATCATGGATTTCGACCTGTTCCAGCTCGTCTGGCAACAGGTAGGGAAGACAGAAAAACAGTCGTAACGCTTTTGTTAACAAGAATTACTTGCAATAATGGCCGACCATTTTGTTCTCGGCCCCGCGAGGCTTGGCAGAACAACCACCTCATTCTCTTCGTTCAGGTCCGGCCAGCATGACTCGTATTCTACCTCCCGCTTCGCCAACCCGCAGTGTGTCCCGTCCATGGCGCGGTATCGCAGCCCTGGTCATCGGCCTCGCGCTGACGCCGGCCGCCTTCGCCGACGAACCTGCCAACCAGAGCCACACCGCACCGGCTGCCGCTGCTGCAGCGGCGCCAGCCAACAGCGCCGAGGCTGCGGCCCTGCCAAGCGATGCTCCGGTTGTGGCCGAAGACGCCAGCAGCGATGAGCCTACCGTTGATACCGGCTTCGGCATCGGCCACGATCTGTCCCCATGGGGCATGTTCCAGAACGCCGATATCATCGTCAAAATCGTGATGATCGGCCTGGCAATCGCATCGATCATCACCTGGACCATCTGGATCGCCAAGGGCTTCGAACTACTGGGCGCCAAGCGCCGCCTGCGTGGCGAAATCGCCAACCTGAAAAAGGCCACTACCCTCAAGGCTGCCGCCGAAACCGCCAGCAAGCCAGGCACCCTGGCCCATTTGCTGGTACAGGACGCCATGGAAGAGATGCACCTGTCGGTCAACAGCCGCGAGCGTGAAGGCATCAAGGAACGCGTCAGCTTCCGCCTGGAGCGCCTGGTGGCTGCCTGCGGTCGCAACATGAGCAACGGTACCGGCGTATTGGCCACCATCGGCTCCACCGCGCCGTTCGTCGGTCTATTCGGCACCGTGTGGGGCATCATGAACAGCTTCATCGGCATCGCCAAAACCCAGACCACCAACCTCGCCGTGGTTGCCCCAGGCATCGCCGAGGCCCTGCTGGCCACCGCGTTGGGCCTGGTTGCCGCGATCCCGGCCGTGGTCATCTACAACGTCTTCGCCCGCTCCATCGCCGGTTACAAGGCGCAGGTTTCGGACGCCTCCGCACAGGTCCTGCTGCTGGTCAGCCGCGACCTGGACCATCAGCCGGCCGAGCGCTCCGCTCCGCCGCACATGGTCAAACTGGGGTAATCCATGGGCCTGCATCTGAACGAAGGTGGCGACGACCTCGCCGAGAACCACGAAATCAACGTCACGCCGTTCATCGACGTGATGTTGGTACTGCTGATCATTTTCATGGTCGCGGCGCCCCTGGCGACCGTAGACATCAAGGTCGACCTGCCCGCCTCCACCGCCAAACCGGCGCCAAGGCCGGAGAAGCCGATCTTCCTCAGCGTCAAGGCAGACCAGAACCTGTTCGTGGGCGACGAGAAAGTCGACCGCGCACAACTGGGCCAGATCCTCGACGCCAAGACCAAAGGCAAGAAGGACACCACGATCTTCTTCCAGGCCGACAAAGGCGTGGACTACGGTCAGTTGATGGAAGTGATGAACTCCCTGCGGGCCGCCGGCTACCTGAAAGTCGGACTGGTAGGGCTTGAGACGGCAGCCAAGAAATGATCACGACGCGCCAAAAGCTGACGCGTTACGGGGCTAGCCTCGCGGTCGTGCTGGGCATCCACGCCGTGGCCATCGTGCTGGCGTTGAACTGGTCGCGGCCGCAGCCTATGGAGTTGCCGCCTGCGGCCATGGTCGTGGAAATGGCACCGTTGCCAGAGCCCGCACCGCCGCCACCGCCCAAAGTGGTGCAGCCGCCGCAACCTCCGGCCCCGGTCGAAGAGCCGCCGCTGCCCAAACTGGTCGAGGCCCCCAAGCCGACGATTGCAGTGCCAAAGCCTGTGAAGCCCAAGGCCAAGCCGCAACCGCCCAAGCCTGAGAAAAAGCCGGAGCCGCCGCAGGAAAAGCCGCCTGCAGAGCAGACCGTGGATACGCCGCCCACCAACGCGCCACCGGTTAAATCCGCTGCGCCGCAGCCAAGCGTCGCCACCAACAGCAATGCCCTGCCGACCTGGCAAAGCGACTTGCTGCGTCACCTGGCCAAGTTCAAGAAGTACCCGGACGACGCGCGCCGCCGCGGCATGCAGGGGGTCAACCGCCTGCGCTTCGTGGTCGACGGCGAAGGCAAGGTCTTGTCCTACTCGCTGGCCGGTGGTTCGGGCAGTGCATCATTGGACCGAGCCACCCTGGAAATGATCCGCCGGGCGCAGCCGCTGCCTCCGCCACCCAAGGAATTGCTCAACAACGGCAGCCTGGAAGTGGTCGCTCCGTTCGTGTATTCGCTGGATAAACGATAAATACGTCGTTTTGATACACACAAGCACGGTTGATAACGTGCGTCTATCGATTGCAGCCGCTATGCTGGGCCGGCAACTTCATGGACGCACGTTATGACTCTCACAGAATTGCGCTACATCGTTACCCTGGCCCAAGAGCAACACTTCGGCCATGCCGCCGAGCGCTGCCATGTCAGCCAGCCCACCCTTTCGGTGGGGGTGAAGAAACTCGAAGACGAACTGGGCGTGCTGATTTTCGAGCGCAGCAAGAGTGCCGTGCGTCTGACGCCCGTCGGTGAGGGCATCGTCGCCCAGGCCCAAAAGGTCCTCGAGCAGGCCCAAGGCATCCGCGAACTGGCCCAGGCCGGCAAGAACCAACTGACCGCCCCCCTCAAGGTGGGCGCGATCTATACCGTCGGTCCTTACCTGTTCCCGCACCTGATCCCGCAATTGCACCGTGTTGCGCCGCAGATGCCGCTGTACATCGAAGAAAACTTCACCCACATCCTGCGCGACAAATTGCGTAACGGTGAACTGGACGCGGTGATCATCGCCCTGCCATTCAACGAAGCCGACGTGCTGACCCTGCCGCTGTACGACGAGCCCTTCTACGTGCTGATGCCCGCCGGGCACCCCTGGACGCAGAAAGAGACCATCGACTCGGCGCTGCTCAACGACAAAAGTCTGCTGCTGCTGGGCGAAGGCCACTGCTTCCGCGACCAGGTGCTGGAAGCCTGCCCCACCCTGGCCAAGGGTGCCGACGGCAACAAGCACACCACGGTGGAGTCCAGCTCCCTGGAAACCATTCGGCACATGGTGGCCTCGGGGCTGGGCATATCGATCCTGCCCTTGTCGGCGATCGACAGCCATCATTACGCCCCCGGCGTGATCGATGTGCGCCCGCTGACGCCACCCACGCCGTTCCGCACCGTGGCAATCGCCTGGCGCGCCAGCTTCCCGCGGCCCAAGGCCATCGAGATCCTCGCTGACTCGATCCGCCTGTGTTCGGTCGCCAAACCGACCGTGGCGAGTAAAACCGCAACATGACAGAGCTGTCCAAAGTGTCGGTAACGGCACTCAAAGGCATTGGCGAAGCCATGGCCGAAAAGTTGACCAAAGTCGGCCTGGAAAACCTCCAGGACGTGCTGTTCCACCTGCCATTGCGCTATCAGGACCGCACCCGCGTGGTGCCGATCGGCGCACTGCGGCCTGGTCAGGATGCCGTGATCGAAGGCGTGGTCAGCGGTGCCGACGTGGCCATGGGCAAGCGTCGCAGCCTGCTGGTGCGCCTGGGTGACGGCACCGGTTCATTGAGCTTGCGCTTCTATCACTTCAGCAACGCGCAGAAGGAAGCCATGAAACGTGGCACCCACCTGCGTTGCTACGGTGAAGCTCGCCCCGGAGCTTCGGGCCTGGAGATCTACCACCCGGAATACCGCGCCCTGACGGGTGACGAGCATTACCCGGTGGAGCAAACCCTCACGCCCATCTACCCGACCACCGAGGGCTTGACCCAGGCACGCCTGCGCCAACTGTGCGAACAGGCCCTGGGCATGCTTGGCCCACGCAGCCTGCCCGACTGGCTGCCCGAAGAACTGGCCCGCGACTACCAACTGGCGCCGCTCGCCGACGCCATTCGCTACCTGCACCACCCGCCCGCCGATGCGGACCTGGAGGAACTGTCCCTGGGGCATCACTGGGCGCAACACCGGCTGGCATTCGAGGAGCTGCTGACGCACCAGTTGTCGCAGCAGCGCTTGCGCGAAAGCCTGCGCTCGCAACGCGCGCCCAATCTGCCGCCGGCCAAGCGTTTGCCGGCCCAGTACCTGAAGAACCTGGGGTTCGCCCCCACCGGCGCGCAACAGCGGGTGGGCAAAGAAATCGCCTACGACCTCAACCAGCATGAACCGATGCTGCGCCTGGTGCAGGGCGACGTGGGCGCAGGCAAGACCGTGGTGGCCGCCTTGGCCGCGTTGCAGGCCTTGGAAGCGGGCTACCAGGTGGCACTGATGGCACCCACCGAGATCCTCGCCGAACAGCACTACGTGACCTTCCAGCGCTGGCTCGAACCCCTGGGCATCGAGGTAGCATGGCTGGCTGGCAAGCTCAAGGGCAAGAACCGCGCCGCAGCGCTGGAGCAAATCGCCGGCGGCGCACCCATGGTGGTCGGCACCCACGCGCTGTTCCAGCCGGAGGTGCAGTTCAAGAACCTGGCCCTGGTGATCATCGACGAACAGCACCGCTTCGGCGTGCAACAACGCCTGGCCCTGCGCCAGAAAGGCGTGGGCGGGCGCATGTGCCCGCATCAGTTGATCATGACCGCCACGCCGATCCCGCGTACCTTGGCCATGAGCGCCTACGCCGACCTGGACACCTCGATCCTCGACGAACTGCCGCCCGGACGTACCCCGGTCAACACTGTGCTGGTCGCCGACAGCCGTCGCATCGAAGTGGTCGAGCGCGTTCGCGCCGCCTGCGCCGAAGGGCGCCAGGCCTATTGGGTGTGTACGCTGATCGAAGAGTCCGAGGAGCTGACCTGCCAGGCGGCCGAAACCACCTTCGAAGAACTGAGTAGCGCCTTGGGCGAACTGCGCGTGGGCTTGATCCACGGGCGCATGAAGCCTGCGGAAAAGGCTGCGGTGATGGCCGAGTTCAAACAGGGCAACCTGCAGTTGTTGGTGGCAACCACGGTGATCGAAGTGGGCGTGGACGTTCCCAACTCCAGCCTGATGATCATCGAGAACCCCGAACGCCTGGGCCTGGCTCAACTGCACCAACTGCGCGGCCGGGTCGGCCGGGGCAGTGCCGCCAGCCACTGCGTGCTGCTGTACCATCCGCCGCTTTCGCAGATCGGTCGCCAGCGCCTGGGCATCATGCGCGAAACCAATGACGGCTTCGTGATCGCGGAAAAAGACTTGGAAATACGCGGCCCGGGCGAGATGCTCGGCACCCGTCAAACCGGTTTGCTACAGTTCAAGGTTGCCGACCTGATGCGCGATGCCGACCTGCTGCCGGCAGTACGCGATGCGGCCCAAGCCCTGCTGGCCCGCTGGCCTGATCACGTCAGCCCATTACTGGATCGCTGGCTGCGCCATGGCCAACAATATGGCCAGGTGTAAAGACTGTCAGCAGACAGAGCCAGCAAACCCGATAAGCTGGTTATACTGTCGCGATTGTACGTATATGGATACAGGCCATGACTGAAGTTGCATTGGACACCGCAACCCCGCACGCCCCATCCGTCATCCGGCTGCTACTGGGCAAGCTGGGCATCGCCTACCGCGAGGTAGCCGACCACCCGGCGCTGAACCCTGCGCGCAAGGTACAGGCCGTGCTACTCGATGACTCGGTGGGCGCCCTCATGGTGCTGTTCCCGCAAAACCACCTGCTGGACCTCAGCCGCCTGACAGAGCTGACCGGCCGGACCTTGACGGCGATCAAGCTGGACCGCCTGGAAAAGATGCTCGGCAAGCATAACCTGAGCGTTCTGCCGGGCTTGCCATCGCTGACCAGTTCGCCCTGCCTGTACGAAGAAGCCCTGCTACGCGAGCCCGAACTGCTGATCAACTCCGGGGAACCGGGCTTGCTGCTGGAAGTGCGCAGCGACGACTTCAAGAAAATGCTGACCAAGGCCAGTGCCGCCTCGTTCGGCGAACCCTTGAGCTCCATCCGCCCCAACCTCGACCGCCCGGATGACGACCGCAAGGAAATCACCCAGGCCATGCAGGCCTTCACCGCCCGCCGCATCCAGCAACGCCTGGAAGCGACCATCGAGATCCCGCCGCTGGCTGAAACCGCGCAGAAGATCATCAAGTTGCGGGTGGACCCCAACGCGACCATCGATGACATCACTGGCGTGGTCGAAACAGATCCGGCACTGGCCGCGCAGGTGGTCAGCTGGGCCGCTTCGCCTTACTACGCTTCACCCGGCAAGATCCGCTCGGTCGAGGACGCCATCGTCCGCGTACTGGGTTTTGATCTGGTGATCAACCTGGCACTCGGCCTGGCTTTGGGCAAAACCCTGAGCCTGCCCAAGGACCAGCCACAACACGCCACGCCCTACTGGCAGCAGTCGATCTACACCGCCGCGGTGATCGAAGGCCTGACCCGCGCCATCCCCCGCGCCGAGCGCCCGGAAGCCGGCCTGACCTACCTGGCCGGCCTGCTGCACAACTTTGGCTACCTGTTGCTGGCGCACGTTTTCCCGCCGCATTTCTCGCTGATTTGTCGCCACCTGGAAGCCAACCCGCACCTGTGCCACACCTATGTCGAGCAGCACTTGCTGGGCATCACCCGCGAGCAGATTGGCGCCTGGCTGATGCGCAACTGGGACATGCCGGACGAATTGTCCAACGCCCTGCGCTTCCAGCACGACCCGATGTACGACGGTGAATTCGCCCAGTACCCCAATCTCGTCTGCCTGGCCGTGCGTTTGCTGCGCAGCCGCGGCATCGGCTCGGGCGTGGACGAAACCATCCCCGACGAGCTGTTCGAACGCTTGGACCTGAGCCGCGAAAAGGCTGAAGACGTGGTGACCAAGGTGTTGGAGGCAGAAGTGCTGCTGCGCGAGTTGGCTTCGCAGTTTACGCCGCCGAACTGAAACCGTAGCGCTTGCTTCGCGGATAAATCCGCTCCTACAGACCGTCGGTTTACTTCGCGGTTTAATCCGACCACAGACCGTGGGGTTTGCTTCGCGGTTTAATCCGACCACAGATCGTGGGGTTTGCTTCGCGGTTTAATCCGACCACAGATCGTGGGGTTTGCTTCGCGGTTTAATCCGACCACAGATCGTGGGGTTTGCTTCGCGGTTTAATCCGACCACAGATCGTGGGGTTTACTTCGCGGTTTAATCCGACCACAGATCGTGGGGTTTGCTTCGCGGTTTAATCCGACCACAGATCGTGGGGTTTGCTTCGCGGTTTAATCCGACCACAGATCGTGGGGTTTGCTTCGCGGTTTAATCCGACCACAGACCGTGGGGTTTGCTTCGCGGATAAATCCGACCACAGACCGTGGGGTTTGCTTCGCGGATAAATCCGCTCCTACCTGTAGGAGCGGATTTATCCGCGAAGGGCTCACCTCAGCGCTCGTGTAACGCCTCGGCCTTGGCCCGAATGATCGGCTTGAGCAGGTAGCTCAACACACTCTTCTTGCCCGTGATGATGTCGACCGAAGCCACCATGCCGGGAATGATCAGCAGCGGATGCTCGTCTGTACCCAGGTGGCTACGGTCGGTGCGCAGCTTGATCACGTAGAAGGTGTTTTTCTTTTCTTCGTCCTGGATGGTGTCGGCGCCGATCTGTTCCAGCTTGCCTTTTAGCCCGCCGTAGATGGTGTAGTCATACGCCGTGAACTTGATCATGGCTTCTTGGCCCGGGTGCAGGAAGGCGATGTCTTGCGGGCGAATGCGCGCTTCTACCAGCAGGGTGTCGTCCAACGGCACGATCTCCACCAGGTCACTGCCTGGCTGGATCACACCGCCCACGGTGTTCACCAACAGCTGTTTGACGATGCCGCGCACCGGCGAGGTGACCATGGTGCGGTTGACCCGGTCTTCCAGCGCCTTGCCGGTGGCCTGGGCCTTGCTCAGGTCGGTACGGGCTTCGTTCAGTTGGGTCAGGGCATCGCTGCGGAATTTACCGCGCGCTTCATCGACTTTACTCTGGGCTTCCTTGATGGCCGCTTCCGCACGCGGGATGGCCAAGGTGGTGGAATCCATTTGCCCACGGGTTTCAACTTCCGAGCGCTTGAGGCGCAGCACTTCCACCGGGGAAATAGCGCCCTGGGAAATCAGCGGCTCCGACATGTCGATCTCTTGCTTGAGCAAGGCCAGGCTGCTGCGGTATTGCGCCTGCTTGGAACTGAATTCGCGTAGCTCCTGCTGGCGCTGCACCATCTGTTGTTGCAGCCCGCCGATTTCGTCCTGCAACTGCTGGCGACGGCTCTGGTACAGCGATTGTTCGTTGGCGGCCTGCTTGGGCACCTTCTTGCGCACGTCATCGGTAAAGTTCAGCGGGCGGTCATCCACCTCGGCGCTCAAACGCTCGACGCGCAGTTCCATGGCCAGGCGATCGGCTTCGGTTTCACCGACATTGGAAACGAAGCGGGTATCGTCCAGACGCAACAGCGGATCACCAACCTCGACGATCTGCCCTTCATGAATGTAGATTTGCGCGACGATGCCACCTTCCAGGTTCTGCACTTTCTGCACCCGCGAGGACGGGATGGCCTTGCCCTCGCCACGGGTCACTTCATCGATGACCGCGAAGTGGGCCCAGCCCAACAGGAACAGGAAGAATGCGATCACCGCCCAGATGGTCAGGCGAACGATGCGCGGAGCGTCGTCGATCAACGCCTTGTTGACCTCCGGCAGCGGCTGGCCTTCGAGTGACTCGGTGCCTTTGAAGTAACGGGTAATGGCGTCCTTGAAACGCCCTGGGCCAGATTTAAGCAACACCGATCTGCCCCTTCTTCAGCGCTTCCATCACGGCCGCTTTTGGCCCGTCGGCAAGTATTTGCCCGCGGTCGATGACGATCAGGCGATCGACCAATGACAGCAGCGAAGCGCGGTGAGTTACCAGGATCACGGTCTTTTTCTCGATGACGGCCTGCAAGCGCTGTTTCAAGCGCTCTTCGCCGGTGTTGTCCATGGCGCTGGTCGGTTCGTCGAGCAGCAGGATTTGCGGGTTCAGCAGCAGTGCACGGCCCAGCGCTACGTTTTGGCGCTGGCCACCGGAAAGGTTCTGGCCGCGCTCGCCCACTTGCAGCTCGTAGCCTTGCGGGTGCAGCCGGGCGAATTCGTGCACACCAGACAGCTCGGCCGCTTGCAGCACCAGCTCGTCCTCGACGTAACGAGCACCGCTGACCAGGTTGTCACGCAGGGTGCCCGCCAGCAGTTGAATGTCCTGGGGCACGTAGCCGATGTTGTGGCGCAATTCGCTGACGTCGATCTGGCGCACGTCCACGCCGTCCACCAGCAACGCGCCGGCATCGGGCTGGTAGAGGCCCACCAGCAGTTTGGCCAGCGAGCTTTTGCCCGAGCCGCTACGGCCGATGATGCCGATTTTCTCGCCCGGCTGAACGCTCAGGTTCAGGCCGCGCAGTGCCATGTTCTGTTGGTTGGGGTAGGTGAAGTCGACGTTGCGAAACTCCAGCGCGCCTTGCAGCACCTGGCGGCTCATGGGGCGCTCTTCGAAGTTACGCTCTTGGGGCAGCTCCATCATCTGGTCGACCGAGACCATGGTCACCTTGGCCTGCTGGTAACGGGTCAGCAAACCGGCCAGTGAAGCCAAAGGCCCCAAGGCACGACCACTCAACATGTAGCAGGCAATCAGGCCGCCCATGCTCAGGTCGCCGGCAATGATCAGGTAAACCCCGCAGATGATCATGGTAACGCCGGCCAGGCTCTGGATCAGCAAGGTAATGTTCATCGCCAGGCTGGACAGCACCTTCACGCGCAGCTCCAGGCGGCTCAGGGTGCCGATGGTCTGTTCCCACTGATACTGGCGTTCACTCTCGGCGTTGTTGACCTTGACCGCATCCAGGCCGGCCAGGGTCTCGATCAGGCTCGACTGGCGCTCGGCGCCCAGGGCCATGGTTCGCTCCAGGGTCGCGGTCAGCGGTTTTTGCAGCAGGTGGCCAATGCCCAGCGCCAGCGGGAAGGCCACGATCGGTATCCACACCAGGTGACCGCCGATGATCGCGATCACCAGCAGGATCAGCAGGGTAAACGGTAGATCGATCAGGCTGGTCAGGGTCAGCGACGTGAGGAAGTCGCGCATGCCCTGGAACTCATGGATGTTCTGGGCGAAGCTGCCGACCCGCGCCGGGCGGTTCTTCATAGCCATGCCGACGATGCGCTCGAACAGCGTGGCCGATATGATCAGGTCGGTCTTCTTGCCAGCCAAATCCAGGCACAAGCCACGCAGGCCCTTGAGCAACAAATCGAACAGGTAGGCGCCGGTAATGCCTGCCGCCAGCACCCATAGAGTGGACGTGGCCTGGTTGGGCACGACGCGGTCGTACACGTTCATCACAAACAGCGGGGCGGCCAGGGCGATGATGTTGATCACCAGGCTCGCCGCGATAGCGTCGGCATACAGCCAACGGGAACGCTTGAGGGTGTCACGGAACCACGAGCGGGCCCGAGGGATCAGGCTGCCATGGGTCACGTCGAATTTGTGTTGCGGCTGGGCGAAAAAAACCCGGCCGCTGTAGTCCTCCAGCAGGGCGTCGCGCCCCACCTGTACTTCACCACCGTCGCTTTCGCTTAGCAGCAGGCGTGCGCTGTCACCGTTCCAGCCAACCAGGATGGCACTGCGGCCTTCCTTTAGCAAAAGCATGGCTGGCAAGGCGATGGCAGGGATTTGCTCCAACTTGCGCTGCATCAACCGCCCTTGCAGGCCGGCCCGGGCGGCGGCGCGGGGCAGCAGCTCGGGGCTCAGGCGTTGCGAGGGCAGCGGCAGGCCAGTGGTCAGCATCGACCGGCTGGCAGGCTTCTGGTGCAGCGAACAGAGTGTCAGCAACCCGTCGAGCAACGGGTCGTCGTGCTGGCTGCGTGGATCATGACTGAGTTGAACTCGACTAACTTCTGATTCCACGCTGACACTCTCAACTTAAGCGATTGACGATCTGATTCAGTGGAATCAGTTCATGCCAGGCAGATTGATCCTGGGCTTTACATCGTTCTGCACCACGGTGGCCATCGGCGCTACCACACCCTGGCTCTTCAACAACTGGCCCATGGTGGCCTTGATACGGTACTGCGTGTACAGCTGCAGCGTCTTGACCTGCGCCAGGCGCTGGCGCGCGGTGAACAGCTCGTTTTCGCTGTCGAGCAAGTCGAGCAAGGTACGTTCGCCCAGGCTGAACTGCTTCTGGTAGGCAGTGCGCACGATGCTGGTACGGTCCACGTACTGCTGGGCGTTGGGCAATTGCGCGTTGGCGTTGTTGTAGGCGTTCCAGGCCAGGCCCAGTTCTTCGTTCAACTGGCGCAGCGCGTTGTTGCGAATATCCAGCGCTTGGGTGGCCTGGTAAGCCTTGGATTCCAGGTCAGCCTTGTTGCTGCCACCCGAGTACAGGTTCAAGCGCATGCGCACCATGGCTTCCCAGCCATTGTTATGGCCTTCTTCGCCGCCAATGTTGTTATCGGCCGTGCGGCCCAGTTCTGCATCGAAGCGTGGGTAGAACGTCGACTTGGCGGCGTCATACTGTTTTTCGCTCGCAGTAATGTCGGACTCGGCCGAGCGCAAAATCGGGCTGCTTTCTACCATCTGCGTGCGAGCTTCGTCCAGCGTCGCCGGCAACATTGCGACGAAACCCTGGGGCTGCTCCAACTCGTCGGGCAGCGAGCCCACCACGCTCAGGTAGTTGGTCTTGGCGTCGGCCAGGTTGGTCTGCTCGGTGATCAGGTTGTTCTGGGCCTGAGCCACGCGCGCCTCGACCTGATCCAGGTCGGCGGTACGCCCCACGCCACGGCTGGTGCGCAGCTTGATCTGATCGTAGACGCGCTCATGGTTGCGCAAGTTTTCTTCGGCCAGTTGCACCATCTCGCGGCGGTTCAGTACGTCCAGGTAGACCTGGGCGACGGTCAGCGCGGTTTTTTCCGAGGTACCCAGCAGCGAGTAGGCACGGGAATTCACGGTCGCTTGCTGGCGCCCGACTTCGCTGGAAGTGGCAAAACCGTCAAAAAGCATTTGCTGCAGACGCACACTGGCCTCGCCCCGGTTAAGGGTTTGCCACTTGTCCGTGCCCAGGTCGGCACGGGTGGTGGGGTTGTCCGAACCCTCGCGACCATAGCCCGCCAGCACGTCGACCTTCGGCAGGTAGCCGCCCTTGGCAGCCCGCAACTGACCGTCGGCAGCCAGGCGGCTGTTCACGCCGGCCTGGATGTCCGGGTGCACGTCCATGGCCTGCTGCATGGCCTCGGGAAGGGTCTGGGCTTGTACGAAACTGGCCGCTAAAACAAAGGGTATAGCCTTGAAAAGGTGCGCACGCATTGTGGTTATTATCCCGAAGACTTCGTGTCTCGAAGCACAGCAAAACTGGTCGCTGCATTGGAAAAAAGGGCAACCGTATGGACTGGATGTCGATGAGTTCTGGGTGCGAACTGGAACACACAATGGGAGACGGTACGCCGGATCAATATCAATGTGACATTGCGGTGCGGATTGTTTAGGATGGCGCGCTATAGGTCAATACTTTGGCATAAAGTTAATCGCGAAAAATTATAGCCAATAAATTGACGATTAACCCTGTCAAAATTAAACGTCCATTTTCAGTCTGAAACGGCTAGCACAAGAGCCGGTCGGTCCCATGGAAGTCATCTGAGCTGTATTCCGGAGAGTCCCAATGAGCAGTGTTGTTGCCATCGTCAAAAGCATTGTTGGTCAAGTCGTCGCTGTGTCCCCGGAAGGGGTTCGTCGAGTGCTCATTGAGGGCGATCGCTTGTTTGCCGGGGATCAGGTAGACACTGGGTTGGCAGGTGCCGTGAGCCTGGAATTGCAGGATGGCCGGACCATCGACCTGGGCCGCGATACGCAGTGGAGCGCCAATACGCCAGACACCGCCGCCGCCAACCTGCAGGAAGCCGCCGCGCAGAACGCACCGTCGGTTGCCGAACTGCAGCAAGCGATCGCGGCCGGCGCCGACCCCACCAAAGACCTTGAAGCCACGGCAGCAGGCCCGACCGCAGCAGGCGCAGCCGGTGACGGCGGTGGCAGCCACAGCTTTGTCGTGCTGGACGCCACCGCAGGCCGGGTAGACCCGACCATCGGTTTCCCAACCGACGGCCTGGGCAACGGCGGCGCCAATGCCAACCTGCTGGCGGCTGGGGCCACGACGGCAACCAACGCCCCAAGCGTGCTTAATGCCGACACTGCAACCCTGGCGGAAGACTCGATCGCCACCGGCAATGTGCTAAGCAACGACAGCGACGTCGATACCCCGCTCAGCGTCGCCAGCTTTGCCATCGCCGGGGTGAACGGCACCTTTGCCGCTGGCCAGACCGCGACCATCACCGGCGTCGGTACCCTGGTGATCGGCAGCAACGGCGATTACACCTTCACCCCGGACGCCAACTACAACGGCAGCGTGCCGCAGGTGACGTACACCACCAATACCGGCGCCACCAGTACACTGGACATCACCGTGACCGCGGTCGACGACCCCAGCGTGCTGGTCGCCGACAGCAACACCGTGGCCGAAGACACCGCAGCCAGCGGCAACGTGCTGAGCAACGACAGCGACGTGGACAACGTGCTGAGCGTGGCCACCTTCACCGTCAGCGGCGTGAACGGCACGTTCAGCGCGGGCCAGACCGCCATCATCGACGGGGTCGGCAGCCTGACCATCGCCGCCAATGGCGACTACACCTTTACCCCGGACGCCAACTACAACGGCACTGTGCCGACGGCGAGCTATACCACCAATACCGGGTCTACCAGCACCCTGAACATCAGCGTCACGCCAGTCGATGACAGCTTCACCGACGCCAGCGAGACGGTTAGCAGCGCCGAAGACAGCGTCGCCACCGGCAGCGTGCTGACCGGCACCAGCAGCGTCGACGGCCCGGTCAGCGTGGTGGACTTCACCATCGGCAGCACCACCTACGCCGCTGGCACCACCGCGACCATTGCCAACGTCGGCACCCTGGTAATCGGCGCGAACGGTGAGTACACCTTCACGCCAGTTGCCAACTACAACGGCGAAGTGCCAACCGTCAGCTACACCGTGACTGATGGTTCGGGTTCGGATGTAACGTCCACCCTGAACATCAACGTGACCCCGGTGGACGACAGCTTCACTGACGCCTCCGAACAGATCACCATCGACGAAGACACCGTGGCCACCGGCAGCGTTCTGACCGGCACCAGCAGCGTCGATGGCCCTGTCAGCGTGGTGAACTTCACCATCGGCGATACCACCTACACTGCTGGCACCACCGCGACCATCGCCAACGTCGGCACCCTGGTGATCGGCTCTAACGGCGACTACACCTTCACCCCGGTCGCCAATTGGAACGGCACCGTGCCGACCGTCACCTACACCCTGACCGACGGCTCCGGCGATAACGTCACCTCGACCCTGAACATCAGCGTCACGCCGGTCGACGACAGCTTCACCGATGCCTCCGAAAAGGTCACCATCGACGAAGACCACAGTGCCGTGGGCAACGTCCTGACCGGTACCAGCAGCGTCGACGGCCCGGTCAGCGTGGTCGACTTCACCGTTGGCGGTGTCACTTACAAAGCCGGTGAAACTGTTACCGACGCAACAATCGGCAGCCTGACCATCGCCGCCGATGGCAGCTACACCTTCATTCCGACTGCGAACTGGAACGGCACCGTACCGACCATCAGCTACACCGTGACCGATGGCTCGGGCACCGACGTCAAGTCGACCCTGAGCATCACCGTCACTGCGGTCGACGACCCGAGCGTGCTGCAAGCCGACCTCAAGGCCATCGCCGAAGATCACCTTGCCATCGGCAACGTGCTGAGCAATGACTCGGATGTGGACAACGTCTTGAAGGTCGCCACCTTCACCATCGACGGCGTGAACGGCACCTTCAAGGCAGGCCAACCAGTGGTCATCGCCGGTGTCGGCATCCTGGTTCTGGAAAGCAACGGGACCTACCTGTTCGCGCCCAAGCCGGACTGGAACGGCAGCGTGCCGACCATCAACTACACCACCAACACGGGTTCCACCAGCACCCTGAACATCACCGTGACCCCGGTGGACGACAGCTTCACCGACCGCAGTGAAAAGGTCACCGTGCTGGAAGACCACAACGCCATCGGTAACGTGCTCGACGGCACACATAGCGTCGACGGCCCGGTCAGCGTGGTCGACTTCACCGTCGGCGGCGTCACTTACAAAGCCGGTGAAACTGTTACCGACGCAACAATCGGCAGCCTGACCATTGCCGCCGATGGCAGCTACACCTTCACCCCGGCACCCAACTGGAACGGCACGGTGCCGACCGTCACCTACACCGTGACCGACGGCTCGGGCAGCGACGTCAAGTCGACCCTGAACATCAGCGTCACCCCGGTCGACGACAGCTTCACCGATGCCTCGGAAAAGGTCACCATCGACGAAGACACCGTGGCCAAAGGCTCGGTACTCGATGGCACCAGCAGCGTCGACGGCCCGGTCAGCGTGGTCGACTTCACTGTCGGCGGCGTCACCTACAAAGCCGGTGAAACTGTTACCAACGCGACAATCGGCAGCCTGACCATTGCCGCCGATGGCAGCTACACCTTCACCCCGGCACCCAATTGGAACGGGATCGTGCCGACCGTCACCTACACAGTGACCGACGGCTCCGGCGAGAACGTCACCTCGACCCTGAACATCAGCGTCACGCCAGTCGATGACAGCTTCACCGACGCCTCCGAAAAGGTCACCATCGACGAAGACCACAGTGCCGTGGGCAACGTCCTGACCGGTACCAGCAGCGTCGACGGCCCGGTCAGCGTGGTCGACTTCACCGTTGGCGGCGTTACTTACAAAGCCGGTGAAACCGCCTCCAACGCCACGATCGGCAGCCTGACCATCGCCGCCGATGGCAGCTACACCTTCATTCCGACTGCGAACTGGAACGGCACCGTACCGACCATCAGCTACACCGTGACCGATGGCTCGGGCACCGGCGTCAAGTCGACCCTGAGCATCACCGTCACTGTGGTCGACGACCCGAGCGTGCTGCAAGCCGACCTCAAGGCCATCGCCGAAGATCACCTTGCCATCGGCAACGTGCTGAGCAATGACTCGGATGTGGACAACGTCTTGAAGGTCGCCACCTTCACCATCGACGGCGTGAACGGCACCTTCAAGGCAGGCCAACCAGTGGTCATCGCCGGTGTCGGCATCCTGGTTCTGGAAAGCAACGGGACCTACCTGTTCGCGCCCAAGCCGGACTGGAACGGCAGCGTGCCGACCATCAACTACACCACCAACACGGGTTCCACCAGCACCCTGAACATCACCGTGACCCCGGTGGACGACAGCTTCACCGACCGCAGTGAAAAGGTCACCGTGCTGGAAGACCACAACGCCATCGGTAACGTGCTCGACGGCACACATAGCGTCGACGGCCCGGTCAGCGTGGTCGACTTCACCGTCGGCGGCGTCACTTACAAAGCCGGTGAAACTGTTACCGACGCAATAATCGGCAGCCTGACCATTGCCGCCGATGGCAGCTACACCTTCATTCCAACTGCAAACTGGAACGGCACCGTACCGACCATCAGCTACACCGTAACCGATGGGTCGGGTGCCGACGTGAAGTCGACCTTGAACATCAACGTCACCCCGGTCGACGACAGCTTCACCGATGCCTCGGAAAAGGTCACCATCGACGAAGACACCGTGGCCAAAGGCTCGGTACTCGATGGCACCAGCAGCGTCGACGGCCCGGTCAGCGTGGTCAACTTCACCGTCGGCGGCGTCACCTACAAAGCCGGTGAAACTGTTACCAACGCGACAATCGGCAGCCTGACCATTGCCGCCGATGGCAGCTACACCTTTACCCCGGCACCCAACTGGAACGGCACGGTACCCACCGTCAGCTACACCCTGACCGACGGCTCCGGCGATAACGTCACCTCGACCCTGAACATCAGCGTCACGCCGGTCGACGACAGCTTCACCGATGCCTCCGAAAAGGTCACCATCGACGAAGACCACAGTGCCGTGGGCAACGTCCTGACCGGTACCAGCAGCGTCGACGGCCCGGTCAGCGTGGTCGACTTCACCGTTGGCGGTGTCACTTACAAAGCCGGTGAAACTGTTACCGACGCAACAATCGGCAGCCTGACCATTGCCGCCGATGGCAGCTACACCTTTATTCCGACCGCGAATTGGAACGGCACCGTACCGACCATCAGCTACACCGTGACCGATGGCTCGGGCACCGACGTCAAGTCGACCCTGAGCATCACCGTCACTGCGGTCGACGACCCGAGCGTGCTGCAAGCCGACCTCAAGGCCATCGCCGAAGATCACCTTGCCATCGGCAACGTGCTGAGCAATGACTCGGATGTGGACAACGTCTTGAAGGTCGCCACCTTCACCATCGACGGCGTGAACGGCACCTTCAAGGCAGGCCAACCAGTGGTCATCGCCGGTGTCGGCATCCTGGTTCTGGAAAGCAACGGGACCTACCTGTTCGCACCCAAGCCGGACTGGAACGGCAGCGTGCCGACCATCAACTACACCACCAACACGGGTTCCACCAGCACCCTGAACATCACCGTGACCCCGGTGGACGACAGCTTCACCGACCGCAGTGAAAAGGTCACCGTGCTGGAAGACCACAATGCCATCGGCAACGTACTGGAAGGTACCCACAGCGTCGACGGCCCGGTCAGTGTCGTGGACTTCACCGTCGGCGGCGTTACCTATAAGGCCGGCGAAACTGCTTCGGACGCAACGATCGGCAGCGTGACCATCGCCGCTGATGGCAGCTACACCTTCATTCCAACCACAAACTGGAACGGCACCGTCCCGACCATCAGCTACACCGTGACCGATGGTTCGGGTGCCGACGTGAAGTCGACCTTGAACATCAACGTCACTCCGGTCGATGACAGCTTCACCGACGCCAGCGAAATCGTATCCAGCCCAGAAGACAGCGTCGCCACCGGCAGCGTATTGACCGGCACCTCCAGCGTCGACGGCCCGGTCAGCGTGGTGGACTTCACCATCGGCAGCACCACCTATACCGCTGGCACCACCGCGACCATCGCCAACGTCGGTACCCTGGTAATCGGTGCGAACGGTGAATACACCTTTACCCCGGTCGCCAACTACAACGGCGAAGTGCCGACCGTTAGCTACACCGTCACCGATGGTTCGGGTTCCGATGTCACCTCGACGCTGAACATCAACGTCACGCCAGTCGATGACAGCTTTACCGACGCCAGCGAAATCGTATCCAGCCCAGAAGACAGCGTCGCCACCGGCAGCGTATTGACCGGCACCTCCAGCGTCGACGGCCCGGTCAGCGTGGTGGACTTCACCATCGGCAGCACCACCTACGCTGCTGGCACCACCGCGACAATCGCCAACGTCGGTACCCTGGTAATCGGTGCGAACGGTGAGTACACCTTTACCCCCGTCAAAGACTGGAACGGCACCGTCCCCACCGTTAGCTACACCGTGACAGACGGCTCGGGCACAAACGTGGAATCGACCCTTAACATCACTGTAACTGCGGTCGACGACCCAAGCGTGTTGAAGGCCGATACCAACACAGTCGATGAGGATCACACCGCTACTGGCAACGTCCTGAACAACGACCTGGACGTGGACAACGTGCTGACTGTCGCCACGTACAGCGTCAACGGCGTGAGCGGTAGTACCGACGCGGGCAAACCGGTGACCATCGTGGGTATCGGTACCTTGACCATCGCTGCCAATGGCGACTACACCTTTACCCCGGTCAAGGACTGGAACGGCACCGTTCCCACCGTCACATACACCACCAACACCGGTTCGACCAGCACGCTCACCATCACCGTCAATTCGGTAAACGACGCGCCGCTGGTCAATACCACCCAGGCCTCGGGCGATGAAGACCACACCATTGCCGTCACCTTGGGCGGCAGCGACGTGGACGGCAGCATCGATCACTTCACCCTGACCAGCCTGCCAGCCCATGGTGCCTTTTTCGCAGACGCCGCGGGCACCATCGCCTTGACCACCAGTAGCGTGATCAGCGCGACTGCCAACGGCACGACGGTGTACTTCAAGCCAACCGGCGACTACAGCGGCACCACCACTTTCACCTACACCAGCACCGACAACCAGGGCCTGACCTCGGCCGCTTCGGCCACCGGCACCATCGTGGTGAACCCGGTTTCCGACACCCCAAGCCTGACCTTGACCGGTGGCGGCACCGTTGCCTCGACAGACTTGCAGGAAGTCACCGTAGCCAATGTCAGCAGCGTCGATGTGAGCAAGCTCGGCAATGGCGTCTGGCACACCGACAACAGCGGTGGCACGGTAGAAATCGGCAAGGGCAGCGTCTATGGCACCGGCACCAACAGCCAGGTCATCGAACTTGAGCGCAACACCGGCGACCCAAGCAACCTCTACACCAATATCAGCGCCAAGGCCGGCACCACCTACACCGTGGCGTTCGACTACGCGCCGCGCGTGGGCGCGCTGGATAACTCGGTCATCAATGTGTACTGGGGCGGCCAGCTGATTGCCACCCTGAACACCACCACTGCGGGCATGCAGCACTACAGCTTCGATGTACCGGTGACCACCGACGGTACCCAGAAGCTGGAGTTCCGTGCCGTCGACGATAACTCGCTGGGCGGCCTGCTGGACAACATCAACGTCACCCAGGTGCTGAACTCGGGCCTGGAAGACAATGCGATCCTGCTGTCGACCATCAACGCCCACAGCACCGACGTGGACGGCTCGGAAACCCTGGCAGTAACGCTCAACGGTATACCGGTAGGCGCCACGCTGACCGATGGCACCCACACGTTCACCGCATCAGCCGGCTCGACCACAGCCGATATCACCGCCTGGAACCTGTCGGCACTCAAGTTGACGCCGCCGAGCAACTTCAACGGTGACATCAAGCTGACCGTGACCGCTACCGCCACCGATGGCACGGCCGCCCCAGCCAGCACCTCGCTGCCACTGACCGTGCACGTTGCCGCCGTAGATGATGCGAGCGTGTTGAAAGCCGACATCGCTAGCGCCAACGAAGACCATAACGCCACAGGCAACGTGCTGAGCAACGACATCGACGTGGATAACGTGCTGAGCGTCGCGACCTTCAGCGTCAACGGCACCACCGTGAACGCCGGCCAAACCACGACCATCAGTGGGGTTGGTTCGATCACCATCGCCGCCAACGGTGACTACACCTTTACCCCGGTCAAGGACTGGAGCGGCAGCGTTCCAAACATCACCTACACCACCAATACCGGTTCCAGCAGCAGCCTGGGCATCAACATCGTGGCGGTAGCCGACCAGCCGAGCGTCGTGGCGACCACGCCGACCTATGCTTCCACCGGCCTTGCCGAGCAGGTCTGGGCGCCAAGCACCGCGCTGTATAACACCCTGGGCTCAGGTGGCAACGGCGCCAGCGCAGCCACCTTGATCGCTGGCATCAACGGCTACAAAGCGGCCCCGGCCAGCACCACCACGGTCAGCGATTTCAGTTCCGCCAACGTGGTGCAGGGCACCGCGACCAAGGCCACTGGCCTGATCTACCTGGAAGCCGGCAAGACCTACACCTTCGGCGGCACCGCCGATGACAGCCTGGCCGTGACCGTGGGCGGCACGACGGTCGCCAGCGCAACCTGGGGCAATCAGAGCGGCAAGATCAGTGGCGACGGCTTCACGCCGACGGTCTCGGGCTACTACACCCTGGACATCTACCACTTCAACCAGAACGGCCCGGGCAACTACAACCTGACTGTTTCGGTGAACGGCGCTACGGCGACCGCCCTCAGCGCCAGCAACCTGTCGACCTTCACCAGCGTCGACGACATTGCCAAGGCCGGGTTGACCGTATCGGACCTGCATGGCTTGAACGGCGAGGGTTACTACACCGTTGCCTCGATCAACCATGGCCAGGAAAACACCTTCATCAAGATCAGCCCGATCACGGCCACCTACACCGACAATGACGGCTCGGAAACCCACGTCACCACCCTGAGCGGGATCCCGGTGAACTCGGTATTGATGGATGGTACCGGCAAGACCCTGGTCATCACGTCCACCGGCGCGGTCAACCTCAGCGGCTGGGACACCCAGACCCTGAGCATCAAGCCGCCGACCGACTTCACCGGCACCTTGAACCTGACCGTGACGGCCACGGCCACCGAGGTCAGCAACAACTCTACGGCATCGGATGTGGCCCATATCGCGGTCACCGTCGATGCCATCAACCAGGCGCCAGTGGTTGCCAACAGCTTGGTCAAGGGCAGCGAAGGCACCCAGTTGACCTTGACCTGGGACAGCCTGCATGTGACGGACAACGACAGCGCCGCCAGCAAGCTGAGCATCATCGTCACGCAGCTGCCTGACGCCGCTGCCGGCAAGTTGATCTACAACGATGGCACGGGCTGGAAAGACGTGACCGTGGGCATGCTGATCAGCAAGGCGATCATCGATGCCAACGGCCTGGCCTTCGTGCCGGTTGCCCATCAGTCCGGCGGTGCCGACTATAGCGCTACCGGCCTGGGCGACCAGAAGGCCGACTACGCGCAATTCCAGGTGCAGGGTTACGACGGCGCCGACAAGAGCGCCGTGGCTACCGTCACCGTGGACATCGCTCCGGTGGTGGATGCGCCGATCGTCACTGCCAGCAATACCCAAGTGGTCGAGAACAACAGCCTCGCGCTGGGCCTGAAAGTCACCTCGCTGGACACCGATGGCTCGGAAACCCAGACCATCACCAAGATCGGCGGTATTCCGGTAGGCGCCACCCTCACTGACGGCACCCACACGTTCACCGCCACCAGCAGCCAGTCTGAAGTCAGCCTCAGCGGCTGGGACGTGAGCAAGCTGAGCTACACCCCGGCACCGTACAGCCACGGCACCGACACGCTGACCGTGACCGCTGTGTCGACCGAGAACCACACCACCCAGTCGCTGACCACCACCACGGCGCTGAACATCACCGTGACTGCGGGCGTGTACGAGCATCAGGTCGGCAATGCGGGCACTGATACCACGCCAATCAATGGCACCGCCAGCAACGACATTCTGATCGGCGATACCAACGGCACCGAGATCGTCGCCGGCAAGAACTACAACATCGCTTTCATCCTCGACAGCTCTAGCAGCATGCAAAGCTCCCTGGCCGCAGCCGTTGCCCAGCTCAAGACGGTGTTCGCCCAGTTGTCGGACACCGCCAACGGCATCAAGGCGGGCACCGTCAACGTTTACCTGCTGGATTTCGACACCAACGCCGGCAAGTCAGTATCCGTCGACCTGTCTGACAAGGACGCCCTGACCAAGCTGACGGCCTTGCTCGATTCCATCAAGGCAGACGGCGTGACCAACTACGAGGACGCCTTCAAGACCGCGGCCAACTGGTTCCACACCGACACAGCCACCAGCAACACCGGCGCCACCAACCTGACCTTCTTCATCACCGATGGGCAGCCGAACTATTACCAGGACACCGCCGCGACTGTCGTCGACTACCGCAAAGGCACCGATTCGGCGCTGAGCGACTACATCGCCAAGTGGACGCCTGGCAAGGACCTGACCGTGACGCTTGCCGATGGCAAGCACACCCTGATCACCGCGGCCGGCGTGGTTTACGATCTGGTGGAAAACAAGAATGGCACGTTCAGCAGCCACTCCATCGGCACCCTGACCTCCCACGCCGATGGCTACGGCGGTACTGAGTACAGCCTGACCACGGGTAGCAGCTCGAACACCCCGACTACGGCCT
The DNA here is from genome assembly GCF_023509015.1 of Pseudomonas abieticivorans. Lineage (NCBI taxonomy): Bacteria > Pseudomonadati > Pseudomonadota > Gammaproteobacteria > Pseudomonadales > Pseudomonadaceae > Pseudomonas > Pseudomonas abieticivorans. The sequence continues at coordinate 2,459,947 of NZ_CP094975.1, forward strand.
CGATCAGCAATGCCACCGAAGGTTACGACGCTCTGAGCGCGATCTCGACGGTAGAGGCGATTGGCCTGAACAACGGCATCAACAAAGCCACGCTGCAGCTGTTCGACACCGACCACGTGGTGAAAATCGGCGTGGACGCCAATGACCTGGCTGCCGCTATCAAGAGTTCGACCACCTCGATCGCTCCCGGCGACGACATCATCAATGGCGGTGACGGCAACGACATCCTGTTCGGTGACATCGTCAACCTGGGTGGCAGCACCAACGGCATCCAGGCGCTGCAAGCGTATGTCGCGTCCAAAAGCGGCATCAGCGACAGCAGTACGGTCACCGACCAGCAACTTCACCAGTACATCACCAACCATGTCAGCGAGTTCAACCTCTCGAGCACCGCGGGTGGCAGTGACAACCTGTCGGGCGGCAATGGCAACGACATCCTGTTCGGCCAGGCAGGCGACGACAAACTGGACGGTGGCGCCGGCAACGACATCCTGGTCGGCGGGCGTGGTGGCGACACCCTGACCGGCGGCACCGGGGCAGACACGTTCGTCTGGCTCAAAGGTGACACCGGCAAGGACACCATCACCGACTTCAAGATTGGCGACGGTGACAAGATCGACTTGAGCGACCTGCTGCAGGGCGAGAATGAAAACAACATCGACAGCTACCTGAAGATCACCACCACCGATGGTGTCTCGACCTTGCAGGTCAGCAGCACCGGCAAGCTGAACGATGCCGGCGGCGTGACCAACGCCGATGTCACCATCAAGCTCACCGGCAATGACTGGTCCCACACCGCGGTCAGCTCGCTGATCGCCGGCTCCGACCCGACCATCAAGGTCGATCACTCGCACTGATGCGGTACGCGCCGGCAGCCTCAGGGCTGTTGGCGCGCTGTCGGCGAATTTTGCAGCACACGCGCAGCCAGTCGCATACTCTGTCGTGCTTAACGCACAGCCGCACAGGTTGGCCTATGCTGCTGGGTGCAGGCCAGGGACTCAAATTCGAGGGAAACACCATGTTCTACGTGCAACGCGATGCACAGGGGCAACTCAGCCGCGTGGAGGCCGCGCCCTACGCCGGCGCCACTGAAACACTGCCGGCCGACCACCATGAGATCCAGTCGTGGTACGCCAACGACACCGTGGAAACCAGCCTCAAGCAACTCAAGCAGAGCGACCTGGACATGATCCGGGTACTCGACGACTTGATTCAGGTACTCACCAGCAAGGGCGTGATCCGTGTCACCGACCTGCCGGCGGCGGCCCAGGCCAAGCTGATGGACCGGACCCAGGCACGTGAAGCCTTGGGCGGTTTGAACCACCTGATCAACGATGATGAAGCGGGCTTGATCTGAAGCCCGCCCAGGCTCAGGGCTGAGCCGCTGTTACCAAGGGGCCGGTTCGCCTACCAGGCGCCCCTGGACACCTTGTATGCCCATCTCGCGGATAACCCGCAACTCCCCGTCCGTTTCCACGCGCTCGGCGATCAACGGCAGATCAATGCTGTGTGCCGCACGTTGGACAGCCTCGATGAACAGGCGCTTGTGGCTTTCCTGGTCAATGGCGCGGATGTAACTGCCGTCAATCTTCAAGTAAGCCAGGCCCAAGTGCGCCAGGTTGCCGATCATGCTGAAACGCCCGCCGAAGCGCTGCAGGCTCAGGCTATAACCCAATGCGCGCAGGCGCCTGGTCAGGGTTTCCAGCACACTCTGCTCGGGCAATTGCTCTTCGCCGATCTCGAACGTCAGGTACTTGCCCAGCAACGGCTGCTGCGCCAACAGCGCAAACAGCCGTTCCAGCGCCTGCGGATCGGCCAGCGTGGCCGCCGACAAGTTCAGCGCCAAGGGGTGATGGTGCTGTTGCAGGTGCTTGAGCACCCGCGCCACCATCAACAGATCAAGCCGCGTGGCCCAGCCGAAACGCTCGATCCAGGGCAAAAAGCGCCCTGCGGCAATGCTTTGGCCCTGGCCGTCGAGCAGGCGTGAGAGCACCTTGAAGTGCATCACCTGCGCGGTATCGGCGCTGGCCACCACCGGCTGGAAAAACAACTGGAACTGATCCTGGCTCAGCGCCTGGTCCAGCAGCCCATGCCAGGTGCGGTGATCGTCGCCCGCCGCCGTTATCACGCTGTGGTCCAGGCACACCCAACTGCCTTCACCACGGCTCTCGGCCTGGCCAAGCGCCTCGTCGGCCAGCGCCAGCAACGCTTTGGGCACATCACCGGCGTTGTAAGGGGCCAGGCCCATGTGCGCCACGGGGCTGACATCGCAGGCACCGGTTTCGTGCAGGCTGACCAGGCCAGCCTCCAGCTCGCGGGCCAGCTGCATCGCCTCGTCGCGCTCAAGGCCCGGCACCAGCACGGCAAACTCGCCGCCGCGGCTGCGGGCAATCAGGTTCAGCGGCTCCGGGAACCGTGCGCAGGTGCGCACCAGCAATTGGGCGATGGCTTGCAGCAGCTGGTCGGTGTGGGCACCGCCCAGACGCTGGTTCAGGCCCGTCAGGTCGTTGACCCGCAGCAGCAGCAAATAGCCACCGCCGCCCTCGTCCAAGTGACTGATCCGAGCGTTCAGTTGCATGTCAAAGTAACGCCGGTTGGCCAGGCCCGTGAGCCCGTCCTGGTAAGACTCTATGCGTAATTTTTCGCTGCGCTCAGCCTGCTCGCGAAACAGCGCCTTGAGCTTCTCCACCATCAGGTTCATGGCCTGCACCACGCGACGCAGCTCCGGTGTGCGGGGCAGTTCCGGCAGGCTGAGGAACTCGCGACGGGCAATGGCCTGGGACTGCGCCACCATGTAGTCCAGGGGTTTGAGCTGGCGGCGCAGCAGCAAGGCGCCCAACCCGGCACTCACCGCGCCGCACAACAACAGCCAGCCCAGGCTGCCCAGGGCGCTTTCCCAAAGCCTGGCGAGGGCGAACATCGGGTGGCTGACCACTTCGACGCGGGCTGCCTGCTGCCAACCACGGCTGACGATGGCATCGCCACCGGCCGGCTGCAGGCCGATCAGCTTGACGAACCAGGCCGGTACGCCGCCGGCGTCGGCTTCGGCACTGCGATCGACCAACACCTTGTTGTCGCCCAGGTCGATGACCTTGATGCTGGCGTAGTAGCCACTGTCGAAAATCGAGCTGACCATCAACTCGACCATCGCCGGGTCATCGATATTGGGCGTCAGCGACAACGCCAATGCGGTGGCCGCGTCCTGGGCATGGGAGCGCAGTTGGTTAACCACCTGGGCACGAGAGCTTTCCAGGCTGACCATGAAGCTGCCACTGAACGCGACCACCAGGAACAGGCAAATGGCGAGCAGCAATTGTTTGAACAGTGACATCGGTACTCCCGGTTAATTGTCGGGCTCGGCTGGAAAACCTTCGGCCTGCATTTTTTTCAACACGTCCTGCCAACGCGACAGCCGCTTGGTATCACCCATCTTCTTGTTGCCGCCGGCACCGGTCAGCCACAGGCCTTCACCGTTGAAGGCATACACCGGCAGCAGGTCGGGGCGCTGGCTGGCTGGCTTGATCGGGTCCATCAGGCTGTCGAGTACCAGCGGCATGGCATTCGGGCTCGCGTAGTAGGTCAAGACCATGTGCGCGCGATTCTGTTGCAGGGCTTTGACGTAGGTGATGCGCAGCTTGTCGCGGTCTACCCCCAGGTGGCGCAGGGTCATGTACTTGGCGATCGCATAGTCTTCGCAGTCACCCTGCCCTTTCCACAAGGCTTCCACCGGTGTCGCCCAGTAGTCCTCGACGTGCCACACGTCAATGTCTTCGGCGTAGTGGATCTGGTGGTTGAAAAACAGGTTCACCACCTTGAGTTTTTCCGGTTCGCTCAGTTGTTTGTCGGTGGCCAACAAACGCTGCCACTGATCAATCCGCCCCTTGCCTTCGCCCAGCGGCCCATACAGCGCCTGCGCCCGGCTGCTGATCAGGGCAAAATCCCAATCGGCGTGCAGGTTGGTCAGCAACAGGGTACCGAGCAGCACGCCCAGGGCGAACCGTAGCACTGTGCCGCGCGAGGAAGTGGATGCCGCCAATGCGATCAACCGACGGTAAGGTAGAGGCGTTGGATGGTGGCCGCTGGCGCGCGAAAAAACAATATCAGGCCGCGTATTTACGGCATTTTGCCATCAATTTCATCAGAACCATGCTGTCATGAAGGGCCGCTTCCATTCTGTCGAAAACTCCGTCACGATAGCCCCTGAAAACCCACGCAAGCCTTATAATGCGGGCGCTTGCGGGGGATCGACGGACCGTCGTAATTGACGCACTCCGGTCCTCGAACTAGGTTTATATGGATCCAATGAATCCAGTCTGTAAATAAATGATCAGGAAGCCGAAAGTGACCGTAAAAAAGCCCTTGAGCAGCATTCTGATCAGTGAGCAGGTCCCTGCCCACCTGGCCCGTTCCGTCATCGAAGAGCAACTGCGCAATGCCATCCTGGATGGCCGCCTGCCGCCCGGCATGGCCCTGCGCCAACAGGAACTGGCGACGCTGTTCGGCGTCAGCCGCATGCCCGTGCGCGAAGCCTTGCGCCAACTGGAGGCGCAATCGTTGCTCAAGGTGGTCACGCACAAAGGCGCAGTGGTGGCACCCCTGATCGACGAAGACGCCGTAGACACTTACCGTTTGCGCCAGTTGCTCGAAACCGAAGCCTTGCGCCAGTCCATCCCGTTGCTCGACGATGAAGACATCGCCAAGGCCCGTGGCTACATCAACCAACTGGAGACCGAGACCAGCCTGCATGAGATGTGTCGGCTCAACCGCCTGTTCCACCTCTCGCTCTATGCCAAGACCGAGAACCGCAAGCTGCTGCGCCTGATCGAAAGCGAGTTGAACGAAGAAGAGCGCTTCCTGCGCTTCCATTTGTCCTCAATGGGCTTGGGCAAGCCGACCCAGGAGGACCACACCGAGTTGGTCGACGCCGTGCAAAAGCGCGATGTGGAAGGCGCAGTCGGCATCCTGCATGAGCATTTGGCCAAAGCCGCCAGCACGGTCAAGGTATTCCTGGACAATCGTAACCAGCAATAACTTCCCCGCCTATACGCCGGCCTTGGCAGGCCGGCGAAGCAACGCCCCTCCCCCCGCACCCTTCCGTTAGCCGCCTTGGCTATCACGGATGGCAAGCCGCGCCTTTTCGGCACACTCTAAGCGGGTCTGTAGAAGCCTTTGGGCTTTACCGCGAACAGACTAAACCCCGGTCTATTGAGTGACAGAAGGAGTTCGCCGCACGGGCCATTGAGGATCGAAAGTTCGCTCGATCCAGCGCCTACAAAATTTCCATTACTAACTGTTTGGCCCCTGAGCGCTTCGATCAGGGTAATTAACCCTCCCCTTATTTATTTTGACGCTACTGCGTCGAAAGGGCGGCGCTCACCCCACTAAAACTTAGCCCTTAAGTTTTATATGCCCCCCGTTCGCCTCGAATATATAACTACTTGATTTATATAAAAAAATACTTGAAATGAAGTTTCCTAACGGCTTAATTTGAAAAGGCCTGGCGGCGCACAGCCTCGCCAGCCCAGCCAGTGCACCCGCCAGGTTGCAATGGAACATTCGAAAAACCAGCGTACGTACAAATAGTTACACGAAATTTAAAACCGCCCCACACCCTCGCCTGAAAAGTGGCGAACAAGTAACAAGCCGTAACTGCGATCACGCCTATCACGACATAAGGAAAATGCCATGACCCTGCAAAAGATCGAACTGGACAATAAGAAATCCGAACTTTCAACCCATCCGATTTTTGCCGAGATTCATTCTCTACCGGTACTTCGCCGGTTTATGGAAACGCATGTGTTTGCTGTTTGGGACTTCATGTCACTGACCAAACGACTGCAACGTGAATTAACCTGCGTGTCACTGCCGTGGCTGCCCCCCACCGACCCCAAGGCAGCCAGGCTGATCAATGAAATCGTGCTGGGTGAAGAGTCCGACGATACCCTGCACGGCGGCCATTACAGCCATTTCGAACTGTACCTGGACGCCATGCGCGAAATCGGCGCCAGCACCACGGCAGCCGAACGTTTCGTGGCGCTGCAGCGCGAAGGCGTAAGTTGCCACACGGCCCTGCAAAGCGTGGACGCAGACCCCGCGGCCATCGCCTTCGTCACCGATACCCTGGACATCGCCCTGCATGCTCCGGCGCACAGCGTGGCCGCGGCGTTCCTGCATGGCCGCGAGAGCGTGATCCCGCAGATGTTCCAACGCATCCTTGGCCATTGGGGCATCAGCAAGGAACAGGCCCCCACCTTTCACTACTACCTTGAGCGCCACATCGAGGTGGACTCCGAAGACCACGGCCCCGCCGCCGAAGCGTTGCTGGACCGCCTGGTAAAGGGTGACGACCAGCGCCAGCAGCAGGTCTTTGCCGCCGCCATCGCCGCCGTGAACAGCCGCATCGCCCTGTGGGACCGCCTACGCCAATCGATGCAGGCCAGCGTTGCCAAGGTGAGCGCATGAAAGCCGCCGACTACCAATCATTCGCCGACGCCTGGGAGGGCCGCGCCACCATTCGCACGCGCCCAAGGCGGCGCGTGGAGAATGACGCGCGGCTGATTTACCCACTCAGCCGCCAACCGCTGGTACTGAGCGCCACGTTCCAGCAAGCGTGCCCGCACCTGCGCGACTTCGTGCTGGTGCAGAGCCTCTACAAGTTCATCAACGATGTGGTGATCTTCGAAACCGAAATCGTCGACCACGTGGCTCGCAGCATCGCCAAGGACAACTTCGCCTTCCGCTACCCCTTCGCCTGCCGTTACGACGCCATGACCGTGGTGGTGGACGAGGATTACCACGCGCTGGTTGCCATGGACTTCATGCAGCAAACCATCGAATTGACCGGCATTGAGCCCATCCCCTTGCCCGACGAAATCGAGCTGAGCCGGGCCATCCCGGCCGCCCTGGCGTTGGCTCCGGAACACTTGCGCAGCGTGGTGGAGTTGATCTGCGTGGCCATTGCCGAAAACACCCTGACCAACGATGTCGCCGCATTTGCCCGTGACGAAACGGTCAAGGACTCGATCAAGGGGTTGATGGCCGATCACTTGCTCGACGAAGGCCGCCACTCAACCTTCTGGACCCGGCTGGTGCGCATCTACTGGCACAGCGTGGGGCCTGAGGAACACGCGCACATCGCTCGGATTCTGCCGGTGTTCATCGGCCAGTACCTGACCAATGACATCCAGAAAGCCTTCGACCAACGCCTGATCGAACACTTGCCTGTGGATGCCGCCGTGCGTCAGGCGCTACTGCTCGAAGTGAGGGGGCTGGCGTTCCCGATCAACCGACAGCACCCGCTGCTGGGCAACATCCTGCGGTTTTTTCGCGCCAGTTCACTGCTCGATACGCCCTGTGTCCAGGCCGCGCTGACCGAATACCTGCCTTGAGGAACACCGCATGAGACGCCTCGATATTCTATTGATAGGCCACAGCCCGGCGCTCATTGCGCTGGGCCGTGAATTGAGCGAACACGGCCATCAGCTTTTGCACCTGGCGACCCAGGCGCAACTGGCAGGCGCCCTGCCACGTGCCGACGTGTTGATCGAAGACGCCAGCCTGACGCTGAATCAACACCCCACGCTGCGCTGCGTGCACCTTGGGTTGCGCATCAGCCTGACGCCAGCATTGGAGTGGCTGTGCTGGGCAGGCAGTGCGCGGGCCCAGCGGCTGATCATTCGCCAAGCCGTGGCCGCCGACCCTGGCGGCAACGGCCAAGGCTTGCGCCAGGCGGCAATCGCCGACCTGGTTGCACGCATGGCGCTGGAAATCAGCCGTTACTCGCGCAACCCCGAGCATTTCGCCCAGGCACAGAGCTGCGACGCCGCGGCGCTGGAGCGCCAGCAGGGCCTGCTGGCCCTGGAGCCGCTGGCCTACCAGCATCGGCTCAATGACAACGCAAACGAAGGCTTGCTCCACGAGGCTCGCCAGCCGATTGGCGAGCGCCTGGAACACAGCCTGCAGCAACATGCACGGCGCACGGCCCTGCAATTGCAACACCACAGCTTGAGCTACGGACAACTGCACCGGATGGCCCTGCAGGTACGACAAACCTTGCCCGATAGCGCCCGCATGATTGCCGTGTGCCTGCCCAAGTCCGCCGAGCTGTACGCAGCGCTGCTGGCCGTGATCAGCCACGGGGCCGTGTACCTGCCGCTGGACCCCAGCCATCCGCCAGAGCGGCTGCGGGCCATTTTGGAAAATGCCGGCGCCCAGGTGCTGCTGCATAGCGGCCCTACGGCCTTTGAGGTTGACGGCTTGCAATGCGTGGACCTGACGCAACTGCCCGAGGCGGCCAAGGGTTCACTGTTTGACCGTCAGCCTGGGCCAGATGAGCCTTGTGTTGCGATCTACACCTCCGGCACCACCGGGCAGCCCAAGGGGGTGCTGCTCAGCCAGGCCAACCTTAGCCATTTTCAGGCCTGGTACACGGCCCACGTGCAACTGACCGAGCACAGCCGGGTGCTGCAGTTCTCGACCATCGGCTTCGACGCGTCGCTGCTGGACATCATCCCTACGTTGATCGTTGGCGCAACCTTGGTGGTGCCCGGCGAAGACCAGCGCCGCGACCCCCATCGCCTGGTCGAGCTGATCGGCCAGCAGCGTGTCAGCCATGCGTTCCTGCCACCGGCGCTGTTGAGTATCCTGCCGCAAGAGGCGCCCCTGGGGCTGGCGCACCTGATTACCGGCGGAGACGTCTGCGAGCCCGCGGTGATCGAACACTTTGCCCGGCACTGCCAGATGCACAATATCTACGGCCCCACCGAAACCACGGTGCTGGCCACCACCCGCTTGCTGACACCCACGGCCAATAACCGCGACCTGGGGCGGCCTATCGCCAACACGCAATTGCTGATTTTGGACGATGACCTGCAGCCGGTGCCGGACGACACGCCGGGCGAGTTGTACATCGTCGGCGCCGGCGTGGGGCCTGGCTACCTGAATAACCCGACGCTGACCGCCGAGCGCTACCTTACCCTCCAACTGCCAGGCGCAGGCAGCCTGCGGGCCTACCGTACCGGTGATATTGGCAAGTGGATGGCCAACGGCATCGAAATCTGCGGCCGGCGGGACAACCAAGTGAAGATCCGGGGCTTTCGGGTAGAGCCCGAAGAAATCGAGCACTGCCTGCGCAGCAGCCAGTTGTTCGCCCAAGTGGCCGTGGCCATCGATAGCCAACGGCACATCCTGGCGTTCGTCGCGCAGCCCCGCGACGGTCAACCCGGTGAGGCACTCAACGCACTGCGCCGACAGGTCGAACAACAACTGCCCGATTACATGCGCCCGCAGCAGTTCACCGAGCTTGCGCAGTTACCGGCCACCGCCAACGGCAAGGTCGATCGCAGGGCACTGCTGCAATTGCCTCGTTCACTGCCGGCGCGGGCGGCGCACCGTCCAGCGCAGACCCCGCAGGAGCTGCAACTGTTGGCGATCTGGAGCCAGTTGCTGGACCTGCCTGCAGCCGAAATTTCCACGGACGAAAGCTTCTTCAATCTGGGCGGTCACTCCATCCTGCTATCGCAATTGCTGCTGGCGATTCGCGAGCAGTTTGGCCGTGGGATCTCTATCAACCGCTTCATCGAGCAGCCCACCCTGCAACGATTGGCGGCGCTGGTCAGCGGCATCGAAGGTGACCCGCAGACCCTCAGCCCCCAGGCATTTGTCGACGCCTACCGTGAGCTCGACCTGCAGCCTTTGCCACTCAGCCAGTTAGGTGACGTGCACAAGGTGGTGGTCACCGGCGCCAACAGCTTTCTGGGGGTGCACATCGTCGAGGCCCTGTTGGCTTGGGGGGCCAGCGAGGTGGCCTGCCTGGTCCGCGATAGCGCCGAGAGCCCGGCGGCCGAACGCTTTGCCCAGGCCCTGCGCGACAACCGCCTGGAACACTTGGACATGAGCCGCGTGCACGTCTATGCCGCCGACATCACCCAGCCGCGGCTGGGCCTGAGCGAGGCGGTGTACGCACGCATCGACCAGGAGTACGGAGCGTTGGTGCACAACGCCGCCCACGTCAACCACGTACTGGATTACGAGGCGCTGGCCGCCGATAACGTCGAGCCGTTGTTCGAATGCCTGAAGTTGTGCGAGGGCCGCAGCAAAAAGATCTTCAACTTCATCTCTACCTTGTCCGCTTCCAGTGCCATCGATGCCAGCGGCAGCGTGCTCGAACAACCCCCGGCAGACACCCCGCCGATCTACATCCGCAATGGCTACAACCTGTCCAAGTGGGTAGCCGAACGCATCTTGCAGCGCGCGCGCGAACAGGGGGCCTGGGTCAACCTTTACCGGCCTGGGAATATTACCTTCAACAGCCTGACGGGCGTCTGCCAGCCGCACAAAAACCGCCTGATGCTGATGCTCAAGGGCTCATTGCAACTGGGCCAGGTGCCAGCCCTGAGCCTGAATTTCGACCTGATGCCGGTGGACTTCCTGGCCCGCTTCATCGCCTTCCACAGCAGCCGCTACCAGGCCGAACATGCGGTGTTCAACCTGCATAACCCAGAGCCGTTGAGCTGGGAAAGCTATGTGGCGTCGTTCCGCGCGGCAGGCCGGGAGTTCGAATTGGTGAGCGTCGGCCAATGGCAGCAGCAACTCAACCGGGTGGGTCACGACAACGCGCTGTTTGGCGTGCTCGGCTTCTACCTGGACGGCTTTGAAGAGGACATCGGCGACATCTCGCGCATCGACCACCACAACGCCCTGGCCGGGGTGCTGCGCATGGGCGAGCGCTACCCCCGCAAAACCCCGGCGCTGCTCAGCAAGGGCTGTGCCTACCTGCGCGAAATCCAGTTCATCTAACCCCCCACCCGCAAGGAGCAACATCATGAGCGTACTCAAACCGGACACCCTGGTTCGCAACCCCGAAGGCTGCCGCGTGGTTTCGGCAGTCGAGATCAATGCCGAGGCCGATAGGGTCTGGGCCATCGTCGGCAACTTCGCCGGGTTCGACAAATTCATCCCGGCGTTGCAACGCATCGACATGCACGGCAGCGGCGTGCGTTCGGTCCGCGTCAAACATTTTGCCGATGGCGAAAACGTCGTGATCGAGCAACTCAACAGCCATGACCATGTAAACCGCTGCATGACCTGGAGCCTGATCTACACCACCCTGAACATTGGCAACCTGTGGGCCTCGATGCAAGTCAGCAGCACCGGGCCGGGCCGCTCCTTGGCCACCTGGACGATCCAGGCCGAACCCTGGACCGGCGGCGCCGAAGCCCTGCCTGATTTTCAGGCCTTCCTACAGGGCTTTGCCGATGACGCAATGAACAACGTCAGGCAGATGCTGGTCTGACAGCGTTGCCCAGCGCCCGCCCGGCAGCTCTGCCGGGCGGGCGCTTTGCCGTTCAGGAAAAATTGTTCGTGGCAGTTGCAAAAAGCGTGATGCCTGATAACAATGAGACTAATTATCATTCATGACACTTTCTCATGTCCGGTCCTGCGCTCGCGGTGCAAACGCTTTACAGCAATCATCACGGCTGGCTCAACAGCTGGCTGCGCAGCCGCCTGGGCAACGCGGCAGATGCGGCTGACCTGGCCCAGGACACCTTCCTGCGCCTGCTGCAACGCACCGAAAAACTCGAGGTCATCGCCCCGCGTGCTTTCTTGCGCACCATCGCCCGTGGCTTGGTCATCGACCACTGGCGCCGCGAGGAACTGCACCGCGCCTACCTGGACAGTATCGCCGGGTTGCCCGAGGCCGAGGTGCCTTCGGCAGAAACCCGTGAAGTGATGCTGCAATTGCTGGAAGCCATCGCACGCATGCTCGAAGGCTTGAGGCCAAAGGTTCGCCAGGCCTTTTTGTTGGCGCAGTGCGAAGGCCTCAGCCACCGCGAAGTGGCCGAGCGCTTGGGTATTTCACTGCGTTCGGTGGAGCGGCACGTAGCCGATGCGCTTTATCACTGCTACCTGGTGCGCTATGAGCAGTGAGCACCTAGCCCCCCCCGAGCCACAGGTCGTCAAGCAGGCCATCCACTGGATGCTGCGCCTGGGTAACAACCGACCACACCCGCGCCAACAGCAACAACTGGACGATTGGCGGGCGGCTCACCCCTCCCACGAGCTGGCTTGGCAACGCGTGCAAACCTTGAATCAGGAACTTACCGGGCAGTACCGCACCGTGCCTGGGGCTGGCGTCGCCCTGCAGACCCTGGAAAGCGGCAGCGTGCAACTGAGCCGCCGGCGCGCCTTGAAGCTGCTGGGTGGCCTGGCAATGGTGGGCTCGGCAGCGTGGCTGGGCAAAGACATGACCACGTGGCAGCAATGGACCTCCGACTTTGCCACCGCAACCGGAGAGCGCCGCGGTTTCCTGCTGCCCGATGGCTCGCGCCTGGACCTCAATACCCACAGTGCTGCCAATCTGCACTTCGATGCCCGCCAGCGGTTGGTCAGCCTCCGGTATGGCGAACTAATGCTCAACTGCGTGCCGGACGCCCAGGGTCGACCGCTGCGGGTCAGCAACCGCGATGGGGCGTTCGAAAGTACCCAAGGGCGTTTCGTGGTCCGCCAACAGGCCGACTGCACCCGGTTAAGCGTAAGCCAAGGCCAGGTCGCCATTCTGCTCGCCGGGCGCGCGGCCATTCAGGCCACGGCCGGGCAAACCTGGCAGGTAACCCCGGGTGCCGCACAGCTGGCCGAGTTGCCGAGCATGGACATGGGCGCTTGGGCCGACGGCCTGATCGTGACTCGAAACATGCGCCTGCGCGACTTTTTGGCCGAAGTGGCGCGCTACCGGGTGGGTTATCTGACCTGCAGCGACGACATTGCCGACTTGCGCCTGTCGGGCGTGTTTCGCCTGGAGGACACCGACAAACTGCTGCAGCTACTGCCTCATACCCTGCCCGTACAACTGAACTACCACACCCGCTGGTGGGCACGCCTGCAGCGCCAGGCCTGACATTTATTTTGGCGGGTTTTGCGAGTGAGTCCGGCTAAGACAGTAATCACCTCCATTCTGCCTTGCTGACTTTCAGGATTTCACCATGACCGGCGCCCCATCCAAGCCTGCCAAGCACACTGATGCAACGTTGCTCGCCACCGCGATTCGCGGTGCTCTGTTATCCACAGCCCTGGGGCTCGCCAACTTGCCGATGCTGGCCGTTGCGGCCGACTCAGCCGTTGCGATCGGCAGCAGCCGTAGTTACGCCATCGCCGCCGGCCCGTTGGATGAGGCACTGAATCAGTTCGCCCGCCAAGCCGGGATTACCCTTGCCACCACCCCGGATCAAACCCGTGGCCTTCAGTCACCTGGACTACAGGGCAGCTATGGCCCCGACGCGGCCTTGCAAACATTGTTGGCGGGTTCGGGCCTTGAGGCCGTGAGCCAAGATGGCAGCAGCTACGTGCTGCGCCCTGCAGCAAATGGCGATGCCCTGGCGCTGCCCTCCACCGACATCCGCGGTTTTGCCCTGGGCAACGCGTTGGGCAGCATGGACGGCTACAACGCCACCCACAGCCAGATCGCCACCAAGACCAGCACCGCGCTGCTGGAAACCTCGCAATCGGTGTCGGTGGTCACCCGCCAGCAGATGGACGACCAAGGCGCGCAGACAGTGTCGCAAACCATGCGCTACACCCCCGGCGTACTCACCAACCCCTATGGCGCCACACACCGCTATGACTACGTGGCGATGCGCGGCTTCAACGACGGCTCCGTGGATAACATTTACCTCGACGGCCTGAAGTCGATGGGCGACAGCGGTACCTACAGCACCATGCAGGTTGACCCGTACTTCCTGGAACGGGTGGACATCCTCAAGGGGCCGTCGTCGGTACTGTATGGCCGCAGCTCACCCGGCGGCCTGGTCGCGCTGACCAGCAAGAAGCCGTTGTTTGCCCCTTACCACGAGATACAGGCCACGGTTGGCACCCAAGGGCAACGCGGCGTGGGTTTCGACTTCAGCGGCCCGGTGGACGAAGACAAGCGCATTGCCTATCGCCTGACCGGGCTGACGCATCAGTCCGACACGCAATTCGATCACAACGAAGAAAAGCGCTACGCCCTGGCCCCGACGCTGAGCATCGACTTCACCGAAGACACCTCACTGACCCTGCAGGCTTACCTGCAACATGATCCCGAGGGCGGCTACCACGGTGGCTTGCCAGCGGACGGCGCGTTGCATCAGCGCAACGGCCAACGCATCTCCGAGCACTTCTTCGAAGGTGAGCCGAGCATCGACCAATACAGTCGCGACCAGCAGTCCTTTGGCTATCAGTTCGAGCACCGCTTCAACGACGTCTTCACGGCTCGGCAAAACTTCCGCTACCTGGACTCCAAGGTCAGCCTGGACCAGGTGTATGCCTATGGCTGGACGACCCCGACCAGTAATGAGCTGAACCGCTACTACTCCGGTGCCAGCGAAAAGCTGCACGCCTTCATCATCGATAACATGCTGCAGGCCGAATACTTCACCGGCGCCGCCAAGCACACCACCCTGCTGGGCGTGGACTATCAGCGGCGCAAGACGGTGGTCGACTGGGCCAGCGGCAGTCTGGCGCCGATCGATGCGTTCAATCCGGTGTATGGCAATGCCGCCATCAGCTACTACGACCCCACCAGCTATCTGCGACGCTTGCAGCAGACCGGCGTGTACCTGCAAGACCTGATCGAATTGGACAAGTGGCGCTTCTCTCTGGGCGTGCGCCAGGACTGGGTAAAGACTTCGGATGAAAACCGTGTCGCCGAATACAACCGGCCATTGGGTACCGAAATCAGCGACGACCGCACCAAGCTGACCAGCCGTGCCGGTGCGCTGTACCTATTCGATAACGGTATCGCGCCGTATATCAGCTACTCCGAGTCGTTCAACCCCAACTCTTATTCGGACGCCGCCGGCAACCCGTTGGCACCCACCGATGGCACGCAATGGGAAGCCGGCTTGAAGTATCAACCACCGGGTAGCGAAAACCTGTTCACCGCCTCGGTGTTCCGTATCGATCAGGAGAACCTGGCCACCAAACTGCCGCAAGAAAACTTCTATCGCGCAATCGGTGCCGTTCGCTCACAAGGCGTTGAGCTGGAAGCACATGTCCAGGTCACCGATAACCTGAAGCTGTTGGGCAGCTACACCTTCACCGACCTTGAGTACTCCAAGTCGATGATCAGCACCCTGAGCACGGCCGACGACGTGATCGAGAACAAGGGCAACTCGCCTGCCCAGGCCCCCCGGCACATGGCCTCGGTGTGGGCAGACTACAAATTCGCCAGCGGTGTACTGGACGGGCTGCGCCTGGGTGGCGGCGTACGGTACGTGGGCTACAGCTGGGCCGACGCGGAAAATACCGAAAAAGTACCGGCCTACACGCTGTTCGATGCCTCGGTGGGTTATGACCTGGGCAAGGTCGGCCTCAAGGGTGTCGACGTGCGCCTGAATGCCAACAACCTGACCAATGAGAGCTATATCGCTACCTGCGCGAGTCTGAACTTCTGCTATCAGGGCGAAGAACGCAATGTCGCGGCCACCGTCAGCTATCAGTTCTGATCCACCCGTTTAGTAATCCCCATAGCCAGCGCCGGTAAACGGTGCTGGCTTTGTCGTCTCTGCAGTGGGGTAAATGATGCGAAATGTGTATGTGTGGCTGCACCGTTATGTCGGCTTGGCGACTGCGTTGTTCCTGTTACTGGCCGGGCTGACCGGCAGTATCCTGGCCTTCCAGCACGAGCTGGATGAATGGCTTAACCCGCACTTCTACCAGGCCGAAGGCCAAGGGCGAGTGATGCCGCCAGGGCAGCTTGTGGATAAGTTGCAGGGCGAGCATCCGCGGCTGCAGGTCTGGTACATGGAATATCCACAGGAGGCCGGGCACCCTGCGCTACTGGCGGCCGTTGCGCGTATGGATCCGGCCACTGGCAAACCCTTTGCCGAGAAAAACCAAGTCTTTTACCTTGATCCGGTTACCGGTATAGCGCTGGGTAAGCGCTATTGGGGCGAATGCTGCTTCTCTGCGCAAAACCTGGTGCCCTTCCTGCTGGAGTTTCACTACACCTTGGCACTGCCCGAGCACATTGGCCTATGGGTGATGGGCATCGTCGCGCTGCTGTGGGTGCTGGACTGCTTTGTGGCGATCATCCTCACCCTGCCCCGCGGCAAGCCCTTTTGGGGTAAGTGGGGCAAAGCCTGGAAGATCAAGCGCGGCGCCCATGCCTATCGCCTGAACATGGATATCCACAGGGCGGGAGGGTTGTGGTTATGGCTGCTATTGGTGCCGGTGGCCATCAGCAGCGTGGCCATGAACCTGCCCGCGCAAGTATTCAAGCCGGTGGTGTCACTGGTCTCCCCTATCACCCCTAGCGTTTATGAAACACGCGGGCGCATGCCGGCTTCCTCCCTGGGAGTCACTGGTTTGAGTTATCAACAGGCCTACGAGCTGGCACAGCAGGAAGGCAAACGCCTGGGGCTGACAGCTGCCATTGGCGAGCTGTACTACAGCTTCGAGTACAACTTCTATGGCGCAGGGTTTGGCCACCACGACACCAATGCCCAGGGCAAGTCCTGGCTGTTCCTGCACGGCACGGACGGCTCGTTACTGGGCCAGGAGATTGCCGGCCAGGGAACGTTGGGTGAGCGCTTCTACAGGCTGCAACTGCCGATACACGGCGGGCGGATTATCGGGTTTACCGGGCAGGTACTGATATCGATATTAGGCGTAGTGATCGCGGTGCTCTCGGGCACGGGGGTGTACATCTGGTGGCGCAAGTGGCAAGCCAGGCGTCGAACCTAGCGCGCACCTTGCGAAAACCCAATGGCCTAAACGACAAAACCCCCAGCTGCGTTAGCAGCTGGGGGTTTCGGAATTCAATCTTGACGATGACCTACTCTCACATGGGGAAACCCCACACTACCATCGGCGATGCATCGTTTCACTGCTGAGTTCGGGATGGGATCAGGTGGTTCCAATGCTCTATGGTCGTCAAGAAACTCTGTATGCCGATCCGTCACCGCAGTGACGTGCCAGCGAAAAAGATATGGAGCTTCTACTTAAAGACAAAACCCCCACCTGCGTTAGCAGATGGGGGTTTCGGAATTTAATCTTGACGATGACCTACTCTCACATGGGGAAACCCCACACTACCATCGGCGATGCATCGTTTCACTACTGAGTTCGGGATGGGATCAGGTGGTTCCAATGCTCTATGGTCGTCAAGAAATTCTGTAGCCAGGATGCCGTTGCGGGCACTCCAGCGAATCGGGTATGTGATGTTTGTGAGTTACAAATTTTCGGATAATGCGTCTTCACAACACCGCAATCTGGTCGTTCGACTCAAATTGCTTGGGTGTTATATGGTCAAGCCTCACGGGCAATTAGTATTGGTTAGCTCAACGCCTCACAGCGCTTACACACCCAACCTATCAACGTCGTAGTCTTCGACGGCCCTTTAGGGAACTCAAGGTTCCAGTGAGATCTCATCTTGAGGCAAGTTTCCCGCTTAGATGCTTTCAGCGGTTATCTTTCCCGAACATAGCTACCCGGCAATGCCACTGGCGTGACAACCGGAACACCAGAGGTTCGTCCACTCCGGTCCTCTCGTACTAGGAGCAGCCCCTCTCAAATCTCAAACGTCCACGGCAGATAGGGACCGAACTGTCTCACGACGTTCTAAACCCAGCTCGCGTACCACTTTAAATGGCGAACAGCCATACCCTTGGGACCGGCTTCAGCCCCAGGATGTGATGAGCCGACATCGAGGTGCCAAACACCGCCGTCGATATGAACTCTTGGGCGGTATCAGCCTGTTATCCCCGGAGTACCTTTTATCCGTTGAGCGATGGCCCTTCCATACAGAACCACCGGATCACTAAGACCTACTTTCGTACCTGCTCGACGTGTCTGTCTCGCAGTCAAGCGCGCTTTTGCCTTTATACTCTACGACCGATTTCCGACCGGTCTGAGCGCACCTTCGTACTCCTCCGTTACTCTTTAGGAGGAGACCGCCCCAGTCAAACTACCCACCATACACTGTCCTCGATCCGGATAACGGACCTGAGTTAGAACCTCAAAGTTGCCAGGGTGGTATTTCAAGGTTGGCTCCACGCGAACTGGCGTCCACGCTTCAAAGCCTCCCACCTATCCTACACAAGCAAATTCAAAGTCCAGTGCAAAGCTATAGTAAAGGTTCACGGGGTCTTTCCGTCTAGCCGCGGATACACTGCATCTTCACAGCGATTTCAATTTCACTGAGTCTCGGGTGGAGACAGCGCCGCCATCGTTACGCCATTCGTGCAGGTCGGAACTTACCCGACAAGGAATTTCGCTACCTTAGGACCGTTATAGTTACGGCCGCCGTTTACCGGGGCTTCGATCAAGAGCTTCGCGTTAGCTAACCCCATCAATTAACCTTCCGGCACCGGGCAGGCGTCACACCCTATACGTCCACTTTCGTGTTTGCAGAGTGCTGTGTTTTTAATAAACAGTCGCAGCGGCCTGGTATCTTCGACCGGCATGAGCTTACGGAGCAAGTCCTTCACCCTCACCGGCGCACCTTCTCCCGAAGTTACGGTGCCATTTTGCCTAGTTCCTTCACCCGAGTTCTCTCAAGCGCCTTGGTATTCTCTACCCAACCACCTGTGTCGGTTTGGGGTACGGTTCCTGGTTACCTGAAGCTTAGAAGCTTTTCTTGGAAGCATGGCATCAACCACTTCGTCGCCTAATGGCAACTCGTCATCAGCTCTCGGCCTTAGAATCCCGGATTTACCTAAGATTCCAGCCTACCACCTTAAACTTGGACAACCAACGCCAAGCTGGCCTAGCCTTCTCCGTCCCTCCATCGCAATAACCAGAAGTACAGGAATATTAACCTGTTTTCCATCGACTACGCTTTTCAGCCTCGCCTTAGGGACCGACTAACCCTGCGTCGATTAACGTTGCGCAGGAAACCTTGGTCTTTCGGCGTGGGTGTTTTTCACACCCATTGTCGTTACTCATGTCAGCATTCGCACTTCTGATACCTCCAGCAAGCTTCTCAACTCACCTTCACAGGCTTACAGAACGCTCCTCTACCGCATCACCCGAAGGTGATACCCGTAGCTTCGGTGTATGGTTTGAGCCCCGTTACATCTTCCGCGCAGGCCGACTCGACTAGTGAGCTATTACGCTTTCTTTAAAGGGTGGCTGCTTCTAAGCCAACCTCCTAGCTGTCTAAGCCTTCCCACATCGTTTCCCACTTAACCATAACTTTGGGACCTTAGCTGACGGTCTGGGTTGTTTCCCTTTTCACGACGGACGTTAGCACCCGCCGTGTGTCTCCCATGCTCGGCACTTGTAGGTATTCGGAGTTTGCATCGGTTTGGTAAGTCGGGATGACCCCCTAGCCGAAACAGTGCTCTACCCCCTACAGTGATACATGAGGCGCTACCTAAATAGCTTTCGAGGAGAACCAGCTATCTCCGAGCTTGATTAGCCTTTCACTCCGATCCACAGGTCATCCGCTAACTTTTCAACGGTAGTCGGTTCGGTCCTCCAGTTAGTGTTACCCAACCTTCAACCTGCCCATGGATAGATCGCCCGGTTTCGGGTCTATACCCAGCGACTAAACGCGCTATTAACACTCGCTTTCGCTACGCCTCCCCTATTCGGTTAAGCTCGCCACTGAATATAAGTCGCTGACCCATTATACAAAAGGTACGCAGTCACAGAACAAGTCTGCTCCCACTGCTTGTACGCATACGGTTTCAGGATCTATTTCACTCCCCTCTCCGGGGTTCTTTTCGCCTTTCCCTCACGGTACTAGTTCACTATCGGTCAGTCAGTAGTATTTAGCCTTGGAGGATGGTCCCCCCATATTCAGACAAAGTTTCTCGTGCTCCGTCCTACTCGATTTCATTGAAAAGAGATTTTCGCGTACAGGGCTATCACCCACTATGGCCGCACTTTCCAGAGCGTTCCGCTAATCTCTAACCAACTTAAGGGCTGGTCCCCGTTCGCTCGCCACTACTAAGGGAATCTCGGTTGATTTCTTTTCCTCAGGGTACTTAGATGTTTCAGTTCCCCTGGTTCGCCTCTTAAGCCTATGTATTCAGCTTAAGATAACCATCTTATGATGGCTGGGTTCCCCCATTCAGACATCTCCGGATCACAGTCTGTTTGCCGACTCCCCGAAGCTTTTCGCAGGCTACCACGTCTTTCATCGCCTCTGACTGCCAAGGCATCCACCGTATGCGCTTCTTCACTTGACCATATAACCCCAAGCAATCTGGTTATACTATGAAGACGACATTCGCCGAAAACTTGTAATTACTCACAAATTTTACCTTAGCCTGATCCGTTACCAGTGAAAGTAACGTTCAGTCTATCTTTCTATCACATACCCAAATTTTTAAAGAACGATCTAATCAAAGACTAGAAATCAACATTCATCACCGTCTTGGTGGAATGCTCATTTCTAAGCTTTAACGCGGAAGCAGTAGTGGTGGAGCCAAACGGGATCGAACCGTTGACCTCCTGCGTGCAAGGCAGGCGCTCTCCCAGCTGAGCTATGGCCCCGTATTTCTACAGGCGTTTCCCACACAAAATTGGTGGGTCTGGGCAGATTCGAACTGCCGACCTCACCCTTATCAGGGGTGCGCTCTAACCAACTGAGCTACAGACCCAATTTCGGGCTGCTTCTATCGTCTTCTTCAATGAATCAAGCAATTCGTGTGGGAGCTCATGATACAGCTGATGTCGTCGATTAAGGAGGTGATCCAGCCGCAGGTTCCCCTACGGCTACCTTGTTACGACTTCACCCCAGTCATGAATCACACCGTGGTAACCGTCCTCCCGAAGGTTAGACTAGCTACTTCTGGTGCAACCCACTCCCATGGTGTGACGGGCGGTGTGTACAAGGCCCGGGAACGTATTCACCGCGACATTCTGATTCGCGATTACTAGCGATTCCGACTTCACGCAGTCGAGTTGCAGACTGCGATCCGGACTACGATCGGTTTTGTGAGATTAGCTCCACCTCGCGGCTTGGCGACCCTCTGTACCGACCATTGTAGCACGTGTGTAGCCCAGGCCGTAAGGGCCATGATGACTTGACGTCATCCCCACCTTCCTCCGGTTTGTCACCGGCAGTCTCCTTAGAGTGCCCACCATAACGTGCTGGTAACTAAGGACAAGGGTTGCGCTCGTTACGGGACTTAACCCAACATCTCACGACACGAGCTGACGACAGCCATGCAGCACCTGTCTCAATGTTCCCGAAGGCACCAATCCATCTCTGGAAAGCTCATTGGATGTCAAGGCCTGGTAAGGTTCTTCGCGTTGCTTCGAATTAAACCACATGCTCCACCGCTTGTGCGGGCCCCCGTCAATTCATTTGAGTTTTAACCTTGCGGCCGTACTCCCCAGGCGGTCAACTTAATGCGTTAGCTGCGCCACTAAGAGCTCAAGGCTCCCAACGGCTAGTTGACATCGTTTACGGCGTGGACTACCAGGGTATCTAATCCTGTTTGCTCCCCACGCTTTCGCACCTCAGTGTCAGTATCAGTCCAGGTAGTCGCCTTCGCCACTGGTGTTCCTTCCTATATCTACGCATTTCACCGCTACACAGGAAATTCCACTACCCTCTACCATACTCTAGCTTGCCAGTTTTGGATGCAGTTCCCAGGTTGAGCCCGGGGATTTCACATTCAACTTAACAAACCACCTACGCGCGCTTTACGCCCAGTAATTCCGATTAACGCTTGCACCCTCTGTATTACCGCGGCTGCTGGCACAGAGTTAGCCGGTGCTTATTCTGGCGGTAACGTCAAAACACTAACGTATTAGGTTAATGCCCTTCCTCCCACCTTAAAGTGCTTTACAATCCGAAGACCTTCTTCACACACGCGGCATGGCTGGATCAGGCTTTCGCCCATTGTCCAATATTCCCCACTGCTGCCTCCCGTAGGAGTCTGGACCGTGTCTCAGTTCCAGTGTGACTGATCATCCTCTCAGACCAGTTACGGATCGTCGCCTTGGTGAGCCATTACCTCACCAACTAGCTAATCCGACCTAGGCTCATCTGATAGCGCAAGGCCCGAAGGTCCCCTGCTTTCTCCCGTAGGACGTATGCGGTATTAGCGTTCCTTTCGAAACGTTGTCCCCCACTACCAGGCAGATTCCTAGGCATTACTCACCCGTCCGCCGCTGAATTCAGGAGCAAGCTCCTGTCATCCGCTCGACTTGCATGTGTTAGGCCTGCCGCCAGCGTTCAATCTGAGCCATGATCAAACTCTTCAGTTCAATACTGCAATTAGGTTTTGAGAAAACCTTATAAACTTGGCTCAGCAATCGTTGGTTACATCTTTGATTTCTCGCGGAGGTAACTTGTGATGCTGATAATCTTTTTGACTATCAGTCTGAGTCACAAGCACCCACACGAATTGCTTGATTCAGTTGTTAAAGAGCGGTTGGTTGATTCTTTCGTCTCAACCGAGGCGCGCATTCTACGCTTTCCTCAGAGCCTGTCAAGCGTTTATTTTGAAGTCTTTCAGAATTTTCCGAACAACTTCAAACACTTGGCTCGCTTCGATCTCTCGTTGCGGGAGGCGAATTCTACAGCGTTTCAAACCGCTGTCAACCACCTTTTTTCACCGCTTCCGATCTACAACATGCTCTCGGTTATAAGAGCGGCTTCCTCACTGCTTACTTCGGTTAACTCTTTGTTTCCAAAGAAGTTTTCCGTTTCGTCTGCGCCGGAAGTGGGGCGAATTATAGACAGATCCACGGGGGCGTCAAGCGCTTATTTGACAGTTTTGTGAAATAGCCTGAAACAGCCAGAAAAGGGCTTTCCAGCCCCCTTCTATATAGAAGCAACGCTCACACCACCTTTAGCTCACGCAAGCGCATCAAGTCTTCAGCCTGCAACCCAAGCAACTCAGCCAGCACCTGGTCGGTATGCTCACCCAATAGAGGAGGGGCCATCCGGTACTCCACAGGCGTCTGCGACATCCTGATCGGGCTGGCGACCTGGGGCAGGGTGCCAGCCAAAGGGTGAGGCATGGAAACCGCCAACCCACGGGCAACCACCTGCGGGTCGGCAAACACCTGGGCCAAGTCATTGATTGGCCCACAGGGCACACCGGCCA
Organism: Pseudomonas abieticivorans; assembly: GCF_023509015.1. Lineage (NCBI taxonomy): Bacteria > Pseudomonadati > Pseudomonadota > Gammaproteobacteria > Pseudomonadales > Pseudomonadaceae > Pseudomonas > Pseudomonas abieticivorans. The sequence goes on from NZ_CP094975.1 coordinate 2,482,995, forward strand.
GCTCCAACTGCTCAACCCACTGCGCCGTGGTCTTGAATACCGTCGCCTGACGAATCAACGGTACCAGCTCCCCTCGGTTGGCCACCCGCAGCTTGTTGGTCAGGAAGCGCGGATCATCAGCCCACTGTGGCTGCCCGGCCACTTCGGCAAACTTGCGGAACTGCCCGTCGTTACCCACCGTCAGGATGAAGTCGCCATCGGCGGTAGGGAAGTCCTGGTAGGGCACTATATTAGGGTGCGCGTTACCGAGCCTGCGCGGGGGCACGCCGGTGGTGAGGTAATTCATGGCCTGGTTCGCCAGGCAGGCCACCTGTACATCCAGCAACGCCATGTCAATGTGCTGCCCGCCACCATCATGATCACGGTGGGCGAGGGCGGCCAGTATCGCTACCGTGGAATACAGGCCAGTGAGGATGTCGGTCAGCGCCACGCCAACCTTCACCGGCCCGGCGCCCTCATCACCCTCCGGGCGCCCGGTCAGGCTCATCAGCCCACCCAGCCCCTGGATCATGAAGTCATACCCGGCGCGCTTGGCATAGGGCCCGGTCTGGCCGAAGCCGGTGATCGAACAATAGATAAGCTGCGGATTGATCGCCTTGAGCGAGGCATAGTCCAGCCCATACGCTGCCAGGCCACCGACCTTGAAGTTCTCGATGACGATGTCTGACTTGGCTGCCAACTCGCGCACCAGGCGCTGGCCTTCGGCTTGGGTAAAGTCGATGGTCACCGATTGCTTGTTGCGGTTGGCCGACAGGTAGTACGCCGCCTCGCTGGTATTCTCGCCGCGGGCGTCCTTGAGGAAGGGCGGCCCCCAGGCACGCGTGTCGTCGCCGTTGCCGGGCCGTTCGACCTTGATGACCTCAGCCCCCAGGTCGGCAAGGATCTGCCCGGCCCAGGGGCCCGCCAGTACCCGCGACAGGTCAAGCACGCGCAGATGAGACAAAGCACCCATGGCCGAGCTCCTATTAATAGAACGCCTGGATGCCGGTTTGCGCGCGCCCCAGAATCAGCGCATGCACGTCATGCGTGCCTTCATAGGTGTTGACCACCTCCAGGTTGACCAGGTGGCGGGCCACGCCGAACTCATCGCTGATGCCATTGCCACCCAGCATGTCCCGGGCCATGCGGGCGATGTCCAGGGACTTGCCGCAGGAGTTGCGCTTCATGATCGAGGTGATTTCCACTGCCGCGGTGCCTTCATCCTTCATGCGCCCCAGACGTAGGCAACCTTGCAACGCCATGGTGATCTCGGTCTGCATGTCGGCCAGCTTTTTCTGGATCAACTGGTTGGCTGCCAATGGGCGACCGAACTGCTGACGATCCAAGGTGTATTGGCGCGCGGTGTGCCAGCAATATTCGGCCGCCCCCAATGCTCCCCAGGAAATGCCATAGCGCGCGGAGTTCAGGCACGTGAACGGGCCCTTGAGGCCGCGCACGTCCGGGAAGATGTTCTCTTCGGGGACAAACACATTGTCCATCACGATTTCACCGGTGATCGATGCCCGCAGGCCAACCTTGCCATGAATCGCTGGAGCACTGAGCCCCTGCCAACCTTTCTCAAGCACGAAACCGCGAATGTCGCCGGCGTCGTCCTTGGCCCACACCACGAACACGTCGGCGATCGGGCTGTTGGTGATCCACATCTTGCTGCCGCTCAGGCGATAGCCGCCCTCCACGGAGCGCGCACGGGTAATCATCGCGCCCGGATCGGAGCCGTGGTTAGGCTCGGTCAGGCCGAAGCAACCAATCCACTCGCCACTGGCGAGCTTGGGCAGGTACTTCTGCTTCTGCGCCTCGGTGCCGAACTCGTTGATCGGCACCATCACCAGGGAGGACTGCACGCTCATCATCGAACGGTAGCCGGAGTCGATGCGCTCAACCTCGCGGGCAATCAGGCCGTAGCACACATAGTTGAGGCCACTGCCACCGTATTGCTCAGGAATGGTCGCGCCCAACAGGCCGATCTCACCCATTTCACGAAAGATCGCAGGGTCGGTCTTCTCGTGGCGAAAAGCTTCCAGTACACGCGGCGCCAACTTGCCCTGGGCGAACTGCTCGGCACTGTCGCGAACCATGCGCTCTTCTTCAGTAAGCTGCTGGTCCAGCAACAGCGGATCAATCCAGTTGAAGCTTGCTTTGGCGCCCATGTCGACTCCTCGGGTAAAGGTAGATAGGTATGAGCTAAGCCTAGGCCGCATACCGCCACCCGACAAACGAGGATTTCGCATGCTGTTGTGCTAATTTCTCACTCCGAGAGGCCATAAAAGCCCAATACGCGCCTCTATCAGTGAGGTTGCCGTACATGCGCCGCAAAATCCCCAGCACCACTGCTTTGGTTTGCTTCGAAGCCGCCGCCCGCCACGAGAGCTTTACCAAGGCCTCCCAGGAGCTTTCCCTCACCCAGGGGGCCGTTTGCCGACAGATAGCCGGCTTGGAAGAGTTTCTCAATGTGGAACTGTTCCGACGCTCGCGTCGCGGGGTAAAGCTGACGGAAGCCGGACTTTCCTATAGCCGTCGCGTAGCAACCCAACTGGATGCCGTGGAGCGCGACACCCTCTCGGTGATGGGCCAGCAAGGCGCCAACGCCATCGAACTGGCCGTGGTGCCCACATTCGGCACCCAATGGCTGCTGCCCAGGCTCAAAGGCTTCCAGCAGGCGCACCCCGAGGTCACGGTCAACCTGACCAACCGTACGCGCCCGTTCCTGTTTGCCGACACACCGTTCGACGCCGCCATTTACTTCGGCGATGCCGATTGGCCCGGCACCCAATCGCACCGCCTGATGGGTGAGAACCCGGTGCCAGTTTGCAGCCCGGCTTTGCTGGGGGCCGGTGGCACGCTAGCGGCAGACACCATCGCCACGCTGCCGCTACTGCAGCAGACCACCCGGCCGTACGCCTGGCGCCAGTGGTTCAACTCACTGGGGCTGAACATCAGCCGCGACATGACAGGCCCACGCTATGAACTATTCTCCATGCTGGCCCAGGCAGCGTCGCACCAAATGGGCATCGCGCTGATCCCGCCATTCCTGATCCAGCGCGAATTGGGGGAGGGCAGCCTGGTGGTTGCCAATGCCCATGCGCTGGCCAGTCACAAGGCTTATTACCTGATGATTCCCGAAAGAAAGGTCGAATCCGCGTCATTAAAGGCTTTTCGCGACTGGCTGGTGGCCGAAGCCGATCTCTATACCATTGAACATAAAGGGAAAAATCATTTGCTGACCCCGTAGTCAGAAAAATCAAAGCCCTACAGATATAAATCTATGACGCATTTAAGCAAACTGTGCCTGCGGCATCTTGAAGCAGCTAAAAGCCTCTGATTACGTGGCCTGCAAGGCTATCAATCAGCCAATCGTCGGCTATTCACCCCACAAATGTAAAAAAAAGTAAAAACCCTACAAAAAGGCTGGAAAGCCCATGTTTTGTGGCTTGCAGCGGGTTGCTTGCGACATTCGGTCACGGGGTGACTTGTAGTTATAGCGACGTCACCTTTCATAACTGGTTGAAGGCACGCTATAACGCCTGCAAAATGCCGCGCCCCGCCTGTTTTTGGCGGGATCGTGCTGATCGGCCGCCCCAGCTGCGCCATCCGTAGTGCGCTGGTTAACTCAATAAGATCACGCAGGAGATTTGACGTGCACATTGGTGTTCCTCTCGAAACGCAGACGGGCGAAACACGGGTTGCTGCAACCCCGGAAACCATCAAGAAGCTGATCGGCCAAGGCCACAAGGTCACCGTCCAGAGCGGCGCAGGCGTCAATGCCAGCGTTACGGACAGTGCCTATGAAGCCGCCGGCGCGACCATTGGCAGCGCAAGCGATGCCTTTGGTGCCGAGCTGATCCTCAAGGTGGTGGCACCGGACGACAGCGAGCTGGCTCAGATCAAGAGCGGCACCGTTCTGGTCGGCATGCTGAACCCGTTCAACAACGAAACCATCGCCAAGATGGCCGAGCGCGGTATTAGCGCTTTCGCCCTGGAAGCTGCCCCACGTACTTCCCGTGCGCAGAGCCTGGACGTGCTGAGCTCGCAAGCCAACATCGCCGGCTATAAAGCCGTGCTGCTGGCCGCCCACCACTACCCGCGCTTCATGCCCATGCTGATGACCGCTGCCGGCACCGTAAAGGCCGCCCGCGTACTCATCCTGGGCGCCGGCGTAGCCGGCCTTCAGGCCATCGCCACGGCCAAGCGCCTGGGTGCGGTGATCGAAGCCTCGGACGTACGCCCGGCGGTGAAGGAACAAATCGAGTCGCTCGGTGCCAAGTTCATCGATGTGCCGTATGAAACAGACGAAGAGCGCGAGTGCGCCGTGGGTGTCGGCGGTTACGCACGCCCCATGCCGGCAAGCTGGATGCAGCGTCAGGCCCAGGCCGTGCACGAGCGCGCCAAGCAGGCTGACATTGTCATTACCACCGCGCTGATCCCTGGCCGCAAAGCGCCCACGTTGCTGAGCGCAGATACCGTTGCCCAGATGAAACCAGGCTCTGTGGTCATCGACCTGGCCGCCGCGCAAGGCGGCAACTGCCCGCTGACCGTGGCCGACCAGGTCGTGGTCCAGAACGGTGTGATCATCTGCGGCCCCACCAACCTGGCTGCCATGGTCGGTGCGGACGCTTCGGCGCTGTACGCCCGCAACCTGCTGGACTTCCTGAAACTGGTCTTCAACAAGGAAGGCCAGTTCGAGATCAACCTTGAAGACGACATCGTCGCTGCGTGCCTGATGTGCCGCGACGGCCAAGTCATCCGCAAGAACGGCTGAGGATAAAAACAATGGAAGACATGCTGATCTCCCACGGCGTCTACAACCTGATCATCTTCGTGCTGGCCATTTATGTTGGCTACCACGTGGTCTGGAACGTGACCCCCGCGCTGCACACACCGCTGATGGCGGTGACCAACGCCATCTCGGCCATCGTGATCGTCGGCGCCATGCTGGCCGCCGCACTCACCGTGACCCCACTGGGCAAGATCATGGGCACCCTGGCCGTGGCCCTGGCGGCGGTGAACGTATTCGGTGGTTTTCTGGTAACGCGCCGCATGCTCGAGATGTTCAAGAAAAAAGCTCCGAAAGTTAAGGATGAGGCTGCCAAATAATGAGCATGAACCTGGTAACCATCCTTTACCTGATCGCCTCGATCTGCTTTATCCAGGCGCTCAAGGGCCTGTCGCACCCGACCACGTCGCGGCGCGGTAACCTGTTCGGCATGCTGGGCATGACCCTGGCCGTGCTGACCACCGTGGGCCTGATCTACAAGCTCGGTTCGGAACTGGCCACCGGCGGCATCGCCTACGTGATCGTCGGCCTGCTGGTGGGCGGCACTGCCGGCTCCATCATGGCCAAGCGCGTCGAAATGACCAAGATGCCGGAACTGGTCGCCTTCATGCACAGCATGATCGGCCTGGCAGCGGTGTTCATTGCCATCGCCGCCGTGGTAGAGCCGCAATCGCTGGGCATCGTTGCCCAACTGGGTGACGCGATCCCTACCGGTAACCGCCTGGAGCTGTTCCTGGGTGCAGCCATCGGCGCTATCACCTTCTCCGGTTCCGTGATCGCTTTCGGCAAGTTGTCGGGCAAGTACAAGTTCCGCCTGTTCCAAGGCGCACCCGTGCAGTTCCCTGGCCAGCACAAGCTCAACCTGGTGATCGGCCTGGCCACGCTGTTCTTCGGCCTGACCTTCATGTTCACCGGCAGCTACGCCGCATTCGCCATCATGCTGGCCCTGGCCTTCGTGCTGGGCGTGCTGCTGATCATCCCGATCGGCGGCGCCGACATGCCGGTCGTGGTGTCGATGCTCAACAGCTACTCGGGCTGGGCGGCGGCCGGTATCGGCTTCTCGCTGAACAACTCGATGCTGATCATCGCCGGCTCCCTGGTGGGCTCCAGCGGTGCGATCCTGTCGTACATCATGTGCAAGGCCATGAACCGTTCGTTCTTCAACGTGATCGGTGGCGGCTTCGGCGCAGTGGCTGATGCAGGCCCCGCCGGCGCCAAGGAAGCTCGCCCGGTGAAATCCGGTTCGGCCGACGACGCGACGTTCCTGCTGACCAACGCCGACACCGTGATCATCGTGCCTGGCTACGGCCTGGCCGTGGCCCGTGCCCAGCACGCGTTGAAAGAGCTGACCGAGAAGCTGACCCACCGAGGCGTGACCGTGAAGTACGCGATCCACCCGGTAGCCGGCCGTATGCCTGGCCACATGAACGTATTGCTGGCCGAGGCCGAAGTGCCTTACGACCAGGTGTTCGAGATGGACGACATCAACTCCGAGTTCGGCCAGGCCGACGTGGTGCTGGTGCTGGGCGCCAACGACGTGGTCAACCCGGCGGCCAAGAACGATCCGAAGTCGCCGATCGCCGGCATGCCGATCCTGGAGGCCTTCAAGGCCAAGACCATCATCGTCAACAAGCGCTCGATGGCCAGTGGTTACGCCGGCCTGGACAACGAACTGTTCTACCTGGACAAGACCATGATGGTGTTCGGCGACGCCAAGAAAGTCATCGAAGACATGGTCAAGGCCGTTGATTAAAGCTTGATCTGGCGCAATACCAAAAACCCCGGTGCTGGTTAGGCTGGGGTTTTTTATTTCCTGTGAAACCCGACCAAAGGCTCTAAATAGGCGGTCCACCTACGACCAACGTAGCGCGCCGATTTTTTTTGAAGTCACTAGACTGCGCACTTGCTTCCGTTACCCGAGATAACAATCCATGTACCGTGACCGTATCCGTTTAGCTTCCTTGCAAGACAAGGTGATGAGTGCGGCCGACGCCGCTGCCCTGATTCAGGACGGCATGACCGTCGGCATGAGCGGCTTCACCCGCGCAGGCGAAGCCAAGGCCGTGCCCCACGCACTGGCTGAACGGGCCAAGCAGACCCCTTTGCAAATCACCCTGATGACCGGCGCAAGCCTGGGCAACGACCTCGACAAGCAGCTCACCGAAGCCGGCGTGCTGGCCCGACGCATGCCATTCCAGGTCGACAGCACCCTGCGTAAGGCGATCAACGACGGCAAGGTGATGTTTATCGACCAGCACCTGTCCGATACCGTCGAGCAACTGCGCAACCGCCAGATCAAGGCCGTGGACCTGGCCGTGATCGAATGCGTTGCCATCACCGAGGAAGGCCACCTGGTGCTCAGCACCTCGGTCGGCAACTCCGCCAGCTTCGCCATCCTGGCCAAGGAAGTGATCATCGAGATCAACCTGTCCCAGCCGCTGGAGCTCGAAGGCCTGCACGACATCTATATCCCCAGCTACCGCCCCACCCGCCTGCCGATCCCGGTACTCAAGGCCGACAGCCACATCGGCAATACCGCGGTGCAGATCGACCCGGCCAAGATCGTTGGCATCGTCATCAGCAACCAGGCCGACTCGCCCTCCACGGTGCTGCCGCCCGACATGGAAACCCAGGCCATCGCCAACCACCTGGTCGAGTTCTTCAAGAACGAAGTGCGCGAAGACCGCCTGACCAACAGCCTGATGCCGCTGCAAGCCGGCATCGGCACCATCGCCAACGCGGTGATGCACGGCCTGCTGGACTCACCGTTCAGCGACATGACCATGTACTCCGAAGTGCTGCAGGATTCGACCTTCGACCTGTTCGACGCCGGCAAGCTGAGCTTCGCCTCGGGCAGCTCCATGACCCTGTCGGCAAAAAAACATGAAGAAGTATTCAGCGACTTCAGCCGCTACAAATCCCGGCTGGTGCTGCGCCCGCAGGAGATCTCCAACCACCCCGAGGTGATCCGTCGCCTGGGTATCATCGGCATCAACACCGCGCTTGAGTTCGACCTGTACGGCAACGTCAACTCCACCCACGTGTGTGGCACCCGCATGATGAACGGCATCGGCGGCTCGGGTGACTTCGCCCGCAACGCGCACCTGGCGATCTTCGTCACCAAGTCCATCGCCAAGGGCGGCGCGATCTCCAGCGTCGTGCCCATGGTCAGCCACGTCGACCATACCGAGCACGATGTCGACATCCTGGTAACCGAGCAGGGCTTGGCCGACCTGCGCGGCCTAGCGCCCCGCGAAAGAGCACGGGTGATCATCGACAACTGCGTGCACCCCGACTACCGCGACGCACTCAACCAGTACTTCACCGCGGCCTGTGCGAAGGGCGGGCACACCCCGCACATCCTGCGCGATGCACTGGCCTGGCACGACAACCTGGAAACAACCGGGCGCATGCTGGCGGTGTAGGCCGGAACAGTTGGCGACTGATGCAAGTGCATTTGCATCAGTTTGCCGGCCTACCAAATGATTCTGAATAAAACTGTACTGCTGTACCGGTCGATTCCCGCCTTTTTCCCCCTCCAAATAACCCTCATTGTACAAAAATGCGCCAATACGGTGCAGACCAGTACAGTTGCCTCATTTTTGATCACAACAGTGCTCATAAACAGTTAACTGGACCATCACAATTGAAGTGAACTGTGCCTGCAAATAGTGACGCGAGTGGAGGATCATTGATCTCAGTTAAAACCACTACCTAAACCCGCCACAAGCGGAAGGACGTCAACCATGGAACGTACACTCAGTTCCGACCTGCAATTCTCCAGCACCACCGAAACCAGCCAAGCTGCACTGCCTCTGCGCCTGCTCGCCAACCTGATGTTGTGGCAGCGCCGCATCTCCAGCCGCCATCAATTGGCCCGTCTGGATGCTCGCCTGCTGGCCGACGCCGGTATCAGCGAAGCACAACGTTGCGAAGAGCTGAGCAAGCCTTTCTGGCGTTAATGCTGGACTAGCTGGCCCCTGGACGCGCAGTCCTCTCGCCAGCCTCTAATTTGTAAAACAAAGCCCGTCGCAGGTTACTGCCGACGGGCTTTGTCGTTTCTGCGGCGCAGGATGGGCGGGCATACAATTGTTATACCCACGGACAGGTACAGTTTTAATTAATCAATAATTGAACCAGTACAATATTGCATACCTGTATCTGTTATGGTCCTGCTTCGGCAGCGGAACATGGTGCCTTCAAGGCCATTTTGGCCCGAAAAGGACTGCCGCCATGATCCGCACACTCAAGAATCTACTGACTCGCGTACTGCGCCGACTCAATCAGTTACATGAAACTTCTCGCACCAGACGGTTACTCTCGGAACTAAATGAGCAACAATTGTCTGACATCGGCGTCAGCCATGCCGATCGCATGGCCGAGCTCGAAAAACCCTTCTGGCGCTGAGCACCGCACCAGAGGCAAGGGGCGGGCAGGCCAGGACGTGGCGTAACAGGCGCAAGTAGCGTCTGACCTACGTAAGTCGGTCAAATAATGTCCATGTACAGGAGATTCATCATGTCCCGTTCCCACCTGCTGGGCGCAACACTGCTGCTGGCCATGGCTACCGGCGCGCAAGCCTCGAGCTTCGTGGTCACCACCGACGCCGTCGTGCGCGCGGTCAACGCCTCTTCCAATGCCACCTCCGACGCCTCGTCGTCGCTGCGTGACAAAAAAATCATCCGTGAAGCGCGCGATGACGCTGCCAGCTTCGTGGCCAGCAACGGTGATATCCGTGGCGTGAAACTGGAAAGTGCTTTTGCCGAGATCCGTCGCAGCGCCCCAACGCTTGAGGCCTCGGATGAACAGTTGGCCCAAGCCATCCTGGCCATCTGATCAGCCGCTATGTTCGCGCATGCCTGGCCTGCGCATTCCACTCGCCTTGGCAGCAGGTTGGAGCGCTTTTGAGTCCTATGCGTTATGTGTTTTCAGTACTATTGGCCCTGTGTTGGTCTGCGTCGAGCCAAGCCTTCGACCTTACGACGCAGAACCTTGTCGTCAGTGGCTACGTCACCAGTCAAGTGACCAAGGCGCCCTTCGACAGAAAGCTGTTAATTGCCGCGCAGGACGACGCTGCAGCGTTCATTGCCACTGATGGCCAACTGAGAGGGGCACGGCTGGAATCTGCGCTGCACTATCTGCGGCACAATTCACCGACGCTTCAAGCCAGCGACACGGAACTGGCGCAGGCCATACTCGCTCAATATTGATATCCGCTTTTCTGGAGACCCCCCATGCGTACCCCGCTGATTGCCGCCACCCTCGGCCTGCTGTTGCTGGCCGACGTGGCTCAGGCACACACCCTTGTGGAAACCAGTAACATCATCGTTCGCGCCTTTGGCCGCTCGATCAATTTCACCTCCGACACCACCACCTCGGTACGTGACTCCAAAGTGGTTGTAGAAGCCAAGGACGACGCCGCCAGCTTCGTCGCCAGCAACGGTGATATCCGTGGCTCGCAACTGGAAGCCGCCTTCGCCACCCTGCGTACCCGCGTGCCGGAGGCCCAAGGCGCCAGCGACCAGGACCTCGCCGAAGCCATCCTCGCACTGTGAGGTGGCCTGGCGCCTGGCTACTGGCTTGCGGGTTGCTGATGGTCGGCAACCCCGCATCCGCCGCACTGCAGTTGCACCTTCAGACTGATGGCCTGAACGCGCAGCAGCAGCAAGCCAGCCAGGCGCTGCTTGACGAAGCGATGCGCGACCTGCCGCCACGCTTCGTCGAGCAACTGGACCGGCGCATCGACGTCAGTTGGACGTCGCACATGCCTAGCAATGCCTACGGCCAGGCGTCCGCGGTCTCCAGCCTGGACCTGAACATAAGCCTGCTGCCCAGCCTCACCGATGGCAGCGCCGCCACCACCAAGACCAATCGCCCCCACGGCACCGTGCGCGAAGAACTATTGGCGACCGTGCTGCATGAACTGACCCATATCTACGACCGCGCGCGCCTTTGGCCCGATGACCAGCGCACGCTGTTTGCCCGTTGCAAGCGTTATGACAGCAGCATGGGCAAGGTCGGCCTGCCCAGCGAATGCCGCGGCCAGACCGACCGCCGCTTCACCCTCAGCGACGACCCGCGCTTGCTCGACCTGGCCGGCTGGCCACAATCGGTCGGCACCCGTGGCGATCGTCAGCAACAGAACCGCCAGATCGTGCGCAGCCCCGATATCTACGAAACCACCAGCCCGCTGGAATTCGTGGCAGTGAACATGGAGTACTTCCTGCTCGACCCGGCCTACGCCTGCCGTCGGCCCGAGCTGTACGAATACTACAAGGCACATTTTGGCTGGGCACCGCCGAACAAAGAGACATGCCCCACCACCTACCCATTCCTGAACGCCGGTAACGACTTTGGCCGCACCCCCTTGGGCGAGATCGACCCCGAGCGCGTGTACGAAGTGGACTACCTGCTGGCCGAAGCCAACCAGGAATGGGTCAGCCGTTGGGGCCACAGCATGCTGCGCCTGGTGATCTGCGCGCCAGGGCGCCCACGCGGGCCTGATTGCCGGCTGGACCTGGACCGCAGCCTGGTGCTGTCGTACCGCGCGTTCGTCAATGACGTGCAACTGTCCACCTGGAGTGGCCTGACCGGGGGCTACCCGTCGCGGCTGTTCGTGCTGCCGCTGGGCCAGGTGATCGACGAGTACACCAAGACCGAGTTGCGCAGCCTGGCCTCGGTGCCGCTCAAGCTGACCCGCGCCGAGATCGAGTCGCTGGTGCGCCATGCCGCCGAGATGCACTGGAGCTACGACGGCAACTATTATTTCGTGTCCAACAACTGTGCGGTCGAGACCCTCAAGCTGCTGCGCGCCGGCACCAACAACCCTAAGCTGGCCGACCTGGACAGTATTGTGCCCAACGGTCTGCTCAAGGTGTTGGAAGCCCGAGGCATGGCAGATGCCAGCGTGCTCGATGACAAGAAGAGGGCACTGCGCCTGGGTTATCACTTCGACTCTTACCGCGATCGCTACCAGGCCATGTTCGATGTCCTGAAAAAGCGCTTGCCGATCCCACAGGCCAAGGTCGAAGACTGGCTGGAGTTGCCAGCCGAGAAGCGCCGGCCCTGGTTCGCCCAGGCCGACCTGCGTGCCAGCGCGGCGATGTTGCTACTGGAGCAGGCCAGCTTTCGCCGGCAATTGCTGGTGGCCCAGGAAGAGGTGAAAAAGCGCTACCTGGCCGGCCGCGACCAGGGCGACAACAGCCTGGCCAGTGCCAACAAGACCTTGCAGGCGATCCTTGCCAATAGCGGCTTCCTCAGCCGCCCGGCCGAACTGCTCGACAGCGGCGGCTACGGCTTGCCGCAGAAGGCCGAATGGCAGCGCCTGGAATCGGAAAGCAGCGAGCGCCAGAAACAACTGCAAAGCCTGAGCGTGGACCTGGACAAGGAGGTACGCGCCTTGCTCGAGCCATCGCGCGCCGCCGAGATTGCCGCCAGCGAAGAAAACCTCAAGCAGATGAGCGAACACCTACGCGCACTGCACAAGGCTGCAGGCGGGATTGAGTTGCCCTGATAGACCGCGTTGCCTGGTTCGCGGACGAATCCGCTCCTACGGGAGCGGCGGTTCATCCGCGTAAAACCCACCACTCATTCAGATACATACCTCCGGTCGGCAAACCCACATCGAAAGCTGGCTGAAAGCTTCGCCCATTAGCATCGCCCCACCACCGGCACAGACCGGCTGATTCAAAAACAACAATGGTGATCCTGATGTCCTGCGCTTCCCGTCCCGTCGCTGCACCCGCCTGCCTATTCCACGCCCTCGTCGCATTGCGCTGAACCCACCCGTTCGCCCTGCCTTCGTAGCCCCTGGCCTGGAGTATTACCATGCTGACTTTCCTTGGCTTTGCCATGGTTATCACCTTCATGTTCCTGATCATGACCAAGCGCCTGTCGGCCTTGATCGCCTTGATCGTGATCCCGATTCTGTTCGCGCTGTTCGGCGGGTTCGCGCCCAAGATCGGCCCGATGATGCTCGAGGGCATCACCAAGCTTGCGCCCACCGGCGTAATGCTGATGTTCGCCATCCTCTACTTTGCCTTGATGATCGACTCCGGCCTGTTCGACCCGGCCGTGCGCAAGATCCTCAAGTTGGTCAAGGGCGACCCGCTGAAGGTCTCGGTGGGTACCGCGGTGCTGGCCCTGGTGGTATCACTGGACGGTGACGGCGCCACTACCTACATGATCTGCGTGGCCGCCATGCTGCCGCTGTACAGCCGCATCGGCATGAGCCCGCGGATCATGGCCGGCTTGATTATCCTGGCTGGCGGGGTGATGAACATGACTCCTTGGGGCGGCCCTACCGCCCGGGCGGCCAGCGCCCTGCATGTCGACCCCTCGGACATCTTCGTGCCGATGATCCCGGCCATGCTCGCCGGCGTCGTCGCCATCCTGGCCATCGCCTACTTCTACGGCAAACGCGAGCGGGCCCGCCTGGGCGAACTGCACTTGGCCGGCGATGAAGTCGACCACAACGAGATCAGCGTGTCGCAGTTCCCCGAGGCGCGTCGGCCTAAACTGATCTGGTTCAACGGCGCCCTGACCCTGGCACTGATGGCCGCCCTGATCGCCGGCCTGCTGCCGCTGCCGGTGCTGTTCATGATTGCCTTCAGCATCGCGATGATCGTCAACTATCCTTGCCTGCAAATGCAAAAGGACCGCATCGCCGCCCACTCCGGCAGCGTGCTGGCGGTAGTCGGGCTGATTTTCGCGGCCGGTATCTTTACCGGTATCCTGTCGGGCACCGGCATGGTCGACGCCATGTCCAAAAGCCTGTTGGCGGTCATCCCCGAAGCCCTCGGCCCGTACCTGGCAGTCATCACTGCGCTGGTTAGCATGCCGTTCACCTTCTTCATGTCCAACGATGCCTTCTACTACGGCGTGTTGCCGGTGTTGGCGGAGGCGGCCAGCCACTACGGCATCAGCGCCGTGGAAATGGCCCGCGCCTCGATCGTCGGCCAGCCGGTGCACCTGCTCAGCCCACTGGTACCCTCGACGTACCTGTTGGTGGCATTGGCCGGTATCGAATTTGGCGATCACCAGCGCTTCACCCTGAAGTGGGCAGTGCTGGTATGCCTGTGCATAATGTTCGCCGCGCTGCTGCTGGGCACGTTCCCGTTGTTCAGCAGCCTGTAAGGCAAGCGATTCATCCCAACCCGGGCGCGCCGCTCAAGCGTGCCCCGTTAAACGCTCGAAGGAATACACATGGAATGGCTGACCAACCCGGAAATCTGGGTTGCCTTTTTTACCCTCACCGCACTCGAGATCGTGCTGGGCATCGACAACATCATCATGATCTCGATTTTGGTCAGCCGCATGCCCAAGCACATGCAGCCACGCACGCGGCTGTTCGGCCTGGCGCTGGCCATGGTCACCCGGATCCTGTTGCTGCTGTCGATCACTTGGGTGATGCGCCTCACCGCCGACCTGTTCGTGGTGTTCGGCCAGGGTATTTCCGGGCGCGACCTGATCCTGTTCTTCGGCGGCCTGTTCCTGCTGTGGAAAAGCTCCCAGGAAATCTACCACGGCCTGGAAGGTGAGGAAGAAACCACTGATGAGCCCTCTGGCAAGGGCGGCAATTTCTTGTACACCATCATCCAGATCGCGATCATCGACATCGTGTTCTCGCTGGACTCGGTGATTACCGCAGTCGGCATGGTGTCGCACGTTCCCGTCATGATCGCCGCCATTGTCGTCGCAGTGCTGGTGATGATGCTGTGTGCGGGCACCATCAGCAATTTCATCGACAAGCACCCTTCGCTGAAGATGCTGGCCCTGTCGTTCTTGATCGTGGTGGGTACCGTGCTGATCGCCGAATCCTTCGAAGTGCACGTGCCAAAGGGCTACGTCTACTTCGCCATGGCTTTCTCGCTGGCGGTCGAGGCCATCAACATCAAGATGCGCACTGCAATGGCGAAAAAGAAAAAACTCACGGACCCCGTGAAACTACGCAAGGATGTTCCGGGTCAATAGCCGCGCATCAAGCTCGCCAGCAAGGAGCCCTCTGCGGCTCCTTTGCTGTTTTGCAGCCCCATGAAATTGTGACACTTTTGTTTCAACACGGCTTTTCCTGTGCGATGCTGGCGGTCAGGCCCAAGGCCGACTAAAGCTATAAGTGAGCGCTGAACAAAAACCAACTCCAGCATCAGCCTCGCTGCACACTCACTGGCTCCCCACGCGGAGCACAACTTCTCAGGGGGCCTTTGTATGCTGACCCTGCTCAATCTGCTTTCGGCAGTCGCCTTGCTGATCTGGGGCACTCACATAGTTCGCACCGGCATCCTGCGGGTTTACGGTTCCAGCTTGCGTCGCCTGCTGAGCCACAACATGTCCAAGCGACCGCTGGCCTTTATCGCCGGCATCCTGGTCACGGCCGTGGTGCAGAGCAGTAACGCCACCGCCATGCTCACCACCTCCTTCGTCGGCCAGGGCCTGATGACCCTGACGCCAGCGTTGGCGATCATGCTGGGTGCCGACGTCGGTACCGCGCTGATGTCGCGGGTGCTGACCCTCGACCTGTCGTGGCTGTCGCCGCTGCTGATCTTCCTGGGGGTGATTTTTTTCCTCTCGCGCAAGCAAACCCGCGTCGGCCAGATGGGCCGTGTCGGGATCGGCCTGGGCCTGATCGTCCTGGCGCTGCAACTGATCGTCGAAGCCGCCGCCCCCATCACCCACGCCCAGGGCGTGAAGGTGCTGTTTGCCTCATTGACCGGCGACATCTTACTCGACGCCTTGGTGGGCGCGATGTTCGCGATGATCTCCTACTCAAGCCTGGCAGCCGTTCTGCTTACAGCCACCCTGGCCGAGGCCGGCGTGATCAGCCTGCCGGTGGCCATCGGCCTGGTAATCGGTGCCAACGTCGGCAGCGGCCTGCTGGCCTTCATTTCCACCAGCATGCAGAACACCGCCGGGCGCCAAGTAGCCTTGGGGAGCCTGCTGTACAAGCTGATCGGCCTGGTGCTGATAATTCCGGTGCTCGACCCGCTGGTGCACTGGATGGACGGCCTGGACTTCAACGTGCAGGGCCTGGTGATCGGCTTTCACCTGCTGTACAACACCCTGCGCTGCCTGATCATGCTGCCCACCGTGGGCCCGATGTCCAGGCTGTGCACCTGGCTGCTGCCCGAGCGTGAAGAAACCAATGGCCTGGCACGCCCGCGCCACCTGGACCTGTCGGCACTGGACACGCCCAGCCTGGCCTTGGCCAACGCCGTGCGCGAGACCCTGCGCATCGGCGACCTGATCGACAGCATGCTTGGTGCCATGCTTAACGTACTGCGCGGCACGCAAACCGCGATGACCCAGGAAATGCGCCGCCAAAGCGACGATGTCGAAGCCCTTTACAGCGCAATCAAGCTGTACCTTGCACAAATGCCCCGCGAAGACCTCAGCGATCAGGACAGCCGGCGTTGGGCCGAAATCATTGAGCTTGCGATCAACCTCAAGCTGGCCAGCGACCTGATCGAGCGCATGCTGCGCAAGGTCCAGCAACAGAAAACCTCGCAACGCCGGCAGTTCTCTGAAGTTGGCCTGGAAGAACTGGCTGGGCTGCACACCCAGTTGATGTCCAACCTGCGCCTGGGCCTGTCGGTATTCCTCAGTGGTGACCCCGAAAGCGCCCGGCAACTGCTGCGCGAAAAGCGTCGTTTCCGCGCTCAGGAACGTCGCCTGGCTCACGCCCACGTCAGCCGATTGCAGCGTAAAGTGGTGCAGAGCATTGAAACCAGCTCGCTGCACCTGGAACTGATCGCCGACATGAAGCGGCTCAACTCGCTGTTCTGCGGTAGCGCCTACGTGGTGCTGGAAACCTCGGAAACCGGGGCGCTAGAATTCGACAGTGTGCCGGACAACGCGCATTCGCCTTGAACGACCACGCGCCACCGAAGTCTGTTCTTGCAGGCTGAGCTGATTTGGATGAGGTAGTGATGCAGGAAACCGTCGGCTCTGTCATCGCCGAAGGCTGGGGGCGGCCTTTTATCAAGCCTGTCGGTAGAGTCTGCAACGTGATCACCCGCAAGCTGGGCCTGCGTTGCGTGCTTTCCCTGTGCCTGCTGGTGGGCGCCAACTCAAGCCAGGCTTTGGATCGCTTCCAGGTCGAAGGCTACCTGCTGGACAACGGCCTGCAAGTACTGCTCAAACCCGGTGATGACCGCAACCACGTGGCCATCCGCTTGGTGGTGGGCGTAGGCTTCGATGATTTCAGCTGCGCCGACCAGGAACTGCCGCACCTGCTGGAGCACTTGCTGTTCAGCGGCGTGGACGGCGGCGGCGAAGGCGACCTGGAAGAGCGCATGCAAGCACTGGGCGGCGACTGGAATGCCTTCACCAGCGCCACCGACACCACCTTCGTGATCGAAGCCCCGGCACGTAACGAGCGCAAGGTGCTCGACCTGCTGCTGGCCGTGCTGACCAAGACCCAACTCGACGAGAAAGCCCTGACCATCTCGCGCAACATCGTGGAGCGCGAGGCGGGCGGGCATTACTCGCACCTGCAACGCTGGCTCGACAAGCAGGACGTCGGCCACCCGGCCAGTGACCAACTCGCCGTGGAAATGGGCACCAAATGCACCGAGCGCTCCTCCGTCCAGGACATGACCCTGGAGCAGGTCGAAGCCGTGCGTAAAAGCTGGTACGCCCCCAACAACATGACCCTGATCATGGTCGGCGGCCTGGACAAAGTGCTGCCGGCCTATCTGGAACGCACCTTCGGCGAACTGAAGGCCAGCGAGCCTACCGAACACCCCGACATTCCCGTCACCCTGCACACCCCCGATCAGGAACGTACCTTGACCAGCGGCTGGGTAGGCGACGGCGCGAAAATGCATTGGTTTTACCAGGAGCCTTCCCTGGAAGGCGAACAGGACGTGGCCCTGGACCTGCTGCAAAGCTATATGGAATGGGCAATCTACAAAGAGCTACGGCTCAAGCACAGCCTGTCGTACGGGCCCTGGAGCCAGCGCGAAGCCTTTGGCGATACCGGCATGCTCAGCCTGAATGCCGACCTGGACCGCAAAGACGTCGACCAGGCCCGCACGATCGTCGTGCAGCTAGTGCAACGCCTGCAAAAAGACGGCCTTGACCCGGCCACCTTCGCCCGCCTCAAGCAGGCGGCCATTGCCCGCCAGGGTTGGGCCGTGCAAGGCAATAGCGCGCTGGCGGATTACTACTGGAGCGCCCTGACGGATTATTCCGACGGGCATTTCAGCGACCCCGCACGCCAACTGAGCAAGGTCACCCTCAAGCAAACCGATGACGCCATGCGCAAACTGTTTGCCCAGGCGCCCTATATCCGTATCGAAGAACCGTTGCTCAGCTACGATGAACTCTACGAACTGGGGGTCTCGCTACTGGTGCTATTGGGCCTGGGCGCACTGGGTTGGGGCTTCTGGCGACGCCACCATTAGGGGCGGGCAATGAAGGCACCAAGCCGGTATCCTGTGGGCGTTTTCTGACAACCACCAAGAATCTGCCGAATGCCTTACTACCTCCAGCGCATCATCGAACTCATCAAACGCTACCCCGGGGTGATCGCCATCGGCGGTTTCGCTTCCGGGATCGGCAGCTTCATCATGGTCGATCGCCAAGCCAGCCTCGCCAGCTGGATCGCCGTGATCATGCTGGTGAGCTGGGTTTGGCTGATGCTGGAGAACACCTTCACCCAGTGGTTCAGCCGCGCCTTCAAACGGAACATCCCCGAAGGGTTGCTGCGCTACGCCACGCAGATGATCCACCAGGAAAGCCTGTTCTTCGTTTTGCCGTTCTTCTATATCACCACCACCTGGAACAGCGGCCAGCTGGTGTTCACCGGCATCCTCACCGTGGCGGGCCTGATCTCGATCATCGACCCGCTGTATTACAAGTGGGTGGCGCCGCGGCGCTGGCTGTTCATGACCATGCACACCCTCACGCTGTTTGCCGCGATGCTGACGGCACTGCCGATCATCCTGCACCTGACCACCGCCGAAAGCTTCAAGCTGGCGCTGGGCACGGCCATGCTGTTGTCGTTCCCCAGCCTTGCCACCAGCTTCCCGATCAACAGCTGGAAGCGCGGCGTGATGCTGGTGGTGATGACCCTGGCCGTCGGCGGCGCCGGCTGGCTGCTGCGCTCCTGGGTACCCCCGGCGACGCTGTGGATGACCGAGTCGGCCATTGCCACCAACCTGGACAACCAGAACCGCACCCCCGGCGACGACATCAAGACCCTCACCGCCAGCCAGATGCGCGGCACCGGCGTGTATGCCTACACCGCGATCAACGCACCCCGGGGCCTGGACGAACGCATCTACCACGTGTGGCGCTTCAACGGCCAGGAAGTCGACCGCATCCCGCTGGACATCCACGGTGGGCGCAAGGAAGGCTACCGCGCCTGGACCCACAAACAGAACTTCCCCGGCAGCCCGGTGGGCAAGTGGCAGGTGCGGGTGATGACCGAGGACGGCCAAATGATCGGCGTGCTGCGCTTTGAAGTCACGGATGATGGAACACCTGCGCCAGCCCAATGAAATTAACCAGGTGAATGTGCTATTACTCGCCGATATGGCAAAGGCAACTAAGCTCGGAGCTTATGACCACCCAAGCACTCGACGGCAACGCCCACCTGGACACTTCGAGCCACCCGGCACGCCTGCACATCGCTGGCGACTGGACGCTCGCGCACTATAAAAACCTGCGCCGGCAAACCGAACAACTCCACGGGCAATACGACCAGGCCACCCAGATTGATCTCGACCAGTTGGGCGCCGTGGACACCGCGGGCGCTTCGCTGCTGGTTGAGCTGCTGGGGGCTGATCGGCTGGGCAAGCTGGCCGATACCGCCACGCACTTGCCAGCGGCCAGCCGCGCGCTGCTGCAAACCGTGTACTGCTCGCTGCAAGACTTCTGCGAGCCGGTCAAGGAGCCCGAGGTTGCCGTTGGCTTGTTGCTGCTGACCCGCATTGGCAAGGCCGTGGACACGGTCTGGAAAGACACCCTGCAATTGCTCGGCTTCATCGGCCTGGTCCTGCAGACGCTGGCCATGGGGCTATTTCGCCCTTGGCGCTGGCGCACCACTGCGGTCATCGCGCACATCGAGCAAACCGGCTTGGACGCAGCCCCCATTGTTGCGCTGCTGACCTTTTTGGTGGGCGCGGTGGTGGCCTTTCTCGGTGCCACGGTGCTGGCCGCCTTTGGCGCGACGATCTTCACCGTCGACCTGGTGGCGTTTTCCTTCCTGCGTGAGTTCGCCGTGTTGCTGACCGCCATCCTGATGGCCGGGCGCACGGCCAGCGCCTTCACCGCGCAGATCGGCTCGATGAAGGCCAACGAAGAGATCGACGCGATCCGTACCCTGGGCCTGGACCCCATCGAACTGCTGGTGCTGCCCCGCGTATTGGCCCTGCTGATCTCGCTGCCGGCGCTGACGTTCCTGGCCATGCTTTGCGGCCTTATCGGCGGCGGCGTGGTGTGCGCCGCATCGCTGGGTATCTCGCCGGCGATGTTCCTCTCGCTGCTGCAAGCGGACATCGGCGTGCAGCACTTTATCGTTGGCATGATCAAGGCACCGGTGTTTGCATTCATCATCGCCGCCATCGGTTGCCTGGAAGGTTTCAAAGTGGAGGGCAGCGCCGAGTCGGTGGGCGCCCACACCACCTCAAGCGTGGTGCAATCGATCTTCGTGGTGATTGTGCTGGATGCCGCCGCGGCGATGTTTTTCATGGAGCTAGGCTGGTGAATTGGCGAGTGGCGGTGCCGCATGAAGCAGTGATCGAAGTGCGCGGGTTGTGCAACCGCTTCGCCAGCCAGAGCGTGCACGAGCACCTGGACCTAGACCTGCGCCGGGGCGAGATCCTGGCCGTGGTCGGTGGCTCGGGCAGTGGCAAGTCGGTCTTGCTGCGCAGCATCATTGGCCTGCGCCGGCCCAATGAAGGCTCGGTGAAAGTCTTCGGCCAAGAACTGAACAGCCTCTCGGAGACGGACCGTTCGATGGTCGAACGGCGCTTTGGCGTGCTGTTCCAGCAGGGCGCGCTGTTTTCCTCGCTGACTGTCACCGAGAACGTCGCGCTGCCCCTGATCGAACACGCCGGCCTATCGCGCATCGATGCCGAACACCTGGCGTACGTGAAGCTGGCTCTGGCAGGCCTGCCGTTGTCATCGGCCAATAAATACCCCTCGCAACTGTCGGGCGGCATGATCAAGCGCGCCGCCCTGGCACGGGCCCTGGCGCTGGACCCGGACATCCTGTTTCTCGATGAGCCCACCGCAGGCCTGGACCCCATCGGCGCGGCAGCCTTCGACCAGCTCATCCTGACCCTGCGCGATGCCCTGGGGCTGAGCGTGTTCCTGGTCACCCATGACTTGGATACGCTCTACACCATCACCGATCGCGTGGCGGTACTGGCGCAAAAGCACGTGCTGGTGGTTGATCACATCGACAAGGTGGCCGAAACCAACGACCCCTGGATTCACGAATATTTCCACGGCCCGCGCGGCCGTGCGGCCTATCAAGCCGCCACCCGGCAAAAGGAGGTCTGAGATGGAAACCCGTGCTCATCATGTATTGATCGGGCTGTTCACCGTGCTGGTGGTGGTCGGTGCCCTGCTGTTCGGGCTGTGGCTGGCCAAGTCCAGCGTCGACACCGCCTTCAAGGACTACGAAGTGGTATTCAACGAGGCCGTGACCGGCCTGTCCAAAGGCAGCGCCGTGCAATACAGCGGCATCAAGGTGGGCGACGTGTCGCAGTTGCGCCTGGACCCGGAAGACCCGCGCCGGGTGCTGGCGCGCATCCGCCTGACCGGCGAAACCCCGATCAAGCAGGACACCGTGGCCAAGCTCGCACTGAACGGCATCACCGGCACCTCGATCATCCAGCTCAGTGGCGGCACGCCCGAAAGCCCCGAGCTCAAAGGTGAGAAGGGCAAACTGCCAACCATCGTGGCCGCGCCGTCGCCCATCGCACGGCTGCTCAATAACAGCAATGACCTGCTGGCCGGGGTCAATCACCTGCTGTACAACGCCAACCGGCTGATTTCTGAAGAAAACGTCGAAAGCCTGGGCAAAACCCTGAAAAACCTCGAGCAAACCACCAGTGTGGTGGCCGACCAGCGCGATGACATCCGCCAGGCCATCAAGCAATTGGCATTGGTCAGCAAACAGGCGGGCGCCGCCCTGGAGCAGACCACCACGCTGATGCGCAACGCCAACGGGCTGATCGACAACCAGGGCAAACAGGTCTTTGCCAGCGCCGACAAGGCCATGCAGTCGCTGGAGCAGAGCGCCGCGACCATCAATGGCCTGCTGCAAAACAACCGCGAATCCCTCAATGGCGGCCTGCAAGGTCTTAACGAACTGTCACCGGCCATCCGCGAACTGCGCGACACGCTGTCTTCGCTCAAGGGCATTTCCCAACGCCTGGAAGCCAACCCCAGCGGCTATCTGCTGGGAAGGGACAAGAACAAGGAGTTTGAGCCATGAAACCGATCCTGTTGCCCCTGGTTGCCTCGCTTGGCCTGTTGAGCGCTTGCTCGATTTTGCCCCAGGCCGAGCCTGCGGATGTCTATCGCCTGCCGGCTGCCGCAGCGCCAGCGCGTAACGCCAATGCCGTGCCGTGGTCACTGCGCATTGCCAAGCCCGAGGCCAGCGGTGCCTTGAATACCCCACGCATCGCGGTTATCCCACAGGGCGATGTGATCAGCAGCTACAAAGGCGCCCGCTGGAGCGATCCGGCCCCCGTGCTGTTGCGCAATCGCCTGCTCGACGCCTTTGCCCAGGACGGCCGCGTGCAGCGCCTGAGCAGCGATGACGCCAATCTGTATGGGGACTTCGAGCTGGGCGGGCAGTTACAGGCGTTCCAGACCGAATACGCGGCAAGCGGACCGCAGGCGGTGATTCGCTTTGACGCGCTGCTGGTCAGCAGCACGCACCGGATACTGGCCAGCCGGCGCTTTGAAGTGCACCAGCCGTTGAATGACCCGAAAGTACCGTCGGTGGTGGCCGGGTTCGGCCAGGCCAGCGATCAACTGATCAAACAGGTGATCGACTGGACCGTGGCCCAGGCAGGGCAGCAGTATCAGCCGAAGAACCAGTAGCACACGGCAACCGCCGCCACCACGCCGCTGAACTCAGCCAGCAAGGCGCAACCCACGGCATGGCGGGCGCGCTGGATGCCGACCGCGCCGAAGTACACCGCCAGTACGTAGAAGGTGGTTTCGGTGCTGCCTTGGATGGTAGCCGCCACCAAGGCCGGGAAGCTGTCCACGCCCTTGCTCTGCATGGTCTCGATCAGCATCGCGCGCGCAGCGCTACCAGAAAACGGCTTGACCAGCGCAGTGGGCAGCGCATCGACGAAGCGCGTGTCCAACCCCGCCCACTGCACTGCATGACGGATGCCCTCCAGCGCAAATTCCAATGCCCCGGAGGCGCGCAGCACACCGACGGCACAGAGCATGGCCACTAGGTAGGGCAGCAGGTTCTTGGCCACGTCGAAGCCTTCCTTGGCGCCTTCGACAAACGCCTCGTAGACCTTCACCTTGCGCAAGGCGCCGATCAGCAAGAACAACATGATCAGGCCGAACAACGTCAGGTTGCCCAGGATTGACGAAAGGCTTGCCAATGCAGTCGCAGACAGCCCCGCCAGCAGCGCCATGAAGCCACCCAGCAGCAATGCGCCAGGGATCAGGTAGGCGAGCACCACGGGGTCCCAAAGCCGCAGACGCTGCATCACAGCCACCGAGAGCAGGCCCACCAAGGTCGAGGCGCTGGTGGCCAGCAGGATCGGCAAAAAGATCAGGGTGGGGTCGGTGGCGCCTTGCTGGGCGCGGTACATGAAGATGGTCACCGGCAGCAGGGTCAACGACGAGGCGTTGAGCACCAGGAACAAAATCTGCGCGTTACTGGCCGTATCGCGGCTGGGGTTCAGCTCCTGCAAAGCGCGCATGGCCTTCAGGCCAATCGGGGTGGCCGCGTTATCCAGGCCCAGAGCGTTGGCGGCGAAGTTCATGGTAATCAGCCCAAGCGCCGGGTGCCCGCGTGGCACTTCCGGCATCAACCGGGCAAACAGCGGCCCCAGCACCTTGGCCAGCCAGTCGACGATACCGGCCTTCTCGGCGATGCGTAGAAAACCCAGCCACAAGGTCAGGGTGCCGAACAGCAGCACCATGACATCCACCGACAGCTTGGCCATGGCGAAGATGCTTTCGACCATCGCGGCAAAGATCCCGGCATTGCCCCCCACCAGCCATTGGGCCAGGGCGGAAATCGCCGCCACCACGAAAAAGCCGAGCCATAGGCCATTGAGCATCAGTATTCCCCCACAAGTTGGGGCGAATGATAGCGGCAAGTCCAGAAACGACAAACCCCGACGGGTCGGGGTTGGTCTGATACATCCTGGGTACGCTACTTCGCTACGGTTTCACCCGCAACGTCAGCTGGCTTACTGCGCCAGTGCGGCAGCGAATTCCAGTAGCGCTCGCCCTTGGCATCGTCGTACATGCCTTCCCAGCGCGAGACTACCAGCACGGCCAGGGCGTTGCCGATCACGTTCAGTGCGGTACGGGCCATGTCCATCACACGGTCGACACCGGCGATAAAGGCCAGCCCTTCCAACGGAATCCCTACGCTGCCCAGGGTGGCCAGCAGCACCACGAAGGAAACGCCCGGAACGCCGGCGATACCCTTGGACGTGACCATCAGGGTCAGTACCAGCAGCAGTTGCTGGCTGATCGACAGATCGATGCCGTACAACTGGGCAATGAAGATGGCCGCGATGCTCTGGTACAAGGTCGAACCGTCGAGGTTGAACGAGTAACCGGTAGGCACCACGAAGCTGCAGATGGCCTTGGGCGCACCGTAGGCTTCCATCTTCTCGATCACGCGCGGCAGCACGGTTTCGGAGCTTGCAGTGGAGTAAGCCAGCACCAGCTCATCCTTGAAGATGCGCATCAGCTTGATCACCGAAAAGCCGAACAGGCGGGCGATCAGGCCAAGCACCACGAAGGCGAAGAAGGCGATGGCCACGTAAACCAAAATCACCAGCTTGGCCAATGGCAGCAGCGAGGCAAAACCAAAGTTGGCGACGGTCACGGCGATCAAGGCAAACACACCGATCGGCGCGTAGTTCATGATCATGTGGGTGACCTTGAACATGCTTTCCGAAACGCCCTGGAACATCTTTACCAAGGGTTCACGCAGGTCCGGCTTGAGGCTCGACAGGCCCAGGCCGAACAGCACCGAGAAGAAAATGATCGGCAGCATCTCGCCACGCGCCATGGCCGCGAAGATGTTCGATGGGATCAGGTTCAGAATGGTTTCGATAAAGGCGTGTTCGTGCTGGACTTCGGCAGCCGTGGCCTGGTACTTGGAGATGTCGACGGTACCCAGCGTACTCATGTCGATGCCGCTGCCAGGGTGGAACACGTTGGCCAGCACCAAGCCCACCACGATAGCGATGGTGGTCACGATCTCGAAATAGAGAATGGTTTTCAGGCCAATGCGGCCGAGCTTCTTCGCATCGCCCACACCCGCGATCCCGACGATCAGCGAGGAAATCACGATCGGGATAACGATCATCTTGATCAGGCGAATGAAGATATCACCAGCAGGTTGCAAGACGTTGCCGATCCACCAGGCCTTTTCGGCACTGAAGTGGTTGAGCAATGCGCCGATTGCAATCCCGAGTACCAGACCGATGAGGATCTGCCAGGCGAGGCTGAGTTTTGCCTTCTTCATATTGTTACCCTTACTTCAAGTGAACTCGAGCACACTTCTGAATCTTGCCAAACACTCGATCTAGAGCAGTCAAAGCGTTGGCGAGCGTCTGAAGGTGTCCCCGTAGAAGGTCTTCGTCGACACCCGTTTGGATGCTTGTGCCAACGAAAAAAGGCGCAACTATTCCGATGCAGCCTCCCCCCGTCTAATGCCGTAAACGCCTACCCTATGCCGAATCGGCATGATATTTATTGTTCGAAAGCAGCGTCACAACGGGTTGCCTTGCACGCGTTCGGAAAATCGAAAATGCTTGAAGCGGCGTGTTTCGCCCACGCAAGTCCAATAAACACGGAGCCAAAAGCACGGTGTTCGACAATCCGAATGGGCAAATTCGAGGAATGGGCAAGGTGGGCGTCGGCGAAAAATATCGATGTACGGTCAGATCCGCCAAGCGAAATGGCGTAAACGCCAGAAAGGTTTCATCAGAAAAAAAGTGAATAATAGGACGCGACCCAAGCTGGATCGTCATTTCGAGCTAAACGATTGTTTTCTCGATAAAAAGCTCTCGGGAAGCCCGGCCGATTCCGGCTCACGGGCCTCCCTCGCAGCTTTTACCTGACCTGGCCCTCAGCGGAGGCACTCCCTGTACCCCTAGGTCACTCCGATCCTGTAGCAATCAGAACGTCCCGGCCCCTTGATCATGCGCCGGCCCTCCTCGGGCTTGCGCAGGGAATAGAAGCCAAATCATTGAAAAGGTTCAGCTTCTTTCAAATTATCCGATCAATACCAGTTCGGATCTTTCTTCAATTGCTCATCCAGCACCTGCTGCATGCCCTTGTCAGGCTTGCCCAGCCAACGATAGTCGGCGTGGCGCGTGGGTGACTTGTCGGCCGGTAGGCCAGCAGGTACCTGCACCAACAAGGCGTAGGCGTCTTTCTTGTCCCAACTAAAGGCGACGATCAGACGCTGGGTGGTGCAGCTTTGCTGGGTTTCGCATAGCTGGCCAACCAGATACTTGGCCTTGTCTTCTTCAACGCCAGACATCTGCTCGGAGTAGCCAGTGAGGTTGATCACCCAATCGGGCAAGCGCTCCTCTTTCTTCACTACACCTTGCCACGTCTCGCGATACTGCGGGTCAGAGCTCAACAACTGACTGGCCCGCGCCTGGCCGTCATTGGCCGCCATCGCCGTGGCGCAGCTGCCCAACAGCAGGGCAGCGGCCACAGCCTTGAAGGTTAAGCTCGCCATATTCAGCCTCTACCGCGACGGCCGAAGAAGAACGAGGCCACAAACAGCACCAGGAAAACAATGAACAGGATCTTGGCGATACCTGTCGCGGCGCCAGCGATACCACCGAAGCCAAGGACTGCAGCGACAATGGCGATGATCAGGAATGTGATTGCCCAACTAAGCATGGTGGATCTCCTTACCGTTTTCGAAATTTTTGTGGTGTTGCCGGCTTAAAACACCCAGCGCTGCTGCGCTGGCATCTCGCCTACAGTGTCGGCCCGTTCCAGCGTAGGCCGGCTGACAGTGGCCAGGCCTGCAACCTTGG